>JBDRPT010000048.1:0-4897 GCA_043826785.1 Chloroflexota bacterium | reverse complement strand
AAAACAATGTGCGGTTATCGCCGGTACTAAGATCCATCACCTGAAGGCTGGAATAGAAATAGTGTCCCGGGATATCTTTGTACCAACTCTCTGTCCATGCGACCGATTCGCCCGTTCCATCCCAGGCGAAGGTGCAGCCGGCGCTGTCATCGCGCGTATTGCAAATGCGCAAATTCGCTTCACACGAGCGTCCATCCTGGATGCAGGCTGCATCATCAAAATATGTATACTGGTCATCTGAATTTTCCGAATCCCGATAAAGAGCCACCATATTCCCGGCGGGAGACCAGCCCAATACCCGGTCCAAGTCACCTGTCCAGCATTGGTATTCACCATCTTGAGGGGAGACAAGGCACTCATTCGCGCGATTATAGCCAACACTGCACCAGGAGAGAAGCTGGTTTTCAGGGGTCCAGGCGAACTCCCACTCGAAATGACCTATAGATGGATCCCGGCATTCATACCCCCGTGGAGAGACCGCCATCCCTGTGCCAGATTCGAGATCCAACACGTAGATATAGTGCTCCCGGGAACGGATGCAATCGACTGCCAACCAGCGTCCATCGTGTGAGACAAACCCTGCATAAGTGTTACAAACCAAATTAGAATGTGAAATAATCTGCCAAGTCTCCACTTCTCCATTGAGCAAACCAACGCGATAGACAAAAGTCGTTCCATTTGAACCGCTATAATCTGTCAGAAAAACATAAAGCTGTGTATCAATAGCACGCAACTCTGGCCACCACCTCGCTGGTAATCCGTTTGTGCTTGAATCAAAGATCGATCCTGCCTGTGTTCCATCCTGAGACATATAACGAAATACCAGGCGGTCTTCGTTGCCAGGATGACCGGAGATGAAGTCTCCATACAACAAGTAGGAACCTCCTTGGAGATTCAAGAACTCTGGTGAAATCTCGATCTCTCGCATACCCAGATCGATCACCTCGACGGGAAAAGGAATCGCTGTAGGCGATGGCGTAGGCGATGGCCGGGCAGTAGCCGTGACGGTGGCCGAAGGAACAGGCTGCGTAGGGGGAACGATCGCCGATGGCACTGCGTCCACCCCTGGACCGCAGCCGAGGAAGACCACAACGAAGATCATCCAGATCAACCTGGACACCAACCTGGCAGGTTGTTTTCGTTTGCCGAGATCATTCATGGTCACATTTGTAGGGCTATCATGGGACTACATACCAGCCTACGAACCCGACACCCGGGATTTGATGCACATATCCCGTCGCCACAGAAACCCAAGCCACATCGCCTTCACCCAACAGAATCCACTGATCGTCCGGCGAGAAGCCAAGCACATAACGAGCACCTGATATCCCCTGGGCGACCACCCGCAGGGTGGTATCCTCCCCATCTACCAGCGCCAGGATGGTGTGGAAATTGGTGGTGGTGGGCGACCAGGCTGTTGAATATGCGATCTCGCTGCCGGTGTGATTCCAGGCAAACGACGAGCTCATTCCTACAACCATCTGCTCGATCCTGCCCAGTTCCTGGCAGGCGGCCTCATCCGTCAAACAGCCCACATCCGCGATGTAATAATAATCATCTTCGGGATATCCAGGTTCTTCTCTCAAGATGATCTCTTCGCCATCCGGGGAAACAGCTTTCAACCAATCCACTTCCTCCCGGCAGGCAACCTCCCCCGTCGCCACAGACACCAGGCAGCCCGACTTAGAGAAAGTACCTCCCCCTTCCGCGTTACAATAGACCCAGATGCGGTCATCGCCGATCCATTGCTCCTGCCAGTCGGCGCGGACACTGTAGCGCATGCAGGGGCTGGAACTCAGATCGATCGCCATCTCGGAGCCCTGCACAGGATCGAAGAGGTACAGGGCACTGACATCCCTCCGCTTGCAGATGACCGACAGCCACTCCTCGTTCGGGTTAACCGACATGAAATGTCGACATTCCGATCCGGTCTGGGCGACCAGCCTCCAGGTGCGCATGTCACCATTCTGCAGGTCGAGCGCCCGGACCAACACCTGCTCCGAATAATTGGATAACACAACATGCAGCATCGAAGTATCCTGATAAACGCTGACCACATCCCAAGACCAAGCGTCAGGCATCCTCGGATCATCCCGGTAGAGCAGCTCGATCGATGCCGGGGACAGGATTGGCCCCCGGGATTGGCGGTCCATGGATGAGAATGAGACTTGTAAAGTAACCGCAACATTTACGCGTATCTCATACTCGTTGTAAATCATGTATTGTCCTGATGGCAGCGCCAGGAACTCCCCGGTCAGCTCGAGCTGAGTGACCCCCTCGTCCCGCACCCGGATATCCAGGGGCGATGTGGTCGGGGTGGGAACCCGGACCGTAGGCGAAGCCGTCCTGGTGGGCGGGACATTCGTTGTCGCAGTTGCAGCAGGCGGTTTGGTCGCCGAAGTCGCGACCATATTGGTCGGGGTTGGCGAGGTGGTGACACACGACCCGAACAGGAGGCATATGCATAGAGATACCGATGCAGATCTCACCATAGATCTGGAAGGTATCTTAGCAAACTGATTGCACCTGCGAGGATGGTTTATGGTCACATTCGTAGGGCGCTTATGGGTTCACCAGCCAGCCGATAAAGTGTGAGTCTGCTAACTGAAATAACTCACCGGTTTCCAGTGAGACCCAGCTCATGATTGGAAAACCCCAAAGTGTAACCCACTGATCATCAGGTGAAAAATCATCAACCGAATGGGTTCCTCGCAACCCTTGGGTAATCAGTTGTATGGATCCATCACGCGGATCCACCAGCGCTAGCGTTGTATAGAAATTTATATTATCGCTAGACTCACTTGATGAATATCCAATCGTTGCCCCATCATTGCTCCAAGTGAACTGCTCGGTACTTCCGTTGATTCTCGCTATCTTTACCATTTCCAGACACCGCGATTCGTCAATGATGCAATCCGCCTCGGTAACATAGTAGTAATACTCTCCGGCTTGAGATCCTTGTCCTACGGCAATAACCGTATTATCAATCGGGGAAACAGCTCGAACAGCGCCTATATCCCGCACACACATCAAATCACCAGTCTGCAATGAGAGCATGCAGCCTGACATTGTGAAGTAATCTCGCCCCTGGCAAAACACCCATACCCTGTCATCTGCCAGCCAATCTATACCTCTAAACCTAACAACTAGATTATTACTATCAGTGCACCAATTCTCAAGTACATAGTTCCTGCTGGTGCCTGCCACAGGATCGAGTAAGACCAGGGTTTCGGTCTGCCGATATTTGCACAGGAGAGGCACATAAAAATGGTTTGCGCCAGTTCCTCCGGCAAAGTCGCATAGGCTTCCGGGGGTGGCGACCACTCTCCATCTTTGCATCTCGCCATTGGTTAAGTTCAACACACGAATTACGACTTGCTCAGACCCATTGTCATTGCGATAGACCAGATATACAAAAGGCATCGTCTCGTTATAGGCTATTTTTACCATCATACGTGCATCAGGTAATAAGGAGTCTACTCGGAAAAAAGATGCTTGTGTTTCCCCCGAGAGCACCTGCCCCTGATACTGACGCCGAGGGGAGATGTACATGAGCATATCCAACGTCTGATCTTCAGTTGACCCCCATGACAGATAGGCAAGATATTGCCCGGGGGGTAACTCTATAAACTCCGGGGTCAACTCGAGCTGGGTTATGCCCTCATCCACCACCTCGATATACGGGTACATCCTAGTTGAGGTGGGTTCCCGGACTGTCGCGGAAGCGGTTCGCGTGGGTGAGAAAGTCACTGTCGGGGTTACATCAGGCGGGCTGGTCAATGTGGGTGTTGGCGAGGGGATTACACACGAAACGATTAGTATAGATAAGCAGAGAGTTGCAGCAATCAATCGCCCTTCTGTGGATTTCTTCACGTTCATATTTATTAGGCTCCTTATTACGCGAGTTCATTTTGTAACCCAAATGCCATTCATACTCCCGGTCCCAGAGTGCTGGAAGGCGAACCAGAATGTCTCGTAATCATAGGTCTCATAGCGGTTCATGAAGGGGTTGTAGATGCGCACGTAGGCTTCTGCGCCGCGGAACTCAACGTCTGTCACCACCACCCAATGCCCGGTTTGGCCTGTTGCCAGTATGCCGCCAGATCCACTACTCATTCCAACACCGGCGATCAGATACCCCCTGGCCTCAAGAGCGGTCTTGAAGCGGATCGGCGATACCTCGCCCAGAGTGTATTTCTCGTAGCGGAAACCATAGGTATCGAGCATATCCTTTACAACCCCGATATCATAAGGCTGATTTGCGACCAGGGGTTTATAGCAGAGTGAGGTCTGATCTGTCTTGTAATCCGGATGACGGCTGGTCCATTTCTCCAAGAAAGCACCGATCTCATCTCCACTCAAAAAAGCCACACAAAACGCACCGCAGAGATTATCGATTTTTGGACCTATTCCTTTTGAGTTGAGAGGCCACATTATATATTGCACAGTCTCAGATATTTCTCTTCCGGTATCGGGGTTTATGCGATAAATATCAGCAATAGCTACGACATCACTAACACCAATATGGTATTCGAATTCAGCTTTATCCGTCGTTTGTCCAGTCCTTGTACTTACAACATCAAACAGAGTCCCATCCAGTCTCGTCTTCTCAAGATAGGCATAGGGCACCCATGCCTGTACAAAAGTCCCATAGCTGGTTGTAAACAGCACATGGCACCAGGTCTGGCCGCCATGCTGTTCAGTCCTCCCAGTTAGCTCCAAGATAGTCCCGGCAACTGCATATGCAGTAATCGTATTGTGAGTACCCGGCAGGGAATAGAGCGCCAGGTCTCTCCAGGCCCAGTACTCATTCGACCTCCAAAGATACAACAACCAATCACGTCTTTCATTTTCAGGTAGCCGCGCCCAGACCTCAGGGTCTACTCCTGACGGACAG
>JBDRPT010000047.1:0-4028 GCA_043826785.1 Chloroflexota bacterium | reverse complement strand
GAGATTCAAGAACTCTGGTGAAATCTCGATCTCTCGCATACCCAGATTGACCACCTCGACGGGAAAAGGAATCGCTGTAGGCGATGGCGTAGGCGATGGCCGGGCAGTAGCCGTGACGGTGGCCGAAGGAACAGGCTGCGTCGGTGTATCCGTTGCTGGGGGCACAGCGTCCATCCCTGGACCGCAGCCAAGGGAGACTACAATGGTCGCCAGGGGCGCGACCACAACGAAGATCATCCAGATAAATCTGGACACCAACCTGGCAAGTTGTTTTCCTTTGCCGAGATCATTCATGGTCACATTTGTAGGGTTATCATGGGACTACATACCAGCCGAGGAATCCGCCCTCGGTCGGAGTCCGGCGAAGGAGATGGCTGTCCAGCGAGAATAGGGCGACTTCACCCGCGTTAAACACCACCCACCGGTTGTCCGGCGAGAAACCAAACAACTGCCAATCTCCGGGTTGTCCTGAGAATAATTCCTCGGTACTGCGATTGTCAATATTGAAGAGAGAAACATGAGTGTAGAAGTCCTGAAGATTGGTACTGGTTAGTCCTAAGATAACTAAGTTATCCCCAGTCCTATCCCATGCAAAATCGCAGCCGATCCAATTGGGATTATCACAGATCCTAATAGTCTCCCCGCAAGTCTGCCGGTTTTGAAGGCAAGCAGCATCATCGAGGTAGTAATACGACTCAGCCCTATTCGGCTGATCTTGAAAGAACGCTACCATGCTGCCATCGGGAGACCAACCCAAGACCTTGTCGAAGTCACCCGCCTGGCACTGGTAATTTCCTCCCTGGGGAGTGACGAGACATTCGATGGCTCGGTTGTATCCGGTACTGCAGTACTGCACCACGTCATAAGCCTGCCCTCAGAATCCCAGATGAAGTCCCATTTTCTGTACCCTTCAACAGGGTCTCGGCATTCATAGTCATAACCCCGTGGGGAGAATCCCATCCCATCTCCTGATTCAAAATCCACAAGATAGATATAGTGTTTACCCTGCCAGGCACAATCGGCTGCCAGCCATCGCCCATCTGGAGATATAACTGGAGCAGCTGTGGGACATTTGCTGTCACCGTTCGCAATGATTTGCCAGGTATGGACCTCCCCATTCTGTAGACCAACACGAATGATAAGAAACCCATCTGTGAAACCACGTCCAGCCATAAAGACAAAAGGCTGAGAATCAGAATACCGTAAAACTGACCACCAAGTCAATGGCAACCCACTTGTGATCGAATCTATGATCATACCGACGTGTGTCCCATCTTGAGACATGTACCTAAAGACGTAGGAATCTTCATTGCCTGGGTAGCCGGAGATGAATTCTTCATACAACAAATAAGTGTTTTGCGATAATGTCAAAAACTCTTGTGAAATCTCGATCTCTCGGCTGCCAAGATCGATCACTTCGACCGGGAATGGAATTGAGGTTGGTGATGGAGTTAATGTTGGCCGGGCAGTAGCCGTGACCGTGGCCGAAGGAACAGGCTGCATCGGGGTATCCGTTGCCGGGGGCACAGCATCTGTCCCTGGACCGCAGCCAAGGGGAAAAACAACAAAGAGAATCCAGATAAACCTGGACACCAACCTGGCAGGTTGTTTTCGTTTGCCGAGATCATTCATGGTCACATTGGGAGGCAATCATGGGACTACATACCAGCCGAGGAAGGAGCCATCTATTTGTATTCTCCGGACAATCCTACTGTCCAGCGAGATGAGGGCTATATCGTCATCTCTAATATCGAATGCAATCCACCGGTCGTCAGGAGAATACCCAATCAGAGACCAATACTCAGGTTGTCCAGCAAATAGTGTCTCGGTATTGCCTGCATCGAGATCGACCAGATATGCGTTCGTAGAGAAATCTTGTAGATTGGTGCTGATAGTTGCCGACCAAATCAAATACTGCCCCGTTTTATCCCATTCGCCGCCACAACCCGTCCAATATGGAATGTTGCATATCTCTGCAATCTCATCACATGCCTGCTGGTTTTGCAGACAGGCCAGGTCTGTTAGGAATATGCGCCGGTATGGCTCCTCTGTCTGTTCACTGCTCAAGATCACAGAACTGGAATAAGGAGACAAGCCATAAATCAAACTGTAATCGACTTGCTGGCATTGGGATCTGCCATTTCGGGGTGATACCAGACAGGCAATGGCACGATTGAAACCTGTACTGCACCAGGTGAGAAGCTGGTTCTCGTAGGTCCAGTAGAACTCCAAGTCTCCAGATGTAGGGTTCCTACACTCATATGGCAGGGAGATTACCTTGCCATTATCCTCTTCGAGATCCACGAGATAGCCATAGTGCCTGCCTTGCCAGATACAATCGGCTGCCAGCCAGTGCCCATCGGGGGAGATCCCAGATAATAGTGTGTCACACACGGCACCTGACGATGCTGTGACAAGCCAGGTATCCGCCTCGCCACTTTCGATATCGATTCTTACCAAGGTTGTTTCAACATCATTAAGGTCCGATCCGAAAACTGTTGGACGGCCATTCGTGTATCTGAGAGTGGTTCGGCTGATGTTAAATAGAAGCTCATGATCCAAATCAGTAATAACCTGTTCACTGAGCAATCCATCGAACGAAACATAACTCAGCGTCCACCTGTATTGGCTGCTTGCCTCTACAAAAATGTCTCTGTCAAACAGGATATAAGTACCTGCCGGGAGAGCCTGGAACCCGGGGTTGACCTCGAGTTGGCTGCTGCCCTGCCGGACAACCTGCACAGGAAAGGGAGTTGCTGTAGGCAATGGCGTGGTTGATGGCCTAGGCGTTGCTGTGATGGTCGGAGAAGAGAGGGCCATGGTTGGGGTGTTCGTTTCTGTTGGTGAACCATTGGCACCAGGAACACAGCCAAAGAGAATAAGTACGCCGAGACACCACACCAGATTACGAATTAACAATATCAGTTGATTTCGAATTAGCATCATGATGCTCCTAAGGGATATATCTTTGCCTGTTGTTATGTTCTGCCCTACCTTATCACCCAGGTGCCATTGTAAGGACCGGTACCGTCATTGCTGAAAGCATCCTGGAATGTCACGAAATCATAGATCTCGAACCGGTTCATGAACGGGTTGTAGATGTGCACCCAGACGCCATCGCGGTTCATGGTCACATCCCTGACAACCACCCAGTGCCCAACTTCCCCAGTCGCCAGTATTCCGCCATTTCTTGAACTGATCCCAACCCCGGCGATCAACACCTTGCCGCTGGAGATTTGTGCCTGTAATTGGGATGGCAGCAATCTCGCTGTTCGATCAAACCTCTGGTACGCCATATCATACATCTCTAACATTCGTTCTACAACAAAGATTTCATATGCCAAGTTTTGGGTAACGCCAATATTGTAGTCTGCAGGCTCGCGCACCCTCCATAGATCCAGGACATCCCCGATGCTGTTCCCGCTGAGATAGGCGGCGCAGAACGCGCCGCAGAGGTTATTACAGATTTTTCCCTTCTCAGAATCTGGTTCTTTAACATAGATGTATTGAACTGCATCTTGACGACGTATCCCGTTCTCTACTGGATCGTGTTCTTTTTTTTCAATCTCCACGATATCGGTTGTTGATGATGTGTAAAAAACAAACTGAATGCCATCCGCCCTCACGCCGGTCCGCAGCGTATACCCGGTAGGAGTGGTGGGCAGGGTCGGGATGACCTGGCGCGGCAGGTCGAGGGTGTCGGTGTAGCGGGCGCTGGCCCAGCCGGTTCGGCCGCGCGCATCGACCACCTGGTACCAGAGGATGCCGTCTGCATTGCAGGTCCGCCCGGTCCAGGTCACCTGGCTGCCGGGGGCAAGGCTGCCGATAACCACGCTCTCCGGGTACGCCGGCTTGTCGCGCAGGTTGACGCTATCGAGTACATACATCAACCGGCCTCCCTGCGCGAAGAGCGCATAATCTCCCTGGGCTCCATTCGCCCTCCAGATGTCCCCACCCTCGGCCGGGCTGATCCCCGTCATCCAGGCGTGATGGGTGTACGCATCCAACCGCAGGTCTTCGGGCATCCG
>JBDRPT010000046.1:0-27062 GCA_043826785.1 Chloroflexota bacterium | reverse complement strand
TCGCGCCACGTTGTTTTGCGTCCAGCACCCAGCGCGAAACGATAGGATGGTTCTCGGCAAAGTTGGAACCGATCACGAAGATGCAGTCGGCGTTTGCCAGGTCGACGATAGGGTTGGTCATCGCGCCCGAGCCCAGGGTAGCGGCCAGACCGGCCACTGTGGGGCTGTGTCAGAGACGGGCGCAGTGATCGATGTTATTCGTCCCGACCACCTGGCGGGCGAACTTGTTCATCAGGTAGTTTTCCTCGTTAAGGCACTTGGCCGAGGTCAACACACTGATGGTGTCGGGGCCGTGCGTGTCACGGGCCTCGCGCAGTTTGTTTGCGGTGATACCCAGGGCGGTATCCCAGTCCACTTCGACCCACTCCCAGGATTTGCCTTTGCGCGATTTCTTCTTGCCGTCCAATAGATACTGGCGGACTTTCGGCCCGGTCAACCGGTCCGGATGATGGACGTAATCCCAGCCAAAGCGGCCCTTGACGCAGGTCCAGCCGTGGTTGGATGGTCCTTCCCAGGCCGAGTCGGCCATGACGATCTTGTTATCCTTGACCTCCAGGACGAGTTGGCAGCCCACACCGCAGTAGGAACAGGTGGTCTGCACTTTCTTGGTCTGCCAGGTGCGCCCTTTGCCCATGGCCATCTTCGGGAAGAGAGCCCCCGTCGGGCAGACCGCCACGCATGAGCCGCAGAATTCACAGGAGCTGTCGACCATCAGGCCATCGGCGCCGAAGCCGATGTAGGCATTGAAACCGCGGTAGAAGACGCTGATCGCCTCCACCCCGTTGATTTCACTGCAAGCCCGCACGCAGCGCCGGCACAGGATGCACTTGTTGCGGTCAACCTGGATGAAGGGATTGGTGTCATTGACCGGGTAACTATGCTGGATACCCTTGAAGCGGTCACCCTTCACGTCGTACTCATAAGCCAGATCTTGCAGCAGGCAGTTCCCTGTGACGTCGCAGGTCATACAGTCGAGCGGATGGTCGGAGACCAGCAGTTCTAGTGTGAACTTGCGGGCCGCGATGACGCGCGGCGATTGTGTCTGGATGACCAATCCTTCAGTAGCCGGGAACGTGCATGCAGGTTGCAGCGAACGCTGTTTCTCGATTTCCACCAGGCAGATCCGGCAGGCCCCTTCGGGCGGTAGCGCTGGGTGGTCGCACAGCACCGGAATTTGGATGCCGGCATCCTGGGCAGCCTGCAAGACGGTTTGACCGCTAGCCGCCTGGAGTTTCTTTCCGTTGATGGTGAGGTTTACAAGAGCCATTGTTACCGACTCCTTTCCGTCGAATGTTCTGATCGTTCGGGAATGTCCACCTGGATCGGCTTGATTGCAATCGCGCCCAGGTTGCAGACCTGGTAACACGCCCCGCACTGGATGCAGTTTATCTGATCGATAACGTGGGGCTTCTTCTTCTCCCCAATGATAGCCCCCGAGGGGCAGGCTTTGATGCACAACCCGCAGCCGGGGCAATCTAATTCCAGGATATCATAGGTGAACATACCCGGGCATATCCCCGCTGGACAGAAGTGGTCGATAATATGCGATTCGTATTCTTCCATAAAGAAGTTCAAGGAAGATAAGACTGGACCGGGAGTAAGTTGTCCAAGGGCGCAGAGGGATGCGTCCTGCATCCCCTTGGAAATATAGCGGATCTCTTCCAGGTCTTCCAGCGTCCCTTCGCCGCTGGCGATGCGGGTCAATACCTCCAACAACCGCTGGCCGCCGACCCGGCAGGGGACGCATTTCCCGCATGATTCTGCAGATGCAAATGTCAGGAAATATTTAGCAAATTCGACCATGCAGGTATCCTGGTCGACGACAATCATTCCTCCAGATCCCATCGTCGCCCCGGCTTCGGTCAGCGAGTCGAAGTCGACGGGTGTATCCAGGGCGCTCTCCGGCAGGCAGCCGCCCAGCGGACCACCGGTCTGCACGGCCTTGAATTGTTTTTTCTTCGGGATACCTCCGCCGACATCGTAAATGATCTCGCGCAGGGTGATGCCCATCGGCACCTCGATCAAACCGGTATTCTTAATATTCCCGGTCAGGGCAAATACGGCTGTACCTGTGGATGTTTGCGTACCGATACCGGAGAACCACTCTGGTCCGCGCAGGATGATCTGCGGGGTCATTGCATAGGACTTGACATTATTGACATTCGACGGTTTGTTCCACAAGCCCGAGACTGCCGGGAACGGCGGGCGCGGGCGGGGCTCACCGCGTTTGCCTTCGAGGGATGCGATCAAGGCCGTCTCTTCACCGCAGACGAATGCTCCGGCGCCCTCCTTGACCTTCAGGTCAAATGAAAAACCGGTGCCCAAGATGTTCCCCCCGAGCAGGCCGTAATCGTGCGCCTGGGCAATCGCCTTCTTCAAACGAGCGATTGCAAGCGGATACTCCGCCCGGCAGTAGATGTATCCTTCCTGGGCGCCGATGGCATATCCAGCGATGGTCATGCCTTCAAGAATGGCATGCGGGTCGCCTTCCAGGATGGAGCGGTCCATGAAAGCCCCCGGATCGCCTTCATCTGCGTTACAAATAACATATTTTGGGGTACCCCGAGCACGGCGACAGAATTCCCATTTGATCCCGGTCAGGAAACCTGCTCCACCACGTCCGCGCAGGGCGGAGTCTTTCATATCTTCGATGACCTCATCAGAGTCTTTTTCCAAGAGTGCCTTTGCCAGGCCGCGATAGCCATCGGCCGCGATATATTCTTCGATGCTTTCCGGGTCGATCATCCCGCAATTGCGTAACACGATCCGCACCTGTTTGCTGTAAAAAGGATGCTCTGCGTAGGTCGTGATCCCAGTTTCCGGCTCAGAGCCATCTGAAGGCATCTGGGCCATGACCCACTTCTGGATGATTTGATGATTAACCAGGTGTTCTTCGATCAACCGGGGAACCATGTCGGGTTTGACATTGGCGTAAGTGACGCGTGCTTTACCGGGTAGCAGAATATCGACCAACGGTTCGCGGACGCACATGCCGATACAGCCCACACCCAGCACGTTGGCCTGGATGTTGTGGGCGGAGAGCTCGTTCCGGATGGCTTCGGCCACTCCCGATGCACCCGCGGCTGTCCCGCAGGTGCCCATACCGACCAGGATGGTTGTCTGGTTTCTTTGCCGGTCCAGCAGGGCGGCTTGAGCCTGCGATTGCAGGCTGGTCAGGTCATTGAGAGTCTGGATAATGGACATTTAGATCTCCTCCAGTTATTCCAATTGGTGGAGTTTCTCGACCAGGCTATCCGCGTCTGTTTGACCGTAGACTTGATCGTTCACCACAGCAATCGGGGCCAAACCACAGGACCCGAGACAATAGACAATTTCCATTGTATATTTATAGTCCGAGTCGGTGCCGCCAGGGGGGATGTTGAGCGCTTCCTCCAATCCTGCAACGATCTTGGTCGCGCCGCGGACATGGCAGGCAGTGCCATCACAAACCCGGATGAGATGTCGTCCTCGGCGGGAGAGATGGAACTGGGCATAGAATGTCGCCACACCATACAACCGGCTGACGGAGATACCAGTTTTTTTAGCGATGGCCAGCAGGATATCCTTGGGAAGATACCCGTATGCTTCCTGGGCGCGTTGCAGAATCGGGATAATCGCCCCCTTCTGACTCTTGAATTCATCCAGGATGATGTCGAGCGGTGCAATGTCAAAATCAGGTACAGCCATGACGCATCTTCCTCCTTTGGCGGAGAGTGTCTACATGAAAGTGTATCCGCTCAGGGGAAGAACGTCAAATAATAAATGTCACACCCCTTGCACGTAGAATTTACCTGTTTCACGATCGGTTTGTAACCAAGATGCGTTCCGAATGTGTGTAGACTCTGAGCCTATCCTTGCGGGCATACCCGATCAGTGTGATCCCGGTCTTCTGTGCCATTTTATAGGAAAGCGACGAAGGGGCAGTACGCGAGATGACAATTCCAACATTCATCCGGGCTGCCTTTTGCAACATCTCCGAACTGATTCGCCCGGTAGTCAGCAAAATACGCTGTTCAGGCCAGATGTTTTTGATCAGGCATAGACCCGCGATTTTATCCAACGTGTTATGTCGGCCGATGTCCTCGGACACGATCAGCATTTTCTCCCCATCGCAGAGGGCAGATGTATGCACCCCGCCAGACAGCCGGTAAAGGCTCTGAGATTCGAGCAGGTGGGTCATCAAACCGGTGACCTGGTCGACCGAGAGCGTGTACATTGCTGTGACAGGATGTGCCGGCAGCAGGTCCACCGCTGACACTCCACCGGTGCAGCCGGAGGTCCGTTTCCAGTGCCTGGGTTGTTCGGCTTCGTGTTTGAGCCAGATGTCCACATTATCGTTGTGTTCGCAGACACGTGTATCTTCCACATCATCCATCGACCCGATCACCCCTTCGTTGAAGAGGAAGCCGAGTGCCAGGGCATCCAGGTGAGTTGGGGTGCACATGAACGTCAGCCAGGTTTGGCCGTTGACCGTCAGCGAGACCGGAGCTTCGGAGATGACTTCCGCCGCTCTCTCCTGGGCTATCCCGGATTGAACTTGAAGGGTTGAAACCGTGATGGAAGATGACATACCTATTCCCTTTAGTCTATCATATCCAGCTTCAAATGCAATATGACAAATATCGTATTTATTGTCACATAAATTCCCCGCTTGATATTCGAATTAACTCTGGCGATCACAATTCGGTGATCAAAACCTCGTAGGGGCCGAGTTGCAAGGCATCCAGCGATAGCTCCCTCCTGCTGCGGCCAGCGCTCGAAAAGAGCAGGCGAGAGGCGTGCCGGCCAAGGCTGGATAAATCAAGCGTACGCGCCTGATTGGAATAGTTGAGCATGACAAGGACAGTCTGGCCTGGGGTTTCCCGCTTGAAGGCCAGGACTTCTTCCAACGCGACTGTGGGCACCTCGTGGTAATCGCCCTCCACCAGGGCTGGCGTGGCCTTGCGGACGTGCAACATCCGCCGGTAGAAATTCAGGAGCGAATTCGGATCGTTCTCCTGGTCGCGAACATTTACCCCGCAGGAAAAATCAGGGTTAACCAACAACCAGGGTTGGATACCTCGCGGGCAGAAACCGGCATTGGGGCTGTTCGACCATTGCATTGGCGTCCGGTTCTTGTCACGCGTCATCACCGCAGCGCGCTTCAGTGCTTCCGGAGGAGCGATGCCCAGTTCGTCGACGGCAGCATGATAGTACCAGATCCCCATCGTGTCACGGAAGTGGCTGATATCCGTGAGTTTCAGGTCGGTCATGCCGACTTCTTCACCGTTATATAGGAAGGGAGTTCCCTTCAATGTCAGCAGGCTTGCCAGGTGCAGGCGGGCCAACTCAGCGTTATGCAACCGGTCTCTAAAACTAGTGTAAAGACGCGGGCTATCGTGATTCCCGAGCGTGTTGCAGGGCCATGCCGGAGGAGATAGCTTCCCCAGCGCAGCCAGTCTGTCGGCCTGGTTGGCCCGGAAATGTTCGGGTGTGAGCCGATCGGTGCGCATTAAAGGAAAATTGAAAACCAAATGCAACTCGTCATCCCCGTCGCCGTGGTAGGAAATGTCATCGTCCTCACCGACCAACATCCGGTCGCCTTCGTATTCGTCCAGTATGGAACGCAGTTCCTTCATCAACTCGTGGGGGCGTCCCCATTGATATTGGAACATGTCACCCCAGTATTTTTCCACCTTTTTGCGCTCACGGGCTGTCGAGGCCAACTCGGAAGCGCGGCGGAGTTCGGCCAGGGTCAACTGGACGGGGTGGTCTGGACGCTCAGGATGCTCGTAGATCGTCCCAAGGGCATCCAGGCGGTACCCGTCCACGCCCAGGTCAAGCCAGAACCGGACAACTGCCCACATAGCATGCTTGACTTCTGGATTTGCCCAGTTCAGGTCGGGTTGCTGTTTCATGAAATAGTGGTAATAGTACTGGCCGCGCGCCTCGTCATACGTCCAGGCCGGACCGTCGAAGCAGGACTGCCAGTTGTTGGGTGGTTGATCCTCCCAGAGATACCAATCTGCCTTGGGATTATCCCGGCTGGATCTGGATTCCAAGAACCAGGCATGTTTGTCAGATGAATGGTTGAGCACCAGGTCCAGGATGACCCGCAGGCCGCGCTCGTGGGCGCCATTCAGGAAGCGCTTGAAATCATCGAGCGTCCCATACTCAGGAGCGACCGAGCAGTAGTCGGAGATATCGTAACCGCAGTCCCACATTGGGGAGGGGTAGTGCGGGGATAACCAGATGGCATCGATTCCGAGCTTCACCAGGTAATCCAGTTTATCGATCATACCCGGGAAATCGCCGATTCCGTCACCGTTCCCGTCCGCAAATGAGCGCAGATAGATTTGATAGAATACGGCTTTCTGCCACCATTTCAATTCAGCCATAAAATCGATTCTATCAGACCTTTCATGCTAGAATCTTGCCATGTTTAAACGCATCTTCTGGATCTGTTTCCTCATGCTATTCTTTGCGGCATGTGTCCGCTCTGCTCCAAATACCTCGATCCCCACGCCGGGCGGGTCAATCTGGACGCCAGGCCTGTCGAATGTGTATCCGGGCGAGTCTACCGCCACCCCGGCATTTACACTGCTGCCGACCCGCATCCCGGGGTCCCAAATTCTAACCCCAACTCCGGATCTGCCGCGGATCTCCGCTCAAATATTACCGGGTGGCCCGCAGACATATATCGTCCAATATGGGGACACCCTTGGAGGAATTTCAACCCGTTTCGGAGTGGGGTTGGAAGCCTTGATGCTGGTAAACAGCCTGACGGACCCGAACCTGCTGTCGGTCGGGCAGCTGCTGACCATCCCGGCTCCCACCGTCCAGCCACCCGGCCCGGGGTTCAAGATCATCCCCGATTCGGAACTGGTCTACGGTCCGATGAGCATCACCCTCGATCTTGAGAGTTTCATCCAGGGTCAGCGAGGGTACCTTGCGACATACATGCAGGATGTGGACGGGGAAACCCTGAACGCAGCCCAGATCATCCGCCGGGTCTCCCAGAACTACTCGGTCAATCCTCGCCTGTTGCTTGCTTTGCTCGAATACCGCTCGGGTTGGGTGACGAACCCGAACCCGGACCCGGCAACCCTGGCCGCCCCGCTCGGGATCCGGGATGGCTGGCACGATGGTCTCTACCTGCAGTTGACCTGGACGGCAAACAGCTTGAACCGAGGTTTTTATCTCTTTCGTGAAGGCCTGATTGCCCAATGGGTGTTAGCGGATGGCAGTGTTGTCCCGATCGACGCAGGGATCAACCCTGGGACGGCAGGTGTGCAATATTACTTTTCCATCAGCGCTGGTTATTCGCTCTGGATCCTGGATACCTCAACCAATGGGATGTTTGCCACCTATGCACGTTTGTTCGGCTACCCGTTTGATCTGGCGGTCGAACCGCTCGTGCCGGATGTCCTGGTCCAACCGGTCTTGCAGCTGCCTTTCCCGGCAGGAGAGCAGTGGGCATTTACAGGTGGACCGCACGGTGGCTGGGATGCCGGCTCAGCCTGGGCAGGGTTGGATTTTGCGCCGCCGGGGGACGATATCGGCTGCGTAAGCTCCGACGCCTGGGTGACCGCCGTCGCCGATGGCCTGATTCTTCGCACCGGGAACGGCGCGGTCATCCAGGACCTGGACGGGGATGGTTACGAACAAACCGGCTGGGTCATCCTGTATATGCATATCGAAACCCGTGACCGGGTTCGGGTAGGTGCATATCTACGCGCGGGTGATCGGATCGGACATCCATCCTGCGAGGGGGGTATCTCAAGCGGGACACATGTCCATGTGGCCAGGCGTTTCAACGGCGTCTGGGTTGAAACGGTCGGACCGACTGCGTTTGTTATGGATCTTTGGGTCCCATCGACAACTGGGGTTGAATATGACGGCTACCTTACCCGGAATGGCGTCATCGTGGAAGCCTACGCTGGTAATAGCCCGATCAACCTGATCCAACGATAACAATGCGACAGGGCGCGACCGAGAGGTATAATTCAATCGAATGATCCAGTGCAGAAGCTTGTTTATCCGTACCGTAGCTGTACTTTTACTTATCTCCGTTTTCGTCACAGCGTGTGGAAACCAACTGTGGGGCTCCTATGACCCGTTGCTGACAGCGACTCCCGCGGTCTTCTGGACCCTGGCCCCAACAGCCACCCTGCCATCGCCGACTGCCACCCAACCCCCGGCAACCGAAACGCCATTAGCTCCTACCGAGACTTCAACCCCACCAGGTCCAACTCCTACTCCGCGGCCTCCGATTCTGTACTATTCCCAATCAGGCGACAGCCTGGATGTGGTAGCCAGGCATTTTGGTGTCGAAGTCGGGGAAATCACTTCGGCAAACCCGCTCCCACAGACCGGTTTATTGAACCCAGACACTCCCTTGGTCATTCCCAACCGCCTGGGCGAGACGACGCCAGGCGAGCGGACGATCCCCGATAGCGAAGTAGTTTTCTCGCCCTCGGCGGTGAATTTCAACATCCCTGCGTTCGTTGCTGATCAGGGAGGCTATTTGACTGATTACAGGCAATACTTGGGCAGGAGTGGGTGGAATAGCGGCGCGGAGCTGATCCAGCGTGCCGCCACGGATAATTCGATCAACCCGCGGCTGCTCCTGGCCCTGATCGAGTACCAGAGTGGCTGGGTGCGAGGCCAGCCGTCCAATCTGTCGGTGACCGACTACCCGCTCGGGTATGTCGATTTACAATATCGGGGATTGCTCAGGCAAATGGTCCAGGCCATCCAAGACCTATCGATCGGCTATTATGGCTGGCGGGGCGGTACGCTGACTGAAGTGACCTTCTTGGATGGGACTACACTGCGCATCTCTCCGAACCTGAATGCCGGGACGGTTGCCATCCAATATTATTTTGCCCGGCACTACTCATATGATGATTGGGTCCGGATTATCAATCCTCAGGTTGGCTTCCCGGCCCTTTCTGCTGAGTTATTCGGAGACCCATGGGTCCGGGCGCAGACCGTTGAACCACTCTTTCCTCCAGGGTTGACCCAACCCGCAATGTCCTTGCCGTTCGAGCGCGGAACAGCGTGGAGTTACAGCGGCGGTCCACACCCGGCTTGGGATACCGAGGGGCCACTGGCAGCATTGGATTTTGCACCACCATCCGTAGATTCAGGCTGTGTCCCCTCCAGCCAATGGATCGTGGCTGTTGCCCCCGGCCTGGTGGTCCGCTCAGGATTGGGCGTCGTGATCCTGGACACCGACGGGGATGGCTATGAACAGACAGGCTGGAATTTGCTCTATCTCCATGTCAGTACCGACAGCCGCGTTCCTGTCGGGACATGGATGGATAACAACGACTGGATTGGTCATCCATCTTGTGAAGGGGGGACAGCCACCGGGACGCATGTCCATATTGCCCGGAAATACAATGGCGAATGGGTCCTTGCCGATGGGCCGTTGGCGTTTACGTTAAGTGGATGGGTTGCACATGCGGGAGCGAACCCCTACCAGGGAACACTGACCAGGGATGGAGAGGTGGTGATCGCCAGGGCAACCGGCACCCACGAAACTCGCATCCTGCGGTCTGTGAATGATTGATCCTGTTATGAGACTGGTACCCGGACACGGTATACGTGATGGGTGCAGTCATGGAATTGACCGGCAAATGTGGCGTAATACCACTAATCAGAATCACAGTGTCCGGGCACTAGCCAATAAGGGAATGCTCGTCGTTGTGACCTTTGTTCTCTTTGTAACAGCCTGCGCGACGCCCGGTGGTGTGGGTGAGGACCTGCCGCCTGATTCCACCCTGGATGTACCCGTAGGGCCAACCCCGACTCAATTACCGGACCGTCCTAACTACGCACCTGGAGAACTGGTCGAGTACATCGCTCAGACGGGGGATACACTTCCCGCCCTGGCGAGCCATTTCCACACCACCGAGGCGGAGATCCGTGCAGCCAACCCACAGATCCCGGCTGATGCTACAACCATGCCGCCCGGCATGCCCATGCAGATCCCCATCTATTATCTCCCGTTTTGGGGGTCCCCGTTCAAGATCATCCCGGACAGCCATTTTATCAACGGCCCGGCCGGAATTGATTTTGACACTGCGGCTTTTGTTGCCAGCCGACCAGGGTGGCTGAAGGATTACCGTACGTATGCAGCTGGTGCCAGCCGCTCGGGGGCAGAGGTTGTCGACCTGGTCGCCATGAATTTCAGCGTCAGCCCTCGGGTTTTACTGGCCATCCTCGAGTACCAGACAGGTGCACTTTCACAACCCGAGGCACCGGACATGGCCTATCCGCTAGGGTACCGGAGCTACCTCAACCCCGGCATCTACCTCCAACTTGTCTGGGCGGCAAATACGCTCAACAATGCCTATTATGGCTGGCGAACAGGAAGCCTGTCGTCTTTTGAGCACCCGGATGGCAGGCTGGAGAGACCCGACCCTTGGCAGAATGCTGCTTCGGTCGCCTTCCAATATTATTTTTCCAGGATCCTGCCCCGATCGGAATACGGAGGCGCAATCGGACCCGAGGGAATTGCGCATAGTTATCGGGCGCTTTTTGGGGATCCTTGGGGAGCGGACCAGGCGCATATCCCGGTTAGTTTGCAACAACCGGTGTTGTTATTGCCTTTCACGCCAGGAGAGGCCTGGACCTACACCGGAGGACCGCATACCGGGTGGGGTCAGGGGGAACCTTTGGCGGGGATCGATTTTGCCCCTCCCGCGGTTGTTGGCGGGTGTGCCCCTTCCGAACGCTTTGCCACTGCCATCGCTGATGGGGTTGTTATCCGTTCGGAACCGGGGATCATCGTCCAGGACCTGGACGGGGATAACGATGCGCGGACAGGTTGGGTGATATTCTATCTGCATGTCGCAACGGAGAGACGGGCAGCGCTTGGGGCCGAGTTGCGCGCCGGTGATCCGATCGGCTACCCATCCTGTGAAGGCGGGGAGGCGACTGGCACACACATCCACCTTGCCCGGCTCTACAACGGGGAATGGATCCCTGCGGATGGGCCGCTGGCGCTGAACCTGGAAGGTTGGGTTGCCCATAACGGCGCGGTCCCATACCAGGGGACGCTGACACGTGGCTCCCGGGTGGTGACTGCTTGCGAGTGTTCGGACCCGGCCAGCCAGATCCGGGCAGGAGAATGAAAAGCCCCCAGATTCGAATTGATCCTGGGGGTTCGCTTTCGGGGGCAAATTACAGATTGTCCGGTCATCCGGATTGAAAGACACCTTGCTTGACGAGCGTTTTTCCCCCGGTTGCTGATTCCTCGAATATCTCGTATTTCAATTGCATCGGGACAACCTTTGCCAGCATCGCCTGGGCCGGGCAATATTTGGTTGCAGATAGTTCCAGCGCCCGGATCAGCGCAATTTCGTCAACGCCGTGACCTGAGATCACATAGGTGATCGTGGTGGATGTAAATACTTTGGGATGTTCGTCGGCCCGGTCCGCGTGGACATGGACGTTAAAGCTGGTCACGTCCTGCCTTTTCTTCGAGAGGATGGAGACGACATCCATGGCTGTGCAACCCGCCAGGCTGATGGCCATCAACTCAAGGGGGCGAAAACCGTCCTCATCCCCGCCAACTTCCCGGCTCGCCCCGAGTTGGACATCGAAACCGGAATCGGCTTTGGCATTGAAACTTAATCCCTGTTACCAGGTGACTTGTACATCCATAGGATTACTCCTCCAGTAGTGGGGTCACATATTCTTCGAGTGTGATTCGGTTGACTTCGCCGATCCAGCTATATCGAATGGTGCCAGAACGGTCGATCAAATAAGAACTTGGCAGGCTCCAGTTGTTGAATGCCATCAAGGCATCTGCGTGCGGATCCAACCAGACAGGAAATGTCAAACCATATTCTTCGACGAAAGCGCTCACTTGGGAGGCTGGGTCACCCGACTCGATTGCCACGAGCAAAAACCCTTGACTTGCATGTGCTTGAAAATATGCCTGGAGTTCGGGCATTTCCGACTGGCAGGGCGGGCACCAGGTTGCCCAGTTATTGACCAGAACAACCACGCCGCTGTAATCGGACAACGATCTTATCTCGCCTGCCAAGTCGGTGAGCTTCAGGTCGGGAGCAGGGTAATTTGCCGTAGAAGGCAATCTGATAGATTGGATCCTCTCGGAAGCTGCCTGGTTGGATTTTGTCATCAAAGGGAGCAACGCTGCGCCTAGCAGGAAGAAGCCTCCGGCGATGAACATTCCAAGGATCAGTACCCCGGGGGGATCCTTTCGTGGCAGGACAGGTGGTTTTACCATGACAGGCCAGATGGTCGTTGAGGGGATTTACAACAGCCGTTGGAGTTCTGCGACCAGATTTGCCTCTGGAACAGCACCAACGATATGCCCTTTGCCGTCGTTGATCGTAGTCTGCGGAACACCGCTGACCTTGTGACGGTTCGCCAGGTCCGGAAATTCTGTTGCCGCGATCATTTCCGCCTGGACAAAGGGGCTTTCCATGGCCATCTGGTGGGCGAGCACCACGGCTCGCGGACAGTATGGTCAGGTTGGGGTGGCAAACACCTGTAGGAGGACCGGCTCTTTGACGGTTTTCAAGAATTCGCGGGTTGCCTCAGCGAGCCCGGAATCCCTGCTGGATACGAGCAAAATATCCTGGATCAGGGTCGAGAACTCATGCTCGGAAGGGATACCGGCATGGCGGATGCCGTAGTCGATGATCGCATCCCCATCCTGGGCTGCAATGACCAACCCGGGTGTCTTATCGACGTTATACTGCGTGGCAATTTCAGCATGATCTTGTACGCTGTAGGCGCTCACCGAGATTTTCTCAGAGGTAGCAGCGACTTCCTCGGCGAGTTGTCGGGTGTCATCACAATACTCACACTGTTCTTTCGTTCCGAAGAATAAGATCTGGACAGACTGGGTCAACTGTGCAAAAGCTTCCCCAAGTTGAGCCTTGATTTGATCGTTGAGTAGTTCTGGCATAAATATCTCCTTGCCCTCACGGGGCATTGTCAGATTATCAGGTGCAGCCCGCACCTGCAGATATCTGGGTGTGGCAGAGCGGACATTCCAAGTCAGGCAGGCCATTGTAGTCGAGTTCGCCGTTGCCGCAAGCCGGACAGAGGGTGCCAGCCCGCACCGGTGTGTCAGGAAGGGGCTGGTGATTTAGCCTAAGGATTTCTTCTCTCTGAGCGTCCTGTTGTTGGATGGCCATATTCTTTCATTGGATGCAGCATACCCCCAGAAAGTTGCGTCAACGGTTGAGGTAATTCTCCAGATTCAAGCTACGGAAGAGACGCTGGCGGACTTCTGCGGGGACAGCCGCCTGGTCGGATGTTTTTTGATATAAGTAGATGGTTTTCTGTAACGTATCAACCACAATATGACAGTTCTCGCATTCAGCTATATGACGTTCAAGCTCCAGGCACAACTCTTCTTCCAAAATGCCATCGATATAATCGGATATTGAGCTGAGTAACTCCCTGCACTTGCGGACATCATGTTCAACCATCATCATTCGGGTTCCTTGGCTAGCCTTTCCTTGTAGTACAGAGAAAGCTGTTCACGCAGGTTCAATCTGGCGCGAAGCAAACGACTCTTGACTGCGGTTTCACTCAGATCCAGGATCTGGCTGGTTTCCTGGATGGAAAGGCCCTCGATATCGCGGAGAAGGAAGACCAGGCGTAGTTTCTCCGGCAAATTCTGGACAGCATCCTCGAGCTTTGTCCTGGCCTCTTCCGAGAGCAATTCGTTTTCGGGCAGGCAACACCAATCTACGAATTGGACCGGGTGAAGGTCTTCAGCTTCGCCAGCCTCTGGCCCGGCGTCCGTCAGGGTTGTTTCCGGTTTCCGCTTGCGTAAAACCATTAACGCTTCATTAGTCGCAATCCTGTACAGCCAGGTGGAGAGACTGGATCGCTCCTGGAAGTTGGAGATGTGCTGCAGAGCTTGTATGAATGTATTTTGCAGGACATCTTCCGCATCCTGTGGATTACCGAGCAGTTTGATTGCCAGGCGATAGAGGGGACCGGAAAACTGATCGACCATGCGGGCGAACTCAGCGCGGTCTCCGCTCTTAAGAAGGTCGACAGAAAGCTCGGTGGCAGTTTGTTCTTTCATTAGATGACTGTATTATGGAAAAGGTTGCAAACTGATGGCAAGTATACCCGAGGCCCACAAAAGATATGACATTAGCAATGGATGAATGTCCAGGTTTTTAAGATTTTTGCCACTAGAAACATTGGGCTTGTTTGGTTAATATCCATGTAATGGTTATTAAGCTGGCTCAGTTGTCGTTCTTCGATGGAATGAGCGATGCCCAATATGAAGTCTTGGCGCCATATTTCGCGCGCCAGCGTTATAAAGAAGGGACGATGGTCTTCGAACAGGGGGACTTCGCAGAGTATCTCTACCTGGTTGTTGAAGGTGAAGTCGTCATCCGTTTCAAACCGGATGATGGCCCGGAAATGACCGTCACCCGGGTCCAACCCGGGGGAGTTTTTGGCTGGTCGGCGGCGATGGGGAATTCAAGGTATACTTCTGGGGCAGGTTGCGTGACTGATTGTGCCGTGGTACGCATCCGCGGTAAAGACCTGCGAGAATTATGCGATAAACATCCGGATATCGGGCGGTTCGTCTTGGATCGTCTCGGGCAGGTTATCGCCGAGCGTAAGCACAGCCAGAGCCAGGTCACTGCTCTGCTGGCGCATGGGATCCGCGGTTTAGCTTCAAATGGAGATTGCAATGACGAATAAACCGATTGACCCCCAGATAGAATTGCAAATGAAGGCCCTGATTGAGCAAGTTAGCGCCTATATCGAACATTTCCACGGTGGTTCGGTAGAGTATGTCAGCTTCGATGGCAAACTTCTCCAGGTTCGCCTGGGCGGCGCCTGCCTGGGTTGTCCATTATCGCCTTCCACCCTGCATGGTTGGGTAGAAGGAACTGTAAGGCAGTTCTTCCCGGAGATCGAACAAGTCGTCGATGTGAAATAAGGTAACAAACACGACTCACCCCGGACTTGATTACCTCAGGATGATCGAAGTAGGTAAGCCAACCGAAAACAGCTGAGAGCGGAACGGAAACGAAAGAGTGGAGCCTCGACCCTGAGGCTCCACTTTCCTGTTCTAGCAACATCCAGGATGTCGACTAGTTATTGAACATGACCCATCCTTACTCAGGAAGTGTCATGTGTATTTATTGATCTGATTTTCTCAACATGGCTGCGATGATGAAGATCAGGCCGGTAACCAGTAAGGCACCGATCCAGACATATTCGCCGATTCCCTGCAGCGGAACCCCGACCAGCAAGCCGAAGAGGATCAATATCCCGGCAGGGATATATGCCCAGCCCGTCTTGGCGAGCAGAGCCACCAGCAGGAAGGTCACTCCCAGGCCGAAGAAGAAAATCCCACCGCTATCCAACACAGCGAAGTGATCCCCCGTTACGGAGGTAACCCCGAGGGTCATCAGGACCCCGGCGGGTATGATTGCCCACCAGCGGTCACGTCCGCTTATGTAAACTGCCCAGAACCCGATCCCGATGCTGCCCAGGAAGGCCAGACCGCTCAGGCCGAGATCGTTAGGCAGGAGTGCACTGGCTGATAACCCGGCCAGCGTGAAACCGGGGAGCGCTGCCCACCAGTGATGGCGTTGGGTGAAGAAGATGTAAAGGAACACTGCGGCACCGCCGGCCAGCAGTGCTGACCAGAAGTAGCTGCTCGCCCTTGGGATGATCTCAAACTTCTCAAGCAGCATCAGTCCTCCGCCCAGGATGAGCAGGACGCCGATCAGGATACGATAATCAATCCGACGCATTGGTTGACTCCTTATTTCGAATGGTTGGTTTAATCGACATTAACCGTGCTGACTCCGGTATCGATACGGATGTCGGCGCGTTTGCTGGCGGTGGCGTAGTCTGGAGACTCGTACAGGTTGCGTTCCTGCTTTGGGAATCGGTCGGTGTTGACATTGATGGTCGCCATCCCGCTCTCGATTTGAATCCGCGCAGCTGTTCCCTTCGGTACGTGGACATTGAGCGTGGATGCTCCCGCGCTGATCTCCAAATAAGTCATGTTGAGATCCGCCGGGAGTTTGATGTCCGTGGAGCTGGCCCCGGTATCGATGGTGGTTTTCGATACCTTGAGATCAGTCAAATCGATGATCGAAGTGGATGCACCGGCATCGATGTCAAGACTCAGTGGGATGTCCTGGTTGATTTTTACATCCCAGTTGAGACCGGTACCCGGTACCCAGTTCCAAAACCTGGAAGTGGGTTTCATTTCAACCACAAGCTTGTCTCCGGCCAGTGTCGATTTGCTCTCCAGCCCGTAAGTGAAGACGCCGTTGATGATCTCGGCTGGTCCGGTGCCACCGCCAAGGGTGAGTTTACCCGCTCCATATTCCAGCTTGATGTGCGCACCGGTAGCGCCCTGGAGGGGGATGGACACCGCTTCTCCGGCCACGACCTTGGGACCGGCGATGACTGAGACGATCAACCAGATACCGACCAGGATGATGGCCGCCGGCCAAAAGACATCCCACAAGTCCACCGGCAGGATTTCCTGTTGATGCAGGAATAACAAGGCCGCAAGCAGGATCAGGACACTGCCCCAGAAGATATTGCCTCGAACGCGCATATGATGATCCTTTCTTCAGTTGAATGAATGGTTAACGCTTGGTGAATATGCCCCGCCCGATCAGCCACAACCCGAGCAGGAAGAGCAGCGCGATCGGGCCATATTCTGCGTACGGACCAAGCAGTTCAAGTCCGCCAAAAAGTGTCCCGAAGATGGCAAAGAGGATTGCGCTGGTCAACAGCAGGTTCAAGCCATGGCGGGCCTCCTGGCGGAAATCGCCACCGATCAAGCCGGAAAGCAACACGCCTAGACCGACAAAGCCCGGAATGAGGGTCCACATGTAACTCCAGGAATCCCAGTTGGTTGTGAGCTGTTGGTAATAGAGGATTGCACCAATCCCGGCGACGATCGTGGCCGGGACAGCCATACCCGGGGAGCCGACGATCAACCCGATCAACAAGATGATGCCCCCGGCGAAGATGACCCAGGTCGGCCATTCGAGGGTTAATTGCAACCAAGAGGGGAGATCTGGTTTCAACAGGAGCAATACTGCCGCAATGATCAGTACAATACCAAGGGTCAGGTGGGTACGATTACGATGACTCATATTCTTTCTCCTTTACGCAAATGATTTGCACTGCTTAGGTATACGCCCAAGGTTTGGAAAAGTTACGGCGCGCAGCACTCTGCATTCGAACACAAGTGCTCTCGGAGCAATCCTGTGATGTGTGCTGACCTTTCCGGTTTTTACTTAGGCAGTTTTCCGAACACTTTCCAGAACCAGCGATGCAGGTTGTGAGGGAAAGCAGAACTGCGGGCGAACATCATGATGCATTCCCCGTGGACCTCAGCAATGCCGTTCTCCTGGCAGAACCGGATGGCAGCTTCTGATTCTGCGCCCTGCTGCATCCAGATGCGTTTGATCCCGGCGGCGGCTGCAGCACGGACAATGTTCTCGGTCTGGGCAGGCGGGACGACGATTAAAACCCCGCCGACCGGCCCGGGCAATGACTGGAAATCCTTGTAGGCGGGATCACCCTCGAGACTCTCGGCCTGGGGATGGATGGGATACAATTTGTAACCATGTTGACGGAGCTCCTTATATGCCATGTTGCCGAATTTCTGTCCCGAGCGGGAGACGCCGACGACGGCGAGATTCTTTTGAGCGATAAAGTCGTCCACAGTTTTTAGATCGGTCATGGTGGAAATCTCCTTTTCCAGTGTGCGGAGTATGTGACTCGGTTGGAGTCGTTGTCATGAAGAACGAACTTCAAATCGGTACTATTGGGACTATGGAACAAGCGTATCCCAATGATGTTGTAATTGTAGCAAAAATAACTCAACTTCGCCGGTTCCCGACCGGCCCCAATTGGTACTGAAGATCACCCGGGTGAAATCTCTGTTGACGCTGGCGTGTGGCTCGGCCCAGTAGTCATCCTGGCCACCGTCCACCAAAGAGTGGTGGTGTGCCAGGCGCACCACCCTGCCGCCGGGCTGCAGTTCGATGGCCAGGATCTGGTCGTCCATCCACCAGTACGAGTCTGGATCACCGTCGAAATAGGAGACCAGTACCCAACCGGGATGATCGAAGGCACGCCCGGAGAAGTGTATCCCGCATCCGTCGCAGTGCGTGAAGTCGATCGGCCACAGGGGGACATTCTGACCGGTTTCCAGGTCGATTACCGAAATGGTATCGTTGTCGATATCCTGGTATACCAGGACTTCGCGACCCTCGGTGTCCAGCGCCAGGTCGGAGTGTCCGGCGATGCGCAACAGGCCGCGACCCTCCTGCAGGTCGCGCTGGTAGATCATCAAGCCACAGGGATCGGAATCGGTACCAAGCTGGCCGTGCTCGCAGTAGCGGTCCATATAGGCCAGGAAGTAGGAACCCAATGGCGAGATGGTGACGGAATCGACTTCACGCCAGCCTTCAGACCAGCCGCGCAGGTCGCGTGCCGCAACGACCGCGTTGGCCTGAAGGTCGAAGACCAGGTACCACGCCGCTCTCCATGTCTCGTCCTGGCCCATCAAGCCCCAATAGCGACCGTCGGCCGATGGACTGCCCTCATAGCGAGTCCATACCATTCTGCTACCCGGGGCATCGGTGGCGAAATCCCGCACCAGGCTGGCCTCCCCGGTGCGTAGATCATAAGCCATAAGGCGGGTATCCGAGGAATAATAAACGACATAAGGATCGGAGACCGACCAGCGCGGCTCGATATCCAGGGGTACTTGGCCTAATGGCAGCAGGCTGGAGGTATCGTAGACATACCAAGTGGCTTCGATACCGCGCACCAGAAGCAGGCTGTCGTCGGAGTTAAAGGACTGGACGCGCGAGTACTCGTTTTTTAACCCGGCAGATGGATCACCCGTCGATAGGTCGGCATGCCGGTCGGTGACCCGCACGATGCAGGATCCAAAAGCCGGATCGCGATAAGGGATGCCGCGCTCCGGCTCCTCCAAATGCGGTTCCACCTGGATCTCGAAATCGGTGACGAATGGCGGTTGTTCCCCTGGGCAGATGATCCCTGCTTGCCCCGGTCCGGTCGGAAGAGAGAGCGGTGCGGCAGGTGATCCATAATTCTGAGGCCGGATCGTATTTTTCGACCAGTACTCGACGAGGACAGACAAGATTTCGTTGTCGGTTTCGGAAAAATTCCAGGGATCTGGTCCCAGGCGGTAGTTGAAGGACGTGTCTCCTGCAGCCAGTGGCGGCCAGTCGGGGTACCACTGCCAGATGGCATAGTTCCAGCCATTTCGTTCGAAGATCTCCATCTCAT
The DNA here is from genome assembly GCA_043826785.1 of Chloroflexota bacterium. GTDB lineage: Bacteria > Chloroflexota > Anaerolineae > Anaerolineales > Villigracilaceae > JBDRPT01. Next base: position 7,754 of record JBDRPT010000046.1, on the reverse strand, counting down.
CGCGCAGGAATGTGGCTCCGTCGGGTGTCCAACGCACCGCGCCGAACTCGTTTACCGCAACCGGCGAGTTGGAGATGCTGGGCGGGATCAGGAGGGTGGGTACCAAAAATTCCTCCAGCCAGGGTCGGTCGAAGGTTTCATCCTCACCATCGTAATCCAGGTCGAACTCGCCGGGGTAGGGGATGCCGTCCCGCGGATCTTGATGAGTGTAGGCATAAGGTGCGTACTGGTGGAAGATATGGACAGTCCTCGAGTCGCCGGTCGGCTGGATGTATGCCAGCCATGCCGCGGCGCTGTATCCGTTTCCTCCGATCAGGATGGGGGTGGATGGGTCGACTTCTCGGATGGCCTGGACGATGGGTGGGTAGATCGTATTCCAGTCGTAGGATGAACCACCATATTCGCTATGAAACGAGGATGGGTCCCAGTCGTCGAGGATGTCATTCGAGTTGGGCTCACACATCAGGTCGAAACCAACTACGATTGGGTTTGTCCGGTATCTCTCGGCGGTATAGCGCCACATATCGACCCAGGCTGCCTGATAAACAGGATCCTCCCAGACTGTTTCGTTCAGGTAGCTCTCGTCGAACCACTCCCCAGCCCCGTCGCGCAGGAGCGAAAATTCGCTGCGCCCCGGTCCGGTGCGGAAGGTGATCACAGCGAACATATCGGCCTGGGCGATCATTTCCAGCAGGTGGTCGAGGTTGGCTACGGCAGCTTCGTCAACGATATAGGGAGGCATCTCGGTGAACAGGCCGGGATGCGAGATATCGACGAAATTGGCGCCCAGGGATGAGAGCCGGTCGAAGTCGGACTGGGTATATGGCGGGCCGAACGGACCCGGACCCATAAACTCGTTCCCGTCCAATTCGGGGTAGACGCGCCGCTGGTATATGTTGGCCCCGCGCAGTTGCGTACCGCTGGTCCACAGAGCCCACTTGTCGGACACGGTTCCATGGATCGGGGGTGTCTGCTGGGAATGACCAGTCGCTACAGGCGCGGCAGACGTCCCGATTGGTTGACTACTGCAGGAAACCAGCCACAGGATGGTAAATACCGATGCAATCAGCCAACCTTGAGGTTGTCGTAGCCGATGCATATTCTGCCTGCACAGGAGCAGAGCTGCCGCCATGTGCTTATTTCACTTCGAATGGGAAGTTCTTGACCAGTGTATTGTCTACGATTACACGGATCCCGATGGTCTCGCCACAGGAAGGTGGCGGGCCGAATGACCCGCAGGCTGCTGCACTCAAAGCACCGATCAGCGCAATGAGGATGAGACCTGATTTTCGATCCATTGTTCCTCCTTTGTGGTATGGTTTAATTATTAGGATACGGGATGAGAAAATCAACAGGTCGCCCGGCAGCGCAGTACCATTTCTTACCGGCAAAGGCTCCGGAGACGGATCAATCTCCGGGGTGGTTGACCCGCCCGCGGAGCCAATCCTTGATCGCAAATGGCAGGTACAGGAGCAGGAAGACGACCAGCCCGATCAGGATCATATAAAGGATATAGATTGGCCACTCAGGGAGGATATCGAGCAGCGAGCCGGTCGGGGGCTTGTGGGCGATGAAGAGGTAGTTGCTGCCGATCCACTGGTTGACGAAGAAGACGATGGCCAGATACACCAGCAGGGTAGCTCCCACCCGGAGGATGGATTTCCAGGTCGGGCGCAGGCCGTAGACGACGGTCATATAGATGGCTGCGGTGATGATCAAGCCGTGGGAGATATAGGTCTGGAAGAAGCGGAAATGCGGAAAACCATAGATGCCCAGATCTGGGGTCAAGAGAGCCTGCATCGCCCCACCGATCCCGAGGAAATAACTGAACTCGTAGATGTAATAGTTCTTGGTGACCAGCATCAATGCCCCGGTCCAGACCAGCAGCGAGCAGGCGTGCAGCGGCAACATGGTCTGGATCGTCCACTGGCCGGTGAATGCGTTCCACAAATGCCAGCCCAGTTCGTTGGCCCAAAGGATGGCAGCCATGACAACTGCCGCTGATCGCTTGTTTTTTTCAGGTGCATTCTTCAAGCGCCAGATGAGCAGGACGTTCAGCACAATAATGACAATCAGGGCGATATTATGGGCCGCGCCGAACCAGATGAACGCTTCACCGGTCCAATCCTTGGCGAAAAATTGGTCCATTGTTTTCTCCTAACCAGTAATCAACCTGGGATGAATTGTTGCGCACGCAGGATACCTGCAAACGCCTGGCGCGCGTCCGCGCTGGCTTTGGCAAGCCAATCTGCTGTTGATGGGCAGTAAAGCTCGCAGAACATGTCCGCTACTTTCTGTCTGACCGCCTCGTTCCCGCCATGCCAGTGGATCCGATTCTCGAAGACCATTGCCTGCATGCTGCGGACAACTGCGGGAAGGGAATCCCCGTACGTGCCGAACTCGAATGCCGCCGAATAGACCCGCGTGTGCCCGAACTCTGCCCGGACCAGGTCGTAGACGTAATCGGTCAGGTCTCCCTGGATCGCATAGAACTCGTCCGGGTTGATCCCGGCGACCCGTTCGTAGGCGAACCTGCTCCTGGTCTCCGCCGAGGACATCGTTTCCCTGGCGGAGTTGACCAGGGTCATCTGGTCGCGCGGGCCGAACCCGGTATGCATGTCCAGATGGACTGCATTGCGGTATCCGGGCAGTGTTTCCCTGAAGAGCGCCATGAGCGTCCGGGTTTCCTCCTGCGCTCCGGCGCCGCCGTAATACAGGCCGCATGGGTCATGGTATTGTCCCTTCAAGACCGCATCCTGGAACCCCTTCACCCCCATCCGGGCCAGGTGCCAGGCCAGTCCCATGCTGAACGCTACTTTTCCCGCCAATAGGTTTTTGAGCGGCCTTTCCGGGTGCAGGAAGCGGCTGAGTTTTGCGTAACCGGGGTTGAAATCAACCAGGGCAGCCGGATCGTCAACGAAACTCCGGTTCAGGTCGACGTTGTTTGCATTGACCCTCCGGCGGTGTTTCATCCCCCACGGGTTGATGGCATGGACAATGAGCAGGCCGGTCGAATCCGGGTCCAGCCGGGGCAGGAACTCGGCGGCGAAGAGCTGGAATATCGCCGAGCCGATATAGCCCTCCACGCCGTGTTCACCGGTTGTCAGGATGAACAACCGGTCCCGGCTGACTCTGGCTCTGGCGGTCAGCCAATCGATCGTCAGGTCCGGGTCCGTGCTGAGGGCATGCGAGTCCAGCCGCGCCTCAGGCCACAAGTCCCGGAGCAGAGCCAGGGTTGACCGGAAGCGCTGGCGCGATTCTACGTAAGATGCCGGGATCGAGATCATATCCGGGGTCAGAACGGCCCGTAGTTGATCGCCACGGCAACAGCCAGGAAGGCCACCGTCGCCAGCAGGACCCAGAACCAGAGCTTGAGCAGCCAGCGCAGCCACTTTATGAACGGGATCGGCGTCAGGCTCAGGGTGATCAGCAGGGCGGCGTTGGTCGGATAGGCCATGTTCGAAAAGCCATCCCCGAAGCAATAGGCGCTGACCGCGATCTGGCGGTTGACGCCGACCAGGTCTGCCAGCGGCATCAGGATGGGGATGAGCAGGAAGGCCTTGGCAGAGCCGGAGCTGATGAAGATTTCCAGCACCAGGGTCAACCCGTAGATCATCAGTACAGCGACAAAGGGACTGGTCTCTACGAAAAAGGTCGCCGCCCAGTTCAGGATCGTGTCCAGAATGCCGCCGGAAGCGACGATGTGGCGGACGCTGGCGGCCATCATCAGCAGCGGGATGGCCGGGGCAATCCCCAGGAACCCCTCCCCGGCAGCTCTCCAGGCAGTCTTGCCTGCCCCGGCGATCAGGCCTGCGCCGATCCCGCCGGTCACGAAGAGCAGCCCGGTCAACGGCAGGGCCAGCTCGGACAGGATCTCGACGAAGGGGGAGGCCACCAGGACAGCCAGGATCAGGACAAAAAAGAACGCCAGGAAGATCGCAGCCCGTTTCATGCGCGGGTCAGCCAGCGCAGCTTGATCCAATTGGAAGGCGCCATAACGCTGGCGTTCAGGCTTGTCCTCCGCGTAGACTGACGATGTCTCCGGTTTGCGCTCAACCTTGCGGGCATAGGTCACCAGGAAATAGGCCAGCAGAAGATAGACCACCACGAAAAAGACGATGCGCGGGCCAGCCCCGGAGAACAGCGGCAATCCGGACAGGCGGTGGGCCACCCCAATGGTGAACGGATTGAAGACGGCGGTCGAAAAGCCGACGTTGGTGGCCAGGACGGACATGCCCAGCCCGGTCAGGCTGTCCCAGCCGAGCGAGTAGGCCAGGGCGATCATGATCGGGACGAGCGGGATGACCTCTTCAAATATGCCAAAGAATGTGCCCAGGGCCATGAAAAAGAAGGCGATGATCAACAGCAGGGTGTACTTCTGCGCGCCGTATTTGCGGATGATCAGAGAGATGACATATCTGAGGATCCCGCTGCGGTCCATCACGCCGAAGGCCACCCCGACCAGCAGGATGAAGAGGATGATGCCGATGACGATGGTGTTGCCCTCGGCTGCGAAGACCTCGAACGGGGCGGTGAACCAGCGCCAGACCGGGTAATCCGGTCGCTCGGAGTAGGCAAAGGAGGTCGCGTCGATCGTCTGGCGGCCGTCGACCTCGATGCGGGCGTATTCCCCCGCCGGGACAAGGCGGGTGAGGATGCCGGCAACGACCATCAATGCCAGCAGGATGGCCAGCGATTGGATGAACGCTTTCTTGCTGATCTGGGCACCGGATTTATGGGTCATGGTATTCTCCAGGTTGGGGATTGTTCCTCATAGTGTATAGTGAAATCAAAACTACGTCAAAGGGGTAGTGACATACATGAAAAAATGGTTCATAATGTATTCGATCATGATCAACTCAGGAGGAACCCATGGATTTCTTCACGCTGATTGATGAACGCCATTCTATCCGCAAGTATACAGATACTCCGGTCGAGGAGCAAAAGTTGACCAAGATCCTCGAGTCGGTCAACAAAGCCCCCTCGGCGGGCAATCTCCAGGGGTATGAGGTCTACGTCATCCGCTCACTGGATCACCGCAAGGCGCTTGCTAAAGCTGCCGGGGGCCAGGAGTTCCTGGCTGAGGCGCATGTCGTGCTGGTCTTCTGTGCCAACCCGGCACGCTCCGCTGGACGTTACAAAGAACGCGGCGAACGGCTCTATTCCGTCCAGGATGCCACCATCGCCTGCACCTATGCCATGCTGGCCGCGACCGCCCTGGGCCTCTCGACCGTCTGGGTTGGAGCCTACGACGACGAGGCTGTCAGGGAGGTCATCGGTTTGCCGGCGGGTTTGATCCCGGTGGCGATGTTGCCGGTCGGGTACGCAGGCAAGCAGCCGCGCCAGACTCCCAGGCGGGAGCTATCCGACCTTGTCCACGAGTTGGGGTAAAGGGAGGCAAGATGAACGATTTTGTGTGTTCTCCAAGCCAGATTGCCGTGCGTGATGAAGCGCGTACTTTCGTGCGCGACGAGGTGCCGCGCCAGTTGCTTCTGGATATGGACGCCGAAACGGTGCGCTACCCGCGCGAATATATCCAAAAACTTGCCGGCCGGAACCTGCTCGGCCTGCGCTTCCCCAAAGAATGGGGCGGCCGGGGGTTGGACTGGGCCCACGAGGTGCTCGCCCTGGAGGAGGTCGGCGTATTAGGCGCCAGCCTGGCCTGCCTGTTCTCATTGCCGACCATCGTCGGCGAGGCGATCCATGTCTTCGGGACGGATGAGCAGAAGGAAAAATACCTCAAGCCTGTCCTGGCCGGGGAGCTGACCGTTGCCGAGGCGCTGACCGAGCCGCGCGGCGGGTCGGATTTCTTCGGGGCGACCGCCAGCGCCGAGCGGGATGGCGATTACTATATCCTCAACGGCCAGAAGCGCTTCATCGTCGGGGCGGAGGGCGCCGACCTGTTCATGGTCTACGCCCGCACCCACCCGGATGCCCCCGGACGTAAAGCCATCAGCGCCTTGCTTGTCGAGCGCGGCCCGGGCCTGGAAGTGCAGCATGTCTACGGCTTGATGGGCACCCGTGGGGGCGGCACCGGGCGGGTCTACTTCCGGGATGTGCGCGTCCCGGCCGCGAACCTGATCGGCCAGGAGAACGGGGCCTTCGAGATCTTCAACCAGATGATGATCCCGGAGCGGATGACCAGCGCGGGCCCTCGTCCATGAGACCGCCAGGGTGATCGATTCACTTGAAAACTCCGGCTACGTCCGCCGGATGGTCTCGGAATCGAAGAAATTCGCCACGGAAACAGCCTGGGCAGTGGTCAACGATGCCATGCAGGTCATGGGCGGGATCGGCTACACCAATGTCTATCCGATCGAACGGCTGCTGCGCGATGCCCGCCTGATGATGATCTGGACCGGGACGAACGAGATCATGAACCTGGTCATCCAGCACGAATACTATCGCGACCTGCTCGCCAGGACATCGCCTGCCCGCGACGTGGAGGCGGACGCGCCGAATGCGGATGCCGATGGGGAGAAGGTTTACGAGTAAGCGAGAGGGGTGAGCAAGGCGACTTCCGACCCAGTCATAATTGTAGTGAAAGTAGTCGCCGGACGAATAGTCGGCGGTTGTCAGGTGGTAGCCCCTTGCGCACCCTGCGGGTGGGCTGCGTGCGGGGTGCTTCGCGAAGGCCGTCGTAGGTGTAGGCGATCGAGACGGTCGCATCGCCCAACCCGCCGGCAGGGTCATAATGACCTGTCCATCAGCGTCGGTCTCACTATCAAGAGACGTAGCCCAAAATCGTTCTACTCCGGTACGCGAATATATTTCGTTAAAAGATATGCAATAGGAATCAATACAACCGCAACGATTCCTAAGACTCTGATCGTCTTTACAATATCAGCATTCGGATAGAAATATGGCATAAAGCCCATTGCAACAAGTTCACATGTCAGAATTGTGAACAAAGAGATATAAATATTTAATTTCCATTTCTTACGTTTATATCCATAAAAGCCAATAGCCTGGAGAGCAATAGCAAGTGCTAAGTAGATGATGCTCATCTTCTTTCCTCCATGTACGCTTCACAAGCAAAGACATACCCACTGCTCAGAGCGTTGATGAGAGATTCAACATCACAAACACGGCCAATTCCTGGGGTGAATGAGCAAAACTCCAATGCAAGATTTCCAATTGCACCCGGATAGCCCATCTCGATACAGTCGAAATCCCGAGTTATTGACATAACGGATGTTACTCTAGAAACAAGAAACAATGGTATTCCTATAGAACATAATCCGCCTCCTGCCCCCGGTTGTAGGGGGTCGTAATCGGCCCGGAAGCAGTATTCACCCTGCGGCAGTGTCAGGGTCACCTTCCCGCTGGTGTTGGTGGTGCTGTTGCGGTCGGCGCTGGGGTGCGCGTTGGTCGCGGCGTTCGGGTTGGTGTGGGGGTATGGGTAGGCACGGGTGTTGAGTATGGTGGGTATCTCACTAGAGGAGGGCAGATACGATCAATCAGATACAGAGGTAGATGTTTCCTGCTCCAGACTACCGAAGTCTGCGAGACTTCTGTAGTCTATGGTTTTACACCAACGAAAAACCCAAAACGATCTGTATTCGAAACCATGAGGTTAATTTCCTCACTTGGCACATACTTCACTGAAGCGATTTCTAGTATCTTACTAACCTGAATAGTGAACATCGTTTATACTTGGTGGATGAAAACAAAATACTTTGTTGAACTGTCTGATGAAAAACGCCAAGAACTTGAAGCTCTCATACGAGCAGGAAATGCACCCGCCCGAACCC
>JBDRPT010000045.1:0-2095 GCA_043826785.1 Chloroflexota bacterium | reverse complement strand
CGCCCATCCGGTGATTCCCATGAAACATCGCATTCAATGTCTAACCCGGGCTCGATCCGCCATGTCTGTGTTTCTCCGGTTGTCAATCCGAGGCGCATTATTGTTGTTTGATCTAAATGATTGGTTTCTGTCATGTACACTATTGGTCGACCATCAACCTCCCTGTAGGTTAAGTAAACAAATACTGCCGAGACCCTGAACTCATCTGCTGTGATTGTTGCCACTTGCCCATTGAGGATACCGTCCAGGGACATGTATCTGATTACTTTTTCCTCTTCGCCGATTTGGGTTTGGTGATTCACATACATCAGGTATGTGCCCGGGGGCAGGTTCATGAACTCGGATGATATCTCGATTTCGCCCATCCCCAGATCGATCATCTCAATGGGAAATGGGATCTCGGTAGGCGATGGCGTAGACGATGGCCGGGCGGTAGCTGTGACGGTGGCCGAAGGGACGGGCTGCGTCGGTGTATCCGTTGCCGGGGGCACAGCATCTGTCCCTGGACCGCAGCCAAGGGAGACAATAACGAGAAGGATCCCGATGACCCTCGAGATGGACTTGCGCACCTGGTCAATCCGGCTGTGCTTGTGCCTGGTCATAGATGGATGCGCTCAAGGGACTATATACCAGCCGAGGAAAGAGCCATCTATTTGTATTCTCCGGACAATACGACTGTCCAGCGAGATGAGGGCAATACCGTCATCTCTAATATTGAATGCAATCCACCGGTTGTCAGGAGAATACCCAATCAGAGACCAATACTCGGGCTGTCCAGCGAATAGTGTCTCGGTACTGCCTGCATCGAGATCGACCAGATAAGCGTTCGTAGAGAAATCTTGTAGATTGGTGCTGATAGTTGCCGACCATACCAGGTACTGCCCTGTGTTATCCCATTCGCCACCACAACCAGTCCAATTTGGAATGTTGCATATCGCTGCAATCTCATCACATGCCTGCTGGTTTTGCAGACAAGCCAGGTCTGTTAGGAATATGCGCCTGTATGGCTCCTCTGTCTGTTCACTTCTCAAGATCACAGAACTGGAATATGGAGACAAACCATATAGCATACTGTAATTGACTTGCTGACATTGGGATCTACCATTTTGGGGTGATACCAGACAGGCATAGGCACGATTGTAACCTGTACCGCACCATGTGAGAAGCTGGTTCTCATTGGTCCAGTAGAACTCCAAACCCCCAGAAGATACGGGGTTTCTACACTCATAGGGCAGGGAGATCACCTTGCCCGTATCCTCCTCAAGATCCACGAGATAGCCATAGTGCCTGCCTTGCACGATACACTCGGACACGAGCCAGCGGCCTTCTGGGGAGATCAAAGATGCGATCGTGTCACACAATACATCTGATGATGCTGTGACATGCCAGGTATACACCTCCCCGCTTTCGATATCGATTCTTACCAAGGTTATTTCACCTGCATGAATGTCTGATCCGAACACTACTGGGCGTCCATTCATGTACCTGAGACTGGTTCGGCTGATATATGGAAGCTCCTGATCCAAATCAGTGATAACCTGTTCGCTGTGCATTCCATCAAATGAAACATAACTCAGCGTCCATCTGTATCGGCTGCTTGCCTCTTCAAAAATGTCTCTGTCAGCCAGGATATAAATACCTGCCGGGAGAGCCTGAAACTCGGGGTTGACATTGAGTTGGCTGCTGCCAAGGTAAACAACCTGCACCGGAAAGGGGATCGCCGTAGGTGATGGCGTGAGCGATGGCCGGGCAGTAGCCGTGACGGTCGGAGAAGGGACGGGCTGCGTATGGGGAACGGTCGCCGATGGCACAGCGTCCGCCCCTGGACCGCAGCCAAGGGGAAAAACAACAAAGAGAATCCAGATAAACCTGGACACCAACCTGGCAAGTTGTTTTCGTTTGCCGAGATCATTCATGGTCACATTTATAGGGCTATCATGGGGCTACATACCAGCCGAGGTATGTGCCGCCTGTTGGTGTCTGGCGGATGTAGTCGCCATTTAACGAGAACAAAACAATATCCCCATCTCCCCCATCCCAACAAACAATCTGCCGGCCATCCGGAGAGAAATCAAGAACATCCCAGCTCCCATCG
>JBDRPT010000044.1:0-26503 GCA_043826785.1 Chloroflexota bacterium | reverse complement strand
GTGGGCTGGCGAAGCCAGCCCACCACACCCCCCACCACCTTGATGTGCGTAAGTCCTAATTATATTGCGTTTTTCCTAGTTGAACAATTTTTGCAGCCTTGAATGCGCCAATTGGAACGCCGCTAGGGATTTGGCATCTGGAATATTGCCACTTTCTGCCATCTTAAGAGCCTCTTGCAGTGGGACCGCTTCAACTTGTAAGAACTCGTCCGCATCTGCCTCAAGCGGATTATAACTCAACCCGGTAGCCAGGTAGACATGCATATACTCGGTCGAGTAGCCGGGAGCAAGGTAAAATCCTCCCAGGTACTCCAGATGGGCGGCTGCCATCCCGGTCTCTTCCCGGATCTCGCGCTGGGCGCAGGCCTCCGGCGCTTCATCCTTGTCAAGGGTTCCGGCAGGTAGTTCCAACAATTCTTTACTGACAGCGTGGCGGTATTGTTTGACAAAGAGCAGGTTTCCAGACTCATCGATGGGGATCAGGACAACAGAGCCATGATGTTCGACGATGTCGAATTTCGTTGTCCGGCCATCAGGAAGGCGCAGATGGTCACGCCGGATTGTGAAGGCGCGCCCCGGATAGATAATTTCGCTTTCGATCAATTCAAACGAAGACATGATTCCTCCAAATAATAAACCCAGGTGAAGGGAACTCTCCACCTGGGTTGTTTAGAAATCCTTCCTGTTATGGAATGTTCAATATCTGGCCGGTAGTCAATCGATAAGGCGCAGCCAGGCCGTTATATGCGGCAATTGTCATCGGGTCTACGTCGCCGTAATAACAGGCAACTTTGTAGATTGTATCTTCCACGGAAGTTACCGTATAGGTGGCCGGGTGAGTGCGCAGTGAGCGGTCTCCGGGGAAGGGGTTGCCTGTCTGGGGTATCGTCAACTGCAAACCGGGGATGTATAATTGCCCGTCTGTCAGGCCATTTAGGGTCAATAATTCCTCAGGGTTGAGGTTGAACCGGCGAGCGATACAGTATGGGTATTCGCCTGGTTGGAGAGCATGTGTGGCTGGTCGTCCTGGTGTAGGCGTAGCATAGGACGCCGGGACTGTGGGCATTCCTGTTGGCGGGACAAGCGGCGTAATCAGGGGAGTGGTATCTGTGGTGGCCGCTCCCGGGGTAAGACCGGGGGCAGGGGTTTCGCTGGTTGGTAGCGCGGATTGGGCCATGGCGGTCTGCGTAGCATAGGCCTGCAGAAGCTCCATCGGATCTTCTCCTGTACCGACGGCGAGGGGATCGCTTGTCAAGGCGGTCGGTGTGGGTAACGCGATGCCTGTGGCTGAGCGTTCGCAGGCCGCAACAGTCATTGAGATGATGACTGCTAAAACAAGAATGAGATAGACCTTCTTAGACATGCTTGCTCCTCCTCGAAATAGAACACAGGTTCATAACTTTGTTGTGATACTAGCACAACCTTAAGAAAGCGTCAAGCGGTGATTAATCACGCGAATACCATTTATCTTCCCTTGAATTTCTCATCCGATGGGTGTCTGGGCGGCATTTTGTCGGCATCCCGGGATAGGACGACAATGCTGATAGCCATGCTGGCCAGCAAAATGATGGTGGTAGCGTACCCAGTCAGCCTAACGACAACGGGTCCAATCTGCTGGGGTAGCAGGCTGCGCGTTAGGCTGCCGGCAGGCAGGATCCAGACCAGTACGGTTCCAAGTGCAAACCATCCCAATATTGTTCGCCCACGCGAGGAAAATGTGCCCTGAACTGGCTGGTTGATCAGGGTAGCCAGATAAGTGAGGAATAACACATAGGTGGATGCATCATACGCACGGTGATAGGCAACCAGCAAATTCCATAACAAAATGATTACGAGAAAATGGAAGCGCGACCTCTCGCTTAGTACCCCAGGAGATTTGCGGTTCATGATCCATAGAGGTATCCCTGCACAAAGGGTAAGGATAATCGCCACTGGGATGTCCATACCTGTAGGTAGCAATGAGGCAAGATGAACACCTTCCATGTCTGCATGGAGGCTGAGCATGCTTAGGTACCCATCTAGAATCGTCCACAGGCTGGAGCCGCTGATGACTGCAAGGGCTAGGATGCCGGTGAGTTGAACGCCAAGTGCCGAAAGGACCAAACGGGGATTGCGCTCAAAGAACATGAAATAGAACAGGAAACCCAACGAAAGTGAATATTTAGAAAGGGCCAGCCCGAGAAGCAGCCCTGCCAGGACAGGATGTTTCCGGGAGGTTAACACGCTCGCGAGCATGAGAGCAAAGACCAGGAAGGTTAGTTGTCCGATTGTGGCTGCAAACCGGGTGGATGAGAACCCGATAAACGCCAGTGCGATCAGCCATAGGGTATGCCGGTCTGGTCGTTCCGGGCGAGGTAGCAGGCCGAAGGTCATCCAAGGTATGATGGCGATCAAGACCAGGGTGACCCAAAACCAGACGATCTTTGCTGTTTCCCAGGTTAAGAAAGAAAAGCCAGACAGAATGAAGACAAGGGGAAAGGTATTAGCTGGCGCCGGCACCATTCCCGGGAGAAGGATGTCATCCAAGTCGGTGGCGGTACCATCTGTGAAGGACATCGGCACAGCCGGTCTCTCGCCATCGAGAAATGCTTGATAGGGATCTTGGCCCTGGCGGACAAAGAGACCGGTGTACCAGTAGATCCAGAAATCATGTTCTCCGAGTGGAGCGCGCATGTTGGATACCATCTGGAACATGCTGATGACTGCCCAAAGTGCGAGGAACGCAGCCAGAATCCAACGGAGAATTTTGGAATTCCTATGACCAGCAGGGGAAGATAGGTGGTTATCTGACATGGGATGGTTGCGGCTATTCCTTGATAGCGCAGGCTCCTGATGCTGCCTGGGTGATGTAAATCATAGGTGTCAACCCCGTAGCCCGGAGATATTTTACGCTCACAGCATCTGAGAAGGCCTTCCTGCATTCCTGGGAGATGAGCGCGATTGCACAACCTCCGAAACCTGCGCCGGTCATACGGGCTCCGAAGCAGCCTGGTTCAGCCCGGGCGATGTCCACGATCGTATCCAAGGCCTCATTCGATACTTCAAAGTCATCCCGCAGACTGGTATGGCTTGCATTGAGCAATTTTCCGAGGTTGTCTGTGTTGTTGGCCTCCAACGCATCGATGGCTTCCAGTACGCGGATATTCTCGCTGATGACATGCCGGGCACGCCGGTATGTGACTTCATCCAGGCGGGATGATCCTGTGTGAAATGTGTCTGGATCAACATCTCGCAACGTGGTCACGCCGAACAATCGGGCAGCTGTTTCACACTGGTCACGGCGCCTATTGTATTCTGAGTCGACCAATCCGCGCCGGGTGCTGGTATCCAGGATGGCGACGGACACACCTTTTGGGAGCAGGATGTGCTTGTGTTCGAGGCTTTGACAATCGATGAAAAGGGCATGGCCTTCCTTGGCAGCGGCAGATGCCATTTGGTCCATAATTCCGCAATTGACACCGATCCACCGGTTTTCTGCCTTCTGGCACAGCAAAGCCAGTTTTACCGGGTCCAGGGCGAGATCGGAGACCGCCGTAAAGGCATGGGCTGTGGCAAGTTCCACAGCTGCTGAGGAGGAGAGGCCAGCGCCGCGAGGAATGTCCCCGGTCAATACTCCCTCCCACCCGTTGAGGTGAAAGCCAGCATCTTGAATGGCCCAGGCGACTCCTTTGATGTATTCCCCCCAGCCAATCCCCTCCCGGTTAATCCGATCGAGATGGAATTCGATTGTCTGATCGAAGTCGATGGAGTGCAGGATGACTTGCCGGTCGGCACGGGCGCGGAGTGCAATCCAGGCGGTGTGGTCGATGGCCATGGGCAGCACAAGACCATCGTTGTAATCGGTGTGTTCGCCGATCAGGTTGACCCTGCCGGGGGCGCGGACGGTCCAGTGCGGTCCGTCACAAAAACGACGCTGATAAAAATATATCAGCTTTGATGGGGGAATCATTCTATATTTTTTCAAGCCAGATGGTTACCGGTCCATCGTTATGGATTTCCACGTGCATATGCGCGCCGAAGACCCCGGTCTGGACGGGGATGCCTTGTTGATGCAAATGGGCGGCGAATTTTTCCACTAGCGGAGCGGCGATACCCGGCAGGGCCGCGTCGGTGAAAGATGGTCGGCGGCCTTTCCTGGTGTCGGCGTAGAGTGTGAATTGCGAAACGACGATTGCCGAGCCAGCGATGTCAAGGATTGATAGATTGGTCTTGCCCCGGTCGTCCTTGAAGATGCGCAGTGTGGCGACTTTCTCTGCCAGGAACCGCGCTTGTTCCTCGCCATCCGCGTGGCCAACGCCGAGCAGGATGACCAGCCCCTTGTTGATTTCTGCAACCGTGTTGCCATCTACTGTGACGCGAGCCTGTGAGACACGTTGGATTAATGCGCGCATAGGACCATTAGCATTGGCGGGCGGATGGCATCCGCCCGCCGGGAAAGGTTGTCAGGGTAATTGCACTGCGGCACGGACTTCTTGCATGGTCTTTTCGGCGATTGCCCGGGCGCGGGCACTTCCATTGGCGAGAGTGGCTTGCACGAGATCTGGTTTCTTGGCAAGGTCGGCTCGTTTTGCCCGGAAGGGTTCTAAATCTGTATTTAAATTCTGGGCGAAGCGTTTCTTGCAATCCACACAACCGATGCCAGCCCTGCGGCATTCCAAATTGATCATATCCACATCTTCTTTGGGTGTGAAAATCTTATGCAATGAGAAGACATTGCATACGTCCGGGTTGCCGGCGTCATCGCGCCTGACCCGTTGCGGGTCGGTGACCATCATCATGACCCGCTGGCGGGTCTGTTCGGGCGATGCGGCCAGTTCGATCTGGTTGTCAAGACTCTTGCTCATCTTATCTTTGCCATCGATGCCGAGTACTTTGGGGACTTCGGTGTTTTTCATCCCTGGCTCGATCAAGGCATTGGTATCGTAGCGGTAATTGAACGAACGGACCACTTCGCGGGTGAACTCGATGTGCGGCGCCTGGTCGATGCCGACAGGGACGATATCGGTCTTGTAGAGCACAATGTCGGCAGCCATCAGCACAGGGTAACCCACCAGCCCGTAATTGACATTATTGGGGTTCTGGCGGATCTTCTCTTTGAAAGTGGGCAGATCGGTCAACTTTCCCAGAGGGGTGACCATGGACAGAATGGTGAACAGTTCGGTGACCTGTGGGACGTGTGATTGCACGAAGAGTATCGTCTCGTCTGGCCGGATTCCTGCTGCCAGAAGGTCGAGTGCCATTTCATAGGTATTCTGCTTCAGGTTTAGCGTATCCTCTACGGTGGTAAGCGCATGGATATCTACGATGCAGTAGACGCAATCGTAATCATCCTGGAGGGCAACGTAATTTTTAAATGCGCCCAGGTAGTTTCCTAGGTGGGAACGCCCGGTGGGGCGGATGCCGGAGAATACCCGGCCTTTCTTGGCGGACATAGTAACCTCTTAATCTAAGAATTTCTGGACAAGCTGGACGACCTCACCCGGATCGGGGTGGCGACCTGTCTTCAGTTTCGAATAGAGTAGCTGATCATTGACACTGACCTCCAACTTGCCTCCATCAGACGGCACAAGAGTGATGGCCTCGATGCTGGGTTCGAAGTTTTTGATCAAGTCATTTGCCAGGCTCACGGCCCGGTCAGTGTAATGTCAAACAGCGCAGTATGTGATGGTTATTTTCATTAACATTGGATTCCATCTTTTTGGATGATATTTTGAAAAATTATAACATACGGTTTTGATAAAGGCTGAAGGTTTGACGCACACTCCCCTTACATGTATAATCGTTTTATCATTTTTGTCATTGGACAAGGTTTGAGACCCGATCATGGCCCTTAGAGGCAATCTACGCGATTTTAGTGTCACCCAATTACTGAATCTCATTAACCTGGCACACAAGACGGGCACACTCATTGTTGAAGGTCCCAACGAAACCGCCAAGGTCTCTTTCCGTGATGGCAAGCTGGCTTATGCCCAGATCGGGCAGGATGAGAGCAGCCTCGCCCTGGTGCTGCACAGAAACAATATCATCAACGCGGGCCAATTCCGGTCTATCCGACAGCGGGGGGAACAACTGACGGACAAGGAGCTTGGGCTTCTACTCATCAATGCCGGATATGTCAGCCAGGAAGATATCCTATCCAATCTTCAACAATACTTCACCGACATCATCCAGCGACTGTTCACCTGGGTGGAGGGTTTCTTCCGTTTTGATAATGATATGTCTCCGCCGGATGACCGGATCAATGTCCGCCTGGATCTGGAGAATCTGATTATCGATGGCTCGCGGCAACTGCGCGAGTGGGAACAGCTTCAAGATGAGATTCCCAGCCTGGATATGGCCTTGAAATTCACCGAACGCCCGGGGGCGAATTTGCGTAATGTCAACTTGAATGTGGAAGAGTGGCGTGTCGTTTCATTTATAAATCCCAAGAATACCATTAAACAAATTTCCAGCGCTACAAAGATGAGCGATCTGGAAATCCGCCGGATTGTCTATAGCTTGTTGCAGGCGGGGTTGGTTGAAATCTGTAGACCGGAGGGGATGGTCGTTCCCCAGCCCATGCGTGTCTTTCCTACCGAGGATAAGGATGAGCAGAAGTCATTGGTCAATCGCCTGATAACTCGCATCCGTTCTCTATAAATAAGTATCGAGGTTCTTCGTCATGCAAACCGTCAAAATGGTTGTCACAGGCCCCTTCAACGCTGGCAAAACCGAATTCATCGGTTCTGTCAGTGAGATTGACGTCGTTTCCACTGAACGGAAGATCTCGTTGTCCTCAGAACGGAGTGTCAAGGAAGCGACAACAGTAGCGATGGATTTTGGCCGGATCACTGTGGATGATGACCTGGTGTTGTATCTCTTCGGCACACCTGGTCAGCGGCGTTTTGACTTTATGTGGGAAATCCTGTCGGAGGGCATGCTGGGATTTATTGTCATGGTGGATAGCACCCGGCCCGAGACGTTCCGCGAAGCCCGGTCCATCCTGGAGACCTTCCGGGCATACGCACCGACACCGTACGTCGTGGCGGCAAACAAGCAAGACAAGAATGAGGCATGGGAGATTGACGATATGCGCCATGCGCTGCGCCTGGATAACAAAGTCAAACTATTGCCGTGTGTCGCCACTGACCGTGAATCGGTGAAATCTTGCCTGCTGGAATTGCTGTACAGTATCCTTGCTGAAATGGAGAATGGAGAGAAGTAGTCTCTCCATTTTGTTGTAGGCGCCGTGTCCTCGATAACCACTGATCAGGGAATCGTTCATTATGAGGTCTTTGGACGCGGCCGCCCGGTCATATTGCTGCATGGGTGGTTGGGGTCATGGGGGTTATGGCAGGAGACGATGGCTTATCTGGGCCGGTTCTATCGAACATATGCCATGGATTTCTGGGGGTTCGGTGAATCAGGGAAGAAGCGCGATAGTTATGCAGTACAGGATTTCGTCAGTCTGGTGGACCAGTTCATGGACCGCCTGGGCATCCAACAGGCCCCTCTTGTCGGCCATAGCATGGGTGGAACTGTCAGCCTGTTGGTTGCTCTCCAATATCCTCAGCGCGTCAGCAAGGCAGTCGTCGTCGGGTCCCCGATAGTCGGTTCCTCGCTCGCCTGGCCACTCAAGTTGGCCGGTCGCCGGCCGATTGCGCTTGTCCTCTTCAACCTTATGTGGGCCTTCCGGTTCGGATTGCGGAAAGCATCCCCTTTCATCTGCCGTGACCCGCGCTTCCCGGATATGATGGATCGGGATCTGACCCGGACAACGGTGGAGGCATTCCTTTTCAGCATTGCTTCGCTGCGTCGTACGGACCTGCGTCCGTTGCTTTCCCAAGTGAGAGTACCCGCGATGGGTATGTATGGGGAAAAGGACATCATCGTCCATCCAATGCAGTGGCAGCCCATGTTGAACGGGATTCCTCAGGCGCGGATTGAACATTTTCCAAATGCCGGTCATTTCATCATGCTCGATGAGACGGAAGCCTTCATGCGGACTTTGAAGGATTTCCTGGATCAAGAAGTGCCGATCGGATGAATCCTGCTCCAATCGCGATCCGCTACGCGCGCATGAGGCGGATTCTGCTCTTGGCTACGGAAGAGATTCTCGGCAAGGTCGTTTCTCCTCCTGAACTGTATCTCAGCCAATTGATCCATAACCTGGAGGATACGTTCGGGAAACCAGGCGGGCAAGGTTTGGCATTGCAGATCGGTAGAGTCTCTTTCAAATATGGTTTGCGTGAGTTTGGACCCGAGTTGGGATTGCTGGATCCAGCCTTTCGTCTGTTGCCTCACAATGCCAGGCTCAAAGAAGCTAGCGCAGTCCTGGCAGGTTTCTTCAGCCAATTGGAACAAGACGTACGCGTTGAATATGAAGAGAGTCTCCAGTACTGGCATATTCAGCAGTGCGCGATCTGTCAGAATCGAAAGGCCGAATCCCCGAGCTGTCACATGGTGATAGGATTCCTACAAGAAATGCTTAATTGGGTCAGTGGGGGAAAAAACTTCATTATTGAAGAAACGGAATGCCTTGCGCGTGGCGATAGCTTGTGTACAATTGTAGTAGATCTACATCCAATAGGTTGATGCAATGCTAAAAGTAATCCTTCAGACTAGGCGACATGTCTCCCCGTTCAACGAACTGGCGAGAGACCTACGCATCCAGGATAAACCTCTCTGGCTCAACCAACGCGACTTGTTGGCTCCATATGTGACCCGGGAACTGGAACTGAGCGCTGGGGCACGTTTGCCGATCATCCGCGAACCGATGATCGTCTATCGCGACAACCTCTATTTCGACGAAGCCTATATCACCGAGTTCATGGCTCGAGCCCAGAAGGCAGGGCGCCCGGTCCGGGCTGCCTTCTCTTTGGATGATGCGGCCTTTCGTGAGCATGCCTTGCCCCTGTCGGTCTCGTATACACCGGCTGGTACTATCTTCTACGCCGACCTGTGGTACTACCCCCGGGGTCCAGAAGCGGATGTCGAGCCCCTGGTCATTGATTTGCAATCCCGGGAGATCGGTTACTACCATGTCCCCACCTATATGGCCACAGAAAGCGGGGATCTAGTCTATCAAGTTCCACTGCGAGCTATGATAGCAATCGACTCGTGGGTGCATATATTTATCGCCGACATGGTGTTCGGCTTGTTTTCACGGGGGGCTCGTTTCGAAGATCGCCTGAAGAAGGACCTGGCCTTCAAACTGCGGATTGTCGGCAAGGCGATTTATGAAGGGAAACAGTTGCTGGAATGTTCGGAACTGGTCAAGATCGGGCGTAACTGCACGATTGACCCGACCGTAGTCATTCACGGACCGACGACGATAGGCGATAATGTGACCATCAATGCTGGGACGGTGATCGAAAATTGCATCATAGGGAATCATGTCAACATCTCCCAGGATTGTCAATTGATGCTTTCGGTCGTTGGCGATGGGACCTTCTTGCCGTTTCGCTCCGCCCTTTTCATGACCACCATTATGGAGAACGGCATGGTTGCCCAGAACACATGCCTGCAAATGTGTGTCATCGGGCGGAATACTTTCATCGGAGCCGGCATTACTTTTACGGATTATAATTTAATCCCCATCCCCATCCGGGCACGGGATGGGAGCGATAAACTCTCCCTCGCCAATCGACCTGTGCTGGGTGGCTGCGTAGGCCACAATTGCCGGATTGGGGCGGGGATGGTCATCTTCCCGGCCAGGATGATCGAGTCTGATGTAGTCTTGTTCAGCTCCGACGGGCGCCGGGTTATTGATCGTGATGTCAAGTATGAAGATAGTGACCATCATGTGCTCAGAGACGCAAAAAAACACCCGCGTCTTTACCCGCGGCTCGGCGAAGCGAACCTGACATCTTGGTAGGATCGTGGACACATTCGCATTCATCATCCATCCGATTGACCCGAAACGGGATGTCAGTCGGAAGTTCCCCTTACTTGGCCGCGTATTAACTGAGCGGCAGATTGATTTCTTTTCAGCTTTTTTCCCCCCTGTTTACATTTCCGAGATAACCGGGATCACGTCCAAGGCAAATGGCAAGGAAATAAAAGGGTGGTTCATTGCCTGCCCGTACACACCTCGGCGTATGATGGAGTTGCCAGAACGGACAGTTTATCGTAAGATTATTCAAGCTGGACATCTTGCCGAAAAACTTGGCGCCAAGATCCTGGGCTTGGGTGCATTCACATCTGTCGTCGGTGATGGTGGTGTGACGATAGCAGATGCTCTAGATGTCCCGGTCACAACGGGTGATGCCTATACCGTGGCTATTGCTCTTGAAGCTGTCCGTAAGGCCGCATCGGTAATGGACATACCTATCCAGGAAGCTACTGCCGCCGTGGTCGGTGCTTCCGGAACGATCGGCAGCGTGTGCGCGGAGTTGTTGGCGGATGAGGTGGCTGAATTAATCCTGATCGGGCGCCGCCGGGAGTCCCTTGAAGGACTAAGCGTCCGCATAGGTGAAGCGAGCCGCGCCAGGCTCCGGGTCAGCACTTCCCTGGCTGATCTGGCGGATGCTCAGTTAATCCTTACGGTTACCAGCGCTGTCCACGAGGTCGTCCACCCGGAGTACCTCCAACCCGGAAGCGTGATATGCGATGTGGCCCGGCCTCGTGATGTATCTGCAATGGTGGCAGCAGTGAGAGATGATATTCTTGTAATAGACGGCGGCATGGTGGACGTGCCTGGACCCGTTGAGTTCAATTTTAATTTTGGCTTTCCATTGGGCAAAGCATATGCATGCATGGCAGAAACCTTTGCCCTGGCGTTGGATGGTCGTTTTGAAGACTATACTTTGGGAAAAACGATCACACGTGAAAGAGTAGATGAGATTTCTGCTCTAGCAGACAGACATGGTTTCCGCTTGAGCGGGTTCCGTTCGTTTGAACGTGAAGTTACCCTGGATAAGATTGAGACCATTCGCCGAAATGCCCGTGCGGCTCGGCGGAAATGAATCGGGAGGCTCGTATGGGAAAAGCTCGCCTTATGGTTGTCGAAGATGATCATGACATCTCGAACATGCTCAAAATCTATTTCACTGGCCTTGGCTATGATGTAGACGTAGCCGCGCGTGGCCTGGAGGCGTTGGAAAGGACTCGCGTGGTACTTCCTCACCTCATTGTCCTGGATATCATGTTGCCGGATATCGATGGGTATGAAGTCTGTCGCACGCTCCGTACCAATACCCGCACCAGCCATATCCCGGTGATTTTCCTGACCCAGAAAGATGAACGCAGCGATAAATTGCAGGGTCTTGAACTGGGAGCGGACGATTACATCACCAAACCGTTCGACATCGAAGAACTGAAGCTCCGTGTCCAGGGTGCGATCCGGCGCTCGGAGCGTGAAGCTTTGACTGACCCGCGATCCGGCCTCCCGGCAGGCCGGTTGATTGAAGAACAGTTGCGAATGACCATCCGGCAAACTGGCTGGGCATACCTTGATATCCGCATCAACTACTTTGACCCGTTCAGGGATGTCTATGGATTTGTCGCTGGCGACGATGTACTCCGTTTTGCTGCCATGATGATGAGTGAAGTCGTTGATGAGCTGGGGACGGCTGGAGATTTCATCGGCCATGCCGGTGGCGACAACTTCGTGATCATCACAACGGAGGAAGCTGCCCCGAATATCCGCCAGCGGTTGAAAACCCGTTTCAGCGAAGAAGTTCAGACCCACTACAACTTTATGGACCGTCAGGAAGGGTTCATAATCATGACCAACGCCGAAGGACAGCAGGAACAGATGCCGTTGATGGATTTTTCGGTCGGGATTGTCACACCGAAAGAGCAGGTCTTCGCAGATATCCGTGAGATCACGGAACTGGCGGCAGAAGTCCGCCGACTGGATTCGCCAACGGTGTCTAAAGGATAGTCCCTTTCATGATCGGAGAGGTGTCGGTGCAGTTTGGACTTGGGATTCTCCTCACCGGGGTGATTTTCTTCCTCCTGGTCTGGGGAATTTCGCGTCTCATTTCACGGTTGCGCCCATCGAGCCTCCCATCTGATCAAAGTACCACCTCCCCTGATCTTGATGGGCATGATCATGCTGTCCTTGTATTGCACGCTGGCGGTCGGGTGGAATATGCAAACCAGGCTGCCCGGGATTGGTTTGGATTGCGTGAAGGAGAACCTCCGAATCTAGAACTGATCGCCCGGAATATCCGCCCTGGTGGAAAATTCCTAGAATTGTGCGTTGAAGAAGGGGGGGACCGTTTTTCATTGACTGGTCGGCCAATCGATGTGACCTCATACCGGGTCCCCGGTCCTGTTCCGGTGATGATGGTTACCCTCCACCGTCCTGATGCTCTGGCATCCTCGGCTGAGCCCACGGATGGCTCTGGAAGTATGCTAAAACTGCTGACCGATTTCAGCCAGGCGATCTTTACCAGCCATGGCTTGAAGGTCTCACTCCAGGCGGTCATGGACAATGTTGAAAAGCTTGTCCCTGCGGATTATATGGAAATCAAAATATGGGAGCCAGACTCCCAGACACTGCTTCCATATCGATATCTGTCCGGAGCCGGGGGTGAACGTTATCTGGAAAAGGGGTTGCCCCAGTCTTTGGCAGGCTATTCAAGCCAGTTATATCAATCACAGCAACCCATCTTTATTCCGCATATTGAATCGAGCAACGACAAACCGATTGCAGCGGATGTTTGGTCAGGAGTCCGCTCGTTTATTGGCATGCCATTACTGGTCGAGGACAGATTTATTGGCACATTGGAGATTGGCCTGACCGCTGCAGATGCTTACGTCAAAGAAAACCTGGATGTGCTCCGGCTCGTCACCGGCCAGATGGCAATCGCCATTCGCAATTCTGCGGAATATGATAAGCAACAGCAGCGCTCTGCCGAGTTGAGCGGTTTGGCCAACCTGGCGCACGCGATCGGATCGACCCGCGATCAACGCGATTTGTTCAGCCAATTGGTGGAAAGCGTTGAACCTCTGTTCGATGCAGATGTTATCGGATTCTTGATTTTCAATGAATCCCGTCGAACCCTGGAAGCGCAGGTTCCTTTTGTTGGCATGCCGGCTCCATTTGTGGAATTGTATAGATTGCCAATTCAGTCAGGCAGTGCCTTGGAAAAACATTTGTTGAGTTTGCGTATCTTGCAAACTCACAATGCTCAGGAGGATGAGGTCTGGGGTGAGATGGGTCTGCAGGATTTTGCCCGCGCGGCGAGCTGGCGTGATGTCGCTTTGGTCCCGCTGGTTTCGTCTGGTCGTCCACTGGGTTACCTGCAGGTTGCCAATCACCAAGACCCAGATGAAGCTTTTTCGGCCGACGAGATGCGCCTGTTCAACATCGTTGTCAACCAGGCTGCTCCGATTATCGAGAATGTATCCCTTGTCCACCAGGCACGGCAACGGGCACAGCGTTCCGAAGCATTGCGTCGCATCGCCAATTTGACCAGTTCAACCGCGACGCTGGACGAGATCCTGCGCTTCTCGATCCAGGAATTGGGCCGCCTTTTCCAAGCGGACATCTCTGGTGTCTTCCTGCTAGATGAACCGAGCGGGGCACTTGAGCTGCACCTACCTTCCTTGTTTGGTATCCCGGCTGAAGCGGCGATACCGGTCGAGCGCATTTTTGCCCCTGAATCACAAGCGCATTTTACGGTTACAGGCAGTCAGAAAGCATACATCTCAGGAAATCTTTCAGAAGACCCGAATCTGTTGGAAGTCTATCGGGGTCTGGTCGATACCCTGGACATTGTTTCGGCGGTGGCGGTGCCACTTGTCGTCCGTGAGCAAGGGCTCGGAGAATTATGGATAGCCAGTCAGCGACAAGACTTCTTCACTTCCTACGACCTGCAAATTGCTTCTACCGCGGCTGGCCAGTTGGCAGCTGCAATCGAAGGCCAGGCATTGTCTGTTCAGACAGACGAGAAACTCCGCCGCCGGGTGGATCAATTTAGCGCTTTAACCCGTGTAAGCCGAGAACTGAGTACAACCTTGGAATGGGAACCCCTGTTGCAGATTGTTTATGGGGAAAGCATGAAGATGACCCAGGCAGATTGTGGAACAGTCTTGTTCTTCACCCCGGACCCGGAGAACCCGGCCCAACACAAGGTTCACTTTCATCTGGGGGATGAACCTGGAAAGAATTTGCGTCCTATCGAGCGCGATGTGCTTAAGAAGAACAAGGCGCAGATAGTGGATGACTTCAGTAAAAGCAAATATAAGCCGTCCCATGACGATATCCTATCAGCCATGGTGGTCCCGATTGCTTACCAGGACAAGGTGGTCGGGTTGCTCCACTTGCATTCCAGGGCTGTTGCTGCGTTTGATGATGTAGCTCTCGATGTCATCCAGACATTGGCGGTGCAGGCCGCGATTGCGATTGCCAATGCCCAAGAGTACCAGGAACAATATAAAAGCAATCAGCAACTAGGGCGCAAAGCTGAAATACTGAGTAAATTATTCGAAAAATCGAGCGCATTGTCGCTCAAGCAGCCACTCGAACAATCGTTGGAACAACTTGCTGAAGGTATCCAGGAATCAACACCGTTCCAGATCGTCTTGATCAGTGTCATTGATCCGGAGACAATGATGCAGCAACGCGTGGCGGGGAGCGGAATTCCTGCGGACACGCTCAATATGCTCAAATCACGCCAGCAACCCTGGGCTGCTGTTGCCCAATTGTTCCGTCCTGAATTCATGGTCGGGCAAGGATATTTTGTTCCATACGAGAAGCGTCCTGTGCTTTCCGGAGATGTCCAACTTGTCACTCTCTTGACCGAGCAGACTGTAAAGGAACCGCATGCCTGGCATCCGGAAGATGCCCTGCTTTACCCACTCTTTGATTCTGAAGGACGACCGGTCGGGTTAATCAGCCTGGATGCGCCCAAGGATGGAATGAGACCCGACGAGATAACCCTGGAATCGGTCGAGGTGTTTATTGCCCAAGCGTCACTTCTTATCCAGAGCGGGCGCCAGTTGGCGAATTATCAGCAACAGGTCAAGACCCTCAAGACCAATTTAGATCAGCAACAGCACCTGTTCTCAGTCAGTCAGAGCCATCTCCCAGTCCTGCTGCATAAAGACCTCGAGCAGACGATGTCGATCCGCAACATCGAACGACGTGCCCGGCGCATCCGAGCTGGGCTGGAAATCACCGAAGTGATCAACCGGCAGGTGGATGGGTCGTCGGCATTGCTGTCCTTGGGGCGCGAGATCCTGACCCGGTTGGAGATGAGCATTTCGCTGGTAGCGGAGAATACAGCCGAGGGACAACGTCTCGTACATGTCTTGGGAAATATTCCTAGGGGTATCAGCCCGGAAGCGCTTTTCGGCCAGCGTAATCCCCTGCGCTATGTCCTCCAAACGGGCGAGACACTCCTGGTAATGAACCTGGACGAGGATGAAGCCTGGCGGGATGCGCCATTGCTGACCAGCCTGCGGGCGAGAGGGTTCATTTGTCTGCCTGTCATAGTGAACGAGAAGCCTGTCGCTGGTGTGTTAGCGATCAACCTGGAGCCGTTGCCCGCCCTGACCGACGAGGACCGCCAGGTATATCTGCAAATATCCAGGCAGGTCTCGATCATCTTGCAGAATCTCGGCTTGCTCACCGAAACCCGCCGCCGGTTACGCGAAGTCAACCTCCTGCTGGATTTCAGCCGGCAGTTGAGTGGCCTCGGCCCGGAGAGCATCCTCCAATCATTGCTCGATAGCGCCTTGCGTGTTGTACAGGCCGCACACGCGGGAGCCGTCTTATTGTGGAACGATCAAGAAGATTGCCTGACAGCCAGGGCAGCAGCCAATTATGCTGATACAGATAGTTTGATGCAGATCACTTACCGGCCGGGCGAAGCGTTGCCAGGACAGGTATTCGAGCAAAAACTCCCCCGGCGAGTGGACGAGGTCTCGTTTGCGCGCGATTACAACCTGCCAGCCGAAAGCCTGCTTCTGTATCGGGAAGCAACATCTGGCCGACTGCCGGTTTCGAGCCTGCTGGTACCAATCCAGACCACCATACGGACGATTGGTGTCCTGGTGCTGGACAACTTCAATACCCCGGCAGCGTTTTCACCGGATGACGAGGCATTGCTGTTGTCCCTGACGCAGCAGGTTGCCCTTTCGTTGGAAAATGTCCGTCTGGTGGAAGTGTCGCAAGAGCGTGCTACGCAACTTCAGGCGCTCACCGATGCCTCCGCGGGCATGACCATGAGCCTGCAATCCAGCGAATTGGTGGCTGCCCTGCTTGATCGCTTGCAGGAAATGTTGCACTATGATACGTCCATCCTCTGGCTGCGGGATGCCAACCGCATGTCCGTAGCTTCGGCGCGCGGCTTTCCAGATGACGAAGAGCGTATTGGCCTGGAAGTAGCGATTGAAGATTCATCCCTGATGGCTGAGATGATCAAGACGATGGAGAGCATCGTTGTTGGCGATGTGCGCACCGATCCGCGGTTCCTGGCCCTTACTGAGGCGGAACGCCTCTCCTGGATGGGTGTCCCGCTGGTTATCAAGGGCGAAGTTATCGGTGTAATTGCGCTGGAGAAATCAGAACCCAATTTCTATACCCTCGAATATTCGCAACTTGCGATCACCTTCGCCAGCCAGGCGGCGATCGCGCTCGAAAACGCCAGACTCTATGAAGATAGCCTGCGGCGTGCTGCAGAGTTGGATCAGCGCTCTCAGCGTCTGGCTTTGCTCAACCGCCTTTCGGACAGGTTGAGTGGCTCGTTGAACGAGGACCAGGTCCTTCGCTTGACAGCTGAAGAGGTCCAGAGTGCTCTCGCACCGACATGTGTCACAGTGGTCTCATTCGACCATTTTGACACGCCGAGCGTACGAGTAAGGATACCAGATACAGGGGACGCTTTAGCGGAACTCCCTGATGCACCGCTGTTCGAGCGCTTGCGTGAATCGCTTGGCATTTTCAACAGTGAAGAGATTGCCCGGGAGACAGACCTGGCGCCGTTATCCGAGTTCTTGCGTGATACGAAGTCGCTGCTGGTCCTTCCGTTGGCGAGTGGCCAGAATCTGCGCGCACTGGTGTTCATTCACATGGGCGAGGCGTATCGCTTCCCAGCTACCGAGATCGAACTTGGACGGACCATCTGCAACCAGGCTGCTGTGGCACTGGAGAATGCCCGTTTGTATCAGTCTACGGTATCCCGGGCTGAGCAATTGACTACGCTGAACCGTGCAAGCTACGAAATTGGTCTCAGCCTGGACCCAGAGGAGATCTACACGGCCATCCACCGCGCGGTTTCCGAGATGATGCCCGCCGAATCCTTCGTCATCTCTCTACTGAACGAGGAACGCAAAGAGATCGAAGGTGTCTACCTGATGGATCCAAGCGGCCGGTCTCCAAGCATGACTCTACCGCTTAGCGAGGGTCTAAGTGGACGGGTGATCTCCAGTGGTGAGCCCTTGTTGATCCCGGATGTCGAGGAAGTTGAGCGGATGGGTGGGCGGACGTATGGCGATGGTCAACCGCGTTCGATCGTTGCTGTGCCGATCATGATGGGCGGCAAGGTCAGTGGGATGCTCTCTGCCCAGAGTTATCAGCCGAACATCTATACCGAGGAAGAACAACAAATTCTGAGCACACTAGCCAACCAGGCCGCAGTTGCGATCCAGAACGGACGCTTGTATGCTGAGACCCGCCGCCTGGCTGAGGAATTGGAACAACGGGTCATCGAGCGTACAGCGGAATTGGCACGTGAACAGCGCAACACCGAGACACTCTTACGGATACTTACTGAGGTCTCCTCCAGCCTTGATCTTGACCGGGCACTCAACCGGACCCTTTCTCTCTTGAATGAGGCGATTGGGGCCGAGCAGGGCAGCATCATGATGGTGAATCAGGACGATAACACCATCAATTACCGCGCTGGCTATGGGTACGTCACCCCGATGATGACCGAGGGAGTGCGTCCGACGGCATTGAAGATCGGTGAGGGCCTGGTTGGCTGGATCATCAAGAATCGCCAGGCTGTTTTGCTTGATGACCTTCGGAATGACGACCGCTGGGTGAAACTGCCGTTTAACACCCCTCAGCACCGCAGTGTTATCGGCGCACCGCTGATGGTAGGCGAGGAAGTGATCGGCTCGATCATGGTCTTCCACCGGCAGGTTGGCTATTTCACACCGGATCACATGGGGTTGGTACAGGCCATCGGCAGCCAGGTTGCAGTGGCGATCAACAATGCCCAGTTGTATGAGTTGATCCGGGACCAGGCTGAGCGTCTCGGGTCCTACCTGCGCGCCCAGCAGGTCGAAGCCAGTCGTCAGAAGGCCATCCTTGAAGCGGTGGCAGATGGCGTTGTTGTTACCGACCCGGATAATAAGATCAATTTCGTGAATCCATCTGCTGTGCAGATCCTTGATTTAAAGGTCGATGATGTCATTGGCGAGTCGCTGGAACGGTTTGTCGGCATATTTGGCCCTGCAGCTCAGACCTGGATGCAGACCATCCACACATGGTCGCTGGATCCAACGATCTACCAGGTGGGAGACACTTACGCGGAACAACTGAGTCTTGAGACCGGCAAGGTTGTGCTTGTGCACCTTGCACCGGTCATCTGGCGGAACGAGTTCCTGGGCACGGTTTCTATCTTCCGCGATATTACCCATGAGGTCGAGGTGGACCGTCTCAAGTCCGAGTTTGTGGCAACAGTCAGCCATGAGTTGCGCACCCCGATGACCTCCATCAAGGGGTATGTAGATGTCCTGTTGATGGGTGCGGCAGGTGCCATGAACGAGTCGCAGACCCATTTCCTGGATATTGTCCGCTCGAACACCGACCGCTTAAGTGTCCTGGTGAACGATTTGCTCGATGTCTCACGGATCGAGGCTGGTCGGGTATCCCTGACCATGGAATCGCTCAACCTGAGCGAGATCGCTCAGGATGCCATGGCGGATGTTTTGCGCCGGTCGCAGGAAGAGAACAAGCCGATGGATATCGCCCTGGACGCGCCGAAAGATCTTCCGCCTGTGTGTGGAGACCTGGAGCGCGTGCGCCAGATCCTGGGCAACCTGGTTGACAATGCCTACCATTACACCCCAGCTAACGGAAAGATTGTCATCCAGATTGGTGTCAATGGGGAAGAGGTTCAGGTGGAGATCAAGGATAATGGTATTGGAGTGGACCCGATCCATCATGGGATGATTTTCGAACGCTTTTATCGTGGTGAGGACCCACTTGTCCTGGGAACCCCCGGGACAGGCCTGGGCCTGTCGATTGTAAAGCAATTGGTCGAAATGCATCATGGTCAGATATGGATGGATAGCCCTGGAATCCCGGGCGAGGGGAGTGTTTTCTCCTTCACATTACCTGTGTACCGGGAAGAGGAGTAACCTACATGGCGAAGATTTTGATAGCAGAAGATGAACCGGATATTCGCGAGTTGATCACCTTCGCACTCCAGTTTGCTGGTTATGAAGTGTTTTCAGCCAGCAATGGTGAGGAAGCAGTCGACCTGGCTCGCCGGGCGAGGCCAGATCTCATCATTCTAGATGTGCGCATGCCGCGCAAGACCGGATACGAAGCCTGTGTGGAGATCAAGGCCGACCCGGAGATGGAAAATATCCCGGTCATTTTCCTGTCGGCCAAAGGACAGGATTCTGAGATCCAGGCTGGCTTTGAGGCTGGGGCCGAAGAATATCTCTTAAAGCCTTTCGCTGTAGATCAGTTAACCCAGCGTGTTCAGACGGTATTGGCGAAATTCGGGAAATAATTGTAAGGATTCATGAGCGCGATTCTGTTCGACGACAAGATTGTCCATTATGAGGTCCTGGGACGCGGGCGCCCGATCGTTTTCCTTCACGGATGGGTCGGGTCCTGGCGCTACTGGGTGCCGACCATGCAGGTCGCCGCGACAGCCTTTCGTACTTACGCGCTCGACTTGTGGGGGTTTGGAGATACTTCCAAGAACCCACAAGGCTATTCCCTAGAGCAACAGTCCGATTTGTTGGCCCGTTTCATGCATGAGATGGGCCTCAGCAAGATCGCCCTGGTCGGTCATGGCCTGGGTGCGCTGGTTGGTGCGGTGTTTGCCCGGCGCTTTCCCGAAATGGTCGACCGCATGCTGATGGCTGATCTGCCATTGAACATTGCTGCGGTCAGTCCGCGTTTGCGTGCGCTTGCCTCTCCTGCTGATCTGGCAGAGTGGCTGCTCAGCAGGGATCCGTCGGCTGAACCCGTCCGAGCAGATGCATCGAAAGCAGATCCTATGGCGATCACGACCTCGCTCAACAATCTGGAGACCATCGATTTCATGCCCATTATGGACTCGATGACCATTCCCTGCCTGATCGTCCATGGTCAGAATGACCCCGCCATCCAGACACCTGAATACGAGCGCATCCTGATGATGTCCGATTATGTCCACCAGGTCATCCTGGATGCCTCAGGACATTTCCCGATGCTGGATGAGGGTCCCAAGTTCAACCGCTTGATGACGGATTTCCTGGCGCTCTTGACAGGAGAAAGCCCGCGACACTTGCAGTTGAAAGAAGAATGGAAGCGGAGAGTACGATAAGACAGCTGGTCGGCAATTACCGATCAGCTTTTTTTTGCTGGAATTTCACTTGACAACCGTTTCCTACCGCCGTATACTCTAAGCAATAATTTAACGGGGAGCCTGTGTTACAGGCTGAGAGGAAGGCGATCAGCCTTCGACCCGCAATACCTGATCCGGATCATGCCGGCGGAGGGAGTATAACCAATCAGCAACCATCCTCCACCGGGAGGGTGGTTCTTTTTTCAGTGAAAGAGGCCTGATGGATACAAGGCGCACAGTCATCTTGGTCAACGGTGTGCTGCCGGACTACGAAGCGGCCCGGCGACTGTTTCGTAACGACGATAGGATCATCGCTGCAGATGGGGGTACGCGACATACTTTCGAGTTGGGCATGAACCCCCACCTGGTTGTCGGCGACCTGGACTCGCTGGGTCCGGAGGATAAGGCACGCCTGGAATCCGCTGGCACGCAGTTTGTGGCCCACCCCCGGGATAAGGATGAAACCGACCTCGAGCTTGCCCTGCGCCAGGCGCTGGCAACTGATTGCAGATCGATACTGCTGCTTGGAGCGCTGGGGGGGCGCCTGGACCTGACCTTGAGCAACCTCGCCCTGATGACTGCCCCGGTGTTGTCCGGAATCGAGATCCGCATGGATGACGGGTGTGAGGCGGCCTGGTTTGTCCGCTCCCGGACCGAGGTCCGTGGTAGACCCGGCGAGATTGTGTCGCTCATCCCCTGGGGCGGCCCGGTGGAGGGTGTGGTCACAGATGGCCTGCGCTGGAAACTGGACGGCGAGACGCTCTATCCGCATGAAGCGCGCGGCATCAGCAATGAGCTGGTCGTTGACAACGCATCTATCCGCATTGAGTCCGGCTTGCTGCTTGTCATCCACCGCCGGACGTTTTGATCGCTTTATCCAAATTTGGAGGTTCCATGAAACGTTTCGTTTTCTATTTCATTCTCTCAACGATTGGGTTGGCAGCCTGCGGTCCAGGGTCATCCCCATCGGCAGGGACACTGACAGTGATGACCCATGATTCCTTTGCCATCAGTGAGCAAATCATTACAAACTTTGAGCAGGCCAATAATGCCCGGGTTGTCTTCCTGGCGTCCGGCGATACGGGTGAGGCGCTCAATAAAGCAATTCTGGTGAGCGATGCGCCTCTCGCAGACATCTTTTTCGGGGTGGATAACACCTTCCTCTCGCGCGCTCTGGAGGCTGACATTTTCGAGGCCTATCATTCCCCCCTATTAGCGGAGATCCCCGATATCTTTGAACTCGACCCGCAGTACCGTGCCCTGCCGGTGGATTTTGGCGATGTATGCATCAATTATGATAAAGCCTGGTTCGCAGACCGCAGCCTGACTCCTCCGGCGACCCTGGAGGACTTGCTCAGGCCGGAGTATGCCGGCCTGCTTGTGGTTGAAAATCCAGCCACGTCCTCGCCCGGGCTGGCGTTCCTGCTTGCAACGGTCGCCCACTTTGGCCCGCAGGGCTACCTGGACTTCTGGGCGGGGTTACGCCAGAACGGTGTGGTCGTGGTGGATGGCTGGGAGACCGCATACTATACTAACTTCAGCGCATCCTCCGGTCGCGGGCCCCAGCCGATGGTCGTGTCCTATGCATCCAGCCCGGCTGCCGAGGTCATTTTTGCGGACCCTCCGGTTGGCGAGGCTCCCACAGCCTCCATCCTGGGACCGGACACCTGTTTCCGCCAGGTTGAATTCGTCGGCATCCTGAGAGGCACCCGGAACCGGGTGCTGGCCGAGAAATTTATCGATGCCATGTTGGGCACCGAGTTCCAAAACGACCTGCCGTTGCAGATGTTCGTCTTTCCCATCAATGTGAACGCACAACTGCCTGCCGAGTTCGTCCAGTGGGCGGTTGTTGCTGCACAACCGGCATCGCTTGACCCGGCTATGATCGCCGACAACCGAGACATCTGGATTGCAGAATGGACCGAGGTGGTCCTGCGCTGATGGTCTCGAGATTCCACAGGTACCCGATTCCTGACTGATGCCTGCCAACCTGGTCAGACATTCTCGATCTTCACGGATGGTAGTTGCATTGAAGGCCAGCTTGCCATGGCTGACCCCTTCTGTGTTCCTCGGTGTGTTTTTCTTCTACCCACTGATGCGCATCTTCAGCCTCAGTCTTGATTTTTCTTCCCTGGGCGAAGGCGTGCTGGCGAGGGTATTCCCCGTTCTGGGCTTCACTGTTTTCCAGGCCTCTCTCTCGACACTGTTGACCCTGGTCATTGGTATTCCGGCGGCCTTTCTTTTCGGGCGCTATTCTTTCCGGGGCAAAGCCCTGCTCAAAGTGCTTACGGCGATCCCTTTCATGCTCCCGACCGTGGTCGTGGCTGCTGGTTTCAATGCCTGGCTTGGACCGCGCGGCTGGCTGAACATTGGCTTGATGAGCACCTTCGGTTTGGAAGAACTGCCAATTGTGTTTGTTGGCACCCTGGGAGCCATCCTCCTGGCGCATGTTTTCTATAACACTACGATCATCCTCCGTGTCGTTGGCAATGCCATCCAACACCTCGACCCGCGCCTGGAGCAGGCTGCCCGGACCTTGGGAGCGGACTCGTGGCGTCTCTTTTTCCGGGTGACCATTCCCTTATTGTTGCCATCCATCCTGGCTGCTGCACTGCTTGTTTTTTTATTTGATTTTACAAGTTTTGGCGTGGTCCTTCTCCTCGGTGGACCGCGCTTTCCAACCCTCGAAGTGGAGATCTACTACCAGGCGGTGCAGTTTTTTAACCTTCCGCTTGCCGCCGTGCTATCGTTCATCCAACTCCTCTGCACTTTGGCGTTTTCAATTCTTTATAGCCGGACAGTAATCAGGGTCGTTGCCAGGGGGATTCCCAAACCTGCCGGGGAGAACCTCCGCTCCGTGAACACCTGGCGTCAGCGGGTTTTCATCGGTGGGATGGTGGCCTTGCTGCTGCTCCTTTTCCTCATGCCGTTGGTGTCTTTGCCGTTCCGCTCCGTTGCCCGTCTGGAGGCAGCTCGCGGTGACCGGCAGGCCGTGGAGTACGGTCTCACCACCGATTACTATAGTGAGTTATTTATTAACCGGCGAAACTCGCTCTTCTACGTTCCCCCCTTTCAAGCAATCGGCAATTCGCTCACCTATGCTGCTGTGACGGTCATCCTCTCGCTTCTCCTGGGATTTCCGGCGGCTTCTGCATTGGCGCGCCCGGGAAGGCTCGAACGGCTGGTGGACCCGGTTTTAATGTTACCCTTAGGTGCCTCTGCGGTCACCCTCGGGCTCGGATTCATCGTTTCATTCAACAAGCCGCCGCTGGATCTAATCGCATCCCCGATATTGGTCCCGCTGGCCCATACCATGATTGCCTTACCGTTCGTCATCCGCAGCCTGCAACCCGCCCTGGCCTCCATCTCCGACCGTTTGAGACAGGCAGGTGCGTCGTTGGGGGCCTCGCCGGTCCGGGTCTGGCTGGCTGTAGAGTGGCCAATTGTCTCGCGGGCTACGCTGGCCGCATCTGTCTTTGCGTTTACGGTCTCGCTGGGGGAATTTGGCGCCACCGCCCTGGTCTCCCGCCCCGAGTACCCGACCCTCACGACGGCAATTTACCGGTTCCTCTCCCAACCTGGCGGCCTGAATTACGGCCAGGCGATGGCGATGGCCACCATTCTCATGGTCATCACAGGAATTGGCATCTTATTGATCGAACAACTCCGCCCGCCGGGGTTGGGTGAATTCTGAAGAGGAATTTCCATGTTAGAAATTGTCAATATTGCTAAGGAATATGAAGGCGCGGTGTTGCTGGATGGACTGTCGTTCCATGTTGCCTCCGCTGAGATTGTCTGCTTGTTGGGGGCATCGGGGAGCGGGAAGTCGACTATCTTGCGCATCATCGCCGGACTGGAAAGCGCAGAAGGGGGCGAAATCCACTGGGGCGGAGAAGATATTTCGCTTGTGCCGGCGTACAGGCGAAAGTTTGGGCTGGTATTCCAGGATTATGCCCTCTTCCCCCATTTGACCGTCGCCGAGAACATTGCCTTTGGCTTGCGGATGCAGGACCTGTCGAGGCAGGCGATCCACATCCGGGTGGCGGAATTGTTGGACCTGGTCAACTTGACCGGATTTGAGCAGCGCCGGGTCACCGATCTTTCCGGGGGGGAACAGCAACGGGTGGCGATGGCCCGGGCATTGGCTCCCCGTCCACGCTTGCTGATGTTGGATGAACCCCTTGGGGCGCTGGATCGTGGTCTGAGAGATCATCTCCTCGATGAATTGCGTGCCATCCTGCGGGCGATGGGGATCCCGGTCATCTACGTGACCCATGACCAGGAAGAAGCCTTTGCCATCGCAGATCGCATCCTGCTGCTGCGGGCAGGGCAGATCGTCCGGGACGCCAACCCTCAGGAAGTGTATGACCGACCGGGGTCTGCCTGGGTGGCTGCGTTCCTGGGCCTGGGCAACATCCTCTCCGGTCAGGTGCGTGCCGATGGGCGTATCCAGACGAAAGCCGGCCTCCTGGAAGTAGACTGTCCGCATCAGCACAAATCTGGCAGTGGTGTTACCCTGCTCCTGCGCCCGCAGCATGTCCAGATGGCAGAACCCAACGCAGAACATTGTATCCAGGGCATCGTCACCGACGTGGCCTTCAGCCGGGATGGTTTCAAGGTTACGCTGGATAGTGGCGTAGTAGTCACACTTCCCAAGGCGCCTGGCATGGGTGAAGAGGTCACCCTGAGCTACCGGCCTTCAGATATCGGATGTTTGCCAGCGGATTAAGGTGTTATGGAACCGATCATTGTGATCAAGCGCGACTTGCAGGGTAGAGAGACCTGGCGGTATCAGGGCATCATCTTGCAGCGGACTGACAAATCCGTACAATTAGAGGCCTCCTTCAACCGGGATGATATCCATCTTATGGGAACGCTTCTCAAGCGCGGCGACCGCTTTGTCGAGACCTTTTACACCGACCGTTGGTATAACGTCTTCGAGATCCACGACCGGGAGGATGACCGCATTAAGGGCTGGTACTGCAATATCGGAAAACCGATTGTCTGGGAAGCCGAGGACCGCATCTCCTACATCGACTTGGCCCTCGACCTATGGGTGGACCCGGATGGCACCCTGACAATCCTTGATGAAGATGAATTTGCTGCACTGGATCTGGACGCGGGGACGCGATCCCAGGCATGGGCGGCATTGGAGGCGCTAAGCGAGCGCTTTGCTCGGAAGTAAGCACAAACGCCCGATACATCAAAGAATCGGGCGTTTACCAGTCGTTTATCAGGGTAACACAGTAAGCACAGGCAGGAGGGCGTAAAATCCGAGTTCGTACAGGATGTCACCTCCGAAGGCGAGGATCAGGCCACCGACCCAAAGCAGCAACAGCAGAAGACCACGATGACTGCAACGATGATCATCCAGGTCCGGTTCTTGGGGGGCGGCGGGGGAGGCGGTGCGGGTGGTACTCCGATTGGTTCTTCCATTGATGTTCTCGTTTCGGTTTAATAATAATAATCGCTACCAAAGAACGGGAGCGAGAGCCCAATCCCAAGCAAGGGGAAGATTAATAAGACACAGATCAGACAGAAACCAAGGACGATCGTGATGTAGCCCAGAATTAGTCCGGCCGTGGCCATGCCATCGCCGCCGATCGTGCCGGCACTTTTCTTGATCTCGCTCTTAGCCATGTGACCGGTGATGATGGCCACAATCGGACCGATAACAGGCACGATTTGCAGAAAACCAAGTTTACTCGCTCCACGCCACTTATTCCATGGATTAATGCACCAACGCCCTTCCCAGTGCTTCACTAACCTGAATATTGTTGATTTATTATAGGATAAAGTATCTTAAGTTTTATAAGAGAATCATCTGTCTTTAACTGCCAATCAATTTGAACCTTTACATTATTCAGAGAATTTTCCCAGGAAGACACTTCGGCTGATAAGGTTTCCTTGTTTGAGATGCGCCGTGCTATACATTGGCGAATTAAGACAATCAACTCAATCTCTGCCATGTTCAACCAGTAACCGTGTTCGTT
>JBDRPT010000043.1:0-9639 GCA_043826785.1 Chloroflexota bacterium | reverse complement strand
TTCGTTGTGCCGCTCTCAACAAAATCACACACCTGGGTATGCCCCAAAGTTACATAGCATCCCCTTTGCGGAAGGTCGCCTAACCACTCAAGTCCAATGGACGGATTGCGCCTACTTTTCGATTTATGCACCAAAGCCATTTCGACACATCGTATCAGGATTAAATCGATTTGTCAATTTATAAATGCGATTGCAGCCCACCCAGAAATCAGAAGTAATATAAGCGATGACACAACCCTTGGAGGGGAGGCCCGATATTTCCGCTTGTCATTTCCACTTGGAGTGACTATAATCTTTGAGACTTATGCGAAGGAGTCTATTGATGAAAAAGATCGGATTGGTACTTTCGATTCTCTTATTGGTGGCAATTTCCTTGCCAGCCTGCACGACCGGGCCACAATCGACCGGGTCGGCGGCGGATGTGGTCGAAGAATATCTGGGCGCGTTGGTGGAAAAGAACGAGAACCGCCTTTCTTCCCTGGTATGCGGCGATTGGGAAGCTGATGCATTATTGGAATTGGATTCGCTCCAGGCTGTTGAAACCCGCCTTGAGGGATTGTCCTGTCAAGTCACCGGGACGGAAAACGACGTGGCGCTGGTGACCTGCGCAGGCCAGATCATTGCCACGTATAACAACGAAGACCAGGAGTTGGATTTATCGGTTCGTACCTATCAGGTTGTCGAGCAGGGGGGTGAAACCCTGGTTTGCGGCTATCGATGATCCGGCGAATCTTCTCGGATGAGAATACCCTGGCGCTGATCGTGTGCTTGATCGTTGTCGCGCTGATCATTCTCAGCGCGGATAATACCCCCATCTGGATCTACCAGGGTTTTTGATGAGTTTAACATCCCTGCTTGGGTTGCTCGTTATTTCTATTCTCGTGGGCAGGGTTGCCCATACAAAGTGGAGGCTGTATCTCCTGCTGGTAGTCAGTGCTGGTGCGGTGTATGCCCTCCAGCCCGAGTTGCCCATCCGCTACCTGGATTTCTGGCTGCCGACCTGTACCCTTGGGATTGCTGTTCTGGGCTGGATCTTGACAACCGCGAGCGAAAAGCGAAACTGGAAAGCCAATTGGCCTGCCCTGGCTGTCTTGATCAGCATCTTCCTTGGCCTGGGATTGACGCGATTTTCCGGCTTAGACCTGCCGTTAACCGCATCTCGTCCGCCTGCATTCGAGAAGATCATCATCGCCCTTGCAGTGACTACCCTGCTGGCTGGATTGCTGGCAAAAACCACCAGCGCCAGCAAGGGAGTCGTCACATCTGCTGTTGTGTTGCTCCTTATTATTTTCGCAGGGTTGAAGATCCCCGGTGTGACCGAGGCGATCAGTCAGGCTTTACGGTCATTGAACCAGCAATCGACAGCATTGGCCTCCTCGTTCGACATCCGCTGGCTCGGCTTCTCATACATTGCATTTCGACTCATCCATACTTTGCGAGACCGGCAGGCTGGCCGGCTGCCGGATGTCTCACTGGCAGAATATATCGTCTACCTGGTCTTTTTTCCAGCTCTTGTAGCCGGTCCGATAGACCGGATCGAACGGTTCATTGGAGACCTGCGCAAGCCGAAGGAAGAGAACCCTGGCGATGTTTTCGAAGCAGGCAGGCGAATCCTGCTGGGGTTGTTCAAGAAATTTGTCATTGCCGACACGCTTGGATTGATCGCTTTGAATGGCGTCAACGCTACCCAGGTGCAAACACCGCTCTGGGCCTGGGTGCTGCTTTATGCCTACTCTCTGCAGATTTACTTTGATTTCAGCGGGTATACAGACATGGCGATCGGGATGGGGAATTTCTTGGGGATCCGCCTGCCCGAAAACTTCTCAGCACCCTATCGCAAACCAAACCTGACCTTATTTTGGAACAATTGGCACATGACCCTGACACAGTGGTTCCGTGCCTATTACTTTAACCCGCTCACCAGGGCTCTGCGGTCGCAGTTGAAGCAGGCTTCAATCCCCGGGATCATCTTCGTCACCCAGATCAGCACGATGGTGCTGATC
This sequence comes from Chloroflexota bacterium, assembly GCA_043826785.1. GTDB lineage: Bacteria > Chloroflexota > Anaerolineae > Anaerolineales > Villigracilaceae > JBDRPT01. Next base: position 7,636 of record JBDRPT010000043.1, on the reverse strand, counting down.
GGTCTCTGGCATGGAGTCACCTGGAACTTCATGCTCTGGGGCTTGTGGCATGGGTTGGGTTTGTTTATCCACAACCGCTGGTCTGAATGGACTCGCCCGTGGGCGGCAAGCGTCCCAGCCCGGATGCAAAGCGGGTTAAAGGTCAGCGGGATATTGATCACCTTCAATTTCGTTGCCCTGGGGTGGGCATTATTTGCGCTCCCCTCGCTGGATGCAACCTGGTCCTTCGTGCAGGTATTGTTTGGGGTGGGGTTGTGACCATGGATTGGAAATTCATCCGCAATGTCATCATCAAGGCCGTTTTGTTGTTGATCCTCCTGAACCTGATCTTCCCACTGGTCCCGACAACATTACCGGGCCGGATTACAGCTTATAACCGGATCTTCCCCGGCAGGCCCCGGTTTCCCTTCGGGGAAAACCCGGCCCAGGCATATAACCTCAGTTTGTTCGACCTGGATGCGATGTTCGCAGCGCACCTGGTCGCCGATCGCAGCGGGACAGCCGACGAGTTGCGTGTTTTTCTGATTGGCGATTCATCGGTCTGGGGCACGTTGCAGCGCCCGGAGGAGACCCTGGCTGGCTTGATCAACCAGCAGAACCTGGTTGTTTGCGGCAAGCAGGTAACGGCCTACAACCTGGGCTACCCAACCATCTCACTGATGAAAGATCTGCTGATCCTCGACTACGCGCTGGAGTACCAACCGGATCTGATCATCTGGCTGGTGACATTGGAAGCGTTCCCGATGGAAAAACAATTGACTTCCCCGATCGTCGCAAACAACCCCGACCGGATCAGGGAGATCATCCAGCGCTACGATCTGCCACTCGACCCGCAGTCCCCGGAGCTTGTCGAGCTCAGTTACTGGGAGCGGACAATCCTGGGTCAGCGCCGGGCACTGGCGGACCTGATCCGCCACCAGATGTACGGCGTTCTGTGGAGTGCGACCGGGATCGACCAGACCTACCCGGTGGATTTCCCACCTGCAGCGACGGACTTCGGAGTGGAACTCGATTACTATGGTTGGAGACCTGAGAGTTGGGACCCGGCGATGCTCTTCCTGGCTGCCCTGGATGCGGGGGTAAGTGCCGCCGGGGATGTCCCGCTGATCGTTCTCAACGAACCGATGTTGATCTCCCAGGGCGAGAATAGCGATCTCCGTTATAATTTCTTCTACCCGCGCTGGGTCTATGACCGCTATAGAATCGCCCTGGATGATCACAGCCGGCAGTCCGGGTGGACAAGCCTCGATTTGTGGGATTTGATCCCGGCGAGCGAGTATTACACCAATAGCGCCATCCACCTTACACCAGCCGGGGAGCGGTTGCTGTCGGCGCAGGTCAGCGCAGCCATCTCCGGGATCGGCTGTCCCTGATCGTGCTGCCAGAACCCCGGAACCGATGTACAACCAAATGAAGTCTATGAATCCTAAAAAACAGCATCCAATCATAGCCGTGCTCTTTCTGTTCATCCTGTTGCACTCAGCCTGTGCAGGCGAGATTGCTCCGACCCAGGCGCTTGCGGAGAGCACGTATACACCAACCGCGACGAACGATCTGGCCCCGCCACCGACGATGATCGTCGCTCCGACCCGGGTTGTAAACCCCACTCCGACTCCAGACATCCGTCTGGCCGCGGAGCAGTGGCAACAGTGGCCGGTCGTGCCGGGGCTGCCGGGGCGGATGATCGCCATCTACCAACAGGGTCTGGCTGATGGGAATAACCCCAACGCTTTCTCGAAAGTGGGCGACTGCCAGAATATCAGGGAAGCGTTCATGGGGTTTTTTGACCTGCCGGGCCGCTATTCGCTGGGGAATGATTACCAGTATCTCCAGGAGACGATCGATCACTTCAGCGGTTATTTCAACACGGATGGCCAGGCTGTCAGAGGTGGCTTCAACGCCGCAACGGTGCTTTCCCCGCTCTGGGCCAGCCCGGATGTCTGCATGGCCGGGGAGACCCCGCTGGAATGTGAGCTGCGCCTCACCCGTCCCGGCATCGTCTTCGTCAGCTTCGAGGTCTGGTGGGAAGGCCGGAGCGTGGAATCCTACGAACGCTACCTGCGCCAGGTGATCGAAACGATCCTTGCCCATGGTGCAGTCCCGATCCTGGCGACCAAGGCAGACAATGTGGAAGGCGATCACAGCATCAACCTGGCGACAGCACAGCTCGCCTATGAATACGACCTGCCCTTATGGAATTTTTGGCTGGCTGTCCAACCCCTGCCGCTCGGCGGGCTCGATCCGGACCGGAATGACGGCTTCCACATCTCTACCGCCGCCTGGAACGTGCGCAGTTTTACCGCCTTGCAGGCGCTCGACAGCGTCTGGCGGGGATTAAGGGGCAACATCCCGGAGACAGGCAGCTCCACGACGGCAACCGCGACTTTCGCGGGGACCGCGCTGATCCCGGGAGGTACGCTCCCGCCGGCGACTCCGACTCCGCACCCCGGCCCCACGCCCATCGGCGGATCGATCCGGGTCGTATTCGGCCTGGCCCAGCGGCAGAACTCCGGGTATGTCTACCCGGGGATATTCCTGTTTGACCTGGCTACCAATGTTACCAGCCGCATCTTTGGGGAAGGCATCCGCCTGCAATCGGCGTCGCCGGACGGCAGTTATCTGCTCGTCAATCAAGGCCAAAACCTCTACCGGACCAATACTGACGGGCATGGCATCGTCCTGCTGACCGACAGGTTCTATTCTTTGGGCGAAACAGGCGCCGTCTGGCTGTCGAATGACCGCATCGCGATCGTCGTCGAGGCCGGATCCGAAAGATCGATCCGCATCCTTGCGAATGACGGCACGCTGGTGTCAACCCTCGGGGTGGAGGTTGGGTCTGCGATCGAAATCCATCCGGGATCGAATCGCCAATGGATTTATTGGGAGAGCGGAATTTGTACCGCGGTCAATTTGTGTACCCGCAACGGCTCCTGGGTGTCAGCGACGGATGGTTCCGGCAGCCAAATGCTATCAGGGATCAGCGCACCCAGCCTCTCGCCGGCAGGGAACCTCCTTGCATCTGCATTCCTTACCCAGGCAGGCGGCACAAACCTTCGCTTTGGGGAGCCGGAAGGCACGCTGGTCAGGGAATACCTGTTACCCGGGGATGCATTGACCGCGCTGGCCTGGTCACCCGGCGGGACGGAATTGGCGGTGACGATGACCGCCCGAAGCGAGTATTCCGGGCGTGTCACCGCGGTGCGGACTTTTGTGATCAATCCGGTTAGCCTGGCTTTGTTGGAATTCCCGCAGACCATGGATCTGAACCCGCTCGTGCTCTGGTCGCCGGACGGGCGATATCTGTTCTTCCTCGGCACGAATGCCAGCGAGGATGGTCGCGCAATCGGCGACCATGGGGGCTATCGGATCCGGGGTCAATATGCATCCGTCGCTGCCAGGCAGATGGTCGATGTATCAGCTGCGATCGACCTCAACAGCGATGAGTACATTCTCATTGAAAATGCGGCCTGGTTGGCAATCCCATAAGGATCGCGCAACCGGCGACCAAAGTGGTCGCGCAACCGGCGACCATAAACCTCTTTCTCCAAGGAGCTTCTCATGACAGCTGAAATCATTAAAATGCTGACCGAATACATCACCGGGGAGATCCTCAAACAACCCAACCGGGAACTTGGGATGGAGGCCGCCCTCCTTTCCAGCGGATTGATCGACTCGTTCCACCTTGTCGACCTGGCCATGTTCGTGGAAGATCATTTTGGCGTGCGCATCGATGATGCCGAGTTGAATGCCCAGACATTCGATAGCCTGCAACAACTGACCGATCTCATCGTGGCGCGAAAGTAAGATGGCGACGTTTTCCGAGGCGCTCAAAGAGCACTATCTGAATAGGCCGCAGATGCCAGCGGTCCAGCTCCTGCAGGCCGGCAAGCCGGACCAGGAGGTATCCTATCAGGAACTGATCCATGCTTCGATGGGTTATGTCAAGGCCTATCAGGCAGATGGCATCCAGGCCGGCGAGGTGGTCGTCTTGATCCTCGAGCATGGGGTTGACCTGTTGTCTGCCTATTTTGGCGCCGTCCTTCAGGGCGCGATCCCTGCGATCATGCCGTTCCTGACTGAAAAATTGCTCCCCGAACGTTATCGCGCCGACCTGGCTGCCCTGGTTGCTGTGACCCAACCGGCGGCCATCGTCACCTATCCGGACTTCGAGGCGGAGGTCCGGGCGGCGCTCAAGCCGGGGCAGGATTCCGTCCGGGCGGTGATCGTCAGCGATAACAGCCATCCGCCCTGTCCTCCCGATTTTGATACCCTCGAAGGCTTGAACCGGAAGCCAGAGGATATCGCCATCCTGCAACACTCGTCGGGCACGACAGGATTACAAAAGGGGGTGGCTCTCTCGCACCAGGCGGTCTTCAACCAATTGGAATCGTACCGCCGGGCGATCCGCCTGAGGGATGACGATGTGTTCGTCTCCTGGCTGCCTCTGTATCATGATATGGGCCTGATCGCATGCTTCTTGATGCCGATCTTGCTCGGGATTCCGCTGGTCTTGATGTCGCCTTTTGACTGGGTCAGGGCGCCCTATCGCCTGCTCAGGGCGGTGAGCGACCATGGCGGCACCCTATCCTGGTTGCCGAACTTCGCCTATAACTTCTGCGCCCAGAAAATCCGTGACCGCGACCTCGATGGCGTTGACCTGGCGTCCTGGCGGGGGGTGATCAATTGCTCTGAGCCGATGCGCTGGGAATCCCACCAGGCGTTTTATGAGCGTTTCAAGGGATATGGCTTGCGCTACCAGGCCCTGCAGACGTGTTATGCGATGGCCGAAAATGTCTTCGCCGTCACCCAGGGCGGGGTTGACCAGGCTGTGGTCGTCGAAGAAATCGACCGGGAGAGTTTGCAGAACGACCGGATTGCGCGGCCGACAAACGCCGAAGACCGCAAGGTGAAAATGCTCAGCGCCGGCAAGGCCATCGCCAATACATCCATCCGCATCCTCGACGGGCAGGGGAATGAACTGCCTGACCGGCATATCGGCGAGGTGGCGATCAAGAGCAACTGTATGCTGACGGGGTATTATCACCGCCCGCAGGAGACCGCAAAAGCGTTCCTGGATGGCTGGTATCTGAGCGGAGATCTCGGGTATCTGTCCGAGGCCGGCGAGTTGTTCATCACCGGGCGGAAGAAGGACCTGATCATCGTCGGCGGAAAAAACATCCATCCCCAGGATATCGAGCTATTGGCATTCGAGGTGCCCGGGATTCACCCGGGCCGGGCGGTGGCCTTCGGAGTGTATAACGATAGCCTGGGGACGGAGGATGTGGTCGTCGTTGCCGAGGTGGAATCCGGGGCTGAGCAGGAAAGGCTGAAGATCGGCGATCAACTCCGCCAGACTGTAAGCCGCGGGTCGGCGATTGCCCTTCGTTATATCCACCTGGTCGACTCGAACTGGCTGGTCAAGACCTCGAGCGGCAAGACCGCCCGGTCGGCGAATAAAGAGAAATTCCTGGACGAGATGAAGGCCAAGGGAATCGCGTACTAAAAAAAACCGCCCCAAAAATGGGGCGGTGTTGCTTTCGGTTAGCCTGTGGGGATACGGTGTTCCAGCGTCCGGTTGAGGATCTCTTCCTGTTCAGTGGACGTTCCCGCTCGTGATCGCTTGGTTTTCTGACCTTTGGAGGTGTCGGCTTTGGCCAGGGCCTCCTGCCAGGCGATCTCCATCGCAGTGGGTTCGGGGGCGGAGGGCGTTTCATCAACAGCAGTGTAATCTTCCTTCTTGCCCTTTTTGCCGCGCGCTTTCTTGAATTCCACCCTGGCCTCGGCCATGATCTCTTCCGGTTTTTGCATGGTTGCCTTAATGCTCAGGCGGATCTGCTTTTTGCGGCGATCCACATTCAGGATTTTTACCTCGACCTCTTCGCCCTCTTTCAAAACGTCTGCGGGGGATTTGATATAGTCGTGGGAAATCTCGCTGACATGGACCAGTCCGGGTCTTTCGGCGCCGATCTCGACGAAGACGCCATAGGTTTCGATCCGGGTGACTTTGCCCTGGATGACCATGTCTGCTTTAAGTTCGCCCCATTCGAGCCCCAGCGGCTCGATCATGGTCAATTCGACCCGATCGTCGCGCCTGCGCCGGACCCAGACCTCGACGGTCTGGCCAACCTGGACGACATCTTCGACCCGGTTGATCGCATCCTTGCTTAGTTGTGAGATGTGGATCACACCGGGGACATCCTGTCCGATATCCACGATCGCGCCGCCGATGGTCGTCTTGACGATTTTCCCGCTAAGTTTTGTTTTGGGTTCAATCGCGCCCTCTGGCGCGTTATCTGTATCAGTCATCTTGCTCACTCCAGTTTTCTTAGATAATGCCGAGGGCGGATTATACCTGCTTAGCGAAAAACCGTCAAATGAAAAAAGGGTTAGGAGTTACCCAGTTGGAAAGGATTCGGGGGTGTGGTGGGCTGGCTTCGCAAGCCCACCACACCCCACCATCTTGAAGTGCGTAAGTCTTATGGGTTCAAATGGACAATAAAGCAGGCGCTAAAGAAGCGCCTGCTGAATGGTATCGCTGCTAGTTACAGACCGGCCATATAGGCCAGCCCGACTGTCCCCGGGCCGGTATGGTTTCCGATCACGGGGCTGACCGTGGCAAGGATTTTTTCGACCGGGTCAAGCTGGCCGGCTGCCATTTCGAGCAAGGACTGCGCTTCTGCTTCGGCATTGGCATGCAGGGTGGCGATCCTGACGGGTTTTCGACCGGCGATCTGTTCGCTGACGATTTCAACAACCCGCTCGATGGCTTTTCCCTTAGTACGGACTTTTTCGACACCCTCGATGCGCCCATCTTTCACCTCCAGGATCGGTTTGATATTCAGGACTGTCCCGAGCATTGCCTGGGCGCCACCGATCCTGCCGCCGCGTTTGAGGAATTCCAGGGTCTCGACCGTGAAGAGCACTCCGGTGTGTTCACGGGTCTGCAGGGCGAGTTTGTGGCACTCATCGAGTGACTCGCCGGCTTGAGCGGCACGCGCGACCATCAAGGCCTGAAAACCCATCGCCATCGCGGTGGTGCGCGAATCTACTACGGCGACCTTCTCCTTCATCGCAGGCGTCATATCCTCTAGGGCCTGGGTAGCCGACTGGATGGTGCCCGATAACAGGGAAGAGATGAAGATGCCGACAATGCTGTAGCCCTCGCCGATGAGATTTTCGAACAGGTTTTTCATCGCCAAGGGGGATACCTGGGATGTCGTCGGCATGACATCGGTATTCTTGAGGCGGTGATAGAATTCGGACGGCAGGATATCGATCCCGTCCTTGAAGGTCTCCTCTCCCCAGATCAGCACCTGGGGGGCAACTGTGATGTTATGCTGTTTAACGAGGTTCTCCGGGATATAAGCGGTACTATCGGTGACAACTGCAACTTTAGACATGATTCCTCCGGGGGAAATAAGGTGTATCGACTTGTATAACCCCTGCTGAGAGGCGGAGTTACTTCAGCCCGTCACCTTGACCGGAACCTTTCTGCAGGGAGTGGCTACTTTAGTGGGCTAACGAAGTCGATCAAGTGGGCAGGATAAGCTGGATATCTTTGCATGTAAAGTTGCCTGCTGTTGAAGCAGTAAACGAACAGACGGATAGCGCAATAGAGTGCATAAGGACAGCGCGA
>JBDRPT010000042.1:0-26614 GCA_043826785.1 Chloroflexota bacterium | reverse complement strand
AATTCATTTCCATCCTAAAACTACACCAAACCCATTCTTCTGACGTGATCAAAAAAGCGGTGGATGCTGCTGTTGAGAGTGGCATGTTGGGGCTGGACGGGGTCATGTATCAACTGAACAGATTGTTATTGCCTGTTCGCCTCGACCATCGCCAACACCCAGCAGGAGGCCATGCTGACCGTCTGGATGACGCTCCTGCCGGGCATCTTCCTCTCCGGGTTCTTCTTCCCGCTGGAGGCCATGCCGAAGCTGCTCCAATGGATCTCGGCCATCATCCCGCTGCGCTATTACCTGATCATCATCCGCGCCCTGCTGATCAAGGGCGTCGGCCCCGGGCCGATCTGGGGCGAGATCGTCGCCCTGGCCGCATTCGGGGTCCTGATCCTGGGCGCGGCGGCGGCCCGCTTCCGCAAACGATTAGACTGAAAGAGTTTCTCCAAGGAGATAAACCATGAAACACAAGCGCCCTCCCATTCCGGTACTGGTCATCGTGGTCCTCGCCGTCATCGTCGGCGGGTATTTTCTGGTCAAGGAACTGGTCTCCACAACGGACGGCTCGCTGGCGGCATCCGGCACGATCGAAGCCGTGACGGTCAGCATCGCCCCGGAGATCGGCGGCAGGGTGGCCGAGGTCTTCGTCGCGGAGGGCCAGGCCGTCCGGGCCGGCGAGCCGCTCTTCCGCCTGGATGATGCCGTACTCCAAGCCCAGCGCCAGCTTGCGCTGGCCAACCTTGACCTGGCCTCCGCCGCGGCCGCCACTTCCGACGCCGCCCTGGAGACCGCCGGGGCGAATTACGACCTGGCCCTGGCCGCCGCCCGGGCGGAATCCGCTGCCACCCGCACCGCCGACTGGCGCTTCACGAGCCCCGGCGGGTACGACCTGCCCGGCTGGTACTTCGCGGCCCAGGAGCAGATCGCCTTCGCCGCCGCCGAGGCCGATGCCAGCCTGTTGCTGCGTGACGAGGCAGACGCGGCTCTGGACAGCCTGCTGGCCGGCCCGGCCAACGCATCCTTCCTGGCTGCCGAGAACCGGCTGGCAGCCGCCCGGGCCGCCTTCGTCACCGCCCAGGATGCCCAATTGCGCGTCACCCTGGCAGGCGGCAATAGCGACCTGCGCGACGCTGCCCAGGCGGTCTACGATGACGCCCAGGCCGAACTGGACGCTGCCCAGGCCGCTTTCGACGAACTGGCGGATAGCGAAACCGGGCAGGCCGTCCGCGAGGCCCGCGCCGGGCTGGCAGTGGCCGAGGAACGCTACCAATCTGCCCAGGACCGCCTGCTGGCCCTGCAGACCGGGGTCCATTCGCCGCGCGTAACCGCCGCCGAAGCGGTCCTCAACCAGGCCCGCGCAGCTGCCGGGCAGGCCCGGCTCGCCGTCGGGCAGGCCGAAGCCAGCCTGGCCCTGGTGGAGTTGCAGATCTCCAAGCTGACCGTCCTGGCCCCATCCGACGGCGTCATCCTGGCCCGCCTCATCGAGCCGGGCGAAGTGGTCGCCCCGGGTGGCATGGCCCTGACCCTGGCCCGCCTGGAAAACCTGACCATCACCGTCTACATCCCCCAGGACCGCTACGGCGAGCTCTCCCCGGGCCAGGCCGCAAGCGTGACGGTGGACTCGTTCCCGGGTGTAACCTTCAACGCCAGCATCGTCCATATCGCCGACCAGGCCGAGTTCACCCCGCGCAACGTCCAGACCGCCGAGGGGCGCGCCAGCACCGTCTACGCCATCCGCCTGCAGGTCGCCGACCCGGACGGCCGGCTCAAACCCGGTATGCCGGCGGATGTGACGTTTTCACGTTAGCATGCTGGCAAGTTACGCGTTGGTACATTTTGAGGAACCATGACGACTATCAAACATTTCGAAGATATTGAGGCCTGGAAGACAGCGCGAGAATTAACCGTTTTCGTCTACACGCTGACTGACGAAGGTTTATTTTCGAGAGATTTCGGTCTTAAAGATCAGATCCGTCGCGCAACCGTTTCAATCATGAGTAATATCGCTGAAGGGTTTGAAAGCCAGACTCAGGCACAGTTTGTTCGCTACCTTGGGCACGCAAAGGCATCGGCAGGTGAAGTTCGTTCGCAGTTATATGTTGCCCTGGATGTCAAGTATTTGACCAAAGAGCAATTCGATAAGGCCTTTGGCTTAGCTGATAAAGCTATCCGTCAAATTGCGCGTTTTATGGCTTATCTGGAAAGCCACACAGACTCTCGGCGTATCTCCGAGGAACTTGCCGAGTACAACGTGTGAACGTGCTAACAGGCAACCTGTAAACGTAGAGGTCGCGATGATCCCTGATGAATTCTGGTCGAAGATCAAGCGGATCCAGCGCATCCATACCCGCCTGTACGCCGCCGGCCTGGGCTGGATCGTCGGCTGGCTGATCCTGCTGCTGGAACACACCGGCCGCAAGTCCGGGAAGCAGTACGCCACCCCGCTGCAGTACGAAAAGGTGGGCGGCGATTACTACATCGGCGCCGGGCGCGGCCAGAAGGCGGACTGGTTCCGCAACCTCCAGGCGTACCCGCATGTGTCCGTCTCGGTGGGCCGCAAGAGATTCACCGCCCTGGCCGAACCGGTCAGCGACCCCGAGAGGGTGGCGGATTTCCTGGCGCTGCGTTTGCAACGCCACCCACTGATGGTCGGCCTGATGATGAAGCTGCACCACCTGCCGCTGAAACCCAGCCGGGCGCAGTTGCTCGAACTAGGCCGGAACACCGCCCTGGTGATCCTCCATCCGGAGAGGAATGATGAACAAGGAACCTGACACGACCCCGCTCGTAGTCGCCAGCCGCCTGTGCAAGCGCTTCGGGGAAACCGTTGCCGTGGACGATCTCAGCCTCCAGGTTGCGGGCGGCGAGATCTACGGTCTGGTCGGCTCGGACGGAGCCGGCAAGACCACCACCCTGCGCCTGCTGGTCGGGGCGCTCAAGCCGGATTCCGGCACGGCGGTCATCTGCGGATTCCCGCTCGCCGGGCAACCCGAGCAGGCCCGCACCCGGCTCGGCTACCTCTCCCAGCGCTTCTCGCTCTACGAGGACCTGACCGTGCTGGAGAACATCCGCTTCTTCGCCGAAGTGCGCGGCCTCCCCCGGGGCGAGTGGCTGCCGCGCTGCATGGAGCTGCTCGCTTTCGTGGGACTGGATGGTTTCAAGGACCGCCGCGCCGGCCAGCTCTCCGGCGGGATGAAGCAGAAACTCGGCCTGGCCACCGCGCTGGTCACCCGGCCGCAGGTGCTCCTGCTGGACGAGCCGACCACCGGCGTCGACCCGGTCACGCGCCAGGATTTCTGGCAACTACTCATCCGGGTGGTCGCCCAGGAAGCCGTGGCAGTTGTCATCTCGACTCCCTACATGGACGAGGCCTCCCGCTGCCAGCGGGTCGGGTTCATGCACGCAGGCCGGATCATTGCCGAGGGGGCACCTGCTTCGTTGCGCGCCGCCCTGACCGACCGGGTGGTGGAGGTGCGCGGCAGCCCGATCCGGCTGCTGCGCCAGGCCTGCGCCGGGCTGGAGCATGTCGAGGACGTTCGCGCCTTCGGTGACCGCTTGCACCTGCGCGTCGCCCCCGGCCGGGCGCAGGCCGTCATCGAGTCGCTGGCTGAAGCCATCCCCGCCGCGGGCGGGACGCTTGCGGATGCCCGGCCCGTCCCGCCGACCCTCGAGGACGTCTTCATCTCCCTCGCCGCAGGCCGAGAAAGATGAGTCTCCTGACTGCCCTGCTGGACCTCCCGCCAGCCCATAGCCGGACCCTGGAGTTGCTGCTCGACCTCGTTCCGCCGGCTGAACTGCGCTGGGTGCTGACCGGCAGCGCCGGCCTGCGTTTGCAGGGCGTGGACCTGCCGGTCAACGATCTCGACATCCAGTCCGCTGCGGAGACGGTCTATCGGATCGAAGAGCGTTTGCAGGACTTCATGCAGACCCCCGTCCACCTGTGGGAGTCGCCGCGGACGCGTTCGCTGGATGGCAAAGCGCAGATCGCCGGCGTGGAAGTGGAACTCCTCGCCGACATCGCCCAGCGGATGCCGGATGGCTCCTGGCGTTCGCTGACCGACTTTGGACGCATCGTCTGGCTGGCCTGGCGCGGGCGGGAAGTGCCGGTCTTCCCGCTCGAAGACGAAGCCGCTGCCTACCAGGCCATGGGCCGGGCCGGGAAGGCGGACTTGATCCGCAAGACGATCGAGCAGCTCCAGCTCCGCAAAGGTGGTTCCTGATGGACCTAGTCATGAACGATTTTTATTCCAAGGCGGGCGCATGACCGGGCCTGTCGTCGTTGCCGAAAACCTGACCCGCACCTTCGGCGATTTCGTCGCCGTGGACCACGTCAGCTTCACGGTCGCGGCGGGCGAAATCGTCGGCTACCTCGGCCCGAACGGCTGCGGCAAGACCACCACCATCCGCATGCTCCTGGGCCTGCTCCGGCCGACCGAGGGCCGGGCAACCGTGCTCGGGTTCGACGCCGCGACAGAATCAGAGCAGGTGCGCGCCAGGTCGGGGTACATGTCGCAAAAGTTCGCCCTTTACGATGACCTGACCGTGGATGAGAACCTGACATTCTACGCCGGGGTATACGGGCTGACCGGGGGGGGGCAGGTCGCAGAGACGCTGACGCGTGTCGGTCTGAGGGGTCACGAGCGCGACCTGGCCCGTGAACTCTCCGCCGGCTGGCGCCAGCGTCTGGCACTGGCCATCGCCCTGGTACACAGCCCGGGCCTGCTCTTCCTGGACGAGCCCACCTCGGGGGTCGACCCCTCGGCGCGGCGCGACTTCTGGGACCTGATCTACGAGCTGGCTGCCGGTGGCGTGACCGTCTTCGTCACCACGCATTACATGGACGAGGCCGAGTACTGCGAGCGGGTCGGGATCATGCGCGATGGCAAGCTGCTGGCGATGGATACCCCCGCGGCGCTCAAGCAAGCCGTCGTCCCCGGGGATGTCTGGGATCTCAACGCCGAGCCGCTCCAGCTGGCGCTCGACAAGGCTGAGGCCTGCGCCGGGGTACTGCGGATCGGGCTGGCGGAGGACCACCTGCGGGTGATCACCACCCGGGGGATGAGCGATGCCTCCTTGCGCTCGGTCCTGCAGGTTGCCGGTCTGAAGGTCAACGCCATCGCCCGCGGCGAGCCGACGCTCGAGGACGTGTTCCTTTCCCTGGCCAGGGACTGAACAGCCTCAGGGAGCTACCAAAATCGGGGACCGCCCACGCAACCGGGAATGGCTAATAAGATGGGCTCAATAGCATCTCACCGCAGAGAACGCGGAGTTCGCCGAGAAAATTCAGGGAAATCTCTGCGCTCTCAGCGTACTCCGCGGTATAAACACAGGAAAAGCCCACAATAATAGCCACTTCCACGCAACCCTGAAGCCCAAATCGGGGGTAAAATAGGGGCACCACTTATGCATCCGCCCGTGGAGCTCAAAAAGGGATCACGATTCTTGTTCCATGAGGGTCTTTTCCACTTGGGTGAGCATTTACCATGGGGGTTACCATTTGCGGGGTTCCGATTTGACATTCAACAACTGACAAAGGAGTCCACCGACCGGTATGAAGACTCTCGGCCGCTCTAACCAGGTACACACTCAACTCAGGATCGACCCAGGCCGCCTGAACCAGCGCATCGAGGCAATGGCATGCATGGGCGCCGGGGAAGCGGGTGTGAACCGGCTTGCGCTCAGCGATGCAGACAAGGCCGGGCGCGACCTGGCCGTCGCCTGGATGAAGGAGCTTGGCCTGACCGTCCACATCGACGGGATCGGCAACCTGATCGGCGTCCGTCCCGGTGAACGCGACATCGCCCCGCTGGTGATCGGCTCGCACCTGGATACAGTCCACAACGCCGGCCGGTTCGATGGCAGTTACGGGGTCCTGGCCGGGCTGGAGCTGGTTCAGACTCTCGACGACCACGCCGTCCGCACCCAGCGGCCCGTGGCCATCGTCGCGTTCACCAACGAGGAAGGCGTCCGCTTCCCGACCGACATGCTCGGCAGCCGCGTCTTCTGCGGTGGCCTGTCGCTGGCCGAAGGGCGCCTCGTGCAGGGCTTCGACGGCACCACCGTCGGGCAGGAGCTGGACCGGATCGGCTACACTGGGGAGTACCCCAGCGGCGGGATGAAACCCTTTGCCTATCTGGAGTTGCATGTCGAGCAGGGGCCATCCCTGCATGCGGCCGGCATCCCGATTGGCGTGGTCAAGACGGTCACCGGGATCAGCTGGCAGGAGATCACCATCCGGGGCAGGGCCAACCACGCCGGTTCGACGCCGATGGACGTGCGCAGGGATGCCGGGCTGGCTGCGGCGGGCATCATCACCTACCTGCGCGAGCTGGCCCTGGCGATGGGCGGGAGTCAGCGCGCCACCTGCGGGATGATCGCCTTCCAGCCGAACGCGGTCAACGTGATCCCCGGGCAGGCCACCCTGACCGTGGACCTGCGCAACACCGACGAGGCCGGCCTGCAGGAGGCCGAGCGCCGCCTGGCGGCCTATCTCGCAGCTTCTGCTGAACAGTGGGGGGTGGAAATCGCCACGCGGTCCCTGGCCCGCGTCCCGGCGGTTCACTTCCAGGAGGGTATCCTTGGCGTGCTGGAGGCAGCGGCCGGCGAGCTCGGCCTGCCTCACCAGCGGATGGATTCGGGGGCCGGGCACGATGCCCAGGTGCTGGCCGGGATCTGTCCGGCCGGGATGATCTTCGTGCCAAGCCAGGACGGGGTCAGCCACAGCCCGGACGAATTCACCCGCCCGGAGGACCTGGAAGCCGGGGCGAATCTGCTCCTGCAGGCTGTGCTCCTGCTGGCGGGCCGGGAAGGTGGATTCTGACCGCCCTGTAAATCAATAGCCATCCCAAAAAGAAAATTCCCCTGACCCGCAACGAAGAGGCCAGGGGAGTTTTTCTGATTAAGGAAGCCGGAGCCGGTCGCTGATCTCCGCCGCTGTCTGCGGGTCTGGCGCGAGCAGCCGGCTGGACTGCAGGTCGATCACGAACGGGACGGCCTCCACCGAGCGGACGCCGTCCCGGCCCACTGCAACGATGAGCAGCGCAGATTGGCGCATATCCTCCAGCCCCCCCTGGTCGAACAGGGCGTTGCCCAGGCTGTAGAGCACCAGGGCTCGGCCCGCCGGGGTATCGATCCACTCGCTGGGTTGGAGCACGTGCGGGTGGTGACCCCAGATAAGCGCCGCCCCGGCCTGGGAAAACTCTTCTGCAAGCAGGCGCTGCCGGGCGCTCGGACCTGCCTGGTATTCCAGGCCCCAATGGATGGAAACGATCACAATCGCCCCGCCAGCGCGCAATGCCTGGATCGCCTGCGTTGCTGCAGCGAGATCCACTGGCTGGGAGACATCGTCGAAAGCCAGGAAGGCCAGTTCCAGGCCATCGACCTCCACGCTGACCGCGTCACCGCCGTCCGCGATGGTCAGGACCCCGGCATCCGCCAGGAGCAGCTCTGTCTCGGCCAATCCCTGCGGGCCGCAGTCCAGGCGGTGGTTGTTGGCCAGCGAGACCAGGTCCAGGCCCCATGCCGCCAGCAGTGGAGCGTGCCCGGCCGGGGCGCACAGGTTGTAACCCCGGCCAACTTCGCCGGGGTAGCCATAGCCTTCCGCCGGGATGTCAGCGGCCAGGGGCGATTCGAGGTTGGCCAGAGCCAGGTCGGCGGAGAGCAGCTCCGGCTGGATATATGCAAACGACTCCTGTGTGGGTGCAACCCCGCGGCCGAGGACGATATCCCCCAGCAAGGCCAGGCTGACGGTCGCCTCCTGCGGCCGGCAGCCCGCCAGGAGCAGGGCCAAGAGGCCCAGGGTCCGCGCCGCGGCTGCCGTCAGGCGGAAAGGCGACCACGGAGGCGCGAGGTTCCCGGCCTCCGTGGTCGCGAAACTTCGTGGCATGTTTACGGCGCGATGAAGGTCCGCGTCCAATCGGGCTGGGGCGGGTTGGTTCCGGCCTCGATCATCGCCTGCCAGGTCTCATCGGTCATCCGTTCGGAAGCCGGGACGGTGAACTCGTAATATGTGAACACCGCGCCGACAGCCACGCGCCAGGGCGCATCGGGCAGGACGACGATGATCGGCGCCGGGTGCCCGATCGCTTCTTCGAGCACGACCAGCCCCCCGGTCTCGCTAGGACCGGTAGCCACATCGGCGACCAGGGCAGCGCGCTGGTCGCTCAGGTCGCGGTCCAGCGGGTCGGTGGTGTCCGCCGCGGCCAGGGTCATCGCCTCCAGGACGCCACCCCAATAATGGATGTGCCAGTACTCGTCGTCGGTCAACGCCTGGCCGTTGAGCTCCTTGAGCGAGACATCCAGCAGGAACTGCAGCTCTTCGATCAGGTTGGTCAGGTTGGTGAGGGTCGGCTCGGTCAGCAAGCCGCGCCCTTCCAGGCCATCGTAGGTCATCTGGGTCAGGGCAAGCAGGCGGGCATAAGCCTCGGGATTGGGCTCGACGTAGCCATGGGGCGGCTGGTCAAGACCACCGCCGCCCATCTCGGCCAGGACCTGCTTGGCGTACAGGATGGTGTCGTGTTTGAGCTCGGTCCAGGAACCCAGGGCAGTGTGCAGGTCCTTGCGCGTCCAGGCCTGGGTCTGCATGAACGGCGGGAAAGCCGGGCCTTTGGGCTCGAGCAGCGGCTGGAAGGAGTAGAGCCAGGCCCAGTACAGGTTCTGGGTCCACGAGTCGATCTCCAGGGATGCGATTTCGGTGCGCACCTTTTCCATGCGCATGTCGAAGTTCAGGTATTCGGTCTCGCCCATCTCGCCCAGGATGAAAAGGGCCTCATCCGAGCCCATCGCCGAGAAGAAGTCCAGGCCGGTGGGTAGGTTGCGCGGGTCCCCGGACGTGCCGACGTTACGCCAGATCATCTGCTCGAAGACGTAGGCATCCAGGGTGAAGCGCTGGCCCATGAAGCGGAAGCCTTTGGTGACCATTTCCTGGTCCTGCCAGATCCAGACCCACATCGAGTTGATCTGTGGAGGCGGGAGCGTCTCGCTGGCCGCCATGAACTCGGCAAAGGCGGTCTCATCTGCAAAGGTCAACGGGTCTGCCTGCGGACCGAAGACCTGGTCGGAGAGCGCCCCGTATTCATGGTAGCCGAGGTCATCGGCCTTGCCGACGATGAAGACGGTCGGGTCGTAGATGCTCTCCCAGAGCGTCACTGCTGGGCGGCCATCCGGGGCCTCGGCAGAACGCAGGGCCTGGACGAGCAGCAGGGCGCGGCGGGTCTCGAAGGCGTCCTGCAGGCGGAAGGTCAGCCGCCCGTACCACATCATCGACCGGAAGTACATCTCCAGGTCTTCGCTGCGGGTGTAGTGACCGCGCGGGATGTACTGGGAGTAATCTTCGATCAGGCGCATATCCTCCGGCAGGTCGGGCCGGTCCCAGGTTGGGGAGATGGCTGCCATCTCGGCGGCGTTGATCAGGGCCAATTCAGCCTCGACCATGGCCGCTGCTTCGGGGGGATAGGGATCCTCCAGCCCTAGCAGCCGGTCGGCAATGGCGAAGAAGGCCACGTTTCTTAATGCTGGCTCGGCCAGGTCCGTCCCGGCAAGCTGCTGGTACTGGAGCGTCGAAGCCTCGAGCATGGTCGCGGTCAGGACGCGCAAGTTGGGGATGAAATGGTCGCGTTCGAGGTCGCGCAGCATCTTATCGAAGATGAGATGGTAGATGTGGTAGACCGAGTCGGTGGTCACGAAGACGGTCACATTGTCACGGTAGCGGTAGGCCTCGTAGACGTTATAGAATTCGTCGTAGCTGCCGGCTTCCGGCGTGAGCACGACGAACCCGTTGTCGGCCAACATGGCCAGTTTGGGATCGTCGAGGGCGAGCGAATCAACTCCCTGTACCTGAGTAAGGTCGACCGGCAGGGTATACCCGCCGCCGGCGAAGGTGTCCGGCAGTTCGACGGCGGTCAGATGGTATTCGGCGAATGCCGCCGGGTAGATGCCAGAAACCGGGGCGGTCGTCGCCTCGGTGGGCGGGGCTGTCTCCGTTACGCTACCCTGTCCCGGCAGGCTGCAGGCCGCCTGTACAAGAATGACGGCCATCATTATCCCGAATATTTTGCGAAGCGTGGTTTTCATGATCTCCTCCTCCAAATTTATGGACTATAGTACATCAGCAGCTGCCCATTAACCTGGACAAGCTGGCTGGTTTGAAAATGACCTTCCACAGCCTGGACGATGCGGAAGCCGAATCCGTTCCATTCCCAGGCTTTGAGCGTATGGGCAGGCGTGGACCCGGAGGCGGCGTAATCGCCTTCCAGCGTGACCAGCTCCTGGGCGCCGTCCCCGTCGAGGTCAGCGGCGGCAAAGGAGACCACTGGCGTCGACATGGCCGACCCGGCCCACAGGTCACGCATCCTGCCGTCCTGCCAGCCGATCAGGATCAGGTGGCAAGACCTTTCATCCCCATCGTGGAAACCGGCGATCCGCCCGCCGACGGCCAGCCAGTTATCGGCCGGCCATGGCTGGAAGGGGCGCCAGACCAACAGGGTGGCTTCCGGGACGCCGTCCTGGTTCAGGTCGGTGAAGGCGGCCTGGGCCACTTGCCACTCCGCAGGGCTTTGCCAGCGTAGCGCTCCGCCAGAGCGGATTGCCAGGATGCTGTCCTGCAGGGAGAGGTTCTCCGCAACGCCATCGCTGTCCAGGTCGGCCCGGTCGGGAGAGCGGTAAGCGGCCGCCCAGGCGGGGACCGGCGCAGGCAGCAGGGCAGCCCGGTCAAGGCGCATGGCCTTGATGGGTGTCAGGGTCGTCTGGGTCAGGGAGATCAGCGCCAGCAGCGCGGCGATGCGGATTTGGCTTGCCATGGTTCATCTCCATTGTACATCCCTGGAGGAGTTAACTCAAGCGGGAGAAATGGGGGAGGCGGCCGGGAGTTGGCAACAGCCTGGGGGCATGCTCCCAGGCAAACTCAGGGCAGTAACTCATCTGTTCAGGGAGTGTTTCCACATTCTGGACAGGAGGGTTCCCTATCGCATGATCGTCGTTACAGGAGCCTCGGGGTTGGTCGGCGGGAATCTGGTGCGGGCCTTGCTTGCCCAGAGACAGAGGGTGCGGGCTCTGGTACATCACGACCGTCGCGCCCTGGCCGGGCTGGAGCTGGAAACAATCTCTGCCGACCTGACCGATCCAAATTCACTGCAGCAAGCCTTTCAAGGGGCAGAGGTCGTCTATCACCTGGCCAGTTCGATCTCGATCCGTATGGATGACTGGGACGAGCTGGAGCGGATCAACGTCAGCGGCACGCGCAACGTCGTGCAAGCCTGTCAACGTTGCGGCGTGCGGCGGCTGGTGCATTTCAGCTCCATCCACGCCTACCGGCATGATCCGTTCGACCGCAGCTTGGACGAAACCCGCCCGTTGCTGACCGGTTCCCATGCCCCACCCTATGAGCGCTCCAAAGTCGCAGCCGAACTGGAAGTCCGCCGAGCCCCGGAGCTTGGGCTTGAATCCGTGATCATTGTTCCCACCGCCATCGTCGGGCCAAACGACTTCCGCCCGTCCTACTTCGGGCAGGCACTGCAATTGCTGGCCTGCGGGCGTATCCCGGCGCTGGTACGCGGGGGCTATGATTGGGTCGACGTGCGTGATGTGGTTGCGGGAGCGATCCAGGCTGAACGCATGGCCCGCAGCGGGAGTCGCTACATCCTCTCAGGCCACTGGCACACATTGCAGGAAGTAGCCCGGGTCACGGCTGAGAATACCGGCCAGCCCGCCCCCCGATTGGTGGTGCCGTTCTGGCTGGCACTGGTGGCCCAGCCTTTGCTGTCAAGGCTGGCCCGGCTTAACGGCTCCCAACCGCTCTATACACAGGCTATGCTCAACGCGCTGCGCTCCAACCAGCAGATCAGTCATGCCCGCGCAACAGCTGACCTGGGTTATGCACCCCGCCCTTTTCCCCAGACTCTGGCAGATACGCTGGCCTGGTTTTCAGACCAACAGGGTGGCCACGCTTGACCGGTTCCACCTTCTATCAGGCCATCCTGGTGATCAGTTTTATCGTCGCGGCTTGCACATTTGTGGCCCTGTTCTTCGTCTCTGCCCCTTACGGACGCCACATCCGCATGGGCTGGGGGCCGCATCTGACCAACCGGATGGGCTGGCTGCTGATGGAATCGGCCTCGGCGATCACCATGGCGGTCATGTT
Source organism: Chloroflexota bacterium (assembly GCA_043826785.1). Taxonomy (GTDB): domain Bacteria; phylum Chloroflexota; class Anaerolineae; order Anaerolineales; family Villigracilaceae; genus JBDRPT01. The sequence goes on along the minus strand of JBDRPT010000042.1, from coordinate 14,487 downwards.
CGTGGTCGGCGATGCACCCAAGACAGTCGTGACAGTCATCTTCTTCATCATCTGGCAGGCGCACTACATCCAGCGCGCATTCATCTATCCATTCCAACTGCGTGATGGTAACAAACGGATACCATTCGTGGTTACCCTCCTGGCTGTGGTTTTCAACCTGGGCAACAGCTACGTGAACGGCCTTTACCTGTTCCAACTTGCAGGGTATAGCTACAGCGCAGGCTGGCTGCTGGATCTGCGCTTTTTAATCGGCATGGCCCTGTTCATTGCCGGATTTAGCATCAACCGATGGGCCGATAGTATCCTGCGCAACCTGCGAGACCCGGGCGAGACCGGCTATAAGATCCCCCACGGCGGACTGTACCGCTATATCTCCTGCCCCAATTATTTTGGTGAAATCCTCGAATGGTCTGGCTGGGCGCTTGCGACCTGGTCTCTGCCTGGACTGGCCTTCGCGGTCTGGACCTTCGCCAACCTGGCCCCACGCGCCTGGTCACACCATCAATGGTATCGTCAAAAGTTCAGCGACTATCCACAAAAGCGAAAGGCTTTGATCCCTGGGATATGGTGAACTACTCTGCCTGGTCGGTTTTCGAACCAGATGATAACCCGGTGCAGACCGTGGAAGGGGAGGATCCTGGCGAGAAAAACAGGCGCGATCTGGGGTAAGATTAAGGAATATTGCATGCCAAACAGGGAACCGCCATGAAAACAAAAGCTGATATCGTCTCCAATTGGCTGCCGCGTTACACTGGCACGCCGCTAAAAGGCTTCGGCAAGTACATCCTGCTGGTCAACTTCGAAGAGTACCTGCACACCTTCGCCGAGTGGTTCCAGGCCCCGGTGCGCGGGGCGGACAAACCGATGCCTAACGTCAGCGCCGAGGGAATCACCCTGGTCCATTTCGGGATGGGCAGCGCCAACGCTGCCACAGTGATGGACCTGCTTGTCGCGGTCCGGCCGCAGGCGTGCCTCTTCCTGGGCAAATGTGGCGGGCTTAAGAAGAAGAACCGCCTCGGCGACCTGATCCTGCCCATCGCCGCCATCCGCGGCGAGGGCGCATCCGACGACTACTTCCCCTCCGAGGTCCCGGCCCTGCCGGCCTTCAACCTGCAGAAGGCTGTCTCGACCACGATCCGCAATCATGCCCACGACTACTGGACCGGGACGGTCTACACGACCAACCGGAGGGTCTGGGAGCACGATGAGAAGTTCAAAGCCTATCTGCGCCGCATCCGGGTGATGGCAGTTGACATGGAAACAGCCACCCTGTTCATCACTGGCTTTCACAACGAGATCCCCACCGGCGCGTTGCTGCTGGTCTCCGACCAGCCGATGGTGCCCAGCGGGATCAAGACCGCAGCGAGTGACAAGAAAGTCACCCGCCAGTACCTGGACATGCACCTGCGCATCGGAATCGATTCGCTCAAGGAACTGATCAACAATGGCCTGACGGTCAAGCACCTGCGCTTCTAGGTGCGCTGTCTCCAATGAACTCGGGGGATTATTGGGTGTGGAATCTGACCTCGCAGGGGCCAGTTTTGACCAAAAACTCCGGAAAATAGGGAGTTGACTCATACCGTGAATGGTGATATGATTTGCCTTGAAGGATACCAGTTTGTTCACGATGTACAAGAAACAAAGTCGGCTCTGGGTTAAATCCGAGAGCCTTTTTGTTTGAATGTCCGTGGAATAGACCGTGTATCTCACCACTATTTTCTTTTTTGCTAGAAGGAGCAAACACAATGTCAGAACGTATCACCGGCACAGTCAAATGGTTCAACGGGAGCAAAGGCTACGGCTTTATCGCCCGTGAGGGCGGCGAGGACGTCTTCGTCCACTTCTCCGCCATCCAGGGCGAGGGCTTCAAGAACCTGAATGAAGGCCAAACGGTCGAGTTCTCTGTCGAAAACGGTCCCAAGGGACTGCAGGCGACCAACGTCGTCCTCATTCAATAATTCCCCTCACCCAATCAAAAACCCTGGCGAATTCGCCAGGGTTTTTCTATTTCTTGAACACGACGAGGCGGAAATTCAATCCAGCATCGGCATCTTGATGCCATGCCGTTTGGCCGCCGCGATGGCAATGTCATAGCCTGCATCGGCATGGCGGACAACACCCATGCCCGGATCGGAGGTCAGCACCCGCTCCAGCCGCCTGGCGGCTTCGGGTGTGCCGTCCGCGACGATGACCTGCCCGGCGTGCTGGGAATAGCCGATCCCCACCCCGCCGCCGTGGTGGAAGGAGACCCAGGTCGCCCCACCCACAGCGTTGATCAGCGCGTTCAGGATCGCCCAGTCGGAGATGGCGTCAGTGCCATCCTTCATCGCCTCGGTCTCGCGGTTCGGGCTGGCGACCGAGCCGCAGTCCAAGTGGTCCCGCCCGATGACCACCGGGGCGGCCAACGTCCCGTCAGCGACCATCTGATTGAATTTCAACCCGGCTTTGGCACGTTCACCGTACCCCAACCAGCAAATGCGCGCCGGCAGCCCCTGGAAGGGGACCTTTTCACGCGCCAGTGCCAGCCAGCGGCGCAAGTGGTCGTCCTCCGGGAAGAGGTCCAGAATAGCCTGGTCAGTCTTGTAGATATCCTGCGGGTCGCCGGAGAGCGCCACCCAGCGGAAGGGACCTTTGCCCTCGCAGAAGAGCGGACGGATGTAGGCGGGAACGAAGCCGGGAAACTCGAAGGCATCGCTCACCCCGTAGTTGTAAGCCTGCTGGCGGATGTTGTTGCCATAGTCGAACACTTCCGCACCCTTGCGCTGGAAGGTCAGCATGGCCTGGACATGGCGGGCCATCGAAGCCATCGCCCGCTCCCGATACACGCCGGGGTCGGACTTGCGTAATTCGTCGGCTGCGGCCACACTCAGCCCGGTGGGGACGTACATCAACGCCTCGTGGGCGGACGTCTGGTCGGTGACCACATCGGGGACGATGCCGCGCTCGGCCAGTTCGTTATAGATGTCCGCAGCATTGCCGATCAGGCCAATCGACTGCGGCTGCTCTTTATCCCTGAACTCATCGACCAATGTCATCGCCTCTTCAAGGTCGTCCACCACCCGGTCGACATAACCGATTTCCAGGCGCCGCCGGGCGCGGGCCGGATCCACTTCGACGATCAGGCCAACGCCTTCGTTCATGGTGATCGCCAGCGGCTGGGCGCCGCCCATCCCGCCGAGTCCCGCGGTCAGGCAGAATTTGCCCTTGAGCGAACCCCAACCCTTAAGCCTGGCCAGCGCGCCGAAAGTCTCATAGGTGCCTTGCAAGATGCCCTGCGTGCCGATGTAGATCCACGATCCGGCGGTCATCTGTCCATACATGATCAGACCTTGGGCAGCAAGCATGTCGAAGTGCTCCTGGGTTGCCCAGTGCGGGACAAGGTTGGAGTTGGCGATCAAGACCCGCGGCGCATCAGGGTGGGTCTTGAAGACGACCACCGGCTTGCCAGACTGGACCAGCAGGGTCTCGTCGGCATCAAGGTCCTTGAGTACCCTCAAGATTGCGTCGAACGCCTCCCAGGATCTGGCCGCCTGCCCACGCCCTCCGTACACGACCAGGTCCTCCGGTCGCTCAGCCACTTCTGGGTCGAGGTTGTTCTGGATCATGCGGTAGGCTGCTTCGGAGAGCCAGTTCTTGCAGGTCAGTTGCGTCCCGCGCGGGGCGCGCACGCTACGAGGTGCTGACATTTCACATCTCCTTATTCAGTATAAAAAAATCCACCACTAATTATAATGCTGAGAGGGGAAAGGTTGCCTAATGCTTTGCAGGGGATCAGGCCAGGCGCGGTTTCTTTTATTTCACCTGATGCTATTTTCAAATGATAAGCCTCCCACAACAGGAATGATTGTGGGAGGCTCTTCTTACGTAAAAAATGTTTACCCTTTACCGTTCGTCAGCGTATCGAATCTGGTCTCGCTCAGCCGTCTGGCCAGGGTCCCCTGGACCTCCACCCAGATGGGATGGACCAGGCAATCTTCTTTGAAGGGGCAATTCTCCAGGTCGCCGACACACTCGTTGAGCAGGATCGGTCCATCGATGGCTTCGACCACATCCAACAGGGAGATCTCCTTCGGGTCACGGGCCAACGACACACCACCCCGAGCGCCGCGGGAGGTATGCAGCAGGCCAGCGATGGATAGCTGTGAGATGATCTTGGCCAGGAACGACGGGGGGATCTTCATCTCCTGGGCCACGGTGCTGGTGGCAGCCCGTTTATCCATGCCCAGTCGGGTCAGATAGCGTACCGCCCGGATTGCGTAGTCAGCCTGACGTGTGATTTGCATAGCAATTCCTTTGACTAAATTTGATATTCTTTATCGGCTTAATTGTATTGGTTCCGGCCATGGTCATCAAGTGATGGAGGTCACAGTACAAATATGACCTTTTACTCCGATTTTTATGAAAATTACACAAAATACCCCAATTAACAAATACGCCCCGCTGGCCTCCAGCGGGGCGTTTGCAGTTACGCTCTGGTTCAGCGGGTGATCGTCAGGTTGCCAGCACCCATCTCAATCATGATGGTCAATTGCGGGCCGGAACCTTCCTGGGTGTAGGTGTTGCCGTTCTTGGCCCAGCCGGAACCGTGGGTGACGTTCGACAGCCCGCCCTCGATGGTTATCTGGGCAGGGATACTATCCGGGATGACCAGGGTCATATTGCTGACCCCGATCTCGATCGTGACCGTCCCATGACGGCGTAGGTCACCGGAGAAATCGAGGGTATAGTTACCCGCCCCGCCCTCGAAGACCATCGAGGCAAAATTGGCGTTGGCCAGACCAGTCAGGGAAACATTCGATGCCCCGGTCTCGTAACGGAAGAGGGTCATCTCGATCGGGTTGGGATCGGAAAAGGTCAGGTCGACGTTCGAGGCGCCATCCTTGATGGTCAGGTTCTCGATCGAGAGGCCCCCAAACTCGAACTCCGCCTCATAGGCGCCGGCTTCGATGCTCAGGTCGAACGGCACCGTACCGAGGGCAAAATCCCACTCATTGCGGATGTTCGACAGGGCGGGGATGTCACCAATCTCCCAGTCGCCTTGCGCGATCTGGATGCGGCCCGCGGTGACGGTCACCTCAGGTTTTAACTGGGCGACATTATAGGACGCAGTGCCCGAGATCAGCGCGCTCGACCCGGGGTGGAGCTGCAACGTGCCTGCGCTGAACATGAAGGACAGGTCAACGGTCTCGGTAACATCGCCCGGCATCGGCAGGACGATCTCATCGGACATCATCGGACCCGCGTCCTGTATCCCCGGAATACCGACGCGAAAACCACAGGCCGTCAAGCCCAGGGACAAAACCAGCGCGATCAGGAAAAACTTGCGAAACATGTTAAACCTCCTATTTGGGAAAAACAGAGTATCCAATCGCTGGATAGCTTACTGCATATACGTTTCATAATGTGGGCTGGTTGCACTCCCCCGGAGAAAACGTATCGGGAAGTGGCCATTTGGGGGATTATCCCGGTTCCTCTTCGAGAACCTGGGCCAGTTCCGCGGTGGTCGCCAGCACCATGTCTGCCCCATGGCGGCGCAACTCGGCCTGCTCCCCGAACCCGCACAACACGCCGAGTGTCTGCGCTTTGGCCGCCACCCCGGCGCGGATGTCCACGCTGGTGTCCCCGATCATCAGGCAGTCCGCGGCAGGCACCCCCATTTGCTCCGCTGCCCAGAGGATCGGGTCGGGGTAGGGTTTAGTATAGCGGCAGGTCTGTGCACTGGCGACGCACCGGAAGAGTGGGTGCAGTTCGAACTGTTCGAGGAATTGGCCGGTGGTGCGCGCGTCCCGGGCGCTGACCACCGCCATGGGATAGCGTTTACTCAGGCCGGTGAGCATCTCCTTCACTCCCGGGATCAGCCAGAAATGCCGGGGAGATGAATAGGTATGGCGGGCGATCCAGTCCACCAGGGCAAAAATCTCATCGTCCAGGCCAACTCGGTCCGGGATGCCGATCAGGAAGTTTGCCGGGGCTTCACCGGCCATGACCATCCGCCGGGCAACGTGGCTGGGATTCCGCTTTGGGAAGAGGAAATGGAACCGGCGCAGCATGCCAGCCAGGCGGTTTACCAACACATCATCAGTATCGCTCAACGTGCCGTCGACATCGAAACACAGGGCGCGGATGCGGGTCAGGTCAAGGGGCATGGGTTCTCTCTCTTGGAAAAGGGGTTGATCCCATTGTACCTGTTTTTCAAAGTGATGATCGCTGTTTGCCTGTCTTTGCGACCCGGTTGTCCAAATCACGTATAATACATGCATGGCATCCTGGATCGTCCACCTGCGCCTGGCCGAAACCCTGCTCGAGCAGATCCCCGGCCTGGATGCGGAGAAATTCGCTCTTGGCAGCACCGGACCAGATTCGGGCAAACCCGACGCAAAATGGGAGGACTTCACTCCCCACACGGCGTTGACCCATTTCCAGAACTCCGCCAGCCCGCTCCATGACTGCGCTGATCTCGATTTCTTCCGCCGTTACCTGCTGCCCCTGCGCCTGGACCCGGAGCCTCGACTCTTCTCCTTCCGCCTGGGCTATTTCTTTCACCTCGTCACCGACAACCTGTGGAGCCGCGAGATCGGTCGGCCGACACAGGAATGTTGGGCCGCTGAGTTTACCGCTGACAGGGATTTCATCTGGGAAGTTAAGCGAGACTGGTACGGCCTGGATTTCATCCACCTCCGCGACCATAAAGATTGCATCTTCTGGCGCGTCTTCCGCACCGCCCAGCCTGAAAATGGCGACCTCGAGTTCATCGTCCCTGAGAGCATCGCCTGGTCGGTGGCCCATATCCAGCAGTATTACCAACGCAGCGATGCGGATATCCTAACCTTGTACGACCGGCCATTCATCTACCTTTCGCAGGCGGAGGTGGATCGATTTGTCCGCGCGACTGCCGGTCAACTCAAGCAAATCTACGACCTGCTTTGGGTGGCTGGGATTTGCGCTGACCATCAGCCCTCTGCACTGGCACTGCTCTAATCATTCTTTACTTAGGAGGTATCCGATGACCAAAAAAAACAAGCTGATCCCATCCGACAATACCGGATTCATGCAAGACCTGGTGACGCGCATCAAGCTGATCCTGCGCCTGCTGAGTGACCGGCGGGTCAACTTCTTTCTCAAGCTGCTCCCAATTGCCTCGCTCGTCTATCTGATCTCGCCGGTGGACCTCGTCCCCGGGCTGGCCCTACCGGTGATCGGCGCCCTGGACGATGCCGCCGTTTTGTGGATCGGCACATCGCTCTTTCTCAACCTCGTCCCTGAGGAAATCGTCGAGCATCACTTGAGCGCGATGCAGAAGGTCATCCAGGGAAAATGGCGCGATGTACAGGAAGAAGAGATCGTCGAAGTCGAAGCCCATGACGTTGATCAGAGCTAAAAAAGATCGCCGTGCGCCACCGACCGTAATAGAAGGCCATATCCGAGTTATGTCATCCAAAATAGGCGCTTTGTCAAGACCGATTGGTGATGCCTGTCACTGGCTCCTCGCCCTGAGATGATATAGACTAATAATTGACGAGAGCAGGAGGTAAACGATGGCCAAGCGTGTCTTGGAAGTGAGCAAGGTCAGTTTCTGTGAACATGCGGGGGAAGATGTGGCATTGGAAACCGAGGTCGTCTACCCGGCAGAGTTCCTCCCCGACCAATCACCGCGCATCCTCGCCCATCGCTGCTCGCATAGCCTCTACTGCAACCAACTATCCCGTCCGACCTGCATCTGGGCCGGCACCAACCCAGACTTCGACCCGTTCTGAACCAGAATTCCCCGGGGGGATTCCATCTACCCTGATACGTCCACCCAAATTAATGATCTGAACTCGATTAACTCCGCCGGATTAGTGGAGTTAGTAGTGCTTTATGGGGATTGTATTCATCCTCACAAAAGAATATACTAATCAAAGGCAGCCTTCCCACAAGCAGCGTGCACAGCTAATTAACATAGGAAGACATCACAGGCGCGCAGACTACCGATAATTAGGAGTTCGTATGCATACCCGTTATCGTATTCCCGCGCCTATCGCCATTCTTATGTTACTCAGTATGCTCTTCTCTCTGACTGCCTGTGAATTGCCGAAGGGAGGCGCGCCGATCTGTGATTTTGGAGAGCTGGTCCGCCCGGAGGTGATCTTCCCGGAAATGTACGCCGTGCTCGATGACCTGACCCCGGCCATCAGCTGGGAGTTCCCGGGGAGCGGATGCCTGCCTGAGTTCACCAACCTGGAGGTCTGGTCGGTGGAGAATTACCTTCACGGGGCGAGCGCCGGCTACCTGGTCATGGGCGGACATCCAGTGGGTTATAACTTCACCTGGCCGGAGGACAACCCGCTCCTGCCCGGGCACACCTACTTCCTGCGGCTCACCCCGACAGCGGTGGACGGCGAATCCTACCTCCCCGGACCTGGCGCCTTCGTCGCCTTTTCCACCGGCCCGGTCTGCGGAGCCGGTGAAGCGCCTCTCGCCCCCCGCCCCCACTGGTTCCCCAATGACTGGACCGTGGATCCAACCCCGGGGTTCTCCCTCGAATGGAACAACAACTTGACCTGCTGGCCTGAGGACGGTTTCGTCGTCCAGCTCTCCCGGACGCCTACCTTCACAAGGGTAATTGAGATGACCACACCCATGGAATCATTATGGGTCTACTCAGGGATGGTCGCCGACCTGCCGATCGCCAACTGCACACGTTACTTCTGGCGCGTCCGGGCGGACCTCCCCGGGCGGGATGACGAGCCGTGGTCCGAGACCTGGACCTTTACCACCCACATCCCGATGACCTTCTGCCTGGAGGATGTCTTCAGGCCGTATCTCGATGAGCTGCCGATTGTCACCCCACCGATCGCGACGTTGATCGACGATGCCGCCTGCCACTCCGGCCCAAGCATGGACTACCCCATCGTCGATTACCTCGCCCAGGGGCTGTCCTTGCCGATCAGCGGACGCAACCCCACATCCACCTGGTGGCAGGTCTATTTGCCCAACCTGAACTCCTGCTGGGTCTACGAGGACTTGGCTGATATAGGCGGGGATACAGGCCTGGTTATGGTCATAGATCCGGAACCGCCACATCTGGTCCTGCCGACAGCCACCCACACCCCCGAGAGCGTCGTCAACTGCGCCCAATACACCAACCCCAATACCTGCATCGCCAACCCTGCCTGCTGGTGGGATTCCAGCGTGCCGCCGAACGGCGTCTGTAAGAACAAGTGATAGCTGGGAATTGGCGATTTGAGCAAATATATTGGCTTAATACAAAGGAGATGGAGAAATGTTTGTCATCTGCAAATATAAACGATACGCATTCTTCTGCGCGTTCCTTATCACCCTGTTCTTGTTGGCGGGATGCAACCTGCCCAGCGACGAACCCTGCAGCGAATCGGAATTGAGCAACGTTGCAGACCCCGCGCCGTCCGGCAATGTGGTGGTGAACACCCTGACTCCGGTGTTGACCTGGACCTATCCCGACCCATCCTGCTATCCCGATCACTATGTCGTTAAGATCTACGACCGAGACGTGCTCCGCTGGCCGAATGATTTCCTCCGCTACCCGCCTGTCCCGATCCATGAAGGAGAGACGGACGGCCCGTATTACAATGTCCCGGCCTCGGCGGGTTTACAACCCGGGGAAACCTATTTCTGGAAGGTGAGCGCCAAAACCGCTGAGGGTCATGGGTCTGGTTCGCTGACCACCTGGTTCACAACCGGTCCGTTATGTGATGCGGGCTCCAGTCTGCTGCCTGCAACCCTGATCTATCCGCCGAACCGCTCCCAGGCCTACTTCCCCGACACCATCGACCTGGAGTGGGACAATCAAATGTCCTGCTGGCCGGCCGGCGATTTCTACCTGCAGATCTCTACCACCGAGGATTTCCGCGATCCGATCTGGTATGGGGTTACGCACAATAAAGATGTCATCTGGATCTCGTCCGGACCGCCGATGTTCTCGGATTGCACGCGCTACTACTGGCGCGTGCGGACCGACCCGGCAGGCGGCGGGGAAGGACCCTATTCCGAGACCTGGTCCTTCGTCCTGAGCTGGAGCGAGACCTTCTGCCCGCTCGACCTGCGCCCGACCCTCATCCCGCGTGAGCCGGTCAGGATCCCACCGTTCGCCGGGGTCAAGAGCAATGCTTCCTGCCGTTCTGGCCCAAGCCTCGATTATCCCATCGTCGATTACCTGGAGGTCGGACAGACAGCGCCCATCGAAGGACGCGACGAGGGCAGCAACTGGTGGTACATTCTCAGCCCCAACCTGCAATCACAGTGCTGGATCTCCCACCAACTGGTCGACCTGACCGGTGACTTCAGCCAGGCCCCGGTGGTCGAGGCCCCCCCGCTCCCGCTCCCCGCATTGACCGATACGCCTGCGCCGTTTGACTGCACCCAGTACGCGACCAATCCGAATGCATGCAATGCCAGCAACTACTGCCGCTGGGATGCCAGCGTGCCGCCAAATGGGGCCTGCGTGAATAGATAGATCAAGAAAAGCAAAGGATTTTAACTAAAAAGCGACCCCGCGGGGTCGCTTTTTATTGATCTTGTTGCCGGGAGCTTAGGCGACTTCGATGACCGCGCCGGCTTCCTCGAGTTTCTTCTTGGCATCCATGGCGGCGTCCTTGCCAACACCAGTGAGCACCTTGCCACCAGCGGTCTCGGCCAGTTCCTTGGCCTCAGTAAGGCTCAGGGTGACCAATTGGCGGATGATCTTGATGACTTCAATTTTCTTAGGGCCGGCATCCTTGATGGCCACATCGAACTCAGTCTTCTCTTCAACTGCCTCGGCGGCAGCGGGAGCGCCGGCAACGGCAGCCATGGCCACAGGTGCAGCCGCGGAAACACCCCACTTCTCTTCCAGTTTTTTGACCAATTCAGCAGCATCTAACACACTGAGCCCGCTCAACTGCTCAACGATTTTATCCAGATCAGCCATTTCAATTACTCCTTCAAACTTTCTAATATGTGAATATTTTATGATGATTAGTCGCGAATGGTTCCTTCGCGCACGGGTCGGTTATGCCGCAACGCGAGCGGCCTGTTCAGTAAATGCCTGCAGAACAGCAGCGACCTGGCGGCCGGGTTCGGCCAGCGTCCGCACCAGCTTGCTGGCAGGTGCATTGAACACACCCAGCAACTGCGACCGGACCACGGGCAACGGCGGCAGGTCGGCCAGCGCTTTCACCTGGGCTGAACTCAAGACCTCGGAACCCATGATCCCGCCTTTCACCTTGACGGCATCCATGTTTTTCGCAACATCGGTCAGTGCCTTGGTAAAAGCCGCAATGTCGCCATACGCAAAACCGGCTGCGGTGCTCTTCTCGAGATAATCAGCAGGGACATCCAGCCCGGCCTCGATCAGAGCAAGCTTGACAAGCGTATTCTTGACGACATGGAACTCTCCACCCGCATCGCGGGCCTTGGCCCGGATCGATTCCAGCTCCTTCATGGTCACGCCAGTATACTCAACCAGGATCACGGCCTGGCTCTTGCCCAGCCATTCCTGGTATTGCGCCAGTATCGAAACTTTCTGCTGCTTTGTTTTTGCCAATGAGATTCACCTCCTTTCCAAAAGAATAGTCTTTGCCCGATAAATCCAGGCAAAGACTGTGCTCCCGCTTGGGGAAGAACCCGGAAAGGGGTCCAAATTGCACCTAACGTCTCCACCTGGGCAGGGGATTAAGCCCCGACTGTACTCACGGGACGCCTGCTGTCTTTGGCGAATGATTGGGTATCGGGCGCGGATATCTCTACCCGCTTGCCTCCATCGACAAGGCCTGGTTGGCATCGATCTTGATGCCCGGGCCCATCGTTGTGGTCATGGTGATGCGGTTGACGTAATTCCCTTTTGCGCCCGATGGCCTGGCCTTTTGGATGGCTTCCATCAAAGCAGAAAAATTCTCGAATAGTTTCTGTTCATCAAAGGATACCTTGCCAATAATCACATGGATATTGGCGGTTTTATCCAACCGGAACTCAACCCGGCCGGCCTTGGCTTCGTTGACAGCCCGTCCGATGTCCTCTGGAGAGACGACTGTACCCGCCTTCGGATTGGGCATCAGCCCACGCGGGCCCAAGACACGCCCAAGCTTGCCGACCTTGCCCATCATATCGGGCGTGGCGATAGCGACATCGAAGTCGGTGAACCCGCCCTGGACCTTGTTTAGGGATTCATCGTCGTCGGCGACGAAATCGGCGCCAGCCTGATTGGCCAGGGTCGCCCCTTCCCCTGCAGCGAAGACCAGTACGCGGACCGACTTGCCCAGTCCATGCGGCAGGACAACGACGTCCCGCACCTGCTGGTCAGCCTGGCGGGGGTCGAGGCCCATGCGCATGTGGACTTCAACCGTTGAATCGAACTTGGTGAAGGAAGTTTCCTTCGCAAGCTTGACGGCTTCTCGAGGGTCATAGGATTTGTCCAGATCGACCTTCTCGAGAGCAGCAAGATATTTCTTACCGTGTTTTGCCATGAGTTCTCCTTTGTGGTGCAAGCGGGCCGGGCGGCCCTCCCACAGGCTAATCTACAATAGTAATGCCCATACTGCGGGCAGTGCCTTCAACCTGGCGCATCGCGCCTTCGACATCAATCGCGTTCAGGTCGCGCATCTTCAATTCAGCGATCTCGCGCACCTGGGTGCGGGTCACCTGGCCGACCTTGTCCTTATTCGGGACCGATGAGCCCTTGTCGACGCCAGCCGCTTTGCGCAGCAGGACTGCCGCCGGGGGGGTCTTCAAAATAAATGTGAATGACCCGTCAGTGTAGGCCGTGATCTCTGCCGGGAGAATTTCCCCGAGGCGGTTAGATGTCCGGGCGTTGTACTCCTTGCAAAATGCCATGATATTGATCCCGTGTCCGGCTAGTGCCGGGCCAATGGGCGGAGCCGGGTTGGCCTTGCCGGCCTCGATCTGTAGTCTTACGATTGCCTTAAGTTTCTTTGCCATGCATATCTCCTTTGTGGTTTTAGCGGGTGATTACGGGGCACCCTCCCACCGATTCAGGCCGGACATCCAGCCTGGTACCGTCAATATTATGCTTTCTCGACCTGCAAAAAGTCCAGCTCAACAGGCGTTTCTCGCCCGAAGAAGCTGACCATCACCCGCGCCTTGGTCCGCTCGACATCGATCTCCGAGACAACACCCCGGAAATCGTTGAATGGGCCATCGATGATGCGCACTCGTTCGCCAACCTTGAAGTTTACCATAACCATCGGTGCTTCGGCTTCCATCCGCTTGAGGATCTGGGACACTTCCTCCGGGCGGAGCGGTGTGGGCATGGTGCCCATCCCGACAAAGCCGGTCACACCGGGGGTATTGCGGACAACAAACCATGACTCTTCGCTCATGAGCATGTTGACCAGCACATACCCAGGGAAAATATGGCGTTCCACGGTGCGGCGCTTGCCATCCCGGACTTCGATCTCCTCCTGGGTTGGGACGACCACATCGAAGACCTGATCCTTCATGCCCATGGTCTCGATGCGCTGTTCGAGGTTGTGACGCACCTTGTTCTCATATCCGGAATAGCAATGGACAACATACCATGCAGGCTGGTCAGGCGAAGGCTCTACCTGCGTTTCGACGACGGGAATCTCGACAGGGGATTCCTGTTCTTCTGGTTCACTTAAAACCGGTTCGTCCAAGCGGGTGTCATCCTGCTCGGATTCCATTGGTTCGTCTTGCAAATGCCCTTCCGGTTCTTCCATAAACATCAGATACCTTGTCTTCTAATAAACCTATACACCAAACGCGAGAGCAAGTAAGTCAGATGCAATCGAGTCAATCAGATACAGGAAAAGGCTCATCACCGTCATGACGACCAAGACGATCTTGGTGAGGTTCATCGCCTCAGGACGGCTAGGCCAGGACACCTTGCGCAGTTCACCGATGGTCTCGCGCCAGAATCGGGCGATGGTATTCGGTTTACGTTTGGACTTTTCGTCTTTCTTAGCCAAATGACGCTCCTTCTCTTCGACGGTTAAAACGCCGCCAGTTCAGGACGGCTTTGACATCGACAGGCCAGGCAGGACTTGAACCCACAACCACTCGTTTTGGAGACGAGAGCTCTACCAATTGAGCTACTGGCCTAGGTCGGATGGATAGGTTTGAACCCACCCTTCCGGATGTTACTTCGTCTCTCGATGCATTGTATGTTGCCGGCAGCGAGGGCAATACTTATTGAACTCAAGCCGGTTCGGATCGTTACGGCGGTTCTTCTCCGTTACGTAATTCCGTTCTTTACAATCGTTGCACGCCAGAGTAATTACCGGGCGGACGTCCTTCTTTTTCGATGCCATACCTTACTTCCATTACCTTTTTTTGTATTATGCAATAATCTTGGTTATCACGCCAGCGCCGACAGTCAGACCGCCCTCGCGGATCGCAAACTTCGAGCCCTGCTCCAACGCCACCGGAACGATCAACTCCACCTCCAGGTTCACGTTGTCACCAGGCATCACCATCTCCACTCCCTCCGGCAATGCAATGTTACCAGTCACATCC
>JBDRPT010000041.1:0-24098 GCA_043826785.1 Chloroflexota bacterium | reverse complement strand
TGTATTTGCATCCACACTGCATACAGCGAAACCGTTGGCTCCCTGCCACGGTTCTCCCGGCTTTATTTTGCCGCATTGTTCCACTACATTTGGGACATGTGTTCATTTCTCTATTTTAGCCCATTAATTCCGCCACTCCCGAAATAGACTACCTGGTGGAATCTCACCCGAGTGTGGGGCGAGCCAACATGATCATGCTGCTGGAAGATCAATGCTGATCGAGCTGGCAAAGTGGTAACGGCATCACTTGTACCCCGACTCCTTCAACAGCCGGGCCGCTTCGGGCGCGGGATCCACCTTGGCACCGCCTGGCAATAGGCCGCATATCTCGCGCCGAAGGTCTTGCGCAGGAACGGCTCTTCGTGGGTGCGGATGAACAGGTTGAAGCCGATGAACAGAAAGAACCAGTACACCACCTGCGCCAGCGTTCCGAACCAGACGATGTTGCCAACCTGGATGAGCAGCGCCCCTAGGTACATCGGGTTGCGGATGTATTGGTACAGCCCGCTGACGACCAGTTCTTTGGGCGGGTTGATCGGAGCCGGGGTGCCGCGCCCCTTGCGGACGAAGTCCGCCGCGCACCAGGCGAGGATCGTCACCCCCGCCAGCCAGAACAGCACGGCGGCCCAGTTCCAGGGTCCCGGCGGGAGGGCGAGCCCGGGGATTTTGGGGATGACGAAAACGGGCACGATCCCCAGCAGGAAACCGGGGACGAGCAGGATGAAGAGGGTGGTTATGAGGGCGGTCATATTGTCTCCATGATCGCCGGGACATGAATATCCCGGCTTAGCGCGGAAGCCCCGTTGGGGCTAGTCAGGAGTTGCCTCAAGCATATCAATCAACTCGCGCTCGGCGTGATGCTGTTTCTGCTTATTGACGTAACCGACGACTTTTTCCAACGTGGATTCGGAAATGCTAAAAACGCTGTATTCTCCCTGCCAGGCGAACTTACTGCCGAGATACAGTTTGTTGATACGATGGGAACTGGCGCCTTTCAGTTGCCCGATGATGGTGGCAACAGCAAGCCGCGGCGGGATGGAGATGACGATATGCAAATGGTCAGGCATTCCGTTGATAGTATGGGGGATGCAATCTAGGGCAGTTGCTTTACCCCACAGATAGTCATACAGGTGTTTTTCCCAAGCCGGGTCAATCAGCGGTTGGCGGTCACTGGTGGACCAGACAGCATGGTAGAAGAGTCGCCAGTAAGACATTGTTACTTATTCCTTTTTCCGCCGGGACATGAATGTCCCGGCTTAGCGCGGAAGCCCCGTTGGGGCTGGCAACAGGACGGTTTACCGTCCTTTCACGCTGAGCCGGGGGCTTGAGTCCCCGGCGATTCTGGTAGGACGAGCAGGATGAAGAGGGTGGTGATGAGGGCGGTCAAATTGCCTCCATAGGTTTACGGTTCTTGGAGAAAAGTATCAACGAGTCTTCCGCGGAAGGTTGAGCTCATCTTGTCCCAATCCCAACCTTTCTTGGCGCATAGCGCGCGCGCTTTTTTCTCTCTTGTTTTCATATATTTTGCATACTCAATGCGCCAAGTCTGACCTTGCTCGTACTCTTTGATCGAAACCCCATAGAAATCAGCCATAGTCGACAGGTCTTTGCCATCACGATCAGAAGCTGCCTGCTTCAAATCGCCTTGCAAATTATAACGGCCATCATAGCGCTTCCCATCCGGCATAATCGAACCACACAAAGAATAAGCAACCCGTAGGTGTGGATGCGGGCTTTCTGTCTTTATTCCAGCAAATATTTCCGAAAACTCCGCTCCTGTCAGATCAGTTTCAAAAAACTTGGCATCTTTGAATATCAACTTGTCTGCTTCGGCTACATAGATTGATGCATTTCTCAACCCAGTTCCATGCAACAGCGTACCTGCAAGATTTGCTTCGTTTAGTGTTGCGCCATCCAGATTCGCCGCGTTCAAGTTTGCCTTCTTCAGGTTTGCATAGGCGAGATTAACGCCAACAAGAACGAATTCATACAATTCTGCTTCCTCCAAGTTGGCCCTCCAGAGAGAGATGCCTTTAAGTTCTTTATGCCATCCTCGCTCACGGATAATCCTGGCAGCATCACAAGCAAGAATATTGAATTGGCTAGCCATTTGAGAAATTAACATCTTCCTCTCGCGTTCGTTTGCTCGTCTTTCCCTTATCCGGTCAATGATTAAAACCACTACCCCGATACTGATAAGTTCAGTTCCAAAATTTGCGTAAAGGTCTTCAATAATGCGGGGCAAAGGATTCGGATAAAAACCAACCAAAAGCACAGCTATACCCGAGATGATTAGGCACCTGGCCACATGCTCTGCAGTGATGTGTTGCATATACAGTTTAATTTTCCTAAACATAATGCTCCCTAATATCCCAACTCCTTCATGATCGCCGGGACATGAATGTCCCGGCTGAGCGCGGAAGCCCCGTTGGGGCTGGCAACAGGACGGTTTACCGTCCTTTCACGCTGAGCCGGGGGCTTGAGTCCCCGGCGATTCTGGTAGCCGAGAAACCTTTCACTTGTATCCCAACTCCTTCAATAGCTGGGCTTCATCTTTTTTCCCGCTGACGCCAAACAACTCGCGCCAGAATTGGTCGTCGTAGCGGCGGGATTTGACCGGCAGCGGCATCGGCACGCCCCAGCCGAGCAGGAGCACTTCCTCCTTCGGTTGCAGGCGGGCGAGCATGCCGCGCAAGGCCTCGCGCCCGGCCAGCCCGGAGAGCACGGCGTGGATGTCGTCCTCGTCGCCCAGCCAGCCAGAGATGCGCGTTCCCAGTTGCGACATCACCTCGTCGTAGATCTGCGAGGGGCGCTGGTCGACGATCAGCAGGGTGACGTAGTACTTGCGCATCTCGCGGGCGATCGTGGCAAAGATGGTCTGGGCGGCCATCTCGCGGTTGAGCAGCTTGTGGGCCTCTTCCAGCACGATGACCAGTTGGCGGGGTTCGTCCTGGCCATGGGTGCGGAAGTTGTTGGTCCTGGCTTCCCAGGCCTGGCGGATCTTGCGGCTCAACAGGTTGGTGACCAGCAGGTAGTCCAGGTCGGTTTCGTAGTGCTGGCCGAACGACAGGACGACATGCTTGCCGGCTTCCAACGCCTGGATGATCTGGGCGACCGAGTCCGCTGCCGGGGCCGCCCGGATGTACTCCTTGTCGAACAGGCGGCGCAGCTTGTCGTGCAGGCCCTCGGCTGCCATCACATTGACGCCGTGCTCGTTGGCCCAGGCGGCCACACTGTCGGGGTGCGGGACCTTCTTGACCTTGGCGGTCTTCTCATCCTCGACTTCGATCGTGGCCCGGGTCATCTCTTTGAAGCGCCGGAACCAGTCTTTCTGCCCGAAAGTGGTCACCAGGGCGTGCAGGGTGGAAGGGGTGGTCTCGCGCAGGTTCAACTCGCGGGTCAGGAGCTCGATGTCGGCCGGGGTGATGTCGGCCATGGCGATCTCGAGGTTGAAGTCCGGAGCGGTACCGCGGATGGTCGCGCCGGCGCCCAGTCCGACCACCTGCAAGCGTGACCCGAACTTGGTCTTCAACCCGGTGACTTTCAAGCCCGTGTCCGAGGCGGTGTCGTCATAGCCGTACTCGTTGTGCATGTCGAAGACCAGCACCGAGGCGGTATTGTGGTGCATCAGCCCGGCCAGCACGATGCGGGTCAGGAACGACTTGCCGGTCCCGGTGGCGCCAAAGACGCCCGCCGAACGCTGGACGAAGCGGTCCAGGGTGATGCAGACCGGGTGTCCCTGCTCGCGGGTGGTGCCGACGACGAAGTTGCCCTTCTCGGCCGGGTCGCCGAAGATCTCGGCGATATCGCCCTCCGAGGCCATGCGGACGGCGGCATGGTGTGGCGGCACGGTCTTGACCGGGAGCGGGCGGGGTGTATCCTGGCCGATTTTCTTAAGCCAGTCCTTGTATCCGGCCGTGCCCGGCTCGGGGCCGCGTTCGAGCATCAATGCTGGCAGGATCTCCAGGTTGGTGTAGAGAGTCTGGCCGTGGAGGGACTTTGCCAGCACCGGCGGCAGGCGGGTCTCGGTCTGCTCGTCGGCGAAGCGCGGGTCGGTCGCGCCGAGCTGCAGGTCGGTGACAAGGCCGTAGAACTGCCAGTCTCCGCTCTCGATGACCACGAAGGCGCCTTCCTGTACTTCTTGGGAAGGGACGGTCAGGCGGGCGCGGAAGGACTCTTTCAGTCCGCCGCCAACGATGTAGCCGATAGATTTCAGGTTATCTGTCATTGTTTTCACCACGAAGGACACAAAGGAACACGAAGGGGTTTGGTTGGTATGCGCATCGTGGAGTCTAAAACACCATGCGTTTGATGCCATCTTTAAGATGGACGACATTGAAATTGATCAAGTATCCAAGACGCAATCCTGTGACTTTGAGATAAGTGAGTAGTTGTGCCTCGTAGAGTGGAATCATCGTTTCGACCGACTTGAGTTCCACAATGACCAGTTTCCCAACAAGAAGGTCGAGCCGCAGTCCGGTCTCTATTGGGATCCCCTCGAAAACAACCGGTACAACCACCTGTGTATCTACCAATGTCTTTTGCTGGCGGAGTTTGTGCGCCAGGCAGGCCTCGTAAACTGACTCCAGCAGGCCAGGGCCAAGCGCCGAATGGACCGCGAAAGCCGCATCCAGCACGTTCTTGCCGATTACTTCAGTATCAACCGGGATGGGTGCGAATCGTCTTTGAGCAGGTTTATCCATTATTCCTCCTTTGTGCTCCTTTGTGACCTTCGTGGTCAGGAAATCCCTGCGATCTGCAAAGCTTGCTTCAAGTCTTCCGTGATCATCTTGCGCTTGCTTTTCTCAACAAAGAAAGCCGGACCTGCCTGCACATACGATGGCAGTGCCCGCGCAGCGCCGAAAGTGAACTCCCCGCCGCGAATCTTGTACGTTGACCCGGCGGGGATGACGCGCAGCTCGCCGTTGCGTTTGGCGATCGTGTTGACCGCTTTGATGGCCACGTCGCCCATCAGTAAATAGACTTTGACGTCCGGGAACAGGGCGATCTCCTTTTCGAGCAGGTGCGAGCAGTGCTGAACCGTGGCGGTGGCAATGCCGTAACCGGTCTTGCCGCACTTGACGGCGGTGGTCAGGTAGATACCCAGGTCGAGAATGTCCCGGATAGATTGCACCTGCGCCCCCGCATCCTGGAAGGCCAGCAGGGTAGTCTGGGCAAAGAGGGCTTCTGGCCCGGCGTAGTAGGTATCGGCAGGGTTTTGGGGTGCGGCCTCGGAGATGAGCAGGATAGAAACCTTTGCAGGGTCAATATCAATGTTTGGGACGAGGTAACTCTCCCGGCGGATGTCGAGGCAGGGGAAGTCTACACACTGGACTAGGCTATTACCCCACATAGTACTGTGAACCACTGCTTGCGGAGTTACCTTTTATTACTTCACGATTGTTTCTACAAACGGAATTTGAGACCATGAAAAATCTTTATATACCTTTGCCTCAGGATTTTGAGCAAACTTTCCGTGACTCCAACGAATTTGTACAGGAAACTGCGCCGTATAAATCTCCACTTCCTTTTTTCGTTTAAACTGCACATTTAGATTTACTATACTTTGACCTTTTCTAAGATCGGGAGTAGCTTCAACATCAACAATTTCCCATTCCTTTTTCCATTGCGAAAGGGCGGGCATTTTTATTGCATACTTTCTACTTCCATCAGTCCCTGCCATTATGTATTCCACCGAATCAATACGGAATAAGACTCGAGTAATATTTTCAATTATCCACTTAGGGGATGGTCCTCGCATCGCAGCTGAAAAGTTATTATTAAATTTATCGGCAGAAGCAGTTGCTACAGTCTTGCACATTTCAAGGTATAGCTCATTAAATTTTTCTTCCTCACCATCAACCAATTTGCTTATTTCATCCTTCAATTCTTCACGTTCTCTTTTACTAGCAACACGTTCGAACTCATCAACCGAATCTAGAAAATCGAAACGGGCAAGTCGAATGCTTCGAACAAATGAATATAAGGCTTGATAAGCTGATGGAGCCATCAATAAAAACCAATTTTCAGAACGATCAGGGGCAGGCAATCCTTGTGGAAGACTCTCAAAGATATATGCTGGTGATTTGTTTAAGAGAACATTGCTACCAGCCTTTACAGAAATGGGAGTATTGGCAGCTATTAAATCACGAGCACCAGAGTCGGTTCTCGCTTGCCTATCTGGTCCACACCAACATATACTAGTAACAGATTGAAACAAAGGGTATTGTGATCGAAGTTCATGCCCTAGAGTCAGCAATTTCGAATAGAGCCTAGAATTTGTAGGGCGCACAAATTCTTCCTTGAATCTGGAATACTTCTCTGGAGAGAGGGATTCTTCGAAATAGGATGTTATTTCCTGCTCCGATAATTCAAGAGGCTCGGAAATGTCAAGAATTCCAAATCCAACTGCAAGTTCCGTACATTCTGTTTTCTCGCTGGCCATATACAACCTTCCCTTGTTCTGCACACGCGTTTCAGCTATCTCGCAATATTCAGGAGATATATCGAATCCGACATAATGACGACCGCATAGATTAGCAGCCACACATGTCGATCCAGACCCAACAAAAGGATCTAAAACTACATCATCCACGTATGAATATAGTTTAATTACCCTCTCAGCCAGTTGAACTGAGAAGGGGGCTGGATGTTGAACGCGCTTTGCAGATTCCGGAGGAATAGTATTCCATACAGATAGAGTCGCATCCATGAATTCAGTTGAACTTATATCAGACTCCCCACGATCAGGTCTTTCAAAAGCATGTTTAGCAAAAACCAAAAGATATTCGTGAACATCCCGTAATCGAGGTGCCTTTCCATTTCTCCAACTCCCCCAAGCACAGTTCCCACTAGCACCCTCTGCCTTAACCCATATGATTTCACCCATGGATAAAAAGCCTAAATGCAAATGAACCTGATAAAAGAATGCATGTAGAGGAATATACGGTTTTCGCCCAAGATTAGCAATATTTATCACATAACGTCCTCCAGGTCGAAGAACGCGATAAACCTCCTTGGCAACATCCTCTATTAACTCCAGATATTCTTCCAAACTAACATCATCATCATAGTCCTTGCCCACATTATACGGAGGTGATGTGAAAACCAAAGCGGTACTATTGTCAGGAATCATATTCATGTCAGTCGATGTATGACAATAGATCTTATCAGCCCAATCACCCACAGGTGGTACAACAATATTCTTAAGCTCTCTCTTAGAAACCGGCTTTGAAAATATTTCATTATATAAATTGCGATTATAGAAAGAAGAAGCGTCATGCCCTTCTCTTTTACTAACACCAAAAGTTGAGGTTTTTGTTTTAGACATAAGTATTGGCACCATTGTGTATATTTTGTGAAGACATTATAGCATTCTAGCTAATCTAACACTTTCCGACTCGAAAGCGCTGGTTTTGGTGGTTTTGCGTTTGCTCATATTTAAAATTTATTCAACACGAAGGATCATGGCTGTATTGGAACAAAGGCTCTTGTCCATTGGGTTCAGACAACCTCGCCCAAGGCGCCGAGCACAGACATCAGCGTCGGGTAGTCGTCGCGCAGCAGCGTGATCAGTTCCTGGATGGCTTTCTCAAGCCAGGTCTTATCCTTTTGGTCGCCGGTTGCGCGACCATTTTGGTCGCCGGTTGCGCGACCATTGTGGGCGGCGGCGGCCTGCTGCAGGTGCGCCGCCAACAGCTCCCCGACCGGGAGTTCCTTCGCCTGCAGGATGTGGCGGAAATAGCCGAACTTACCCGCCTGGGTGAATTGGACGATGTCCGCTCCGCTGCACAGGTAGATCACATCCAGGCTCAGCGGCGGGCGGGGCGGGAGCAGGTGGGAAACCTGGCCATCCAACTCGTAACCGACCGATTGAACCGACATCTCCACCGGCACGATGCGGTTGACGCGACTGTCGGCTATGGTGGCGGCGTCCACCTCCCCGGCGGTGACCAGCTGGCGGACCAGCCCGTCGTCATCGATATGGATGTCGTAGATCAGGCCGAAGATCTTGTACTCCGCGGTCAACGGCGCGCAGACCAGGGCGCCGAAGGAGGGCGCTTTCAACTGCGAGACACTGCAGCCGGCGATGAAGCCGGTCGTTCCGGCGCGCAACAGGCGGCCAATTTCGTAGGTGGTCATCGTCCGTATCTCCCTTTGATCTCAGCTTGCTCTTTGATCGATTGCTTCCCGGATTTAGCTTCAATCTCGACCCCCTGCTTGCGCAATTCCAGCGACAGCAACAGTTCCACCTGCCCCTTCTCGTCGAAGGAGACCCGGGCTGTCTCGTGGGCGCGCTGCAGGATGTACGGATAGGGTTGCGTTCCAAGCAGGCTGCTCTGTTGCACCAGGATGGCGTGCAGCAGGTCCAGTTTTTCCTCGTCCTCCGCCACCCATTGCGGGAATTCCACCCGCGCAACCGCCGGATGCCCGGAGCGGCCCAAATTCAGGTAGGCAAAATGGATCGCCCGCGCCCCGCTGTAACGGGCCCGCGAGCCTGACTGCAAGGCAAAGACTGCAGAACGTTCCCCATCCTTGAGCAACTGGCCGAACAACCAACGGTCGGTGACGTCCATCAGGGGATGGAATTTGCGCAGGTTCTTGAGATCTTCATCGCTGGCGATGGCTATCTCCAACAGTCGAACGACCAGATCGGCGGCGGGTTTGTCCACATAGCCGCCCAGGGTCACGCCGAGATCGTTGAGCTTGTCCAGGTCATCCAGGTATTTTCGCAGGAACTCCTGGTAACTCCCTGCGGTGGCCGGGTCCTTGGCGCCCCACAACTCCACCGGACCATCCGTCAGCGCCACCAGCGGACCGGGGAGCTGGCGCGCCAGTTCGAGCATCCGGGCGCGTTCGCGCCCATCCCTGCGCAGGGCGATCCCGCCTTCGTCTAGAAGCCCACCGTCCAGGGTACGCAGGTCCTCGTCAAAGAGCAGTTCGCTCTCTGTGAAGACCTGCGGGGCCTGCCCGGAACCGGTCCGCAGGGCCACCGCGCCGATGTTGATCAGGCCGTAGGTCAGGGCTTCGTGGCGGTCGGGGACAACCTGCGATCCGTCGATGGCGATGATGGTGGCATCATCAGGCGGGGCAGGGACCGGGGCATGCGTGAGCAGGTTTTCGGTCCGGGGTATGGCGCAGCGCAGGTTTGGGTCATGGTCGCGGGCAGTCCGTTCGACCTTCTCGCGCAGCAAATCCAGGTCTGCGGCGTGGGTCTCCAGCAATTCCCGGGCGCGTTCGCGCTGTCGCTTGAGGGTCTCTTCCCGCGCCTGGGCGCCCTGGCCGATGTCGCGTATCTTGGCATAGATTTTTTGAAAATCCAGCGCCATTGACATTTCCTTTTTTAGAACATTTGTATTACATTTTACAGGGTATCATAGTAAAATACAAGCACGGGAAGCCGGTTTTTGGGAACTTTCCTGCTCTGCCCGGCGTCTCTCTCATGTTATACCACCTAATTTCACCATAAGGAGTTTGCTATGCGTACTAAATATCTTTTCCCTACTGTTGCTCTGGCGATCATCCTGGTATTGAGCGCCTGCGCACCGGCAGCCACATCCAGCAGCGAGACGACCCGCACGATGGCGATCACCGGGAATGGCACTGTCTACCTGACGCCTGATATCGCCTATATCTACATCGGCGTGCATACCGAAGATGCAGATGTTGCCGCTTCTGTGGACGCCAACAATGCCCAGGCGCAGGCGGTTGTCGACGCCCTCCAGGGAATGGGCGTGGCAGCCAACGACATCCAGACGAGCAATTTCTCGGTCTGGGCCTCGCAGCAGTATGACCCGATGACCGGCCTGATGACCGGCGTGGTCTACATGGTCGACAATACCGTCTATGTCACCGTCCGTGAGTTGGATAATCTGGGCGAACTGCTCAACACCGCCATCGACGCCGGCGCGAACAACATCAACAGCATCCAGTTCGATGTCGCCGACAAAACTGCCGCGCTGGCCCAGGCCCGCCAGCTGGCCGTTGAGAACGCCGGCGACCTGGCCGGGGAACTGGCCCAGGTGTCGGGGGTCGAACTGGGCGAGATCCAGTACATCGGCTACAGCGATTACTACCCGACACCGTACTATGGCTATGGCATGGGCGGCGGTGGAGGCGGCAGCGAAATGTCAGCCCCGATCAACCCCGGCCAGATCCAGTTGACGGTCACCGTCAGCATCACCTACGCGATCAAGTAACCTGCCTGATCCGGCCTCCTCTCGCTCCCCTTTCCTATCCGGATGGATAGAAAAGGGGAGCTTGCGATCCTGCAGATGGGATGAGATCGAGGCGGGGAACATTTCCGCACAAGTGTCGTCCTGTAGGTGTAGAATCATTCGTATTCAACCATACTCAAGGAGAACCTGATGCGTACCAAAATCCTATTCCTGCTTGCCATTCTTGTCCTTGGGACCGTCCTGACCGCTTGCGGACCGACAACGATTGTTGCCGAACCGCAACCGCGGCAACGTACGCTGACTGTCACCGGCTCCGGGATGGTCACATTGACTCCCGATATCGCCTATATCCATATCGGCGTCCGCAGCGAAGACCCGCGCGCCTCGACGGCGGTGTCAGCCAATAATGCCCTCGCCAGCCGGGTCATGGATGCGATCAAGCGCTTTGGCGTGGAGGACCGCGATATCACGACCACCAATTTCAGCATCTACCCACAGCAACAGTATGAAAACGGGCGCGTGATCGGCATCAGCTATGTTGTTGACAACACCGTCTACGTCACCGTCCGGGACCTGGACCAGCTCGGGGACCTGCTCGACGCGGTCGTCCAGGCGGGCGCGAACAGCATCAACGGGATCAGCTTTGATGTCGCCGACAGGTCCGATGCCGTTTCCCAGGCCCGGCGAGCGGCTGTGATCGATGCCCGGAGCCAGGCGGATGAACTCGCCGAGGCTGCCGGTGTCAGCATCGGCGATGTCCAGGTCATCTCTTACTACGACAGCGTACCCTACGCGGTGGAATATGACCGCATGGCCATGGAGGCGCCGTCTGCCAGCGTACCGGTATCGGCCGGGAGCCTGCAGATCACGACCACGGTGACGATTGTGTACGAAATCCACTAAGCCCTCTCCCGCAACGAAGCCGGCCTCAGATTTGAGGCCGGTTTTTTTTGTCCCCGTGGTAAGGGTATAATTTCCCCTGCAAACAATTAGACATTACAAGGAGGCGCGCATGCTCAAAGTCGGATACATCGGCCTGGGGCTGATGGGCAAGTCGATCGCAGGCAATATCCTGAAAGCCGGGTTCCCGCTGGTGGTCCACAACCGGTCGCGCCAGGCGGTGGACGAGCTGGCTGCCGAAGGAGCCGCGACGGCCTTATCCCCCGCCGAAGTCGCCACCCAGGTGGACGTGGTCTTCACCAACCTGCCGGATACACCTGATGTAGAACAGGTCGCTCTTGGAGAAGAAGGCATCTATGCCGGCGCTCACCCCGGTTTGATCTGGGTGGATAATTCGACCATCAAACCAGCTGCTGCCCGGTTCATCGGAGCAAAACTGGTCGAAAAGGATGTCCTCAGCCTGGACGCGCCTGTCTCCGGCGGGGATATCGGCGCCCGCGACGGCACGCTGACCATCATGGTCGGTGGACCGGAGGCTGCGCTTGAAAAGGTCCTGCCTATCTTCAAGGTCATGGGCAAGACTATCACCCACGTGGGAGAGTTGGGCACCGGCCAGGTGGCCAAAGCCGCCAACCAGATCATGGTCGCCGCGCAGATGATCGCGATGGGCGAACTGCTCATCTTCGCCCAAAAAGCAGGCGCAGACCCGCAAAAGGTGGTCAATGCCATCAAGGCTGGCGCAGCCCAGTGCTGGACGCTGGACGTCAAGCCACCCCGCCTTTTCAGCGGCAACCGCAACCCGGGCTTTAAGGCCCACATGCAGGCCAAAGACCTGAATATTGTCCTCGACACCGCCCATGAGTATGGCATCCCGCTCCCCACCACCGCCGGAAACGCCCAGTTGTTCGACGCCATGGTCGAAATGGGCATGGGAGACCTGGACAACTCCGCCGTGGTTGCCGTCATCGAAACTTTGGCCGGAGTCAGGCTGCAGGAGTACTGATCCGCAGCCTTGACCACCTGAACGGGTATCCTGGAGATGGATATGAAACTGAAGAGACTCTGGCCTTCCTTGTTGGACTACCTGCTTGTGGCCATCGGCGCGCTGATCCAGGCGGTCGGGTTGCGCATGTTCCTCGTCCCGGCAGACCTGGCCTCGGGCGGCATCAGCGGCGTTTCCCAACTCGTCAACCATCTCACCGGATGGCCGATCGGCCTGATGATCCTCGTCGGCAACCTGCCGCTCTTCATCCTCGGCTGGCGTCTGCTCGGTGGGCGGCGCTTCGCCATGCGGACGGCGCTGGCCGTCATCGTCTACTCGCTCATCACCGACCTGTGGACCTGGTTCGCCTTCCTACCCCAGAATGGCCTGACGGATGACATCCTGCTCAACGCCCTTTACGGCGCGGTGGTCAGCGGGATCGGCTACGGCCTGGTTTACCGCGGCCAGGGGACAAGCGGCGGGTCCGACATCCTGGCCCGCATCCTCAACCGCTGGCGCGGGGTGTCCATGTCGCAAAGCTATCTTGCCGTGGACGGGCTGGTGGTCCTCTCGGCGGGTTTCGTCTTTGGCTGGAAACACGCCCTGTACGCACTGGTTGCCATCTACGTCAGCGGGTTGGTGGCCGAGACGACCATGGAAGGCGGCCGCTCGGTACGCACAGCCTTGATCATAACCGCCCAGGTCAAGGGGGTCTCGCGTCAGATCATGGACAACATGGAACGCGGTGTGACCCTGTTGCAAGGGACTGGCGGTTACACCGGCCAGGATCGCGCCGTCCTCTACTGCGTGGTCACACGGTCGGAAGTGGCGCAGTTGAAGGCGATTGTCCACGAAGCAGACCCACTGGCCTTCATGGTCATCGGCGCCGCCCATGAAGCCTTGGGGGAGGGTTTCCAGCCGCTAGAGCGGCCTTGAAAGACGTGCCCGGAAACGAAAGAGCCAGAAGGAATTCCTTCTGGCTCGATGCAATTAATAGGATAGCTACTGGCCGAACTGGATAACGACACCGGTGATGATGGCCAACTGGGCGAGGTGGTATGCTGCCATGTTCATCACCCGTCCTTTGTTGATCGGTTGGACGAATTTGTTGAACGCCAGGAGGATATCCGAGATATAGAACAGGAAGGCGCCCAGGCCTACCAGCGCCGCGCTGAGCGTATTCCAGTCTACGCGGAAGGCGGTCAGCATTGCCGAGAGCAGCATCAGGGTGATCACGATCCCGTAGATGGCAACCGGCAGGGCCAGACGGCGTTTGCCCTGCTGGATCAGGCCGTCAATGATCCGTTTTAAAACCCGCCTTGCTCCAAGGGCCAGGATGAACGCCAGCCCAAGCGTCCAGAACAGCGGCGCGTCGGGGGGTGGGTATATAAATCCGAAGATATAGAAACCGTGTCCCACCAGGAAAGCCAGCAGACCGGCGATGAACAGGCGGTCCATCCACAGCATAAAGATATCGCCGAGGATGCAGAACAGCAGTCCCAGGCCGAACCAGAGCGCCGGCCCGTTCAGGTCGACCCGCAGCAGGAACCAGGCGAAGAGCAGGATGGTCGCCAGCGGCTTGGCAATGAACTCCAGCCTGCGCCTGGGCGGGACGGGATAGACGGCGATCCAGTCAAGGACCGCGAAGACCAGTGCAAGCACAAACAGGATATCTGTCATCCTCAGCATTACTTTCTCCGTTTTGATTTGGCTTCCTTGATCCCATATCCAAAGCGCTGCAGGAAGGCGTCGTCATTCCGCCAACCCTTGGCTACTTTGGCGCGTAATTCTAGATACACCTTGCGCCCGCTCATCGCCTCGATCTCCTGGCGGGCCATCGAGCCGATCTTCTTCATCATCCCCCCGCGCTCACCGATGACGATCCCCTTGTGCGACTCGCGTTCGACGAAGATCGTGGCGTGGATGTATGCCCCCTCATCGCCTCGCTCCATGAACTGGTCGATGCGGATATTGACCCCGTGGGGCACCTCTTCACGCAGGAAGTATAATGCCGCCTCGCGGATCAATTCCGCCGCGATCTCGCGCTCGTATAAATCTGTGACCTGGTCTTCCGGGAAGTCCGGTTCCCTTTGCGGCAGAAGGTCGATGATTGCATTGATCAGTTCAACGCGGCCAGTGCTGTAGAGCGCCGAAAGGGACACGACCGAGGCGCCCTCGACGAGGGGCTGGTACGCCTCCTGACGGGCCTGCGCCTCCCCGGCGGGAACCAGGTCGATCTTGTTCATGCCGAGGATGACCGCTGGACGCCTGCGCAATGCGGCAAGGCGGGTGGCGATCAGTTCGTCTTCCTCATCCGGGCCTGTGCTGGCATCCAGCAGGAAGACGACGATGTCCACTTCTTCCAGCGCCTCAACGGCTTCCTGGTTGAGGAACTCACCCAGCTTGTGCCGGGGGGAATGCATCCCGGGTGTATCCACGAAGATCAACTGGGCATTCGGGGTGGTCAGGATCCCGAGCTGGCGCCGGCGGGTGGTCTGCGGACGCGAGGATACCGCCGCGATCTTCTGGCCCAACAGGGCATTGATCAGGGTGGACTTGCCTACGTTGGGCTTGCCAACCAGGGCAATGTAGCCTGTGCGGAAATCTGTCGTCATTTGTCTTACCCTCCAATGCTCTCACGAACGGTTTTCCAGTTTACCACAACCAGGCTGGCAAAGATGATCATCGCCCCTGCCGCCAGTTGCCAGGAAAGCTGCTCGTTGAGGAAAATGATACCCAGGATCATCCCACCCAGGGGGAAGAGATACGTCACCATCGCCGCGCGGGTTGGCCCAATCTCATGGAGCAGGTAATAGAACGCTACCTGGGCCAGGCCGGACCCGAGCACTCCCAGCCAGAGCAGGGCCACCCAGGTAATCGGCAGGGCAGGCAGGCGGAGCGGAGATTCCACAGCCGGAGTGACCAGCCCCATGATCGCAACTGACAAGATCAACGGCAGTGACCCCCGTACCAACCCAGGTTGTTCCCGGGTCATCCGCCGGGCGAAGACCGAGCTGGCGGCGTAGAAAATCGAAGCGACCAGGATTGCCGCCTGCCCGAGGACTGAGTTATGCGATGTTGCAAACAGGTCCCTGCTGAGCAAGACGAGCACTCCGCCGAAGCCGATCAGCAGGCCCAGGGAGCGTCTGGGGGTCAGACGATCATCGCTCAGGAAGAGGTGGGCGATGACGATCGTAAAGAGCGGGACGGTTGAGTTCAGGACGGCGGCCAGCGCAGAATCAATCGATTGCTCGCCCCACGAAATCAGCACGAAGGGGACCGCAATGCTGGTCAGGCTAATGATGAAATAAGTCCGCCAGGTGCTGAAATCGCGCGGTAGTTTCGTCCGGGTGCTGAGCAGGATGCCAACGACCACCACCGCCCCGAAGAAAACGCGGATGGTTGCCAGAGTGAACGGGCCGATCTCTTGGACCGCGATTTTGATCCACAGGAACGATGCGCTCCAGACGATGCCAAGGAAAATAAAAACAAACCAGTGTTTGGGTTGCATGGATGTTGTCTCACAGTACGTATGGTAGGTTTATCGGGTCGATACGACGGGTCGTAAGAAGCTCGCCGCGCAAGGACCGTCAGGCCAGGATGGCCCCTTCCATTCTAAGCAGCCATTCCTTGGTTGCCAGGCCCTCTCCGCCGCCGTAGCCGTGCAGTTTCCCATCACTGCCGATGACGCGGTGACAGGGGATCACCAAGGGCATCGGGTTGGTCGCTTGTGCCCGGCCGACGGCACGGGCAGCTTTCGGGTTGCCCAGCGTCGCGGCCAGTTCACCGTATGTCCGCGTCTCACCAAAAGGTATGCTGAAGGTTAGCTGCAAGACCTTTTGCTGGAAAGGCCGCAACACTGACCAGTCGATTGGAATGGTGAAGACCCGCCGTTCTCCTTCCAGGTATTCGTGAAGTTCATTGATCACCTGGGAGGTTGTTTCGGGGTTGGAATAGCCCGGATGGGCGTAGCGTTTTGCAAATCGGGCGAGGAAATCGTCGCCAGGCTTGGCCCAATCCACTGCGACCAGGCCAAAATCCGAGATGGCTACCCACAGGGCACCCAGGGGGGTACGGGGTAGTTGTCCGATGTCGATAGAGGGTGCGCAGGTCTGGCGGGGCATACTTCATCCAAAGCAGGTCAGTGATCGTTCAAAAAGAAACAATTAATAGTGGGATGTCATGTCAATCGTACCACGTTCGCGCGCTTGATGGTCACACCAACGGAAAACAAAGACGGAAATACATCCAAAAATGAGCGTGAGCCCGATAAGGATCGCAAGCAACTCGAGGTTGCTGAACCCAACCAGGGTGGGGAAGGCCTGGGCAATGTCTCCAACCAATGACCGGCGCAGGAGCTCCAGCCAGTAGGTGATGGGCATCAGAAATCCAACCGGGCGCAACCAGGCAGGCAGCACATCGAGCGGGAAGATCGCCCCACTGAACAGATAAAGCGCCCCCGCCAGCCCTTCGGCAATCCCCCATGAATGGTGGACGAGAAGAAGGGTGACACTGCCGAGCAGCAGACCCATCATCGCCAGCATGACAACGCCAATCAGCAGTGATAGCAGGAAGAGCGGCCAGTTCGCCTGCAAGGGATTAATCGGGATCTTCAGAAATAGCACTCCCGCGAGGACGGTGATCAAAACCGAGAGGGAACCGGTCAGGAAGCGGGCGACACCGCGCCCCAGCAGGTAGGCCGGGATGCGGATCGGAGCCACGTATAGATACTTGAGCGTCTTGTAATGTTCGCGGTCATCGATGACCGCCCAGGAGACTCCTCCCATGACGGCCCCGACATACATGTAAAAAGCATTGCCGAGATAAATATACGGGAAAAGCGGGTCGGAAAAGTTGCTGTTGGTGATGATCCCATACATGACCACCAGGATGGCAGTGCTGGCCAGTGGTTTGACGACCGAGTATATGAAGAAGAGCAACGGGTCAGCCCAGTTCGATTCAATCTGCCACCCCAGCCAGGCCGCCATCTTGAACGAGCGCCACCCTTCTACCCAGCGGCGGTTGGTGGAAATGTGTTGTAAGGCTGTCATTGGTTTGATTCCTCTACCGTCTACTCTCGGTCAAACGCCCCTCGCGGATGGCCAACTTCTCCATGTGGGCCAACAACACCCTTGCGCCAGTGAGGAAAACCACGCACAGCACCAACAGGATCCCGATTTCAATGCCGACGGACAAAAAGCCTAGCGTTGCGCCAGTCGGGAAGACCAACTGGCGCATGGCGTCCAGGCCGAGGGTCAGCGGGATGATCGAAGCAGCAGCTGCTACCCAGTAGGGGAAAGATTTGATCGGAAAGTAGAAACCCGAGGCGAGGTAAATGGGTTCCTGGGCAAGGGACGAGATATGCCAGGCTTCACGGCTGAGCAGCAGGAACAGCGATGAGGTCATCATCCCCATGCCATACAGGGCGACCATCGCCAGCAGGAAGACAGCCAGCAGTTGGAAAAAGCTGATCACGACGAATTGGACATTGAACAGCAAGGTGCCCAGCAAGATGATAACCACCGCCCGCAGCGCTGTTGCCACCATACCGCCGAGGGCCATGCCCAGCAGGATGGCCATGAGCTGGTTCGGAGCGAGGATATACAGTGCCAGGTTGCCATTCTCTTTCTCCCAGTACAACTGGCTGGACATGCCCCAGAGAACATTCAGCCAGAAGGCGGTCATCGCACCACCCATGACGACAAAACCGACATAATCCTCGGGGGCGCCAATGGCGCGATAGACGAACACATAGGCGGAGACAGCCATCATCGGCAGGAAGATGTCGAAGAACATCCAGGATTTCTCACGCTGCTGGCCGATGATCCGTGGGTAAGCGCGGGCAATCACTGTCTTGACGAACAACCGCCAACCAGTGGCCTTGTTCGATACCGGCTCTGCTAGCACGTTGATCTGGCCTCCGGGAACCGGGCTATTCACTTTGTTCCATCTCTGCCATGCTGCGCCCGACCAGATCCACGAAGACATCCTCCAGCGTCGGTTCACGCTTGGTCAGATGCATTACCTTGATATCCTTCTGGGTGAGGGCATTGATCACCGCTGCCAGGGCAGATTCCTCAACCAGGACCAGGTTTAGCACCGCTCCGCCTTCCTTCTCTGTGACCGTAGCCTTGCGGACCTCGCTCAGGGCCTCCAGTTTGGGCGCCGACAACCCATTCAACGGGCTGGTCTCAATTACGAAAATGGCATCTCTTTGCAGCCGGCGCTTAAGGACCTCGGGTGAATCGCAAGCCAGGACGCGGCCCTGGTTGATGATCGCAACCCGGTCGCACAACTCCTCGGCCTCGACCATGTAATGGGTGGTCAGCAGGAGGGTGCGCGATTTGTTCGCATCCAGCCAGCCGCGGATAAATTTGCGTACATCGCGAGATGCACTCACGTCCAAACCCAGCGTCGGCTCGTCGAGGAAAAGCACCCGCGGGTCCGTCAGGAAGCCGCGCACGATATTCATCTTCTGGCGGAGGCCGGTTGAAAGGTCTGATGATTTCGTGTGAATCCGGTCTGCAAGCCCGACCTGGTGGAGCAACTCTACGATCCGCTGGTTGGCTTCTTTGGATGGCAGCCCATAGAACTGGGAGAACATCCAGAGGTTTTCGCGGACAGTCAACAGGCCGTACCCGGACGACTCTCCGCCGGAGACCATATTGATCTGTGGGCGGACAAGCTGAGGCGCTTCGGCGACATCGTAGCCGGAGACGAGCGCCCGTCCCGAGGTTGGAGCCAGCAGCGTGGTCAGGATCTTGATCAGCGTGGTCTTCCCAGCCCCGTTCGGGCCGAGCAGTCCAAATAGTTCACCCTGCTGGATCTGCAGGTCCACATCAGCCAGGGCCACAAGCTCTTTCCGGATTTTTCTCTCTTTTTTATTCCCGCGAATCTTGTAAATCCGCCCCAGCTTCTCGGTTTCTATGGCAAACGGCGCCATTTTTCTCCATTCTTCCAAAAAATACTTTACAGAAGTGTAATACTAGCGTAGGGTAAACGTAGGGGAGTAGTCATGTATATTTCGGGTGAAAGTGGTAGGATAAGGGCGTAAGGCGATTTCTCTTCTCCTCCTTTTCAAATGAGAGCCGGGGTCGGCGTCCCCGGCTCTCACGATTCTATCACATGTTATAATCCTCCCGATTTGGGGCCTGCCGTGATTAAATCAGATCAACTGACCTACCGTGCTGTTCAATTCATTCGTGCCTTGCGGGCAAGACCTGACTTGGTGGAGACCGAGCAGTTGCGCCCGTATCTCTCTGCGGCGCAGATTACCCTTTTCAGGCAAATGCAGGCATCCGAGCAAGCTCATGCCTGTGCTGTCTTGCACCAGCTCCTGGAAAACGGCCAGGACCACCCCGACCTCATGTCTGCAGCATTGCTCCATGACGTGGGCAAAAGTATCTACCCCTTGCGTCTGTGGGAGCGGGTTCTCATCGTCGTTGTCAACAAAATCTGGCCCGATCTCGCCAAACATCTTGGAAGAAGCGCGCTGCGCCTCTGCACTCGCCCGTTCATCGTTGCTGAACAACATGCAGGCTGGGGAGCTGCCCTGGCAAGCCGGGTGGGCGTATCCCCGCTAGGCATCGCCATCATCCGGCGCCACCAGGAGCCGATTGACACATCCCCCGAATCGCTGGAAGACAGCCTGCTGCTTAGCCTGCAGACAGCCGATAACAACAACTGAGAGGAAAAAACGAGAATGAACATCGCTATCCTTGGCCTGGGACAGATCGGCGCATCGATTGGTCTGGCACTAGCACCGCATAAAGAACGGATTACCCGGATTGGCATCGACCGCGAATCGAGAGTAGCCCAACAGGCAAAAAAAATCGATGCCGTGGATAAAATAGCTCTTCAGCGCAAAACCGCAGTCCAAGACGCGGACTTGGTACTCCTTGCCTTACCCAGCGACGAGTTGCAGGAAACAATCGCCCACATTGCTCCATACCTGAAAGAAGGTGCGGTTGTAGTGGACACGTCTCCAGCTAAGTCCGCGGTCGCTGGATGGATGAAAGAGTCCTTGCCCCAGGGACGGCATTATGTCGCCCTATTCCCGGCCATCAACCCGGCATACCTTCTCGATCCGCGTGGCGGCATCGAGGCTGCCCATGCTGACCTGTTTAAGAATGGGATTGTGGCCGTCTCCACGCCTGGCGAGACATCGGCACAGGCTCTGCAACTTGCCACCGAACTGGTCCGCTTATTGGAAGCCGAGGTGCTGTATACAGATATGCTCGAAGTCGATGGGATCATGTCTACGGTCCACATTCTGCCCCAGTTGATCGCT
Organism: Chloroflexota bacterium; assembly: GCA_043826785.1. GTDB lineage: Bacteria > Chloroflexota > Anaerolineae > Anaerolineales > Villigracilaceae > JBDRPT01. Next base: position 3,748 of record JBDRPT010000041.1, on the reverse strand, counting down.
TCCAGCCTGCTGGGCATGACGGTGGGACAGCCGGGTTGGCGCGATTCACGCAAGCTTACCGGCCGGCCGTATGCCCGCCTGGTCTCGGCGCTTCACGACCAGGACGGTCCGGGGGCACTGGGCGCCTCCGCTCTGCATAACCGCGAGAATATCACTCGTCTCCTTGATAGGCTGATCAATGGATTGCAAAAGCTGCGCAATGATATTGCCAACCAGGATGCGAAATCCCTTGAGAAGCGGCTCAGACAAGCTTACGAAGGGGACCAGTCCTGGTGGCAGGAACGCCAGGTCGGCCAATGGGCGAGGCAGGAGTTGGGGGTGCAAGAAATCCCTACTATCGGCGAGACCTGGAGAGGTATCCTTTTGGGTGGCCTGGGGAAAAAGAAAACCCGCCGGTGAAAAAAGCCGCGCTGATCACCTTCTGCTACATCCTCGAATGCGCCGACGGATCGTTCTACACTGGCTGGACGACCGACCCGCAGCGGCGCGAACGTCAACATAATGCCGGGCACGGCGCCCGTTATACCCGCACCCGCACCCCGGTCCGGGTGGTATACATCGAAGAATACACCGACCGGAGCAGTGCAATGCGCCGGGAACGAAGGATCAAAGCCATGTCGCGGGCGGAGAAAGAAAAGCTGATTAAACAAACGCAGGAGCGTAGCAATGCGCTCCTGCCTGCAATCGAAAAATCAGGCTAATCCTGAAAGACGGGTAAATGCCCAAGGGCGATGATATGTTCCCATTGGGACTGGTCGCCTTCGGTGAAAATAGCCGCCTCGGCCACAATGGTCGCCCCGGCTCGTTCCATGATCATCTCAATCCCTTGCAGGGTCGATCCAGTACTGATGACATCGTCCAGAACGACAATCGACTTTCCATGGACAAGATCGTGGTCTTTCTCATCCAGGATAAGAGTTTGCGACTTTCCTGTGGTTGTTGACATTGATTCGGCGATCAACGCCGCTCCCATGTACGGTTTGTATGCCTTGCGAAGGATCACATAGGGCTTTCCGGTTTCCACAGAGAGAGCATGGGCCAGAGGAATGGATTTCGTTTCAGCAGTGACGAGGATGTCATAGTCCACGATCTGGAGTTTCTCCGCGATGGCTTTAGCACAGGCCTGAACGATCTCAGTATCGCCCAGGATGTTCAGAATGGGGATCCGGAACCCTGGCCTGACCTCAAAGATGGGCAGCCTGCGGGCAAGACCGGCAACTTTTACATCGAAGGTATCTCTTGGAGACATTGTTGCACTCCTGTAATACGAAAAGCCGACATACAGGGTGAGTCTATCATAATTTACCCCTTGCCTTACGCCGTCTTGAGTTCGGTTCTCCGGCTTGTGTTTGCAGTGATATTCACGTTAAAATGATGTTATGCTCCCCGATCTCCAGATCAATGACCAGATCCGCTTGCGAAAACCGCACCCCTGCGGCTCCTATGAATGGACTGTCACCCGCCTAGGCGCGGATATCGGGTTGGAGTGCAGGGGTTGTGGACGGCGGGTGATGTTGACCCGGCGCGAACTTGCCCGCAGGCTGAAGAATATCTTGTCAAGGGAACCCAATGAAAATGGCTAAAAGACCCCATATCCTCTTCTTGTTTTCCGATACTGGCGGAGGGCACCGGGCAGCCGCTGAGGCTCTCATCGAGGCTTTGAAACTTGAGCTGGGCAATGCTGTCACCACGGAGATGGTCGACTTTCTGAAAGACTATGCCCCACCCCCTTACAACCAGCTGCCAGCCATGTACCCGGAAATTGTCAAGGTGCCCGAACTTTGGGGAGTGGGATACAAGATCAGCGACGGACGCCCGCAGGCACGCATCGTGACATCGACCCTCTGGCCGTATGTCCGTTCGGCAGCCCGCCGGCTGGTAAAGGAGCACCCCAACGATATGTTGGTAAGCGTCCACCCGCTGGGCAACTCTTTCTTCCTGCGGGCGCTGGGCAAGAACCGGCCTCCATTTATCACAGTCGTCACCGATATGGTCACGACCCACGCTCTGTGGTACGACCAGCGGACCGACCTGATTCTTGTCCCGACAGAGATGGCCAGGCGACGAGCGATCGAGAACAACATGAACCCCGGAAGGGTTCGTGTTGTGGGCCAGCCGGTGGCTGAAAAATACTGCGCCCCGCATGGGGATAGAGAGACGCTGCGCGCCCGGTTTGGCTGGCCGCAGGATAAGATGGTTGTACTGATGGTCGGCGGCGGCGAAGGCATGGGTGCTTTGGCTGAGACAGCGCGCGCAATCGATGAATCCGGGCTGGATGTTGGCATGGCCATTGTCACGGGCCGGAATGCCAAGCTCAAGAAAACGCTTGAAGCTGAAACCTGGGAGAACCCGGTCTTTGTCTATGGTTTCACTCGCGAGATGCCTGATCTCATGCGTGCTGCTGATGTTCTGGTCACCAAGGCAGGCCCGGGGACCATCGCCGAGGCAATGATTGCCAACCTGCCGGTCATCCTGTACGCTAAATTGCCGGGTCAGGAGGATGGGAACGTGACCTTTGTCGAAAGTGTTGGGGCGGGTGTATGGGCGCCAGACCCGCTCAAAGTGGTTCGTACGCTCACTCGCTGGGTCTGCCGGCCGCACGAACTGCAGGCGGTCATCGAGAACTGCCGCCGAGCCGCCCGCCCGGAGGCCTCCCGGACCATTGCACGGATCATCGGTTCCCGCCTGGGACTGATTGACGAAAAGAAGGACCTGCTGGTCATCGAATAACTTCCTTTGTTTTCGATGCTCCTAATAGAAAATAGAAGGCAGAGAGTCCGCGGTCATTGGTGGACTCTCTGCCTTCAGGATATATTTGAGTTGGATCGTCTCCGGTTAGTTCGGCTTATCCAGGTGGATGGTTTGAATGGGGTAGGGTATCACAATCCCATGCCTGTCGAATGCTGCCTTGATCAATCTCACAGCCTCACCTTTGGCGTCCAACAAGCCGATCTGGGTGGTATCGATCCAGAAGTAGACGACCAGTTTGATCACTGATTCGCCAAAAGCGTCCGCGATTGCCATTGGGGCCGGTTCTTCCCTGAACCCGGGGATGGCGCGGGTCGCTTCCAGGGCGACCCTGCGGGCCAGTTCCAGGTCGATGTCGTAACCGACGCCAACCGGCACCTCGATCCGGCGACGGTCGGCCCGGGTATAGTTGGTGATCGGATGGGCGAGGATATCCGCATTGGGGATGATGACAATCCGGCCATCGAAAGTACGCATCTCTGTAGCCCGCAGGTTGATGCTGATCACATTGCCGCCATGCGAGGAAGTTTCAATGGTATCCCCAATGTTGAAAGGCTGTTGGATCAGCAGAATCACACCGGCGGCAAAATTCTTCATGATGTCCTGCAAAGCAAAGCCAACCGTAAACCCCAGGATGCCCACCCCGGCAAGGAACGCGGTCACATCGAAGAACTGTTGCAAAGCTGTCAACACGCCGACGACGATGATGCTCCAGCGGGCGATCTGGGACAGCAGGAGGGTGATCTCGGGGTCTGCTTTGCGGCTACGGAGGACGCGCTGCAACAACCCGGCGACCAGCCTCGCTAGGAACAGGCTTGCGATCAGGATCGCAAAGGCCAAAAGGAGATTGGGCAACCATTCGGTCAATTGATCCAGCCATTCGACGGGAATTGTTCTCATCAATACTCCTATATTACTCTTATTATCAATCGTTGACACCCCCATTATAATAAATAATCTAGGACTTACGCACTTCAAGATGGTGGGGGGTGTGGTGGGC
>JBDRPT010000040.1:0-4313 GCA_043826785.1 Chloroflexota bacterium | reverse complement strand
ATCCAGAAACGCATCCGGGCGATAGCGCACTTTTTGGTATACTGCATTTCGGAACTCGCTGAGATTGTTTTTGAGCACACAAGAACTTTATCAGCAAGTTCCACTTCTTGTTAAGGTCCAGCGAACTCTAAACTCAAGTACTATGTGAACCTGTTCTATAAGATCTTCATTCCTGCAGTGCTAGGCCCGATGATCCTGTATGTCCTGACCGATGTCGCCCGCAGGATGATCGAACGCCGCAAAGGAGCGAAGCACGCATGACCAAGAAGAAAATGCATCAGTTTGAAAGGTTTGCACTGGTACAGCGCGCCGCGCATGTCATGCTGCTAATCTCCTTTACCCTTCTGGGGATTACCGGTTTGCCGCAGAAATACCCCACAACCGGGTGGTCAGATTTCATCATCAGCGCCTTTGGCGGGATCGAGCTCACCCGTGAGATCCATCATGTCAGCGCGTTCGTGTTGATGGTGCTGACCATTTACCACATCATCGATGTTGGTTACAAGATCTTCGTCCGCCGCGTTCCTATGAGCATGCTGCCGGGGATCAAAGATGCCAAGGATGCCTGGCAGGCGCTTATGTACAATCTGGGGCGGGCCAAGAACCGGCCACAGATGGGTCGCTATACCTTCGAAGAAAAATTGGAATATTGGGCTCTGGTCTGGGGGACGGTCATCATGGGGAGCACCGGATTCATGATGTGGAACCCGATTACCACTGCCCGTTTCTTGCCCGGGGAGTTCATCCCGGCGGCCAAGGCTGCGCATGGCGGCGAGGCCCTGCTGGCAATCTTAGCAATTATCGTCTGGCACATGTATGCTGTCCACATCAAAACATTCAACAAATCCATGTTCACCGGCAAATTAACCGAAGAGGAGATGCTCCACGAGCATCCGCTTGAACTGGCTGATATCAAAGCGGGGATTGCCGAACGCCCGGTCGACCCCAAGACCTTGCGCAAGCGCCAACTGGTCTACTGGCCGATGGCAACACTGCTTGCCGGCGCGCTGCTCTTTGGCGCTTATGGATTTGCCTTCGCAGAAACCAGCGCCATCACCACCGTCCCGCCGCGGATAAGCGAAGTCCCGGCTTATCTGCCACTGACTCCCACTCCGGCACCGACGCCTGAGTCCACCGAAGTTGTCTTGACCTGGAATGGCACCATCGGTTCGCTCTTCCAAACCAGGTGTGCCGCCTGCCATGGCGCAGCCGCGTTGGGCGGCCTCAACCTGACAACCTACCAGCAAACACTCGCTGGCGGTACCAGCGGTCCAGCCATTATCCCGGGCGACCCGGGAGCCAGCTTGTTGATTTCCCGCCAGGAACTCGGAGATCACCCCGGTCAATTCACGGCCGATGAACTTGACATTGTCCGCCAGTGGATTGAAAACGGCGCTCCCGATAACTAATCTGACACCTTGAAGGAACTGGGTTCCCTGCCTTGCAATTGGAGGGAAACCCAGTATACTTTTAACTAGGAGGTAACCCATCATGTTTGGACGTTTTCGCAAGAAAATCAAGAATTTCTTTGCCCCTCCTGCCGGCTCACCGAAATGGGCGTTCATCCTGCCATACACCGTGCTGGGCATTCTCACTCTCGCCGTCCTGATCGGGGGCGCATACGGCTGGGAGTATACAAACTCACCGTCTTTCTGCGGGGCTACCTGTCATACCATGCCGCCTGAGTACGCCGCCTATCAGGTTTCTCCGCACGCGCGTGTGGCTTGTGTCGAATGCCACATCGGACGCGAGTTCATCGGCAACCAGATCTTTCGGAAGGCCGGGGATATCCGCCATATCGTTGCGACGACTTTCAACACGTATGAATACCCCATTTTTGCCGGCAATATGCGACCCGCCCGCGAGACATGTGAGCAATGTCATTTCCCGGAGAAATTTTCCGACGATAGCCTGCGTCTGATCACCCATTACAATTCTGACGAGGATAACTCTGTCAACTACACCTACCTCATCCTCCACACGGGTGGGGGCAGCGAACGCCAGGGCCTGGAGCGCGGTATCCACTGGCACATCGAGAATCCGATCCTCTTCTATGCCGAGGACGAGGCCCAACAGATCATCCCCTACATCCGGGTCTACAACGATGACGGATCCTACAGCGAGTATCTCGATGTTGAATCCGACTTTGATCCTGCCTCCATCTATGAAAGCGAACTGCAGGAGATGGACTGCATCACCTGTCACAACCGGATTTCCCACCGCATTTATACCCCCGAGGATTCGGTCGACAACCTGCTGGCGCAAGGGTTGATCGACTCGACCATCCCGTTCATCCGGGAACAAGCAGTCAACGTCCTGAGGGGTGACTACGCAACTCAGGAAGACGCCATTGCCGGAATCGCAGCGCTTGAGCAATACTATCAAGGTAACTACCCGGCCTATTTCGAGGCCAACGAGGAGCATATCCACCAGGCCGTTGAGATGCTCCAGCAAGTCTACGCGCAGTCCGTTTTCATCGATCAACTGGTGGACTGGGACACGCACCCGAACAACATCGGTCACAATACCACGCCGGGATGTTTCCGCTGCCACGGTGGCACCCACCTGAACACCGCCCAGGAGGCGATCCGCCTGGAATGCAATCTGTGCCATTCGATCCCGGTGGTTGCCACCGCCCAGGATTTTCTCACCAATATCGAGATCAGCCGCGGCCCGGAACCGGATTCCCACCTGAATGCAAACTGGATCAGCCTGCACCACCTCGCCTTTGATGTCACCTGCGTTAACTGTCATACAACCGGAGACGCCGGGGGCACTTCGAACACCTCCTTCTGCTCCAACAGCGCTTGCCATGGCAATGTATTCACCTTTGCCGGGTTCGATGCCCCCTCTCTGCGGACCATCCTGCAGGCACAATTGCCTCCACCCCGGCCCACGCCAACACTCCCCGCTGTGACCGGCACGCCAACCTTTACAACCCACATCCAGGCGGTCTTCACCGCGCGCTGCACAGTGTGTCACAATGCGACCAATCCGACTGCAGGCCTGGATCTTACCTCTTACACGGGGACAATGACCGGGAGCAACAGCGGGGCGATCGTTCTGCCAGGGGATGCCGATAATAGTCTCTTGATCCAGGCCCAACAAGCCCAACATTTTGCCAATTTCTTGGAAGGTGAGCTGGAAATGGTACGGCAATGGATTGCGGCCGGAGCACCGGAAGAATAGAATTCTGTAGCAACCGTCCTGGTTGCAATTCCCCTAAATAATAAGGGCCACCCGAGCAGGGCGGCCCTTTGGGTTAATCCCCGTTTGGGATTAGGGCAGCAGTGGCTGTCTTTTGAGGGTGTTCCAGTGCGTCAATGTCTCTATGATCCACAATCCTGAGATAGCGCACACCAAGCGAAAGGGCCAGGGTACCATAGCCAACAATCCCCGCTGCGCTTATAACTTCGATGAAGGAGGGTACATAGTGGGTATAGTTGACAACCGGCGCTCCCGGTAGGTAGGACAGCACGATCAGCAAGCCGGAGAGATTTGTGTCCCAGCGGTAAGCCACGACGCCGCCTACGACCAGGAGCATGGCTGCCATCCGCCAGAAGGGATTGGTCCGCGTCCGGCTGTTGAGCAGCAACACCATCGGGACAAGGATTCCAAGGAGCATCTCGCCGACCCAGAAATTGAAGGCCAGGGGGCCGCTCATCAATAGATTCAACCCCTCGGTCCGGCCCGGGTCATAGGTGTAGGTCATCGATAGGGCATCCCAGAAACGGAAGTAGAGATAACCCACCAGGATCCAGCCGACGAAGAACGAGACTCGCTCAAGCAGGGCGTCATCCACCTGCACCCGTTTCGTCAATCGGGCGGAGAGCATGGACACGAAAACCGTCAATGCCATCCCGGCAGCAACCGCAGAGATGATGAACAACACCGAGATATCTGGACGGTACCAGATTGGGCGCGCCTTGAGCACTCCATACACGGCGCCGAGGGAAGACTGGTGCAACATGGACAGGCCTAACCCGATGATCGCGAGGATTGGCGCATAATGGTGGACCTGGGACATTTTTTTCGCCAGCTTTGGCCAGCGGCTCTGCAACCACTCGAACCGGGCGAAGATGGGCATCGACTCAAGCAGCAGCACCATAAGGTATAGCATAACGCACATGGTCACTTCCCACAGCAACGAGTGGCTGTTCCAGTAGACCAATGTGTTAGCCCAAAGTAGTAGAGTCCCCTTTTACCAAAGTTAAAATGTCCCCTTGGAAAGGGACAAGAAAGTGGACAAACTACTCACTATGAGCACAAAAGAGATCCATCGACTGGAAGTGATCCAGCAACTGGGAGAGAAG
>JBDRPT010000039.1:0-4014 GCA_043826785.1 Chloroflexota bacterium | reverse complement strand
CGCCGCGGCGCAGGTTCATCCAGGCCCACGCCGGCGCATCCATCGCCTGCGAGACCTGCGAATTGATTTTTCGTTAAAATACACCGCAAGGCATACATCCCGGCTCAAGAAGCTGGCTGGACTCTGGCCCAGCCCGGGCGGACTGGATGGACGAACACATGACCGGATGGCTATCGAAGATCACCTTGGAATGGGCGGATGCGGGAAGATCTGTCCCAGGACCGGAATAGTAACAATTCAAAATGAGGAGACAAGAGCACCGATGAAAACATCTAAAGGCAACCTGTTGTTTGTCTTGATCCTGATCCTGGGGTCTTGCCAGCCTGTGCAGAATACCCCGCCGGTTCCGTCGCCGTCAGTGGCCTCTCCGGCCGCAACCCTGACCGCCACCCCCGAACCGACGACAACATCAACGCCAACCTCAACGGCCATGCCCACTTTTCTCCCGCCTTTGCCCGTCGGCACTCCAGAGGAAGTGGTCCTGGAATTGCTCCGCAGCAACCATGGCTGCCAGTTGCCTTGCTGGTGGGGGATCATGCCAGGGGTGACCACCTATCCGCAGGTGACTACCCTCCTGGAACCGCTTGCGAAAAGACCATTATACATTGGGGGATCACCCATGACTTACGGCTTACTAGGAGCAGAATTTACGCTGCAAGAGATATATTCATCCTTGACTGAAGTTCGATTAGATATTGATTTTATTGAAGGCATTGTGCAAAGCATAGTAGTGTATGGCTTCGAAATCCCCGACCTGTATGATGTTGGCAGGATCATGGATCAGTTTGGTCCGCCTGAGGACATCCTGATCAGCACGGTACAAACGAATATATATCCATCCCTACCTTTCATCCTTTTTATGTTCTATCCTGATCTAGGCATGTTCTTATCGTATAGTGTGGATGGATATTCGAACGGGCAGACAATTCGAGCATGCCTTGATACTTGGGTCAGCTACGTACCCAGCTTTTACCTGTGGTCGCCAGGAGTTACGGAGACCATGGCGGATGTTCTCGAGATGTGGGCAATCAAATTCGACTGGTTTGTATTGCATAGTCTCGAAGAGGCGACTGGGATGACGGTGGAAGCTTTTTATGAGACGTATCGTCACCCGGCTGCGGACCCGTGCATCAATACACCGGCTGAGATCTGGCCGATATCCCCGTAGCCTTCTAGTTGAATGAGCATGGTGTCCCGAGCCAGACTTCTCACCGCTGCGTACCTTTGCATATGTCTCCTGTTCGGGTCGTGTGTCACCACCTCACCAACCCCGACCAATATGGTCGCGACTTCGGCGACCACAATATACCCTGAACGGCGGCGCCTGGACGGGCTACAGCGGCCCGCTGACCCTGGGTAACGGGGTCCACAGCGTCCAGTTGCGGGCGATGGACGCCGCCGGGCACATCGCCACCGCCGGGGAGACGGCCAGGATGGACACGCTCTCACCTGCGCTTGGGTTGACCGGTGGCGGGAGCTTCTGTCCGGGCTGCGGGGACAGCCTGGTTGTGAATTATTCTGTCTCGGATGGGGGCAGCGGGGTGGCCTGGTGGCAGTTGACTTCTGGCGGGGTGACCCTGGCGAGCGGTAGCGGACCGGCCTCGGCCAGCCTGGGCTGGGACGGGGGCCCTTCGACAGGCTCAGGGTTGGCCGGGGGCGGCAGCTTGAGCCTGGAGGGGCGTGACCTGGCCGGGAACACAGAAACTACCATCCTAAACGTAATCTTACTCCAACCCACCACGGTTCCCACAGCGATGCCTATTCCTGGCCATCCAGGGAACCTGTCGCCTGGAATATCCATTGCGTCTACAACAGCTATTCCCACCCTTACACACTTTGGGGTTTCTGCTCAAGGTCCGCTCACTAACATGCAAGTGATAGCCGCTATTCCATCGACAACACAGATGCCTCCACCAACAGTCACTAACCCGAATTATGATCTGCTCACTGTAGGTGTGGTTGCGGTAGGCGTGGCCGAGCCATCCCCGGTTGGTGAAATCATATTGGTGACGGTTCTGATATTATTGGCCATATACTATACTGTCAAACTCGTATTAGAACTCGCCGGGAAAAACTCGCCCGGATACGGCAATCCTTCCCGACGTGTTCCTTTGCCACAGAGAGTACTACCACAGATGACTGGCCCACCACCACGACCGCCTAATGATAAGCCGCCAAAGTATACGACTTCGGATGCAATTAAGGCCCTCATGAACGCCACGGTCAAACCAGTTGTTTCCAGGATTGTTGCTGTCATCTCTGCAATCGCTTATACAGTGACAAAGCTATTCCAGGCCAATCCATCATCCGGGTCGCCAACCCCGACTCGCCCACCCACACCTACAACACCACCAAGTCCTCCTGGTACTCCGACAGCGACAACACCACCGGTTCCTACCAGGACACCAACTCCAACGCTCACACCTACGTCGACGTCCACACCAACCCCGAGCCAGACTCCCAGCCCGGCAACGACACCGACTTCTACCAAGGCGCCTACCAGACCTAACCCAAAACCCACGCATATACCCAAATGATGTTGTAATGTCACAAGATACGATTTGGAAAGGTAAATTATGGGCAAGGATTTGAGAGTATTCATTGCAGAATTCCTGCAGAAGATCAATCAACACGAGGGCGCTATCGGTCTGCTGGAACAAGCCCGAGCTCTTGCACCTGAGAAGCAGGATGTACTACTGGCCCTGGGACGGATTTATTATCAGAAAGGCGAATTCCGCCAATCCATAGAGATCTACAAAAAAATCGAAAAATTATACCCAGGTAATCAACACTTGAAGTGGGAACTTGGTACGGCATTGCTGGCAACCAGCCAATTCGATGCTGCATTGCCATACTTCCAACACTTCGAATCCCGGGCGATACCGAACGATCAAGTCCTTGCACTTTTGGGAATCGTGTTATTGAATTTGGATCGTGGTGTTGAGGCGGAGAATTACCTAAGGAACGCCCTCGAGATTACCCCATGGAATGCGGATGCTTGCAAAGGTATGCTCGATCTCCTGCGTAGAACTGGTCGGTTTGATGAGATCATTCCGTTCCTGGATCAATACATCCAAAAAACACCCGACCAATTTCCGGGATATGGATTCATGGCCATACATCTCCACAATGATCGTTTCGACCCGAAGGCCTCACTCGAATGGTACCAACTCGGGTTGGGGTTGACCAACTATCGCCACGCAAAGAAATATGAGTTGGCTTATATTGCATGTCAAGGTTTATTTGAAACTTTAGTGAGGGGGTATGTTAATGCTTTGGTTGTTACCAATCAATCGGATCGTGCCCTGCGCTTGATCCAGAGCGAGCGGAGGAAACGGGCCTTTGACTCTCAGCCTTATCTCCATTTGATTAACTATTACTTATCAACTGAAGATTATATATCCGCTGAAAAACTGACTCGCAAGTCCATTGTTAGCCATAATCTTCCAGAAAGCAGGTTGATGATGGCTCTAGCTTTGATGAGACAAAACCGGGTCGATGATGCGTTTTCTCATGCAAAATATGTGACAGAAAAAGACCCTCTGCTTCTGTATGCTTGGTTGGTGTTGGGAGATATTCAAATTTGTCAAAAAAAATGGCAGGATGCAATTTATTCTATACAAAAGTTTTTATCTCTTCAACCATATGATCCAGACGGTCTGTATAGTCTTGCTACCTGTTATTGGCAAATGAATCAGCTTGAAAAGGCCATATTTGCATTCGAAACATTAGTCAAGATCAGCCCGCTGAATGCGGATGCCTGGGTCGAGTTGGGGGAGGTCTACAATAAAGTGGGACGAGTTGGGGATTCTGTCGCCGCCCTGGAACGGGCGCTGACCTTCGAGAGATTGCCCGAGGAGCGCAAACAGGAAACGCTGGCGCTCTTGGCGACAGTGAAGAGGGATGCCAGTCAGTAGAAAGAGTGGTGAATAATTGCTTGTTGATACTACCAGGGAAGTATGGCCAGTCGCTCCCGGCCCAATGGCAGGGTCGCCTATCTGCATTCCGCCTAAT
>JBDRPT010000038.1:0-115100 GCA_043826785.1 Chloroflexota bacterium | reverse complement strand
CAGCCTCACCTGGGCGTTGGTTGCCGTCATCCTTTCTCCACTCTCCGTTTTTCTGAAGAGTGTAACGGCTTTTTCGCCCGCTCTAGGGTGGGCATTTCTAATTGTCATCGATGGGTAATTCTAATCGTCGTTAACCGGGCTAACTTGCGTTTACGCGGATCGTCCACCCCTGCGGGGCACTTCGTACCCCTGCGGGGTGCTTCGTAACAGCTTATGGGCGGTTCATATAACCCCCCAAGCATTTGGGCGGTTATACGGCGCGAAGATATATTGAGTGGTAGTTCCCGTGCTCGCGGAGTCTACAGCCCCTGGTATTTCGAATCGTCCAGCTCGCGCTGCAGCTTCTCCTCGGCGGTCATCTCCTGCACCCCGGCGGTTCCCTGGCCCAGTTCGGCCAATTCGGCAGCGCGTAACGCCTCGGCTGAGGCACGCCGGGCAATGGCCCATTTTCCACAGTTCGGGCAGCGCTGCAGCTTGCCAACGAGCATATTCGGGGCCAGGAATTGCAGCCCATACGGATGGTTGCATTTCGGGCAAATCGTCCCACCGATCGGGCCGTACGCACGCGGCTCCCCCGCTGCGACCTTACCCCTCTTGCGCTTCCCGCCCAAAGCCGGTAACAGGGTAGATAACAGTGTGGCTACCAAAACCACCACCAGGAGCGGACCGATGATCCTGCTGGCTGCCTGCCAGCCCTCATCCGCGCTAACAAAGCGGACGGTGACCTCCCTGCTGCGCAGCTCGTCACCTCCAGCCGTGGTACCAACCGCATACAACGTATGCACCCCAAGGTCATAGTTGTCGGTATTGAATTGCAATTTGAAGGGAATCTCGTCGTCTTCACCGAGGATGGTGTCATCGATGTAGAAGACGACCCGGACCAGGTCGTCCGGGCCGGAGACCTTCATGCTGAACAGCCCCTGGATATCTCCGCCGCCGGATGAATAGCCGAAATCGCGCGAGAAACTCAGGCTGAGTTCCTCTTCCTGGGCGAGGACAGCCGTGGCAGCCAGCAAGGTAACAAACAGCACAAGGGAAATGGTCAAGGCTATTTTTTTCATGATTTCACTTCCAGCGGGTGAGGATCGATTCGCGTTGAAAAACTCGCACAGCAAGGGTTACCAGGAGCGCATCAAGGATGAACATGACCAGCGCAACACTGATGATCAACTGGCGGTCGAGGATGAACCAGCCTGCCATCTGGCCGAAAAACCCGACCAGCACCGGAACGATGATGACCATCGAGATCTGTTCCGCCACGCGCGGGTCGCTGACCCGTGAAGAGACCATCAGCGCAAAGGTCACTGCCATGACTGCCATCAAAGGTCCGACCAGGAAGATGGCAATCAACCAGCGCGCGTCCAGGAGAGCGGTCAACAGGGTTTTGTTCTCCACCAACAGCCAGGAACCCAGGGCAAAGATCCCGAAAGCAGCGTAGGTCGCCAAGGTCGCCGGAATGGCCGCGGCCAGGCATTTCCCCACCAGTAACTCGAAGGTTGTGATCGGCGTCGCCAGGATCGGCTCCAGGCTGCGGGTTGTCTTCTCGCCGACAATGGAATAAGCGGCTATCGTCACCGGGATGGCAACCGGGACGATCATGAACATCATCATGAACTGGCTGACCATGAACACCTGGAAACACTCAGCCGCGCTCAAACTGCCCGGGCACATCGCGCTGATCATCTCGGTGGGCACGTCGGCGTTGAGCGCATCCGCACCGGAAGCGCCCCGGGTGGCATAGATGATCGCCAGTGGGATGGCTGTCATCATCAGGGGCAGGAAGGCAACTGTAAAGATGACCAGGCGGTTTTTGAAGACCTCGGCCCATTCCTTCTTGATGATCGTCTTGATTTTCTTCATGGGTTGCACCTATGCATTGCGGACCATCTGTAAATAGACATCTTCGAGCGAATGGCGCAACTCGCCGACGAACTGCACGTCCGCGCCGCTGTCGACGAGCAAGCGGACGATCTCCGGGTTGTGCGCCTCCGGATCATCCATCGTGACGAGCAACTTGTTCTCCACGACCTTGACCTCGGTCACGTAATCCAAGCCGCGCACTGCCCGGGCGAACTTTTCGTCCACTGCCCGGAGATGGAAGACGACTTTGCGCCCGAACAGCGATGTGCGTAATTTTTGTGGTGTATCCACAACCAGGAGGTTGGTCTTGAAGACCCCGATGCGGTCGCACAGCCGGTCAGCCTCATCCAGGTTATGGGTGCACATGAAGATCGTCCGGCCTTCCTTTTTCAGCTCGGCGATGAAATCGCGGACCAGCCGGGCCGCCTCCGGGTCCAGGCCGGCGGTGGGTTCGTCCAGGAACAGGAGGCGCGGCTCATGCAGCAGCGACCGGGCGATGGCCAGCTTCTGCTTCATCCCCTTCGAGAAGGTGCCGGCAGAGTCGAAACGCCGGTCCCACAAGCCAAGCAGGCGCAGGTATTTCTCGATCTGGGATGCTGGATCGGCGACTTCGTACAATTCGGCGTAGATGCGCAGGTTGTACTCGGCGGATAAATTATCGTACACCCCGGGAGTCTCGGTCAGGATGCCGACCGAGCGGCGGATCTCTGTATCCTGTCGCCCGACCTCGAAACCGTTAACAACTGCCCTGCCGCCCGTGGGCGAGATCAGGCTGGTCAACATGCGCACAGTAGTGGTCTTGCCGGCTCCATTAGGACCAAGGAAACCGAAGACCTCGCCCTCGTGGACTTCCAAACTGAGGCACTCCACCGCCCGGATTTTGCCGAACTCTTTCAACAACGCTTCTGTCTGGATCATGGGATTCATGAATAGCGGGTATTTTCCAGGTTATCCGGCGTCTCCTCAACCGGGGTGATCTCCCCGGCTGCGGCTCCGGCCTGGGATGGGCCTGCCTGGATGTCAACCTCCGGCTCCGGCTGGCGTAAAACGATGATGAGGCTGACACTGATCAGTGCAAAGCCGGCGATCATCGCTTCGGTCCAGTAGGGCCCAAGGTACTGGATGCCGAGAACCGCGCTGAAATCCAGCAGGGCATGGTAACCGATGGCAGCGAACAGCCAGGTGATATTCCGGCGGGTAAACGCCTGCATCACCATTACAGCCATGGCGATATGGCACGGGATCGTCAATAGGCGTTCCAAGGCTCCAAAGAGGGTAAAGTACCAGGGAGCTGACCAGTATGCCTCCACCTGTTGGCGGGCGAGGTCCATCTGCTCCGCTGGGACGAGTTGAGTCAAGTCCATGCCGCGCACGACAAGCATCGAGACATAGGAAATCAGCACCAGCGCACCAAGGATGATGGCTTCCACGCCACCATGACCGACGCCGAAAAGGATGCCGGACCTCCACGAACGGGCGTCCTTCGCCCAGAAACGCAAGACCAGGTAGCGGGCAACTTCCTCGAAGGCTCCAGCGCTCAACCCAAGGAAAATGGCGTTGAACAGGGTCTGGGCTGATTGAGGCCAATTGACCAGCGTGGTGCGATTCAGCACCTGACTGGCGAAGAGGTTAAATGGGATATGCCCTACCTGCGACAGGATAAAGGTCGCCATACCGATCCAAAACAAGCGCCAGCCGAGCCTGAACCTGCGGGTCAGATAGATTGCCAGGCCAATCGGCATGGCGATCATCAGGAAGCCATTCAGGAAATAAGTTATCACCAGGAAATTCATCACATCACCTCATTCTTTAAGCAGAAGCAAGAACCTGATCCATCATTGCACAGACGGCTCGATAGACCGGGGAGTCATCCCCCAGCTCGACAAGCGGCCGCCCGGAAAACTCGAATGACATCAGGTCTGGATCAGCCGGGACCACACCCAGGAAGGGGATATCCATTTTCTCGATTTGCTCCATCAAGGGGTCGGGGATGGCACCCTCCGGAAGACGGTTGAGGATCAGGTATGCCTTCTCAATTGAAATACCGAGTTCGTTGCGCATCTCAGCAATCCGTTGGGCAGCTACCAGCCCCCGCAGAGTCGGGTCGCTGATGATCAACAGGTGCTGGACATCACGGGTGGTCCGCCGGGAAAGGTGTTCCATCCCGGCCTCATTATCGATCACCACCCACTGGTAACTGCGGCTCATCGAGTCGATCACCTCGCGCAGGTTGTGGTTGACCGCGCAGTAGCACCCGGCGCCCTCCCCCCGCCCCATGGCGATCAAGTCAAAGCGGTCTCCCTCCGCCAGCGAATTACGGATCTCATAATTCAGATAGTCACGCTTGGTGACCCCCCCGGGCAATGACCCCATCGCCGCCCCGCCCTGGCCCAGCGAGCTCTGGACCTGTTCGAGCAGGTTCTCGCGGAGATCGCCAACCGTCCATTCGAGATCGAGGCCGAGGACCATGTTCAGGTTACTGGAAGGGTCTGCGTCAATGGCAAGGATGCTGCCTTGCTTCGATTGCACTAGATATTTGATCACCATTCCCGCTGTAGTCGTCTTGCCCACTCCGCCCTTTCCGGCAAGTGCGATGGTAGTTGTCATACATTGCTCCACAGATAAATTTGTCATTCCAAGTATTTTTTTCTGGTGATAAAACCAGCGCGGCAATGTGCTAACCGGTAATCAGCCGCCAGAATAAAAATACTTTGCTTATCGGCTCAAATAGACTCTAGTGCCCGGACACTCTGTTTTTGATGGGTTCGTCCCCAACGATTCAGGCAGGACTTATCACGACCTACCCATCATTTCTACCTTGTCCGGGTACCAGGTGCCGTAGAATTGCCAACGCGGCGGTTTTCAATTCTGGGACGTGGTCATACACCGGTATGCCCAACCGGTCCGCCTCCTGGACCTTCAGGTCGGCAGGCAGGAAACCCAGCACCGGGAGGCCCGGGGACTTGGCCTCAATGAATTTCCCTTCATCATCGTTGCGCACTTTGTTTCCAACCAGGTACAACTTCTCCAAGCCGATATCGTTGGCCAATTTCTTGATCTGGGTCGCTGTCCCCAGGCTGCGGCGGGTCGGCTCGACGACAACGATCATGGCATCCACAAAATCCACTGTCCCACGGCCGAGATGCTCGACCCCGGCATACATATCCAGCAGGAGGACATCGTCCTTGCGGAAGAGCAAGTGTGTAAACAGTGTTTTCAGCATGGCCGCCTCCGGGCAGATACATCCGGAGCCACCCAGGTCGACCGACCCCATCTCGAGCAGGCGCACACCGCGATGGAGCACACTGAACCGCTCCGGGATGTCATCCACGCGCGGATTGAGCGTGAAGAATCCGCCAATCGTTCCGGGTTTGGCGCCAGTCCGTTCTTCGATCAAGGCATCCATTTCGGCAATCGGGTGCAGTTTCTCGCGTAATTCATCCGGAAAGCCCAAGGCACCGGCCAGGCAGGGGCTGGGATCCGCGTCGACAGCCAGGACATCCCTGCCAGAATCGGCCAAGACCTGAGCCAGCAGGGCGGTGACGGTGGTCTTCCCAACCCCACCTTTACCTGTAATCGCTAATTTCATCGTATATCCTATGATCCAGTTCCGCCGGGATCAATCCGCAATGGGTTCAACCTGATAGGTATACCCGTCTGAAACAACAACACCTTCCTGGATATACTTCAGGACGTACTGGCCGCAGTTGCTGCCAATCTGGTTTTCCTTGACCTCACCGATACTCAGGATCACATCATACCCGGCGTCCGACATCGCCTGGGCTATAACTTTGCCCGACTGAGGATCCTGGGGATCGATGGAGGAGGCCAGACGGTTCTTCATGGCATGCCAGGTCGGGTTAACCGGGGTGATCTTGATCAGGTAGCGCTCCGGGTCGAAATAGCGCAACAAGACGGCCGGTTCGGCAGGCATCCCGGCAGCAAGGGCAAAATTGAGCGTGATCTTACGGTCGCCCGAACGAAAATAGCGTTCACCGTAGGCAGCCATGCGTTCGAACGACCATTTCTTAACCGGAATCAATTCATCGCGCAAAGTTGAATCAGTGGTGTGAATCGAGAACTGGAATTGCAGCCGGCCTGTTGGGTAAAGCCTGTCTTTTACATCAATCAAGCGCTCGAAGAAAGCATCCGTCCCGTTTGGGGCGATCGTCGATACCGATGGCATCAAGCCTGGTGCATCATACCGGCCGGGTAATGCCTCAAGTGCTTCCAGGACTGCCATATTGAAGGCAGGTTCCCCCATGCGGGCGAACTGGATCTTGAATTTCGTTGCCGGGACCTTGCCGTCTGGGTACCAACGCCGGACCATGTAATCGGTCTGCATCAGGATCTGCTCGGCGGTTGGCTTACCCTTGTAGTGGCCGCCAGCATCGCACATCCGGCATTTGACTGGGCATCCAAACAGCGTGGAAACCATGAGAATCCATCGTTCATCTCGACTGTACGGGGGTTGGAGAGCTTCGACAAATTCAATCATGCGCTCATCACCCAAATCTGCCATATAGACGGTCGCAATCTCAGAACTTCCAGTAACAGCAAAAACTTTCACGCGTCGTTCCTTATCTTGGTGTAGATTTTCATGGCTGCCCGCAAACCGTCTCCGGTTGCGATTGACGTCTGCCGATAAAGCCCATTGCAAACATCTCCAACATAGTACAAGCGGCCCTGCTGGATAAGGGTCTCTTCCTGCTGGCCCAAACCCGGCGAAATAAAGTCCTGCTGTGGCTCGCGGCCGATAGCAAAGACCAGGTAATCACCTACAAGCTTTCCGTCCTCCATCATGCAGCAAAGTTGCATCCCTGCACCTGCCTCGTATTGGGTTATTGCCTTTATTTTCGCATTTACCCAGTGGGATATCTGGCTATGCGCAATCGTCCTTTCGTACAGCAAAGGCAGGCAGCGCGTCTCGGTCGAACGGTTCATCAGCGTGACCCGGTTCTGGCGGGCCAGGTTCAGGGCATAATCGAAGGCCGCATCCCCTGCACCAACGACCAGGATATGCTTCTCACGTAAGTGCAGTAGCGGCCAGACATCAGTATAGATTTTACCATGCAGTTCCACCGGGACATCCACCGGGAAGGGTCTGGGTTTCGTCCCGGAGGCGACGATGACAAAATCCGCTTGCTCCTGGGTCACTCTGGTCTTGACAAGAAACCTGTCCCGATTGAAGTCCAGTTTCAGCACCTCATCCCGCGTTACCCCGACCCCAATGCGTTCCATTTGGCGTTCAAACAAAGCGACCAACTTGGGGCCTGGAATCCCTTCCGGGAACCCGGGATAATTCTCCACCAGGTTGGCGTTCCATAATAATCCACCGACCCGTGCTTTCTCCAACAATAGCGCTTCGATCCCATAACGCTTGAGTTGGATGGCTGCACTGATCCCTGCAGGACCTGCACCAATAATGACAACAACACCAGCATTCATACGCTACCGTATGCGGCCAGGATTTCGGTGACCTGGACCGGCAACGCGAATCCATGGGCCAGGTTCAGCAAGGTTGCCTGATGGAACGCTTCTGTATATGTCGCTGTGCCATCGATTGCAAAAAACACCTCGAAGCCACGCATGAAAGCGGAACGGGCTGTCGTCTCGCAGCACAGGTGGGTCATCACACCCGTGATGACCACCTGCTCGACGCCTTCGCCTCGCAGAATGTTTTTCAAATCGGTCTGATAGAATGCATCGTATTGCGTCTTTGACAAGGTCTTTCCTGCAGTGGTATCCAATTCCGCGGAGATCTTGCTGAGTGCCGACTCCTCCCGGATCAAGTCCTGCCACCAGGCCGACATCATTCCTGCATTCC
This sequence comes from Chloroflexota bacterium, assembly GCA_043826785.1. GTDB lineage: Bacteria > Chloroflexota > Anaerolineae > Anaerolineales > Villigracilaceae > JBDRPT01. The sequence goes on along the minus strand of JBDRPT010000038.1, from coordinate 107,413 downwards.
GGTCATCGTTGATATGACGGGTAAAGACCACCAGACGGGAGCCTGCTGAATATGCGGCGATCAGTTTTTGGACACCCGGCAAAATGGCGGTTGCGCTTGGGATAAAGGCATGGCTGCCCGGATCCAGGAAATATTCCTGCATGTCGAGCACAAGCAACGCTGTCCGGAGAGGATCTAAGCGCATATTTTCATGACGGGAGCGCAGCACTGCAAGCGACTGGGCCATTTCGGCGGCCTTGTCCTGGATCGAAGCAGGAGAGAAATATTGCTCCTTCAATTTATTTCCTCCGGGCAAGCCTAAGCGAGTAACAATTCACGCGTCAACATACTTGCCAGGATGGCACACACATCAGTCGGCAGGTAGTGACTCGTCTGGGCATCGAATAATATCTGGCAGGAAGCCGGGAACTCCTCCTCGCCCCGGTGGTATACAACCGCCAGCGCCACCCGCGGCAAGGCCTGGAACGAATACCCGGCATCCCCATAAACCAGGCGCAGACCGCTGAGCTTTACGGCTGCCTTCTCGAAAGCGCCAATATCATCCCCAAACAATTTGACCAACTCTTTGCCGGTGTACCCCTGAAAGGCCTGGTTGTAGAACCGCCCGTCAGGCAGGTCCGCAAACGAGACCCAGCGAGCCTCCAGGGGAGTGCCATCAGCGGTGTGCAGGTAATACAAAACCATCGCCTGGAACATCACCGGCAGCGGAACACCACTTTGCGGGTCGCGCGCCTGGATATCCGGGAAGGAAACGAACATCGGGCGGCCTAGAAGAGACAGACGCAGGCCACCAATGCCGTCCTTGAGCATAAATCCGGCCCCAGACCGGGAGGCCAGCTCCTGTGGGCTTAGCGCGGCTACTGCGGTGCGTAATTCATCCACCCGGGAGGCAAGTTGTTCTGCCTGTTTTTTGTCGGTCATGGCAGCTCCGCTAAATCCAGGATGGCTTCGATCGAATCGGCCTCGGGGCTGGCCACGATCCGCGCCCCAGCCCGTTCGAAGATCTTACGGATGGCATGATTCTCATTGGCCATACTGGCGATGATGCGTTTGACTTTCTCCTCACGACCAATAGCGATGAACCTGCGCAACATTTCGCTACCGATCCCCTGCCCCTGGACCAGGTCGCTGACCAGCATTGTCACGCGGCCTTCGTCATTGCGTCCATGTAGTTTACTCAATCTGCCAATGGCCCAGATTTCACGCTCACCTTCATTCCCCTGCCCCTCAACGACAAGAGCGATCTCGCGGTCATAATCGTTGTGACAGATGCGGGCAAGCCGTTGATGCGTTACCCTTTGGCTGTACATCATCGGCGAGGAAAATCGCATCGAGACGGTCCGATCTGAAAGGGTTTTGTGGAAATGGGTGACCATCGGTTCGTCCTCAGCCCGGATCGGGCGGATGAGCACCTCACGGCCGTCTTTTAGGGTCCAGGGAGCGGCATACTGCGAGGGGTAAGGACGGATGGCAATCTTGGGCAGGTCGGCTGGTGTAACCTCGGGACCATAGACGACCACGCGAGCATCCAGGGCCACCAACTGATCATGCGAGACCAGCAGAGGGTTGATGTCGATCTCTTTGATGCAACATAGTTCGGCGATCAATTGGCTGAAGCGCACCAGCAGTTTTTCCAAGCCATCCATATCCACCGGAGGCCGTCCGCGCACACCCTTTAGAGCTGTATAGATACGCGTCCTTTCGATCATCCGGCGGGCCAGGGTTGTGTTCAACGGCGGTAATCCCAATGCGCTGTCCTTGAAGACCTCGACCAATTGACCGCCCATACCGAAGAGCAAAACCGGCCCGAACTGGGCGTCGATACTCGAGCCCAGGATCAATTCATAGCCTTCGAGTGAAACCATCGGTTGGACCGTGACGCCGAGGAAATGATCCGGCCCCGCTTTCTCTGCTACCGAGGCGCGGATCGCTTCGAAGGCTTCGCGGACGGCCTGCGGGTCATTGATATTCAACCGGATTCCGCCGACATCCGTCTTATGCGTTATGGTCTCAGAATGCAGCTTGAGCACTACGGGGTAGCCAACCTCATCCGCTACACGGACGGCTGCATCCGCAGAAGTCGCGATGTGGGTCGGCACAGTCGGAATGCCATAGCAGGTCAGCAGGTCTTTCGATTCTACCTCGGTGAGCAGAGACCGCCCGGAGGCCCGGACCTTGTCCAGGATCTCCCCGGCGCGTTTCCGGTCCGGTCCCGCACCTTCGTCTTCGGGAAAGGCCGGAGTTTCATAGAGAGCCCTCAGATTATCATTGTACTGCCACATGTAGACAAAGGCCTGCGCGGCTTCGTCCGGGAAATCGAATGTCGGTATATCCGCCCGACTGAGGATGCTGACCCCTGCATCCACGTCACGTCCGCCCATCCAGGACGCCAGGATGGGTTTGTCATATTTATGTCCAAATTCCTTCAACTCCTCGGCGGTTGCCGTCGGGTCGGTCATCGCCTGGGGAGTCAGGATAACCAGCAGGCCATCGCTGTCCGTGTCCTGAACTGCAATCTCCAGCGATTTAACATAGCGCTCGGGGCTTGCGTCTCCGAGGATATCGATTGGATTGCTGTGACTCCATTGAGGCGGCAATATCGCACTCAGGGCGGCTTCGGTCTTTTCTGACAAGTGTGCCAGCTGCCCCCCGCGTTCAATCAATGCATCAGTTGCCAGGACGCCCGGCCCACCGGCGTTAGTAAGCAGTGTCAACCGCGGCCCCTTGGGGAGCGGCTGCTTGGCAAGAACTTCCGCGATCGAAAAGATATCGCTGATCGAATTCACCCGCAACACTCCTGCCCTGCGGAAGGCTGTCTCCAGGACTCCGTCCGAACCGGTCAATGAGCCGGTATGGGAAGCGGCCGCCCGCGCCGCGTCCTCGGTCCGACCAGGTTTTATGACAATGATCGGCTTTGCCAACGCCACTTCGCGGGCCGCGGACATAAATGAGCGCGCATCTCCAACCGTCTCCATGTAGATGACAATCGACTGCGTATGCGGGTCATCGCCAAGGTAGTAGATGAGATCGCCCCAGCCGACATCTAACATCGAGCCGATGGAAACGAAGGCGGAAAACCCAACATGTTCGCGGAAAGACCAGTCAAGCACAGCAGTACACAATGCCCCAGACTGGCTGATAAATGCCACATTGCCCTGGGTGGCCATCGCATTTGCAAAAGTAGCATTCAATCCTGTGAGCGGGTTCATCACCCCCAGGCAGTTCGGTCCAATGATGCGCATCCGCCCTGCCCGCGCCCGCTCCAGGATTTCATTTTCCAGTGCCGCCCCCTCGGGACCGACCTCCTTGAAGCCGGCGGAGATGATGATCGCCCCTCTTACTCCGGCTTCGACGCATTCTCCGACAATCTCCGGGACGGTCGGCGCTGGTGTGACGATGACCGCCAGATCCACCGGGTCGGGGATATCCCCGATGGCAGGATAAGCCTTGATCCCGAGAACATTCTGTCGCTTGGGATTGACTGGGAATACTGCCCCCCCGAACGGGCTGCTGATCAAATTCCAAAGGATGGTGCGGCCGACGCTGCCCATTTTTTCCGTCGCCCCGATCACAGCCACGTTCCGCGGCGCGAAAATCGCCTGCAACGCCCGGGGTGTATAACGGTAAACGTCGTGAGCGGGGTCAAAAGATGTGGGGTTGACCAAACGGGATGCGTTAGCCTGGTCCATTTTCGTTTCCTCTCTGACTTGAAATCGATCTCTGTGGATTATAACTCAGGGGCGGGCAATGCCCGCCCCTGCACGATCAACCAAGATCTCGTTTTTGGGCCTCTTCCCGCAGCACCTTCATAATGGCCTCAAGATCCAGCCCACGTTTGCATGCATTTCGGGCATGATCGAACACGGATTGTGACCAAAGTGTGCGGCTGGTCAATACTTCCTCGTCATCAAACAGGACCATCTGGATCATACCCCCCAGAGGAATATCCATCTCATCCACTAGTGCCAGTTCACAGTCCAGACATGCCTGACAGATGCGGACGTCCTGCTTGGTTGCATCCTTGATGATCCTTCTTAGAGTTAAAGCCATCAGGATGACGGGGTCAGACCAATTCCTTGTTCCGCAGCAAGGGCAGCGGGTCAACCAGGTTCTTGTTCAATGCCGCCGCCTTCAGCGGCAGACCAAGCGCCATGGCCATCAACTGCGTGAAGAATAGTACGGGCATCGGCTCGTCAAGTTTCATCTGGAACTGGCGGGCGTCCAGGTTCGTGTGGCACAGTGGACAGGCAACCACAATCGCATCCGCCCCGGCTTTGCGTGCCTCGGCGATCAGGTTGCTGCTCAAATCCAGGACGATATCCGGACGGGTGAGCGAGTGGGCCGCGCCACAGCACGAGGTTTTATACGACCAATCCTTGACCTCGGCACCGAGGGCCGACATGAGTTCGTCCAACTCGGTCGGGTTCTCGTGATGCGGGGACCCGGTCACTTCTGGAGGCCGGGTCAGCAGGCAACCGTAGTAACAGACCACCCGCAAACCTGAGAGGGGATGCTTAACCTTATTTGCAAGAGTTTCACTCCCTACCCGCCTGAGCAACGCCTCCCCGAGCGAACTGACCTGGACCCGGTCCTGGTAGGTGTACCCGATAGCGGAATCCATTTCCTCTTTCAGATCCTCATCGTGCCGGATTTCGTGCAGGGCGAACATATGTCGGCTGAAACAAGCCGCACAGGGCATCACTACTTCTTTGAAACCACTCTGTTCAATGATGCGCAAATTTTCCATTGGCAGCCGGATGGCCTCTTCAGGAGAGGCTCGGTGAGCTGCGGAACTTCCGCAGCAGATCCATCCCTTGGGTTCAACCAATTTGATCCCGAGGGTCTCACAGACGGCTTTGGTAGATGTATTGAACTCTGGTGATGTGGCATGCAAGGCACAACCAGGATAATAGGCGATCGTGTTTGCATCCATCCGAACAGGCTTGATGTTCTTTGGCGGCTTGACCCGCTTGGGTAAGAAGGGCATCTTGTTCTTGGCGATCACCTTCACCCCCAGGTCAAGGTCCTCCGTCAACTTGCCGGTACGGAGCTTCATCTCGGCCATCAACCCCAGTTCGTAGGAACGCCCCCAGAGCCTGATTTCGCGCATGAAAGCCTGGTTGAAGATATCCACCTCGGGAACCGGCGCCTTGATCCCTTCGGAGATTGCTTCACGGGTCAGGAATTCCATCACAGCGACGATATCGATCCCCTGCGGGCAACGGGTAGTACAGGTCTGACAGGAGGCGCACAGCCAGGGAGTCTTTGCCTTAAGGGCGGCATCGTCCTGTCCCAGCTGAAGCAAGCGCAGGATCTGGTTGGGCTGCCAGTCAAAATATTTTCCAACCGGGCATCCCCCTGTACATTTAACACACTGATAACATAAGTACACATTCTGACCGAGTTCTTCCTTGATACTCCGCGCCAGCTGAGGGTTTATGTTTATGGTGATCTTTTCTTCCGCAAGTTTTTTCTTCACTGCCATACCGGACTCCTGTCCACAGTCAAGCCTACAGAACTAGGGCTGTCCTGCAAGCCCGTGGGTGATCTGTCAATTCGTACCTTGCGCCTCTGGCACGGGCACTACCGGGCGGGGATAGAGCCCCGCGCCTTCAACAATCGGCTTGACAGCTTCTTCCCATTCGATTGCCATGATATGCACGCCGGCAACACCTTCGACTTCCCGTAATTGCTGGATGATCTCGATGCAGATGCCGATACCCTCATCCTGCCAGGCTTTGGCGCGGGCTTTCTTGTCCTCAGGGGCCAGTTCATCTTTGGATTTCCCGGCCCACGGAGCACCAGCAGCATCCATCCGCTTGAGCAATTCCTTGGGGATGATGATCCCGGGGACATTCTCGTTCATGTACTTAGCCATCCCCGGGCTCTTCAGCGGGCTGACTCCAGGGAGGATGTAGGTCTCTTTGTGAATCTCGAGTTCGCGTACCTTCTCCATGAATATTTTAAAAGCAGCGATATCATAAACGATCTGGGTCTGGATGAAATTTGCCCCGGCTTTTACTTTTTTTCCGAGCCGGTAAGGTCGGAAGTCCACCGGGTGGGCAAAGGGTGATTCTGCTGCGCCGACAAAGAAACGTGGCTCCTTCCCCTTGATTTCTTCGCCACATTGGAATATGTGTTTGTCACGCATCTCAGCAACCATCTGCACCAACTGGGTCGAATCGACATCGAATACATTTTTTGAATCCGGGTGGTTTCCGAAAGTCTGATGATCGCCTGTGAGACAGAGTAGATTACGCATGCCCAGCGCGTATGCACCCATCAGGTCCGATTGCATCGCCAGGCGGTTGCGGTCACGGCAGACCATTTGAATGACTGGTTCCAAACCTTCCTGAACCAGGATCGCACCTGCGCCAATACTGGACATCCGGGCGATAGCAGTCTGGTTATCGGTCAGGTTGACTGCATCACAATACCCCCGCAGCAAGGCGGCTTTCTTGGTGATAACATCACGATCCGCATTTTGCGGTGGGCCCAGTTCGGCTGTTACAGCAAAATGTCCGTTTTTCAAGACACGTTCGAGATTCGAACCGGAATAGTAACCATTTGTACTTGTCATATCGATCGCCTCCTGGCCTAATGATCCTGGTTTTCCAGACGCAGGTCATCACGGACGATCTTGCGTGGACCTCCGTCACGAGCAGTACGCCAGCTCTTCGGTGACTGTATATCCATGAGCACTTCCAGCCTGCCCTGGCTATTCAGGCGGTCATAGATCAACTGCCAGCCACAGGGCACATCATCATTGATCTCACAATGTCCATCCAGAGACCCTCCACAGGGTCCGTTAAGTAATGACTTTGAACAACGAGCGATCGGGCAGACACCACCAGTCAAGCCAAGGATGCATTCTCCACATCCGGCACAGCGTTCTTCCCAGACACCCTGTTCCGTCGGCAAACCGAAAAATTTTGTATTCAGTCCAGGTACCACCCAGGAATTCGGGAAGTGCTCGGCAATTGCCTGCACGCCTACTCCGCAGCCAAGGGACAACACCACGTCCACCTGGCCGACCTGGTCGGCCACCTCGTCGAGGTATTCCCATTCGCATTGGCGCTGGACAGTGGCATCGGTCACATCCTTTGGCGCGCCATCCAACTTGGAGGTCATGCGCAACTCTGCAGCGACGATGGCAGCCTCGCGAGACCCGCCCGCGAAACACACCGTCACGCAAGTACCGCACCCAAGGACGAGCACCTTCTCGGCATGCCCGACCAGGTTTTTAATTTCTTCAAGGGATTTTTGCTCAGCAACGATCACAGTTCACTCTCCTTCTGAGAGATTCGAAGTGGATTTGGGCCTAGCTCCGTTATCCTCTCCGTCATTTCCTTGGCAACTTCCACAAACTGGTTAGCCATGGCCGAAGATAAATTGAACATGGCTATCCGCTCCGGCTCCAAACCAATATCTTTCAATAATGACTGTGCAGCCGCAACCCTGCGTTTTGCGTTTACATTACCTTCCAGGTAATGACAATCGCCGGGCATTCAACCTGCCACCATGACGCCATCGGCGCCATCCTCGAAAGCCTTGAGCAGCAAGAGCACATCGATCTTGCCGGTACAGGGCAACATCACAACCCGAAGAGCAGGTGGATATTGCAACCGCAGGCCACCAGCAAGATCGGCTGCAGCGTAAGCACAGTGTTGACAGCAATAGGCCACGACCTGAAAGCTATCGTTCACGACCGTCGTACCTCTAGTGATATCGGGTTAATCAACGCATACACCTTGGCCATCATCTGGTTGTCAGTATAATGCATCAGTTGGATAGCGCGTCCAGGACATTCCGACACACAGGAACCACAACCCTGGCAAATCGCCGTTTCCATATATGCTGCGCCGATGATTCCTCCCACACCGCTCAGATCTGCCCGGATCTTGGGAACGTTGAATGGGCAGATGCGTACACAGGTCAGACACCCTGTACATTTGGAGGCATCCACAACGGCCACCCGCCCACCGGCAGTCAAGGTCTCCCGGCATAATATCCGCGCAGCGCGCGCCGCAGCCGCCTGGGCCTGGACGATTGCCTCGTCGATCAGTTTGGGGTAATGGGCCATCCCGGCCATGAATACGCCATCCGAGGCAAAGTCAACCGGGCGAAGTTTGACATGCGCCTCGAAGAAAAATCCATTCGCGTCGGTCGGAACCTTGAACATGGTCGCCAGCTCACGGACATCCGGTCTTGGGACAACCGGCATGGATAACACCACCAGGTCCGGGGCAACCTCCAGTTCACAACCCAGTCGCGGCTCCCACCCCTTCACAACCAGGTAACCATCCTTGCTCGTGACCTGCGGCATATTCTCCGCTTCATAATGCACGAAAAGAACGCCTCGTTCCCGGGCCTCGGTATACAATTTTTCTTTGAATCCGTAAGTACGGATATCCCGGTAAAAAATGACGATTTGTGCATCGGGATTGATCGCCTTCAGGCGGATCGCATTCTTCAAGGCCGTGGTACAACAAATGCGGCTGCAAAATTCCTCTGCAGGGCCGACACATTGGATCATCACAACAGAACGGGTCTCTGGCATGGGGTGACTCAAGAGGGATTCGAACTCCTGTTGGGTCAGGATGCGTTCATCGGTCCCATAGCCGTATTCGGGACCGCGGTATTCCACGCCGCCCGTGGCGAGGATGGTCGCTCCATGCTGGATCTCAATTCGAGTCCCATTGGCAGTCTGGAGGATGGAGATGAAATTTCCCATAAACCCAGAATTGTTGATCACCTGTGTTTCTAAATGAAGGTGGATCAATGGATTCTGCTCAACCTTCTGGACAAGGTCGGCGAGAACCTTGGCAGGTTCCAGTTCCGGATTACCGGAAAATCCCGTTGACAAGGCAGTGATGTTCCGCAAATTGCCACCAAGGAAACCGTCCTTCTCAACGAGATGAACAGCGAAACCCTGATCGGCGAGTGCAAGTGCCGATGTCATACCAGCGACGCCACCGCCGACGATGAGGGCAATGTGCTGGACCGGAACATCTACCGTATGCTGCGCCTCCAGCAAGGCTGCCCGGGCTACTGCTGCTCGGACGAGGTCCTTTGCCTTCAGGGTAGCGATCGGGTTGTCATTCGAATGTACCCAGGAACACTGATTGCGGATATTGGCCATTTCAAACAAATAAGGGTTCAACCCTGCCATCCGGACGCTATCCTGGAAGAGGGGCTGGTGGGTCAATGGGGTGCAACTGGCCACTACAACCCGATTAAGATCATATTCATGAACCTGTTCGGCGATGTGGCGAATTGAATCCTGGGAACAGGTGTATAAATTACACTCTGCATGAGCAACGTATGGCAATCCAGAGGCATATTCTGCAACGGCGGATACATCCAAAAAACCACCGATGTTCGATCCACAGGAACAGACGAAGACCCCGACACGTGGTTCCAAGCCACTCACGTCCCGTTCCGGTGGATACTCGGGACTGACGGTCAATGAGAAACGGGCAGGACTTAACCTGGTCGCAGCCGCACCGGCAGCCCCGCTGCCATCGATAACCGATTCGGGGATGTCCTTTGGTTCCCGAAATGGACCAATAGCATAGATACCCGGTCGCGATGTTTCCAATGGGTTGAAGGCAACTGTATGGCAGAAGCCGTGCTCATCAAGTTCAATTCCCAGCCGGCGACCGAGGGAGCGAACCGATTCGGAGATCTCCATCCCGACCGAAAGCACTACAAGATCGAATCGATCCTCGCAGGCTACGCCATTATCGTCCACGCTCTGCAGCAACAAATCGTTTGTCAGCGGGTCCTCGTGGATCATACTCACCCGGCTGCGGTGATATTGAACTCCATACTGTTCCCTGGCACGTACAAAATATGACCAGTAGCCCTTCGAATAAGCGCGCATGTCCATCATAAAAATATGGACATCCAGACCTGGCTGGTGTTCCTTGGCGATCACTGCTTCCTTTGTGGCGTACATACAGCAGACAGCCGAGCAATAATCATGTTTCTGGTCGCGACTGCCAATGCATTGCAAGAAAGCAATCTTTTTTGGCGCCTGGTCGTCCGAAGGGCGCTGGACATGTCCCATGGTTGGCCCGGAAGCCGATAGTAAACGTTCAAATTGAAGGGCTGAGATTACATTCTGGTAGCGGCCAAAACCATATTCCTCAGAGAGCTCGGCTTGGTAAATCTGGTAACCCGGGGCCAGGATCACCGCGCCGACCTGGATCTCTTCTTGCCGGGAGGGCATATCATGGTCGATCGCAGTCACTCCACAAGCGAAGATGCACGACATGCATTCAGAGCAGACGCCGCAGGCAAGACAGCGCGCTGCCTCTTGTTGGGCTGCATCGTCGTCATAGCCACCTTCGACCTCCAAGAAGTTGCCGATCCGCTCGCCGACTGCCATCTCGGGCATGGGGACGCGCTTCTGTTTGCTCAGTTCACCACGACTGATGCGCTCATCAATCTCCCCCCGGGTGAGATTGACCACTGGCAATTCCGGCTTGGGTGGACGTTCCAGTGCTTCGCCCTGGAGATAGAACAAGATGGACTCAGCAGCCTTATGGCCGCTATCCACCGCCTCGATCACGAACGAAGTGCCCGAAACGCTATCCCCTGCAGCGAACACACCGGGGCGCGTGGCTGCAAATGTATTTGGATTGATCGCGATGGTTTTCTTGCCAGTCAGGCCAACGCCGGCGTCTTCAGGGATAAAGGCCAGGCCGGCGCGTTGACCGACAGAAAAGATCACCGTATCACATGGGATGATTTGGCTGGAATCAGGGTCTTTTTCTACATTCAACCTGCCGGTCTCATCGAAACTGAAAGACTTAACCGACATACATTCCACGCCTTTGACACGATCATCTGGATCACCCAGGATCGCCTCAAATGTCCGGTCATTGTAGATCACGATGCCCTCATCAAGTGCCGCCTGTATCTCCCAGGCGTGGGCCGGCATAGCTGCGCGGTCCTCGAGGCAGGCCATCGAAACCTTGCAACCAAGGCGGACTGCGGTGCGGGCGACATCAATGGCCACATTTCCCCCACCAAGGACCAATACGTTGGGACCGAAAGGCTTGCCATCCGTAATTCCAATTGAACCGTCGGTTCCACGCTCATAGCGGTTAAGGCGAACATCTCTCAAGAAGCGGGTGTTGATTAACACGCCGTCCAAGTTCGCACCCGGGATGGGCAACTTGACACCTTCGTGAGCGCCAACAGCAATCAATACTGCGGAAAATCCAGCCGCGAAGAGATCATCCAGGTTGGAAACCGGTGAATTCAAGCGTAGATCCACCCCCAGCTCGATGATGTCCGCGACTTCCCGCTCGATGATTTCCGCGGGCAAACGGAACTCCGGAACTCCCAGGCGTAGCATCCCGCCTGCGACTGGCATCGCCTCGAACACTGTCACAGGATAACCGGCTTTGATAATGTCCTGGGCAGCGGTTAAACCGCAAGGCCCAGCCCCGATAATCGCTACGGGATGATCGGGTGATTTAATCTCAACCCTCTCCACGGGTGGGCGCGGTTCGGAATAGATTTTATCTGTTACAAAACGCTTCAAGGCCCGGATGTTGATTGGTTCATCCACTTGGCTGCGGTTGCAAGCCGTTTCACAGCGATGATTACAGATCCGTCCGCAGATGCCCGGGAATGGATTGTCCAACTTGATCACCCTGAGCGCATCCTCCCAGCGGCCATCGTGGATCAGGGCGATATATCCCTGGGCGCGTTGGTGAGCAGGGCAGGCATCCCGGCAGGGAGCAATGCCTCGTTTCTCGATCGCAAATGCGTTTGGCACCGCCTGGGGATACAACTTATAGGCCGCGTGGCGGTTTGAGAGTGCCTCATTGAATTCGTCTGGAATGATTACCGGACATACCTTTGCACAATCACCGCATGAGATGCATATGCTTGTATCAATATAGCGGGGTTTGCGTTCGACAGCCACCGTAAAAGCGCCAACCTGGCCGGTAACATTCTGCACCTCCGTGTCGGTGAGGATCTGGATATTAGGATGCCTTCCGGTTTCGACTAACTTAGGCGAGATCGTGCACATCGCGCAGTCATTGGTCGGAAAAGTCTTGTCCAATTGGGCCATGTGGCCACCGATGGCAGATTTCTGCTCCACCAGGTAGACCTTGAACCCCTGCTCAGCCAGGTCCAATGAAGCCTGCATCCCGGCAATACCACCCCCAACGACCATCACAGCACCGATCAGGCCGTCGTCTTTCTCTTGGGATGTGGCGGATATCTTGCTCATCAGATTCTCCAAAACCTTTGGCGGAGGTTTCTCAGGCCAGTGCTACCAACACGCCTGGGTACTATGACTTCTACTTTCGCCCTCTGAAGCCAACATCCTCATCTTCAGGCGACAGGGCCGTCTTCTTTCTATCTCTATTGGCAATCTTCAGCGGATTTGGCCCCACCTGCCGAATATGGTCGGTCATTCTCTGGGCCGCATTAGCATACGCCTGCGCCTGACTGCCCGACATAAAGAACATCTCCAAACGATCGCCTCCCAGGCCGATCTCATCCAGAATCTTCTTCGCGCGCACAAGCCGGGCATGGCCGCGTTCATTTCCGCGCACATGGTGGCAATTCCCGATCGGGCAAGCGACGACATACACTCCATCGGCGCCTTGTTCGAAGGCTTCAAGAATATAGCGGATATCTGTTTTCCCAGAGCATGGCATGCGCACGAATTTCACATTGGCCGGGTACTGGGTCTGGTTCGCTCCGGCGGTATCCGCAGCCATATACCCGCAATAAACACAATAGAATGCAGTGATCTCAGGTTCAAATACCGGGGAGGATTGTTGAGTGGTCATCGTTGTCTCCTCTATCCAGGTTCCGGCAACCAGTGACCCAGGCCATTAATTTCCTGGAGCATCATCTGCTCATCTGTGTAATGCACCAACTGGATGGCATTGGCCGGGCACTCCCCCGAGCATGTGCCACAACCCTGACACTGGGCAGGATCGATCCAGGCAGCGCCACCGAGTGCTCCAACACCTGTGCGACCCTCATCGTTCACGATCTGCGGGATCGCAAAAGGACAGGTCCTGGTACAGGTAAGGCACCCAACGCACTTTTCTGAATCTACTTCTGCAACCACACCTCCCAACCAAAGGGAGTCCTGGGAAATCAAGGTCAGGGCGCGGGCGGCTGCCGCCAGTGCGTGGCTGATGGATTCTTCGATGAACTTGGGATAGTGCGCCATTCCGGCAAGGAAAATGCCCTCGCGCATGAAATCCATTGGGCGCAGCTTGATCTGGGCTTCTTCATAGAATCCCTCGGAAGCAATCGGGACGCGTAATTTCTCAGCCAACTCCATAGTGCCTTCCGCCGGTGCGATCGCCATACTCAAGGTCACAATATCAGCCATCAAGGTGATCGAGCGATCTAGCGAAAGTTCGTGGATACCAACATGGAGACATTCATTCACCCTGAAAACTTGTGGCGGATGTTCGTCGGTATAACGCATGAAGATCACGCCAAGACGACGGGCTTCGGTGTAATATTCCTCGCGAAAACCGTAGGTTACGATATTCTTATAAAGGACGGTTACCCGGCAATTTGGGTTGAACAACTTCAGCCGGATCGCGTTCTTCATCGTATTCGTGCAACAGACCCGCGAACAATACTCTGGAGACTCGGCCGGACGAACACATTGGATAATAACCACATCCTTGAGGGATGCAATCTCCTCGGGATGGTGGATTATCTTTTCTTCCAATTCTTGCTGTGTAATCACACCGGGTAATTGCAGCAGTGTATGTTCTCTTGTTTCGCGGGCACCGGTTGCTACTATGGTTACACCATGGGATATGGTGAATCGCTCCATGGAGCCGTCTGGCCGGGCGGTCTGTAATTCCGATGTGAAATCGCCCACATGCCCGGAATGACTGACGAGATCGGTGCGGATATGCGTGGTTATATGTTGGTGGGAGCGAACCCGATTAACCAGGTCGCGAAGCAGCCGCTGTGGGTTATATCCTTCGGCGACATAATATAAATCCAGCAGATTCCCACCAAGCCGTTCCTCCCGCTCGATAAGATGGACCTTGTATCCCGAGTCGGCTATCGCTAACGCCGCGGTCATGCCCGAAACTCCACCCCCGATGACAAGAGCTTCCGGCACACATTGCATATTCTCTTTGTGGACGGGTTTTGCGGTCACAACGCGGCCAACGGCAATGCGGACCAATTCCAAAGCCTTGCGATTCGCCAGTGGGATTTGTTCCTTATGGACGCGCGTGCATTGTTCGCGCAGATTTACTAACTCAAGCAGGTATGAATTCAAACCAGCATAACGGATCATTCGTTGGAAGAGGGAATCGTGTGTCCGGTTGGAGCAGGCAACAACAACGACGCGATTCAAGTTTTCATTCTTGATCCGTTCCTGCATGGTCAAGATGGTTTCAGGAAAACAGGCGTATTCTATGATTTCGGCGACTGCTACGTTCGGCCATTTCTCCGCTCTATGGACGAGGTCGGGTAAGTCGATATACTCGCTGATCGTCTTCCCGCATGTGCAGGCGAAGACCCCCACCCTCGGCAGCTCATGCGTCACATCCCGCTCTAGAGGCAGGGACTTTGTGGAGATAAATGGAGCCGCGCGGGAATATTCATACGTGTTCAGGCGATCGTTCAGTAATCGCATCACCTCTGCCGCTGCACCGCTGCCGTCAATGATCGTCTCAACGATTTCTTTCGGAGACGAAAAAGCACCGCAGACAAATACACCCGGCCGGGAAGTCTGGAGGGGGGTGAATTTATCGGTCGTGCAGAACCCGTACTTGTTCAACTCGATTCCAAGTACACCCGACAACTGCCGGGCAGACTCAGGGGGTTGAAGCCCCGTTGCCAGCACAACCATCTCAAAGTGCTCCTTGTGGAGCGTCCCGTTGGGATCGGCATAATGCAAGATCAGATCGTGTGTTTCCGGGTCTTGGAGGATTGCCGACACACGACAGCGATTGTATTGAATCTTATGTTTATTGCGGGCGTTTTCAAAGTATGCGCTATATTCTTTATTGAAAGCGCGCTCGTCCATGATAAAGATACTGCACTGGGTATCGCCCAAGCGTTGTTTGGCGAGGATTGCCTCCTTAGTGGCATACATACAACATATCGAAGAACAAAAAGCGTTCTCCTGATCGCGCGAACCAACACATTGTAACCAGGCTATGGACTTCGGTATGTTTGAATCGGATGGACGGATGATTATGCCCTCGGTTGGTCCGGATCGACTGGCCAGGCGTTCATACTGCATGGCAGACAACACATTCGGATATCTCCCAAGCCCGAGCTCCTCCAACTGGGTGGCATCATAGACCTGGAATCCCAACGCCAGGATGATCGCACCGACATCAACCGACTCCAGCCTGGGCTGTTCGTTCAAGTTGATCGCTTTGGTCGGACATACCTGTTCGCACGCATCGCAATCATCACAATACGGTCCCTTATCGATACAGTATGCATCTGGCGCAGCACGTGCAGCAATTTTGTAGGCAGCCTTGCGCTTGCTCATCCCCAGTTGATATTCATTGGGTAATTCCACCGGACAGACATCAGCACAAAGGTTGCAGTTAATGCAGCGCATAACATCAACGTAGCGAGGTTCCTGGCGGAGGGAAACGGTAAAATCACCGGCCTCGCCCTCGACGTCGATCAGTCGTGTGTTTGTCAATACCTCGATATTTGGATGTTGATTGTTCAGCAAGTAGGCAGGAGAAATCGAGGGCCGGGTACATCCATAACCATGGTCAGGAGTTCCACGGCACAATACACAGTCGTGTTGCGGAAACATAAAGCCCAATTGAGCCACCCGGCCTCCCAGACAAGGGGTTTGCTCGATCAGATAAACCTTTAAGCCTGAATCTGCCAAATCCAAAGCTGCCCGCATGCCCCCAATCCCCCCACCGACCACCAAGGCAGCGGCCGGTTTCCGCCGCGCACGATATGAATCAGCTACCTGCATACATTTCTCCTTCAGCGATGTTCACTACGGAAGCGCGCTGCTCGATAACCTATTATAGAGTTTTGATTTCGATAAAAACAGATGACATTTGTCAACAATCAATGGGCAAATCATCCTGATTGCAAGAATAGAAACCCGGCATACTCATACCGGGTTTCTATTCTCAACTGGTCTCTCGTTCTGCTACAGAGTTGGCAGGAGATATTCGTAAGCGCTAAGCGCAGCTTTGGCGCCTTCGCCTACCGCGACTAAAACCTGTTCGGCATAGGTATTTGTCACATCGCCGGCCGCGAATACCCCGGAGACATCTGTCCGGTTGGCGCAATCGACAATGATCCGTTTATGTTCATCAAGCGCGACCAAACCTGCGACCATATTCGTCATCGGTGTGAGCGCCTGCTCAACGAACATAGCATCCGCAGAGATCTCCTTCAGATTGCCGGATTCATCCTTGAGCACAAGGCTACGCGCAAACTCGTCTCCCTTGACTTCCACAACCTCATTTCCTTTCAGAATAGTTACATTCTTGGATATCTCGAGCTTCTTTCCAAGGGGAGATTTTAGAGCGGAACCTGTCCGGCACACCAAGTAAACCTGTTTGGATGCAATGGCAAGCTCGCTCGCCGATCTGACTGCCAGGTCACCATCACCGATAACGATCGTCGTCCGGTCAATACACAAGGGAGCGTAAGATAATGCAGAGTAGCACAATCCCTTCATCGTGTATTCCTTTTCACCAGGCACATCCATTCGAACCTGGCGAGCTCCAGTCGCTATGATCACGGTACGAGTCTCGAAGACAGAACCTTCTTTTGTAGAAACCTTGAAACCTTCGCCAGCTTTGATCACCTTTTCGACCGATTCCATGGTCCTGGCAAAATCTAAATACTCCAATTCGCTGCGAAACTTGTTGACGATTTCCAGGCCACGGATGACCTGGTAATCCTGGATCCAAGGAAGAGCCAGATGATAGTTGGTCTTCCCGCCCAAGTCCTTCGTTACCATGAGAACATTCAGGCGCTTACGGATCGCGTAGACAGTCGCCGTCAGACCCGCAGGCCCGCCACCAATTACAACGAGATCATACATTGCATTCCTCCGTTCTAAAAAGCTGCCCTGACCGTTTCCAGGTCGATATCCATCTGGCCATCATCCGGGGGAGGCTCGGCGATGAAATCATTCTCCATCATCATCTGAGTCAGGTCGCGTGAGCGCTTGATGATCTTCGTCGCGTTATCAAACTCCTGCTCATAGGTCATGGATATCCGGGCCAACCCTTGTTCCTGGGCCTTCATCGCAACTGCGGCTGCTTCCCGTGGAAAGATCTCCCAATCGTTCATTCCCGGGAGAATATGTTCCGCATCCAAGCGATCACCACTGACATGGTCTGCCAGCGCCTTGGCCGCTGCAAAACACATTTCATCTGTGATTGTGCGAGCGCGGACATCCAGGGTGCCTCGGAAAATGCCGGGGAAGCCAAGCGAGTTATTAACCTGGTTCGGGAAATCCGAGCGACCGGTGGCCACGATGGCAGCACCGGCCTCCTTCGCTTCCCATGGCCAAATTTCCGGTACCGGGTTGGCACAGGCAAATACGATCGCATCCTTCGCCATCGATTTCACCCACTCCGGTTGAATCACGCCTGGCCCCGGCTTGGAGAGAGCAATAACTACATCGACATTCTTCATCGCATCAGGGATATCTCCCTCTCGGCGATCGGCATTGGTGGTATTGCAGAGTAACCACTTATCTTTGTACTCTGCTTTACGCACCTCGATATCAGCCCGATGCTTGCCAAGAATTCCTTTGCTATCAACCATGTAACACTTTTCCGGGTCTGCGCCCCAGCCGAAGATCAACCGAGAGCAGGCGACATTTGATGCGCCCGTTCCGACAAACGCAATGCTAACATCCTCCATTTTCTTACCGACGACTTTCAGCGCATTGATCAGGCCAGCCAGCGTAACCGTCGCCGTGCCCTGCTGGTCATCGTGCCATACCGGAATTTCGGCTTTTTCTCGGAGGGTGTCAAGGATATAGAAACATTTCGGTTGGGAAATATCCTCCAGGTTTACACCACCGAAGCCTGGCTGGAGCATCAACACAGTATTAATGATTTCGTCAGGGTCCTTGGTATCAAGCATGATTGCCACCCCATCCACGCCTCCCAAGTACTTATACAACAATGCCTTCCCTTCCATGACTGGCAGCCCGGCCTTTGGCCCTATGTCTCCGAGCCCCAATACGCGAGTGCCATCACTGACAACGATCACTGTATTCCATTTATTAGTATATTCGTAGACCAATTCCGGATCAGCTTGGATCGCCTTGCATGGAGCTGCGACCCCCGGCGTATACCAGATGGCGAAGTCGTCAAAACTACGAACAGTACATTTCAAGGCGGTTTCGACCTTGCCTCGGTAATACGGATGCAGCTTCATTGCATCTGCTGAAGGTTTTTTTGCTTTTGCGAGTAGTTCATCGACGTTCATAAGCCCTCCCTCGGGCAGGCCATTCGCCATGCCCGAAACTGAATGGTTACTGGGTTAGATAGCCATCTGCATAAATAACTTTGTTCAAAAGTATTTGGGTTGTCTTCCAAATGGCAAGTTGCTCGGGGTCCCCAGAATCCACATCACCATACTGGGGTTCCTCTCCCGCACCAATACGGTCTGCTATCTTCAGATAAAGGCTGCGTAGAGGTGCGCTTTCATCCCGCGTTTCGATGGTGTTGATTACCTCCATGAGTTCTGTCTCTAGAGGGTTTGCTATCATCATCCGCAATCCGACGCCCATGAGCATGGCGCAGTATACGCGATTGATCAACGGGCGATTTTCGGTCGGTACGGCGTTGGAGACATTGGACAACCCCACGGAGATCATCGGTGCTGGATCCCAGGCATATTGCACTGTGCGAATCGTCTCAATTAATTGCGGACAATACTCCTGACACCCGGAAACGGTCAACACGAGAGGATCGATGATCAAATCTTCAATTGGTAAGCCAATTTCCAACGCGCGCGGAATCAATTGCTCGACCACAATGAGAACGCGGTCATCAGCAGAGACAGGAATGCCAGATGCACCCATCGTCAGGGCAATTACCTTGGCGCCGTATTTCTTGGCCAGAGCAGGAATCTTCTCCAGCCGCTCTGGTTCTGCAGAGGTAGAGTTCAAGATTGGCTGGGCTTTGGTTACAGTTTTGAGGGCCGCCTCCATCCCATCAACGTTCGTCGTATCGATGGATAGGGGTATATCGACCACAGTTTCAATCGTCTCCACTATCCAAGGAAAAACCTCGTTCCAGTCTTTCTTCCGGGGTCCCAGATTAATATCAATCGCCTGGGCGCCGGCCTCCATTTGCTTAACGGCCATATCCATAAAGAATTCGCGGTCCTTGGTGGCAAGCGCTTCCTTTACTTTCTCGGAAATGATATGGATATTTTCTCCAATGATATACATTATGTCCATCTCCTTTTCTTGTTATCGAATATGAATAATCCTAAAACTCTTCTGCCTTTGGCTTTAACGGCATCATTAAAAACACAACATCGGCACAGTCTCCATCTGGATGCATGAAGAAATCGTCCAGAACGCATTTAACTTCAAAGCCGAGCTGTTCGAATGCCCGGATGACTTTTACCTGGCTGGCAATGATCTCCCCTATGAGGATGAGCAATCCCTGCTTGCGGGCAAGGTCTATTGTCGCCCGGACCATCTTCATCCCAAGACCGCGCTTGCGGAAATCCTTGGCTAGGAATATTCGAATTTCTCCGATATGCCGGCGGGCTCCATGGAAAAAGTGCAGCGTAATCAATCCGACAGCACGATCCTTGACCAGGGCCAAGATCGGCAATACTTCGTTGTAATCGATATTCTCACACCAAGATTGGACGACTTCCGAATCCTTTACATTATGTCGGAATATTCGCAGGTCTTCATCGGACAGGGCCGAAAAGAGCTCACTCAAATGAGAAGTATCGTCTGCTGAAATGGGCCGCAACAAAACATGGACTCCCTCCCGTAATGTGACAACTTCACGGAATTTCTTTATTTGTTCTGGCAACATATGCGCTCCTTCCAATCACAAAACAGAATTAACCTATCAGGTATCCTCTTCCAGATATCAAGACGCCAAAACTGCTTCTACAGTCGGAAACCGACCTAGGTCAGTGTGAGGCAGAAACATCGCCGCCATAAACGCATCGTAGAACGTGTTATCTGCCGAAAGCTCGATATATGTCATCTTTCGAGCAATTGCTTCAACCTGCTCCCGAGCTGTCATACTCAAAAGAGAATAGTACGCACCCCGAATAGCGGTATTGCCAAGGAATTCGAACTTGCTCCACTCCATATCTGGGAGCAGCCCAATTTGGACGGCTTTTTCGACATTGATATACTTGCCGAACGACCCACCGATCAGCATGCGGGAAATATCCGCGATGTCCATTCCGACCTGATCTGCTAACACGGCGAATCCGGCGTAGATCGCGGCTTTTACCCGCAGCAGGTTGTCAATATCAACCCTACTGATAATAATGTCTTCACCATGGTCTGTTTCACTCGCCCAGGCAACAACAAACTCAGCGCTTGATTCCCCCTGGCGCACTCTCGGATTCTGGATCGTCAGGTTTATGTTTCCGGATTTATCCAAAATCCCAGCTAGAAACATCTCCGCCATCAAAGAGATCAACCCGGACCCGCAAAGACCACGCGGCTTTCCCCCACCAATTACCCGATAAATTGGCTCAAGAGACTCACTATTAATCCAAACCTCTTCGATCGCGCCATCCGTCGCTCGCATCCCATGGACAACACCCGCGCCCTCAAATGCTGGGCCGGCAGAGCATGCACAAGTAACGAGCCAGTCTCGATTGCCAAGGACAATTTCTCCGTTTGTACCCACATCGATAAACAAAGTAATTTCGTCTGCCGTGTCAACACCGCTAGAGAGGACGCCTGCTGTGATGTCTGCTCCAACATAAGAAGCGACCCCAGGGAGACAATCCACAACCGCATCTGGGCAGATATCAAATCCAATCTCGGAAGCAGATAACAGGGGCGGATAGTTCAGACCAGTTATGAATGGGGCTAGACGGATACTGGCTGCAGGCACTTTCAACAACAAGTGGATCATCGTGCTGTTACCTACAACGGTTGCTTTTACGACTTCTTTCGATTTTATTTTTGCACGCTTACAGACCTGCACAATCAAGCCATTTATCGTTCCGGTGACCCTGTCGTGTAAATCAGAAGCACCATCAGCCTTGCTTGCATAGATGATGCGTGATACAACATCTTCCCCCCGTGCTATCTGACCGTTGTATTCGGATGCCTGTGCTTTTACCTGGCCACTTACCAGATCCACAAGCCAGACGGTGACAGTGGTCGTGCCGATGTCCACTGCGATTGCCCAGAGAGGATCGTCCCCATCCGTTGGACCCGGGCGAAGGTCCACGACTTTCGCCGAATCGAGTTGACCGATATTGGTCATATCCAGGATGACAGTAACCAGCCAGTCAGCATCTCGCATAATTTCCCCAATCCTACGGATGATGCCGATGGATCCATCAATATGAGTAAGGTTCAGCTTAGAGCGGATACTGGTTTGCAACCGGCTCCAATCGTCCGTCTGGTCGTCCATGCTGGGAAGTTTGAGTCGAAGGTCAACCCGTCGGATTGGCTGCGAACGCTCAAAATCATAACCAGCCGGGACAGATACATCCACTGCAACACGGTTGGTCGTGATCTTTTGGATGATCTGGTCTTGAGGCGGGATTAATACTTGGAGGTCGCTCTCGACAACAGTTTGGCATCCGAGTGCAAATCCGCGCTCAATATCCCCGGGGGTGAGGCGCAGGGTGCTGCGGCGGCGTACTTCCCCTTCTTTAACCTGGACAATACAGCGACCACAGCGACCCTGCCCTCCACAAGGTTGGCTGATTTCAAGATCAGCTCGTTGTGCAGCTTCAGTTACAAGCGTTCCCGTGGAAACGGAAACAACCTTTGATGGTTTCTTCCCTCCAGTTTGGAATGTAACTGAATGATTGGCCATTGCAATCAAAAGGATTGTGGATCACGACCGTTATAGTGTCTGCTTCATAAAAGCAGGGACATCAACCGCTTCCCGAGGGCCGACGCGTACTTCCCAGCCAGGCAACTCAGCTTCGACCTCTCCCGAAAGGACGGCTACGTGTCCCGGTAAGACCACAAGCTTCTTGGTGACTTTACTGGCCACATCGAATTCTTTGATCGTTTTAGCAATCCGTTCTGAATCAAACTTGCCTGCTGCCCAGGCGGTCAAGACCGACATACCTTCTGCGTCACAGACAACCAGCCAGGCAGGAAGGCCAGAGCCCTCCACCTCATTCGCAATGCTGAAATAAGTAATGCTGAAGTTCGTCGTCACCAAGACCGGGCTATCTGGCTTCGGAGAGTTGATCTCATAAATGCCAGGTTGAACCTGGATCGGTTTTTGAGGATCGGTATAAATATTCTCGCGCAAGACCAGCAATGGATACAAAAGGGCTGGCGAAAAACTCGGCAGGACGATGAACCCGGAATATTTCGTGATCGCTTGGGCTGCCACAACAGATACGCGAGCCAAATCCCCTTCAGCGAAGGTGATGTACGGATAGCCGAGCGGTCGATAATTCGCCTTTATGGCCAGGCGCCTTAACTGGGTCGATTGGGCCAGGTGGTGGTTGAGACGATCGCTGGGGATATGGATGACCATATCCTCGACTCCCTTGCCCTTTATTTTCTCTGTCAGATCCGCCATTTCATCCAGCGTCGGGGCAGAAATGGTGAGACTGGCCTGATATTTCTTGGCGAGATCAGCCATGGCCTCCCAATTGGATTGGTCAGCTCCACTGATGAGCGCCGACTCGCCAGACAACAGAGACAAACCATTTTCCAAGTCTTTCGGGTCAGAATTGATCAGAACCAGGGGACGTTTGGAAACATCTCTAACCGCCTTGACTGCTGCCGCAAAATCGCCGCCCCCGGCTTCGACTGCGAACCCGTCGATCGCCAAGTCGATACCGACATAGTTGACAGAATAGGAATCGGCTTGCTTGACGGCCGCCTGGATCGCTGCCGCACCATCGCTGGCCTTGACTTTAATGAATAGACCGGGTTTATTGTAGAAAGTCTTATCATGCCGGAACAGAACGGTCTCGTTCCCTGCCTTGACCTCATAGCCAGGTGATTTAAGGGTAACCAGACGTATGGGGGGAGCAGAAGATTCAGCCAACGCAACCTTCGATTCCTCACTCACGGTGGGACAGGCAGACAGTTCAATTTGTTTAGCGGCAAGTTTCATTGCAAAAGCCAGGCAGGTTGGAAAGCCGCATTCCTTGCAGTTGGTCTGTGGTAACAACTTGTAGATTTGAATACCAGAAAGTGCCATTGTTACGCCTCCTTTACGCTACCATCAATTCTTCAATTACTGACTTAACGCGCTTGACACTCTCCGGATGGCGCAAAACAAGTATCGCAGCACCCGATTCGATCAAGGCAATCGATGTCAGCGTTTCCCAGTTGACGGCGCGTTCCTTCCAATCTCCCCAGCTAGCGGGTACACCTTCTCCGACCTTGGCTTCCTTCGCTTTCCAGGCCTCATACCCCGGCGTAATAAGCATTGGAGATTGTGTCATCCCATCCCCTTGAAGTGCTGCAAGGCGTAAGCGCTCCATGACCGAAAAGCCATATTCGATGCCATATCCCAATGCCCCGGTCGTGGGGTCCATAATGATCCGATCGGTCGGCAATCCCATGTCGCTAATCAGGATGTTTAACTGCTTGGCAAGATTGACGTCCATTGGGGTTCGGGCTGTTACGAGGTGACCATTGGCCATGGCAGTTGCGACAATCGTGCGATAATTTTTATCCTCGCACACACCTAGAACAAGGCGCTCACCTTTGGTTGATTCTGAAACCGCAACCAAGAGTTCGTTATCCAAATCCACTTGGCCAGGACCGAAGACGATCAACGGCAAGCCCGTGGCTCCGAGGACAGCCTTTACGGCATCTACCGCTGCATTGGCGTCCGTCGGGCTGAGGGATAAAATAATCACGTCAGCACCTGCCGCCTCTGCTGCCTTTGCCCAAGCAGCGGGGTCGTCCATGACACTGCCCCAAACCTCGGATAACAGAGGTGACCAATCATCCGGTCTTCGGCTCTTGATCTCGATGCCAACAACCGGACGGTTGGGCGTTTGATTTTCAAAATGCAGGTACGGCAGTGTAGACTCACCGCCGACAATAATACTATGCGACCGCGTGCCTCCCTCGGCTTCAGTCGCACCGATGGTCACTTTACGAATCGACCCCGGCCATTTGTCCTTTGGGATTTCGACTGGCATATCCTTACTCCTGTCTTTGAATTTGGAGGCGACGCCTTGCAGCGTCCCTTCGTTCAATATACATTTCAACCGGATTGTTGCGTTTGGCCTCAATTCCGAGTCCTTGCAGATCCGTTTCCTCTTCTGCCAACAGATGGCGCAAGATGTGGAAAAATGATAAGAAAGCAGCGGGATATACCGCTCCTCCTGCATGGTGCATCAGGAAAAAAGTCCGCTGCTGCTGATCGATCATCAGCTCGCATGCCGCTTTCAGCGGTATATCAGGAGGCACTTGGGGAACATCTTCGCTCATGATATTTGATGCGACAAGTGCCCGGGGATTATCCTGAATGTATGCTTTCACCAGTTCCACCTGGCTGATCACGCCTACTGCATGCCCATCATCCGGATCAAGCACAATCACAGCATCCAATGATCTTTCAAGCATCAGTCCCGCGATTTTCCTGACAGGCATGGTCGGTGGGACCGTCGTCACACCGACCTGCATCAAATCACGGACAAGCTTGCGCTCTCGAGTCAAGCCCATGGTTAGAACATCGGCTCCATCGCCAACACCGGATGGTTACGCTCCTCCAGCCAGGCAAGCAGTTCGTCCACAGATGTCACAGCTCTCTCGTCAGCGATCATTCCGATAAGGTCTGGGATCCCCTCGTTCTCAGCTACAGCGCTGAGTTCCTCGGACATGCTTTCTTTCAGAACGCTGCTCATCCAGACGACACGCTTAAATCCGCCATCGGCTGAGATGAACTTGGGGCTGAGCAGGTAATACTTGCCAACGCCCATCACGCCCGGTGTTTGTAAACCACCACCCGCCACACCGGCTAGAGTTGAGAAAGTCATTCCTGCGGGAGTCATACTTATGTCTTCACGGCTGACAATCATAACGCCATTCGCTTCGGGAATCAACATGACTATGCACTCAAAACAGCCACAGGCTGTCATCGGGTTCTCCATGATGGAGTACATCGAGACCTCCAGGATCGCGCCGTGGGAACCAATTCCGGCATAATCATTTGTTCCCTGCCAGTAGCCTTTGTTTGCGTCGATGAGCTTGCCAAGTTTGATCGGTTGGTTGGGTCCAGTGGGGTTGATGCTGAAAGACGCCTTGCAGTCCAGCCAGTTATAAGCACCGCATAAACCTAGTCGTTGCGGGCTGACAATGCATACATGGTTTGGAGCAAAGGACTGGCAAAGCGTGCATGAATAGAATTCCTCAACCCTATCATCAGTGAGATCGGCCAGGCGCTTATTCCTGAAATCGTAAGCGGTCCGGGCTTTATCCAACCATGCGTTCATCTGCTCTGGGTCGGTGTAGATCGTAACCTGGACTTTATCGACAATCGCACCGAAATCCTCATGGAAACGGGCATGTAGTATCTTGCCGAAATGCTCGAGCTTGAAGCCTTTTTCTGATGCACCGATCGATAACCGGATCCAGGCAATATCCCGCTGACCAACGTGTTGGATACCTGAAGCGCCGTTGATGAAGTAATGGATCTGCCTTTCCAAAACCGGCTCGAAATCCTGTTGCATGATGCGACCCGCAACCTGGACGATGATACCCATATCCATTGCCCCTTGGGCAGCCACATCATCATATTCCGGGCCGACCACGGTCACTTTTCCATCAGTCACTTCATCCAGCGAAGTCATGTGCAAGTACTCGAAGCAGCGCGAATGTTTCCCGCCGAACTCTACCCGAAGATCTGCCTTGCGGACTACCTCGCCTTCGAAGGCTGAACCATAAGGAACCGGTACATCTACGGTAGATACTTTGACCTTTACGCCTCGAATTTCGATGCACTTTTGGACAAGTTGCTCAGCCCGCTCTAGGTCGTCTTTGCCTTCAATTTGATTGAACGGTAAACTCACAACGTGCTCGTACGTAGTCACGCCCGTCGGGAGGATCTCGGGGATGAGTGTATCAGCAATGACCGGGAAGCCGAAGTTGATCGCTCCAGCCGCCGCGGCGTATTTTAGATCATCCACTTCGCCGAGAGCGAGCACAAAAGCGAAAACACGCTCACGGTTATACATCAAAATATCGCGGGCCATGCCTGCTTTAAGACCGCCAAAGGTCAACGCTGACCGGGTGGCAAATCCGAGGGCATAGATGGCGCTCAACGTATCAGTGCCGAATGGGACCGTATAGGTATCATATCCCAACTCGACACCTTCTTCCATCAATTGATGGATAATGCTACGTCCATTGACATTCCCGGACAAGAAGGTAAGGATATTCCGCTTTTGCAATTCGCGGATGATCTTAACTGCGACTTCATTTGACTTAGCGCAACCAACGATCGCTGCAAACCCAGGCATGCGCCCATCCACAAGCTGGATGCCCCAGGAGCGAAGCTGAATATCGTCGATTGGACCATTCAAATGGCCTTCGCCATTCTGACCGCCATATGAAGTTCCGCCGGCCAGGTGAAAGCCTGGCAATGGCTCCGGCTGCAATTTGTATACAAACCTCACCGCCTCAATGGCCTCCGCAGCCAGGAGAGTTGCCATACCGCAGTCAAGTGTCTCACCAAGATAGGGGGTCCAATGTTTTTCAGCAGGGACCGGGTGCAACAATGAACGCGCATGTTCGAGAGCAGGCTTGAGTTGGCCTAGATTTTCTACCTGTTGACCGGTCATGCCAAATATAGTGGGCAGGAAATATGCAGTATTTGGGAAAGCAACTGCAGTTTCGGGTCCGTGTTCGGCCAATGCGTTGTTTAGCATCAGTTCGGCCTCGGTTACCAGGGCGTTTGCACCACGAATGGCGCGGGTAGCAATATATCGTGACATTATGTGCCTTCCTCAATTAATCTGCGGCTGTGCCATAGATGGCTTCACGGCGTTTTTCAACTGGTAAAGCCTCCAATTCGACCATCCGACGATCGCCGGATTTGCCATATTTCGATGGGTCGTAGATGGGCAGTCCGAGTGCAGCCCGTTTTTTATCAATGTGCTCAAGCGTGGCTTTGATCATTTCGTCCGGATCTGGGATGAACTCCAACTTTCCACCGTAGAGTTTCTCCCATCCCTCGCTGATATATTTCAAAACTTTATCGCTATCGGAAACCCGGTCGGGCATACCACTGAGTGGAGAGGCGCCCCCGAAGATAACATACGCGCCCGAGGCGACACAATACGTAGCGATCGCCAATGCTTTCTCGCTCATCCATTCGGGAGCCAGGCCAACTGCTGGCACCTGGTCGATATCATCGCCTAGACCACCCTCCTGAACCATCTGGGTAAGCACGGTCAGGATGCGGGTATTGTCAACGCAAGAGCCCATGTGAAGAACAGGGGGAATGCCAACAGTTTCGCATATTTCACGCAAACCAGGGCCAACCTCTGATAATCCTGCTTCTCCAAGCATCAGGCCTAGTTTTGCTGATGCGATCGCTCCGCACCCTGTTTGAACAATGAGAACGTCCTGCTTGAGCAGCGCTTTAGTCACAGTGTTGTGCAAGTAATCCTGGTTGGAGCGTGGATTATTACAACCGACAATTGCGGCCACCCCGCGGATGCGTCCCGACATGATCGCGTCGTTCAAGGGGCGGAAGGATGCCCGGTATGTTCCTCCCAACATATAGTTGATGTATTCATGGGAGAATCCCGGGATCAATTCTTCTTTTATCTGCGGGATTTGCGTTTTACCACGGTTCTTATAATTATCGATCGCCTCTTTCAATATCTGTTTCGCGATCGTCATGGCTTTATGCTCATCAAATTCGATGTGGGTTGCACCGGTTATTTTGACTTTTGGTGATGTCGTGATGACTTTAGTATGGAACTTGCTGGATAAATCAACCAGCGACTGCATGATGCATTGCACATCCACCACCATGGCCTCGACTGCGCCGGTGATAATCGCCAGTTCCTGGTGAAGGAAGTTACCAGCTGCCGGTATGCCCTGCCGGACCAGGATCTCATTTGCAGTGCAACATATACCCGACAGGTTCACGCCCTTAGCGCCAGCTTTCTTGGCATAATCAATGATCTCTGGGTCCTGCGTTGCAGCCACGATCATTTGACTAAGGGTGGGTTCATGTCCATGGACAACGACATTCACCATATCATCTTTCAATACGCCCAGATTTGCTTGGCCTAAAACTGGCGCCGGGGTACCAAAGAGGATATCAGCGATGTCAGTTGCGATCATCGAGCCACCCCAGCCATCTGCAAGAGCGGTGCGAATTCCATGTTCGAGAATATGTTCGGGATCCTGATCGTCGCCCATGTGAGTGCGATGCAAGGCTTCGACAACCTCTCGGTCAACCCCTCGGGGAACAACTTTAAGCTCCCGCCAGAGCTGTTGTCTCTTCTTGGTCGCCCGGATAGCTGGCACTATTTCGCCAGTTTGTTGGCCAAACTGGGAGATGTACAAATCAGCGAGGTCATTCGCGATCTCAGCCGGTGCCCGACCATCGATTGGAATGTTATAGTAGGAAGCGACAACTTTGAGTTTCGCTACATCCCGAATGATGTATCCCTCTGTCTGATCGTTCGCAACAGCTTTGAGGGTAAAAGCCATATCACGACCATGATCCGAATGGGCAGCTGCGCCTGCAGCGATAGCTCGGATAAAGTTGCGCGCCTGGATGGTGTCGATGGTCGCGCCACAAACTCCAACCTGCCCTTCTTTGGTAAGCCGGCACGGTCCCATCCCGCATATCCTGCAACACATTCCTGCGCCACCGATATTGCACGGAGCCATTTCGTCCGCGCGACTGAAGGCAGTACTAATCTTCAGTTCCTCTGCCCTGATAAGCATCTCCTGTGCTGCGGGATCAACGCTTTGTTCCTGAACGGTCCGCTTAGCCATTCCTAATCCTCCTCGATACCTTTAATGGGTCCAATACCAGGGCAAGGCCAAAGCGGTCTGCCCTGATAGGCGATACGCTGGGCAAAACCAACTACCTGCTTGGTCTGTTCATATGATGCTGAATGCCGCATCACTTGACGATCTCCGCCATCTTCGCCAATTGCCTTCCCATCCTCCTGATAAAAAGGCCATTCGCCAAGGTAACCAGCATCAGTGAGCTTGGCGTGAAGCTCCTTGTCGCTGATTTTTTTCTCGTCGAAAGTAACCTCAACTATCCTGAAAGCGCTGCTGGCATATACATCGGTGACACCAGGTAGGCCCAACAAAATACGGCGTACATCACTTGTATGATGATCGCCGTACAATGCAGGGACATCAAACGATTTTGTTTGCATAAGCTTGACACCTCCAATGGTTTATATATATGCATGGGTTACATCAAGAATCCAAGTACCATCCGGGATGTTTGGAATCCTCTCCAATTAAGTATATCTCTATTTCCACTATTCTAGCATTGGTCTTGTCTTCATATTAAAAATTGTGAGTAATGTCACTTCCTCAAGGGACGAAAGTACCGTAGTAAACACGGTCACGAATGGATAATTCCAACGAGTATAATTATGAAGATGCGCTCAAGAACAATCGCCCTTCTCTTCGTCTTTATGCTCTTATTCGAGCCAGCCATAACTGTCAGTGCCCGTCCAGGGGTACGGCCCATTTTCGCACCCAATCCTCATGATCTCATTGCCGCTATCAATGCCCTAAGACAAACCAATGGCTTGCCGGGATATCGAACAAACGCAATACTAATGCAAATTGCACAGGCCCATGCTGAATATATGGCTGATGCGGGTGTCGTAACTCATGTCAGTTCTAATGGCGCACGGCCGTTCCAGCGTGCCCTGACATCAGGATATCTCGTAGCTGGTGATCTCACCCTTGGAGGCTTGTTTTTAGAGAATATCACTGCTGGTGTGAATAAAAGCATCGATCAGGTTGTGCAGGAATGGTTGGGCGATGCCCCACATGCAAACACAATGCTCTCGCCAACATTGCAGGATATCGGCGCCGGGATCGCAGCCAGAGGAACAACCTACTACTTTGTTGTTGATGTGGGATTATCCACGGGAGGAACTCCAGTTGCCTATACACCGTTCGGGCCATCGCCGACAGCAACGATCCTCCCCAATACCCCAAATCCGGATGGCGCTATTTCCCACGTTGTCCAGCCTGGACAAACACTACTCACGATTGCCATCGCCTATGGAGTGGATGTTAATACTCTGCTCAGGTTGAACAACCTCACATTGGATTCTTTTATCTACCCGGATCAGCAGTTGTTAATCCAGGCAGCTTTTACTCCGACCGCTATTCTCCCCACTCCGACCCCTACCAGGTTTCCAACCGCAACGAGTTTTCCGACCTCCACACGCACACCAACGCCCACTCTGTCAGCGACAGAGATATCTTCTCCACCTTCGACCATACCACTTACACCGGCTTTAGGTGCGGTTGCTGCAATAGTGATAACCGCACTTCTAGTGGCGGGAATTAGCGTGGTCGCCGCCTCCAAACGAAAATAATAAGATCCAGCGCCATATGGTGCTGGATCTTCCTACTTCGCCTTCCCTTGAGCAGCAACTGCATCTGTCGCCTTCCGGATAGCGCCCTCGTCACCCAGGTAGTAATGCCGAACGGGCATCAGGTCTTTGTCAAGTTCGTAGATCAGCGGAATCCCGGTAGGGATATTCAACCCCGGGATCTCTTGCTCTGAGATATTATCCAGATGTTTTACGAGCGCACGTAAACTATTACCATGAGCGGTTATCAGAACTCGCTTTCCCGCCTGAATCACCGGTACGATATCGCTATGCCAATACGGAAGAACACGTTCGAGAGTGATTTTGAGGGATTCGGCCCCAGGCAAGCGTTCAGGGTCGACAGACGCATACCGGGGATCAAAGCGCGGATGACGTTCATCGTTCGAATCGAGAGCAGGCGGGGGGATATCATAACTTCTCCGCCAGATTTTTACCTGGTCCTCCCCAAATTTCGCTGCCATTTCTGACTTATTTAATCCCTGGAGATTTCCATAGTGACGCTCATTCAGCTCCCAAGCCTTGCTTACAGGTATCCATTCCAGTTCCATCTCCTCAAGAACAATCCAGAGGGTCTTGATAGCTCGCTTGAGCACGGATGTATATGCAATATCGAAGGAGTAACCAGTCTCGCGCATCAAACGCCCTGCCGCTTGTGCTTCTGTGGCTCCTAATTCAGTCAAACCAACATCTGTCCAGCCTGTAAACCGATTTTCAAGATTCCACGTACTCTGTCCATGACGGAGTAAAACTAATTTATTTAAATCAACCATAAGCTATCATTCTCCTGCCAAATCGTTGCACGATAACCGCCAGGCTCGATCAGCCTGGCGGTCTTGTATTGAAGTTCGTTTATCGGATAGCCCTCTCGGTATCGGGATCAAATAGATGGCACTTATCCATATTAAAGGACACCTGGACCTTCCCACCGACTTTGAAATCCGTTCTCGGGTCGACACGGGCAACCATGCTATTCTTGCCCGCGACAAGGTATAGAAAAATCTCATTGCCCATCAATTCAGTGACATCAACCTTTGCGCTGACCGGGGCTGCATGGATTCCGGGGGGAACAAAGATGGGATTATAAATATCCTCCGGTCGGATACCCATTACGACTGGCTTGCCAATGTATTCCTGAACTCCTTTCGACCTCTCAGGCGGAATTGGGACAGAGAAGTCGCCAGTGTCGAGAATTAAGTTGTTCTCATCTTTTCTTAGATTCGCCTTGAAGAAATTCATCGCGGGAGCACCAATGAAACCTGCGACAAACATACTGTCCGGGCAATCATAGAGCATCTGGGGAGTGTCCAGTTGCAATAAATCGCCTTTATTGATTACCGCGATCCGTGACGCCATTGTCATCGCTTCCATCTGATCATGTGTAACGTAGATAAAAGTCGTCTGAAGCCGATGATGCAGCTTGGTAATCTCTGCGCGCATCGCGATGCGTAATTTTGCATCCAGGTTCGATAAAGGCTCATCGAAGAGGAAAACTTTCGGCTCACGGACAATAGCACGACCAACTGCCACGCGTTGTCTTTGTCCACCTGATAATTGACGCGGTTTTCGCTCCATGAGCTCTTCGATACCTAAAATTTCCGCGGCTTCCTGGACCCGGCGCTTGATATCCTCCTTGGGAGTTTTCCGTAGCTTGAGGCCAAAGGCCATGTTATCATACACAGACATGTGGGGATAGAGAGCGTAGGACTGGAAAACCATTGCAATATCGCGATCTTTCGGGGGCACATCGTTCACAATACGATTGTCAATTTTTATAATCCCTCGAGTGATCTCTTCAAGGCCGGCAAGCAATCGCAGCGCAGTGGTTTTTCCACATCCGGATGGGCCAACGAAGACCAGGAATTCCTTGTCATCAATTTTCAAGTTTAGATCATTGACCGCGATGACATTACCAAATTCCTTTGTTACATTTTCGTACGTAACGCTAGCCATTTGAACCTCCATTTCTGAAAGAGTATAGTAAGGTAATTATAAATCAGAACCATTGGTCTGAATTGTGAATAGCTAGCAATCCATGCGTTCCCCTTGCCCAAATTGGGCTGTAATTATAAAATGGTAACATGGCTCCTGAAACCACGCCCATCCGAAAACAATATTTGGAAATCAAACGACAATACCCAAACGCGATCCTCTTCTTTCGCCTTGGGGATTTTTACGAGACATTCGACGAAGACGCTGAAATTACCGCAAGGGAATTGGACATTGTATTAACTTCACGGCCAATTGGAAAGGGTATTCGATCCCCTCTCGCCGGGATACCCTATCATGCAGTAGAGAATTATCTCGCTCGCTTGGTCGAAAAAGGCTATCATGTTGCAATTTGCGAACAGATTGGCGATGCCCCAACCAAGGGAATTTTTCATCGGGAGGTGGTCAGAGTCGTCACCCCCGGAACCATTGTCGAGCCAACGCTCTTGCCTGGCCACTCGAACAACTACCTCGCTGCGGTCATTACTGATGGAGACCGGACCGGTTTGGCATATACCGACATCACAACGGGGGAATTCGCTGTCACAGAGATAATAACTCCAGATATTCATTTTATCCGCGCAGAGCTGGCGAGGTTAAGCCCCGCAGAAATTCTATTTCCCGAGAATCAAACCATCCTAAATGGAATATCATCACACTTAACCCCATTGCCGGCATGGAAATTTGACCCAGGTAAATGTCGAGACACGCTACAAGCACACTTTGAAACATCAACTCTGGATGGATTTGGTTTGAAGGATGCTTCCCTTGCC
The DNA here is from genome assembly GCA_043826785.1 of Chloroflexota bacterium. Taxonomy (GTDB): domain Bacteria; phylum Chloroflexota; class Anaerolineae; order Anaerolineales; family Villigracilaceae; genus JBDRPT01. The sequence goes on along the minus strand of JBDRPT010000038.1, from coordinate 73,886 downwards.
CTGCGCGCAGCAGGGAGTATTGTTCAATATCTCAAAAGCACCGATAGCAGTGTGTTGAAATTACTTACAAGCCTACGAACATACAGTATGGCAGACTTCATGGTATTGGATGCTCCAACGAGACGGAATCTGGAACTTACAGAAACCTTTGGGGGTAATCCCCGTGGATCATTGTTGGGGGTTTTAGATCATACGATATCCCCAATGGGAAAGCGCCTGATACGTCAATGGATCAACAGGCCTCTGCTTGATATCGAGAGCATCGAACAACGGCTTGATGGTGTTGATCATTTTTTTCGAAATCCGATGTTGAGAGCAGAGTTCAGATTACTACTTAAACCGCTTGCCGACCTTGAGCGATTGGCCAACCGGATCGTTTCCAATCATGCCCAACCTAGAGATCTTGTCGCATTACGCGAAACCCTTGGGCACATTCCTACAATACTTGACGTTTTCACAAAAGAGACAACCGACGCAAAAACATCACCCGCGCTTTCAAGATTTATCGCTAACATTGATCCATCTTCTGCTGTTCTCGCTATGCTGAATGCATCTATCACAGTAGATCCTCCAGCGACAACACAGAACATCGGTATTATTAGGTCAGGTTTTTCGGCTGACCTTGATGATGTTATCGAGGCTTCTTCACATGCAAGGGCATGGATTAATAACCTTGAACAAAGCGAGCGTCAACGCACAGGAATTAAAACGTTGAAAGTTGGGTACAACAAGGTGTTCGGTTATTTCATTGAGGTGACGAAGGCAAATATCGATGCGGTCCCATCGGAATATATTCGTAAACAAACCCTTGTCAACGCAGAGCGCTACATCACTCCCGAAATGAAAGAATATGAGACACTCGTCCTGAACGCTGAGGGGCGTATCCGTGAAATCGAGAGCAGGTTATTCCATGAAATTTGTTCCACTATCGGCAATTCCGTGCAGCAATTATCAAGTACGGCAGGGGCAATCGCTGTATTAGATGTGATAGCGGCATTTGCAGAAGCCGCAGCCTTGTGGAATTATGTCCGACCAGTAATCGCGGATGATGAGCTAATGGACATCCGCTCCGGTCGTCACCCGGTGGTTGAGCGAAGTCTTCACGGGGAACGTTTCACCCCGAACGATATTATATTTGAGAAGGGCGACATTGTCCGTATCATCACCGGGCCGAATATGTCAGGGAAGTCAACCTACCTGCGGCAAGCCGCCATGATCGTCCTGATGGCTCAAATCGGTTCGTTTGTACCTGCTGTCTCTGCCAGGATCGGTTTGGTAGATAGGATTTTTACTAGGATAGGTGCCCAAGATGAAATCCATTCTGGGCAGTCGACCTTCATGGTGGAAATGATCGAGGCAGCAAATATCCTGCACCATGCAAGCCCCCGTTCGCTCCTCATTTTGGATGAGATCGGTCGAGGAACTAGCACTTATGACGGCGTGTCAATTGCATGGGCAGTTGTGGAATATATTCACAACCATTCCCGCTTACGATCAAAAACCTTGTTTGCAACGCATTACCACGAACTTACTCGTTTGGCAGATCTTCTTCCGGGTGTAAAGAACTACAATGTAGCTGTTACTGAAGCAGATGGCAAGGTCGTCTTTCTTCATACAATCATTCCCGGCGGCGCCGATCGCTCCTATGGCATTCATGTCGCCCAGTTGGCGGGTCTGCCTAAACCGGTTGTTCAACGGGCAAATGACATCTTGAAAGAACTAGAGAAATCAGCTGGCCAGGCAGTCCAGCTGAACCCAGAATCAATCCGCCAAATCGCTCTTTTCCCTGAGACTAACCCCCTCTTAGAGGAATTGACCTCGATGGATATTAATTCCATTTCGCCCATCGAGGCCTTAGGCAAACTATTTGAATGGCAAAGTAAATACGCTAAGAAAAATAGTCTGACCGATAATGAAGGTTAGGCTGGATCAGCGTGAGCCTAGTTAAATCTTCGTAATAATACCGTTCAGCAATCCGCTAAAAAATATCTTTGGACCAATTACCACACCCGGTTTGATAAACCGTTAGGCTCTGAGTTCGATTTCACACAAGGAGGCCGCGCGGCCTCCAGCGAAGATCAAACCATGGAGATAATAGGACAGGTTCTTCATCAGATAGTCCATAAAATCGAGCAGTCTGGACTCTCTGGGGATTGAGTCCAGACTGCTTTCTAGTTAGAGCGCATTATTCCCCAAGCGCTGGTGTAGTAGCTTTCGAGCGGGAGATCGCCCAGCCTACAGCTACAAGCAATGCAATTGCAATCCCCCAGATAACCCATTGGGTTGCACCCTCGCCGCCAGCATACTTCACAATTGCCGGAGCAGCCAGCAGAGATACTAAGTTCACAACTTTGATCATCGGATTGAGCGCTGGCCCAGCAGTATCCTTCAATGGATCGCCGACTGTATCACCAACAACACCAGCCTTGTGCCGCTCTGACCCCTTACCTGTATTTGCCGCCAGGTCTCTTTTCTCATCCTCAATTGCTTTCTTCGCATTGTCCCAGGCTCCTCCAGCATTTGACATAAACACTGCAAGTAATTGCCCGCTGAGAATAATGCCAGCCAGGAAACCACCCAGCGCCTCAACCCCAAGAACCAGGCCAAGGGCCAATGGGGTCAGCACAGAGATCAGGGCTAACGGAATCAATTCCTTTTGAGCAGCGGAAGTGGAAATCTCCACAACGCGTGCATAATCGGGTTTCACTTTTCCTTCCATCAAGCCGGGGATTTTAAATTGACGCCGGACCTCATGGACTACCAAGCCAGCTGCGCGGCTCACGGCCCTGATCGATAGCGAACTGAACAACCAGGGCAACGCACCACCCAATAACAATCCGATAAAAACCCCTGTTTCCGAAACCCTGATTGACTCCATCACCGGTAGATTTAACCGCGCTTGGACACGCCCAACATCTGTGATAAAGGAAGCGAACAAGCTTACGGATGCGATAACGGCAGAAGCGATAGCTATGCCCTTGGTGATGGCCTTAGTTGTATTCCCAACAGCATCTAGGTCAGCCAAGATCTGGCGTGCCTTCTTAGTCTCGGGATCTTTGAGGTCGTGCCAGGCCATTTCACCAATGCCATTTGCGTTGTCTGAGATTGGCCCAAAGGAATCCATTGCTACGTTATTGCCAGTATGGCTCAACATGCCAATTCCGATCATTGCTACTGCATAGAGGACGTAAATCGAACCTTCCCCTGCGTAAAGCATTAGCGCAAATACAAAGCTGATAACTATGACCACCAACGCCCATACACTTGATTCCATTCCAACAGAAAGGCCTGAGAGGATTGTAGTCGCGGGTCCGGTGTTCGTCGATTCTACGATCTCCTTCACCGGTGCTCTCTTTGTAGATGTAAAGTAGGATGTCAATGGGTTAAATGCAACCGCCAGACCAACGCCGATGGCCGTCAGGGCAGCCAGTTTCCAGTCGTTCGCATATAAAAGGGCAAACACGAAGGCCCATATAATCGTATTGATACTGGATACCTCGTATGACCGGAACATGGCCTCCTCCGCACCATCAGCGTGTAAGAAGCCGAACAATCCCTTTTTTGGCATCTTTTCCCAGATCGGTACAGTGAAGGTACCCATGATTGAACTCAAGACTCCGATAGCACGGATGATCAAAGGAAATACTATCCACATCAGATCGCCGGTGATTGCTACCAAGACCAGGCCGAGTATCAAGCCAGAGACGATGGTCACCTCATATGATTCGAAAATGTCTGCCGCCATTCCAGCACAATCGCCGACATTATCACCTACCAGGTCGGCAATGACAGCAGCATTCCGAGGATCATCTTCGGGAATGTCCTTTTCAACCTTCCCGACCAGATCAGCGCCAACATCAGCTGCTTTTGTAAAAATCCCGCCCCCAACGCGCATGAATAGTGCAATGAGAGTGCCGCCAAATCCAAATCCCAAGAGGGCATCTGGGGCCGCCTTACCGAATATGACGAAGATGATTGTGCCGCCGAAAAGCCCCAAACCATCCGTGAGCATACCGGTGATTGTCCCAGCATAGTATGCGATGGTTAGAGATTCATTCAAGCTCCGGCGAGCCGCAGAGGCAGCGCGCACATTCGCCTGGATGGCCATACGCATCCCAAGTTGCCCCACCGTAAGAGAGAAGACTGCGCCCATGATGAATGCTACGGTGCGACCAACCGCAACGATTATCTGAGCGCTGCTTCCAAATTCCTCCACAGCCTCGGGGGTCGGTGGCACAATGTAGACGCTAAGGAAGAGAGCCACGGTCAAGATAACGATAACAGGCAGGATTGTTTTTAGTTGCCGAGAGAGATAGCTATCTGCTCCAATTCGGATAGCATCCCATATTTCTTGCATCTTCTCTGTACCCTTATCCTTCTTGATGACGTTTCCCCGCAGATACCAAGCATAGAGCAAACTGATAAATGCGGTTATCAGTACTCCCAATATTGCTACCTGCTCGAACGAACTCAATCCGTGCCGGCTTCCAAGCCATAGAATATCCATAGGTCTCCTCCAATGTCGTAGAAAGTGTCTTAGAAATAACAAGCGCCCACGCAATTGTGCGGCTGGGTGCCTTACCTAGATATTTTAACTGAGAGAGGATTATTCGTCAAACAATACTACAAAATCTGAAGATTAGGATTTGATTAGAAAGAATAAAACCGCTTGACTTCGTATCCTTTTATATTGTATAGTTTTACACGATTGGAGAGTGATCTTCCCGGCACTGCACCCCTGGATGCTGTGCCTTTTCTTTCGTTCATAATTTGGAGATACTCTAATGTACGCTTGTAAGGAGAATGTATGATACGAGTCACAGGTCTAACCAAAGATTATGGCTCTCGAAGAGCAATCGAAAATCTAACCTTCGAGACCCAACAAGGAGAAGTAGTAGGCTTCCTTGGCCCTAACGGCGCAGGCAAAACAACCACAATGCGCATTCTGGCCGGATATATGCCTCCAACATATGGTTCTGCCCAGATCGCTGGATTTGACGTTGTCAACGAATCTATCGAAGTCCGTCGCCGAGTAGGCTACATGCCCGAGACTGTACCGTTGTACCCCGATATGACTGTCTTTGAACATCTGAAGTTCATGGCAGACTTGCGACACTTGCCGAATTCAGATGAGATGGTCGATGATGCCCTTGAAATGGTACACATGACTGACCGGGCAGACGGTTACGTCGGGAAATTGTCCAAAGGTATGCGCCAGAGGATCGGCCTTGCCCTGGCATTGTTACATAAACCCGAAGTACTCATCCTCGACGAACCCACAATCGGCCTGGACCCTGCGCAGGTTGTTGAAGTTCGTAACCTTATCCGCAATATTGGTGAGCAGAGAACTGTCCTGTTGTCCACTCATATCCTGTCGGAAGCCCAACAATTGTGCGATCGGGTTCTGATCATCAACAAAGGCCGAATCGTCGTTGAAGATACTCCCGAGAATCTCCAAGCGCGGTTGGTAGGGGCAGAAAGAGCCCTTATCCGGATTAAGGGAGATGTTGAAGACCTCATCCCCAAGATCACAAAAATCTCTGGCATCCAAGGCACTAAGGTTCGGGCAGATGGCGCCCTCGAGTTCCAATTCGCGCCGGGGATCGATGTCCGCCCCGAGGTCGCGAAGGTGGTTGTCAAAGGCGGCCACGAACTGCTTGAGCTCAGTCCGATCGGGATGAGCCTTGAAGAGATCTTCCTTGAACTGACCAGAGACGTACCTGTCTCCAAGAAAACGAGGTAAACCATGCGTAATATCTGGACAATTGCTCGCCGGGAATATCGTCTTTACTTTATCAGTCCGATCGCTTACATCGTTGCATTGCTGATATTGCTAACAGTGGGGATCATCTTTGTGTTGGATGTATCTACAACCGCAGTTCAGTCGCTTTATCAGCCGGTTCCACCACCCAATACCAGCGATATCGTCATTGCTCCGACTGCATTTCTCTTCATGTTCGCCCTGCCAGCGTTAAGCATGAGACTTCTTGCTGATGAGCACCGGTCTGGAACCCTTGAGATCCTTCTGACAGCTCCTATAAGGGATTGGGAGCTTGTTGTTGGCAAATGGCTAGGAGCATTCTTATTCCTCCTCACGGTTATCGCAGTCACATTGATTTACCCCATTGTTTTGGATAATCTTGTCCAGCCAGATGGGATAGACCAAGGCTTGATGATTTCGGGATATCTCGGACTGATTCTCGTGGCTGGTTCTTTTCTGGCAATCGGAACAGCTATCTCATCCTTCTTCAACAACCAGTTTGCTGCCTTTTTTGCCACCATGGTAACTTTTGTCTTCTTATGGTGGATCGTTGGCTGGCCAACAATGCTTCTGCCCACTGGAGGAGAAATTTTCCGGTACCTGGACATGAGCAATCACTTGACGTCAATGCAAGGGGGGATCATCACCCTTGCCGACATTGTTTACTACTTCAGCCTCACTGCCCTCGGTCTATTCCTGGGGTCAGTAGCGATCGAAATGCGAAGGTGGCAATAATGGCAAAGAAAAAATCTTCCAAGAAATCCTCGCTTCAGCAGTATGCTCCTATTGGTTTGTGGGTTGCTGGCGCGGCCATTGTCTCTGCTGGCCTTGCCTTGGCCAGGATATTCCTTTCCTACGTTCAAATATCTGTGATCCAGAATCAGGACGCTGTCAATCTCTGGTTGTGGATTAGCTTGGGGCTGATAGTTATCGGGCCGGCAATATATGCGCTGCTCAACCCTAAACGGATCCGCGAGATCATAACTGGCCGCCAGGCACGCTACGGGAGCAATGCACTCATCATGTTGGTGGCATTCGTCGGGATCCTTGTTGTCGTAAATGCCATCGCGTTCCAGAATCCCAAACAATGGGACCTGACCGAGGACAAGATCCACACCCTGGCCCCCGAGACGCTGGACACATTGGATGCGCTCCCATCACCTGTAACTGCCTATTGTTTCTTTACCTCCCGCTCTATGAGCATGGCAGAGTCAACCCGCGACCTCCTCGAGGATTACCGGTCAAACAGCGACGGAAAGTTCAATTATGAGTTTATCGACCCGGAGGCAGACCCGGTCACGTCCCAGCGATTAGGGGTCACCCGTGATCGCAGCATCGTCCTGGTCATGGAAGAGCGCAATGAGTTGATAAGCTATGCGACAGAAACAGAAGTCACCAACGCGCTGGTCAGATTAATGAACCCGGGACAAAGAACCGTCTATTTCCTTATTGGGCATGGCGAACACGACATTCAGGGTTCTGACGAAACCGCTTATAGCCGGCTGAGGACAGTTCTCGAGAGTAAAAACTACATCGTCCGGACACTCAACCTGCTTGCCCAAAACCAAGTCCCCGAGGATGCACTTGCCGTTATCATCGCCGGCCCCTTGAACCCGGTCGGTCCGGAGGAAGTCGACATCCTCGTAGGGTATCTGGCTTCCGGAGGTTCCCTGGTTGTATTATCGGAACCGCCGTTTCTGACCGAAACCGGTCTTGCCCCTGACCCGCTCGTCGACCATCTCGCAAGCAGATATGGTATCCTGTTGAGTAATGACCTGGTCATTGACCAGGCGACGAACCGCCCCCTATATGCTGTCGCGGCTGCCTATGGCAGCCATCCCATCACAGAGAAACTAAATAACGAAACCACATTCTACTACACTGCCAGGAGCATCATCCAATTGCCTGGTGATGCACCTGCAACGTTGGTCCAACTGGTGCAAACGACAGATCGCTCATGGGGTGAAACAGACATGAGTTTGTTTTCTTCGGGGCAAGCCGAGTTCAATGGTGGAGTTGACACACCGGGCCCATTGACCCTTGCTATTGCAGTTGACGACTCCACTAGTGGTGCCCGCATCGTCGTATTTGGCGACTCGGATTTCGCCAGCGATCTCTTCTTCGACCAATACGCTAACGGCGACATGATCGTCAACGCAATTGATTGGGCTGCTGAACAAGAAGGGATGATCAATCTGACAACGATCAGCACGCCATCCGAGAGGATGCTCATCCTCCCAAGTAACATCACCCAATTGTTGATCGGCATCTCCTTCCTCTGCATCATCCCGGGCCTGGTAGTCGCCGGTGGAGTGGCCGCCTGGTTCGTTCGCCGTATCAGAGGATAGGCTATGATCAAACGTCAGACTTGGCTTTTACTCATTTTGTTGGTTGTAGTGATCGGCATATTTTTTATCCTGAGAGGGAGGCCGACAACCTCAACAGAACCAACCCCCACGGCGCTGGGCTATAACTTCCTGGTCACCGAAAACTCATTCCTGGCCTCGCTGCGAATGTATGATCCAGAATATCATTTCCTATTACTCGAGCGCGGAGAGGATGCTATCTGGACTGTCACGCTCCCTCATCCTGGAGATGCTGACCAAGCCCTCGCAGAAGCCGCTGCTACGCAGGCCCTCTCCATCAGAATTGTGACTATGCTGGAGACTGCCCCAAGCCTGGACACCCTGGGATTAAATCCGCCTGCCTTTACCATTATCCTGACCTTCGTGAATGGCAGGGAATACACGATTGAGATTGGCTCCCTGACGCCCACCAGCAGTGGTTATTATGCGCGGCGCAGTGATGGTCAGATATTCGTCATCTCGACTTCGATTGATGCTCTCCTAGGTCTACTAGAAAATCCCCCTTATGCATCAAACGAATAGTCGCGTGGTTGTAGACAAATCTGCTTAAATAGGGTATTGATTTTATTATGAAAAAAGTGTATTCTGGTTTCAAAATGAGTTGATTAAGGACAATAGATATTTACCGATGATGGAAAACCCGTTATTGATTGAGGAAGAAGAAGTATATTCTGCCATTGCCAGGTTGATAGCTGCCGGAAGGCAAAAGGGATATGTCACCATTGATGATATCCTGCACTTCTTTCCAGAAGCGGAGCAGGATGTCGAACAACTTGAGGAGGCCTTTTCTGCATTGTTGAGTGCCGGAATCGCATTTGTTGAAGATACACCCACTGGAGAACCACCGGAAGACGAGCTGGCTGCGACAGAAGAGGCAAGTTCAGAAGTAGAACAGGAAATCAACCTCGATGATTATCTAGCAAACATCGATACAGATGACACGATTGGCTTGTACCTTAAAGAGGTCAGTCGAGTTCCTCTCCTGACCGCCGAAGAAGAGGTCCAACTCGCCCAGCGAATAGAACGCGGGCGCATGGCAAGGGAAGAGCTAGCTCGAGGCAACGTCAGCCCACGCCGGAGGATGGAACTTCGCAGGCTGATTGAAGATGGTTGGTCTGCCCGTGAACACCTGATCACTGCGAATTCCCGCCTTGTTATCAGTGTCGCCAAGAAATATATGGGCCGGGGGGTTCCCTTTCTCGACCTGATTCAGGAGGGGAATATCGGTCTCATCCGGGCAACGAAGAAATTCGACTACCGCCGAGGGCACAAATTCAGTACCTATGCAACTTGGTGGATCCGCCAGGCAGTGACCCGCGCAATTGCAGATCAGGGACGCACCATCCGTGTGCCGGTCCACATGGGCGACCAAATCAACAAGCTTCTCAGGGTCCAACACCAACTCACCCAACGACTCGGCCGCGATCCAACGGTGGAGGAACTTGCTGACGCACTGGAAGTCACTCCAAAGAAGGTAGAGAATATGATCCAGGTTGCCCGGCGACCGCTTTCGCTGGAAACCCCTACCGACGATGAAGAGGACTCGGTTCTAGGAGATTTTATCGAGGATGAGGAGGCAGCCCCACCAGACGACACGGCCACCTACAACCTCCTCCGAGAAAACCTGGGCGAAGTTCTCAATGGCCTGCCGCCCAGGGAAGTCCGTATCTTGCAACTCCGCTATGGCCTGCTCGATGGTCAAGCTTACACACTTGAAGAAGTGGGCCGAAAGATGGGCGTGACCCGCGAACGAGTCCGCCAAATCGAAGCGCAGGCCCTCAGTCGATTACGCCACCCTACCATCCGGCGAAAACTGCGTGATTTTCTCGGTGAGTAAAGCTAGAAACAAAAGGAGCGACGAACCAGTCGCTCCTTTTGCCTCAGACGCCTATTTTCCATAAAGGCATTCGATGAAAATTCCACTACGTCATCTCTTTACCGTCGTTCTATTCGGATCATTCATCATTATGACCCTGCGCCCGGTAGCTGATCCAGATTTCTGGTGGCACCTCAGTGCTGGTCAATTTATTTTCGACACCAAGACTATACCCCAAAACGACCCCTTCTCTTTCACCAATTTTGGCGAGGCCTGGACCGCTCATGAATGGCTTTCAGAGCTGATACTCTACTCACTCTACCGAGTCGGTGGCCTAGCTCTTCTAATTGGATTCTTTTCTCTTCTAATCACCGCTGCATTTGGGTTTGCGTATCTTCGCTCAGCCGGTAAACCCTATTTTGCTGGATTCGCGTTGTTCCTCGGCGCAATTGCTACTGCCCCTGTTTGGGGAGTTCGCCCGCAGATGTTTACGTTTTTGCTTGCCAGTCTATTCTTGTACCTTTTGGATTTGTTCGAAAAGAAACAGAATTGGATGTACTTGGTTCCCCTGCCATTAATCACAGTCCTCTGGGTCAATCTCCATGCCGGGTATGCCATGGGGTTATTCATCATGCTTATTTATATTATTACTCTCGGTATTCATGTCATCAGAGCTCGAGTAAAAGTATATCAACCTGCTGGTCATCCCGGCCCTGTAGCTATTACCCAACTTCTACTCGTGTTCCTCATATGCATCATGGCGGTAATGGTTAATCCAAATGGTATCCAAATGTACGTCTACCCCTTTGAGACCTTGACCAGCCCGTCTATGCAACAATTTATCCAAGAATGGTTCTCGCCAGATTTTCACCTCCTTGAATGGCAACCAATGGCATGGTTATTCCTTGCCTTGATGCTGATCGGATTCTTTAAATTCCGACCCTCTTCGAGCACACATGCCATATTAACTTTGATATTCGCTTATGCCTCCTTGCGTTCCATGCGCCATATAACATTTCTAACTCTTGCGGCAGTACCAATGCTCTCCAATGGATTGGAAAATATCAGCAATTCATGGCGCAAAATAAATCCTATCGCCATGATGCCTCGATGGGTATTTTCTCTATCGGTTACATTGATTATCACCCTGTGTTGCGTCCGCCTCTGGCAGGTTACACTTGACCAAAAGCATTCAGATGCTTCCAATTTCCCGGTTGAGGCAACAGAATGGATTTCGAATAACCAGCCTGATGGGAATCTGTATAATACGTACGGTTGGGGAGGATACCTAATCTGGAAACTCTACCCGGATTATCAAATCTACATCGATGGCCGCGCGGATCTCTATGGTGATCAATTCATCTACGATTATCTGGAAATATACAATGCCCTACCGGGGTGGGAACAGCAACTCGACCGAGGGAACATAAGGATTGCCCTGATAGAACCTGGTTCTGTGTTGGCTTCCGCCCTCAAGCAATCGCCTCTCTGGCGGGTCGTTGTCGAGGACGAATCAAGCATTCTCTTTATCCGTTGAATTTGTTTGGAGGGTAAAACTTATAAACCGGAGAACGGAGCACCATTAGCGCCCGGGCAAGTTGATTCTGATGGATAAAAACATTCCATTATAAGATGTCCTATTTAAAATGGGTATTAATAATAAAATGCGACGCTTGTTAATTCTATACGCCGCATCCTGCCACCATCCAGGTGAAACTACATTAATAGCCCTAAAACAACCCTGCTTTTCGAAACGCGTCTTCCAAGATGTCTGGCATGACTGGCTTGATGATCACTGCGCTTGCCCCACCCTGTAAAGCCCGAATTTCTGTTTCTGGCTGATCATCTGACGTTATGATAAATACAGGCACATTGGCCAACCGTGGTTCACGGCGCAGATATGCTAAGACCTCAAAACCATCCACTCCAGGCATGTTGATATCCAGGCAGACAACCTTTGGAACGTTCTCGGTGAGAACTACCATGGCTGCACTCGGACTTAGTACCGAGCGGGCGTTAAAGTCCATGAATTTAAGCATCTGAACGAGCGCTTCAGCTGTCGAGCGGTTATCATCGATCACAAGGACATAAGACATCTCAAGCCTCCACCAGAATTTGGCCCATCCGCTGGATATTATACCCCGGCATTGCTTCCACCGCTGCCCGAAATTCTTTTGAATCGATTACGGTAAAAAGTGGATCGAGCAAGCTGCTCTCAGCAAATTCCAAAGGGATAACAAGGTCATACCTTTCCTGAAAAAGCGGAAGAAATTCCAAGGCCAAAGCCCGGGCTGCTGCCGCTATGCCAAGACCGCAGTCTGCCCGACCCGATGCTACTGCCGCTGCTACTCCAAGATGGGTATATTCCTCTTGGTTGTAACCGTGAATCTCAGCTCCAGAAGTTCCGATTTTCTCCAGCTCATAATCAAGCAACACGCGTGTTCCAGCGCCTCGCTGCCGATTGATAAACCTAATATCAGATCGAGTCAGATCTCCAAGACACTGAATTCCCTTCGGGTTTCCTTTGTGAAGAAGAAGGCCTTGTTCCCGCTCAACAAGTACAATCACCCGGACACGCTTATCAGGAAGATATTTCGATAAATAGGGTAAGTTATATTCTCCGGTTTTGGGATCAAGGAGGTGGGAACCGGCAAGATGCGCCTCACCACGTTGTAGCGCGATCAAGCCACCTTGCGAGCCAACGTTCGCTGATGTCATCCGCCTGTTGTGTCCCGCCAGATATTGGGCTATTAAATCAAGCAGCATATCATGCGAGCCGATGCAAAAAATCGTCTTTTCCAAATCAGCTTTGGACCGATAGAGTTGAGCGGTGACAATTTGGCCTGCATCCACTCCTTGCACACCTCTCGGCAGGATTACTACACCATCCGCGCGGACAAGGGATGAAATGACCCCCGCTCCTCGCGGGAGAGGAGCGGCAAGAACCCGGTCGCCGACTCTGCCGATCGTCACACGGATATAGTCGTCATCACCAGCCGGGGAAACAACTTTTCTCGTCATGGTCACTGCTTCGGTATTATGCTCTAATGGTGATCGACCTATCCATTTGGAAATCATAGGTTCAACAAAAATCTCAGCTGTCAATGCAGATGAAACTGGATATCCTGGAACGCCGATAATCGGGACTTTTAATACACCTTCAGCGCAATTTTGCCTAAGCATCCCCAAGATGACTGGATGCCCAGGTCTGACTGCAACACCATGGACAAGAATATCACCTAAACTAGAAACAACTTTTGCCGAGAAATCTTCAGCGCCAGCTGATGACCCGGCATTTAGTAGAATGAGGTCATTCCCGCGCGCTGCATCCATGACGCGCAGACTGATAGCGTCAAAATCATCCGGAGTAATTGGGTAGCGGATCGCATCACCTCCCCAAGACCGGACCTGGCCAGCGAGGACGAGTGAGTTATATTCCAATATCAAGCCGGGGGTCAGCTCCGTACCGATAGTCACCAACTCTGTGCCTGTGGGCAGGATTGCAACGCGTGGCTTTCGAGCAACGACTACCCCATCATGCCCCGCTGCAGCGATTGCACCCAAATCCACTGGCCTGAGAGTATGCCCGGTTGGTAGGACCAGCTGAGACACGACCATGTCTTCACCCATAGGCCGGACATGACTCCACGGAGTTACACCCACCCGAATCCTTATTGCGACGGGGGAGCGTAACCTTGACGCGATATTTTCCTCTGCATCAAGCGGCTCCACATTCTCTATCGGGATAACGGCATTGAAATCTTCAGGAAGGGGGTCGCCCGTATCAATATAGCGGGCATCGGGACCGACACGCAGGATCACTGGCTTGGTAGGCTGTGCCCCGGCAGTAGCCAAGGCCCTGACTGCAAATCCATCCATTGCGGAGGCGTGATAATGGGGAGATGAAATTTTCGCCCAGACCGGTTCCGCCAGCACGCGCCCTAACGCAAATTCATCCAGCGGGAGGGTTTCGGACCCCAAAATACGCCACAGATCCGCTTCGATCAGAGCGCGCTTTAACATCGACTGTGCTTGTGAGATGGGGATATCGCGGAGGTAGACAGACATACCTGGAATTATAACGGAATGGATGCTTGAATCAGGATGCAACCCAGGGCGGATTCATCAATCTTGCTCTAACGGTGGTCACTGTCACACCTCATAGATCAACGATCCGTAACTCAAACCCTACCTGCGAGTAATCCTGTAGCTTTACATCTCAATGCTTTTTCCAAGCCCGACTTATAGTAATCGTTGTGGCGAACGGATCCTATTTCACCAGTAGGATTATTAATGCAATAATTCGACTTCTACATATTCGCCCGAACTCACACCTGTAACATCGGCGGGGATGCAGATCAATCCATCTGCTGCAACCAAAGTGAATATAAGATTGCTCTTGCCAAAAACAGGATCGGCCAAGTAGTGAACCTCGCCTTCAGCATCTACCTCGGTCTTGATCCGAACTGCGATCCAATCTTCCCGACCTGCTTGGGATGGCAAGTTCCCAATGAGTCGGGCGCGAATCTTGGGGCGGTAGGTAACAGGCTCCTCCCCGAGTAATCGACCGATTACCGGCAACACGAACAGTCTTGCGATTATCAGCGCACTGACCGGGTTGCCGGGCAACCCGACGACTGCCTTGCTACCACAGACAGCCAGGATTGTCGGCTTGCCGGGTCGGAGATTGACCCCATGGACAAGTACGCCAGGTTCTCCAAGGGTGCGAATTGTATCTACAGTTGTATCCCGAGAGCTAGCCGAAGATCCGGCAGTGATCAGGACGATGTCACACTCGTTTAGTGCTTTTTCAGCAATCACCTTCATTAAGGACAGGTCATCTCTCACAATGCCATATAGGACGGGAGAACCCCCTGCTTGCTGGATCATCGCTTGGAGGGTGTATGAATTTACGTCACGAACCTGACCTGGTCGAGGTTCATTTTCCGGAGGTAGGACCTCATCTCCCGATGAGATAATTGCTACCTTCGGTCTACTGACTACACGCAACCGCGTGATTCCGAGCGCCATACAACCCCCAATCTCTGCAGGACCAAGTCGAGTCCCGCGCGTAATCACGACCTGCCCTTGGACAACATCTTCTCCGACCTGGATAACATTCTCTCCCATCGCAACCGCTCTTGAGAGCTCGATTTCTAGGAGGCTGCTCTGCGTATATTCCAGCATGACAACAGCATCAGCACCGGCGGGGAGCATTCCCCCCGTGTGGATAAGTGCACATTGACCGGTATGAATTTCGATAGATGGAACTGAACCCATCGGTACCTCCCCGGCCAATGCAAGATAAGCTGGTGAGCTGTCGCTTGCGCTAAATGTATCTCCTGATAGCACGGCATATCCATCCACGGTTGAGCGCGGAAAGGATGGGAGGGGATGGGGGGCATGTAAATCCTCGGCGGTTACTCTTCCGAGCGCAGCCCGCGGATCGATCAGCTCCGACTCAAGGGTCAAGCCTGGAAGGTTCTGGATAAATAAATCAAGTGCCACAGAAGGTTGTGTGAGTTGTATGAATTCAGGCATATATTAGCTACCGTATCCAGAAAGTGAATGTCAGTAAATATGATGTCAGGCCAAATACCGAGGTTGCAAGAAAAAGCATAAGTTTCCAGGTAACTCGCCCTCCTTGGGAAATTTTCTGCATGAGGTAGATTTGTGCAACAGCAAAAGGAATGCTCAGAAAAACAGGCCAGACAAGTGTCCAGCTCATTCCCACAAGAGGAGCAAGTCCATAAAGCAGGAATGCAATAACGACCAAGAAGTGGTGCAGGACGATGGCCCGTTGCCAGGTTAAACGAATAACCAGCGAAGATCGTCGAAATTTCTGATCACTGGCATAACCCGCGAAACCACCGACCAGCAGGTATGCAAGCGCCAGCAGAGTAAGCGGAAATGTTGCCATGGGGAGATAACGGTGGATCTCATCATGCTGAAGCATAAATCCAAGTGCAGGAATAAGATTCGCCCAAACGATCGCAAGGGTCAATTCTCCATACCCGGAATAGACAGTCTGCAATGGAGGCACAGCGTAAGATGCAAATAGACCGAAGATAAATACCATCAGGATATACACAGATGCATTTCCTGCTTCTAAGATGAGCATCATCACGGTTATTGCAGCGGCGATTGCCATGAGTGCCGCTGTTATCTGGATGGTTATAGTTTTTCGTTTATCCCGCTGGATTGTCGTTTCATCCGAGTCATCATTGCTTGTTGGCGAGCAAAAATAATCCAGCAGCAAAAATGTGGCTGATTGGATAAGCCCAACCCAAATAAGCCCCAGCCAGAAGCTGCGAGTCTGGAATGCACCGGTGAAGTAACGCGCCATGCCCGCACCAAGGAGATAGGTCAGGCCACTCAAGATTAGGGGAATGGGTCTGATCGACTTGCGTAGGATCATCCATCCTCGGTATGGGTAATTTTTTTAAGGTCCCTATAATGCAGGTGGTTATGCAAAGTAACCATCTTGACCATCTCGCCCACAGTGATTTCTCCCAGAAAGGGATGTTGTCCTTTTTTTTCTAAGTCGCTCGGGTCAAGCGAGGCAACCCAAGCTATCATCCGATTCCGGGCAGCAAGGAATTCGGATAATAGACTCTCGGGGGATTCAGCCTTCATACTTGAGACTTCTTGGGCGTTGAAACTGTCTATTGAAAAATCCTCCGGGGTCCCCCTTCCCCCTGCTACGACGTGAATAAATAGTTTCAAGAATTCATGTTCAGCAGAAACAAAATGCGCCAATACGTCGCGGATCATCCATGGATTATTTTCTGAATATGCGACGAGGAACCACATCTCAGGGGACAGAGATAGAAAAT
Organism: Chloroflexota bacterium; assembly: GCA_043826785.1. Taxonomy (GTDB): domain Bacteria; phylum Chloroflexota; class Anaerolineae; order Anaerolineales; family Villigracilaceae; genus JBDRPT01. The sequence continues at coordinate 57,107 of JBDRPT010000038.1, read as the reverse complement.
AAGCGTTGAGTTTATCTCGTTCGATGTTCAACCTATGGATCAACTCATCAATCGTAGCTGACATCATTTGTTCTCCTCTTGAGCAATCAGTGCTTTCAGAATTATCCTATCAATGAAAACCCACCGTCAATCACAAGTGTTTGGCCGGTTATCGCTGAGTTTTCGAGCAACACATCGAGGGCGGAAGCAACCTCCTCGACTGTGACCGACCGTTTCAACGGTGTCCTGCTGACAAGTTGCTTCCACTCCTCGGGATTCGCATCATCGCCCGGCAAGACCAGGCCAGGAGCAATTGCATTAACCCGGATCTTTGGGGCGTATGTTCTTGCCATCACCCGCGTAAGGGTCTCAAGAGCGGCCTTACTTACCTGGTAAGCAGGATATTTTGTCCAAGTTTTCCAGACACCAGATTCTGTGATATTAATGATCAAACCTCCATTCCCCATCCTCCCTGCAGCGAATTTGCCCATCAAAAACGGTGCCCGCAAGTTGAGCGAAAGGGTGGTATCCCATTCTGAAATGGTTAAATCATCAAGAGAGCTTCGTGTCATGATTGCAGCTGAATTTACAAGAACGCGAAGCTCATGCGGAAGAGAATCAATATAAGAAAAAACGGCTTCGATATCAGCTTGGTTTGTCAGATCGGCCTGAATCATGAAAACCGGAATCTTCAACTCCCTTAGTTGGGATTCCGTCTCTTCTGCATCGATTTTTGACCGATTGTAATGTAACAATACAGCATACCCGTTGCTGGCAAGGCGCAATGCAAAAGCCCGTCCAAGGCGGTGGGCTGCCCCTGTTATCACCGCGAGCTGATAATTGTCCATAGCATTGTTTTACCATAAATTCAATAATAAGATGACTCGAATTGATGTATTTAATCGAACAACTCCTGGTGATCTTCTCCAGGAGTTGTATCTTGACGACCGGGGATTATTTTCGAAAATAATTCGAAATAAAAAACCAGAGATTTGCCGGGCGTTCTGCCAGGCGCCTAACAAAATATGGATACCAATGTGTACCATAGGGGACATAAACACGGACCGGGTAACCCTCACTCGCTAATTGATCCTGAATGTCACGCCGGATACCGTAAAGCATTTGGATCTCGATCGCTTGTTTCGGCAAGCCAACTCTCTCTGCGTATTTTTTCCCAAACAGGATCCGCTTTTCATCATGCGTGCCCAAGGCAGGGATGGGCGGGATACGCCCGTCTTTACTGAGAACCGGAGCGCCAAGTTTAATTGCTTCGTCAATCATCAACTTAGTTAGCAAATCAAAATTCGCATCGACATTTGCCTTCTTGGGGAAGGCCAGGTTGGGGGGTTCCTTATATGCGCCCTTCACAAGCCGGAAACGGGTATCCTCTGCTAATAGTGCTTTCGTATCCGCCTCTGTCCGGTAAAGATACGATTGTACAACCATGCCTACATTGTTAAACCCTTTATGCCTCATCTGACGATAAAGCCGGATGGTGACATCAGTATACGGTGTATCTTCCATATCAATACGGACATAGTTATGATACTTTTTTGCACATTCCAGAATCCGCTCCAGGTTTCTACTGCACAAGTTCTCGTCCAGGGCAAGGCCAAGCTGGGTTAGCTTGATCGATACATTCGAGCGCACTTCGCAACAGCTCACTTGTTCGATGATCTCCAAAACGTCTTTTACCGATTGGTCGGCTTCCTCTGCTGTTGAAGTATGTTCGCCGAGATGATCGAGAGTAGCGTTGATTCCTTTGGCGTTAAGGTCCCGCACAGCTTTGATCGCGTCCTGCACAGTGCTCCCAGCAACAAAACGACTGGCCGCTTTCCAAGCAAACGACCAGCCAGTCACCATCCGCTGCGCCCAAGCAGCTTTTGACATATAGATCAAGAAGGATCTTAACATAGTCTCCTCATTCGGGGTGAGATTGGATTCTTGTTGACACAGAGATTGTAGCATAACCGTAATTAATGGGTGTGTTATACTCTTACCTTAATTGGCATGATTAAAGTCACTCGTTTCGCCAGGTGTGCCTAGTCCACACAAGCATTCAATCTGGGGATTTGCTTTTCAGGGCTCCTCGCACACCAGCGTGGATGGTGGAGAACGATGGTCTGGAGGCTGTATTGCCGAGGCCAATAACGACAATCAAATTTCCCAACTGGCCAATGGAGGTTCTGTGAGAATCCGCAGCTCTTCACTCTATCTGCGCTGGACCTCGCTCATTTTCATCCTCGCCGCTATGATGTTGACGGTGATTGACCTTGTCCAATATAGCCGCCAGCGAGCGAACTATCCAGGCGAATTGACCATTGCCAATATCCCAGTAGGAGGGATTGATCCCCAAGCCGCAGCTCAACGGATCCTCCAGGTATATTCTGCTCCGGTTGAGATCCATTATGGTAATGCGGTCATCCACCTGGATCCAACATTGGTTGGATTTCAGCTAAACATCGAAAGCATGTTGGCGGCTGCCGACTTGCAACGTACTGGGTCATCCTTCTGGGGAGGATTCTGGGATAGCCTCTGGAATAGACGATCGGCTGTCCAGGACATTCCCCTCGTAGCATCCTACTCAGAGAGCAGACTGCGCACATACCTCCAGAACGAAGTATCCTCCCGGTATGACCAGCCTTCCTCCCCGGCCCAACCGGTTCCTGGTAGTCCGATATTCACTCCTGGCACTCCAGGGCTGGTGTTGGATACCGACCGAGCGATCGTATTAATTGAAAACGCATTGTTTTCTTCTTCCGAGCGCATAATCATGCTCTCGGCCACGCGGGCTGCATCAATCCGTCCCTCTATGCAGACGCTTAATACTTTACTCATTCAGCTCATCGACCAAAATGGATTTACTGGTATCGTCGACCTCTACTTGCTCGATCTTCAGACAAATGAGGAGCTTCATTTCGCATACTGGAACGGCAACCAACCGGCCATTGTCCCGGATATCGCCTTTACCGCATCGAGCACGATAAAGATCCCGATCATGGTTTCCATCCTGCGAGCCAACAATGGACGTGTAGATGACGCCACGTCCAAACTGCTTCTAGAAATGATCAAGCAATCAGAAAATCCACCGGCAGATTTACTGATGGAATCTCTTGATGATGTACGCGGCCCTCTTCTCGTCTCTGATGACATGCAGATGCTTGGTTTGTCGAACACATTCCTGGCTGGGTATTTTTACGATGGCGCTCCACTGTTATCCTACTACCGGACCCCTGCCAATCAGCGGACCGACATCAACACTGATCCCGATTGGTACAACCAAACGACTCCCGCGGACATGGGAATGTTGCTCACTGATATCTACCAATGCGAACAAACCGGTGGTGGATCCCTCGTTGCAGTCTTTCCTGGCCAGATCGATCAATCTGCCTGCCAATTTATGGTCGAACTGTTGAAGCAAAACTTCCTCGGAGTACTGATCCAAGCAGGTGTACCTGAAGGCACTGCTGTAGCCCACAAACATGGGTGGGTCAACGATGAATTTGGTGCGATGCACAATGTCAGCGATGCCGGGATTGTATATACGCCTGGCGGAGATTATGTTCTCGCAATTTACATCTATGATTCTGGTCAGATAATCTGGGATCAAGCATCTCACCTGTATGCCGACTTATCCCGAGCGATCTATAGTTTCTTTAACCTACCGGTGGAATGATTCAAAACCATTATCTCTCCCGAACGGAATGGAGTAAACCATAATATAATCAAAGCATGAGCCTGTCTTTAAGCCTTTTTCGCCTCCAGCAAACAGACAACCAACTGGACCGGATCAGATCCCGGCTGGATACGATCCAGGAGTTACTTGAAGACGACGAAATCCTCCAAAAGAAGGTTATCCATCTGGATGATGCTCAACTGAAAGCTGATAACGCAAAGAAAGCGCTTGCCTCTGCTGAAACAAATGTCAATGCCCAAATACTAAAAATTGAACAAGCTGAAACCAGTTTGTATAGTGGGACGATCAAGAACCCGAAAGAATTACAGGATGCACAGCACGAGCTTTCGTCGCTCAAACGATACTTGATTACACTTGAAGATCGCCAATTGGATGCGATGTCTACCTCAGAGGATGCCACATCCGATGTTCAGCTAGCGCAGGAAGATCTGCTTATCGTCCAAAAAGGGATGCAAGAGCAGGCGCAGGTTTTATCCAAAGAACAACTTGAACTCCGCAGGGAGTATGATAGATTTTCCGCAGAGCGGACAGCGATAATAAATTCCATCCCCGAGGAATTTATCGGGCAGTACGAGAATCTTCGAGAGAAGCGCAAGGGTGTCGCCGTAGCGAACATTACCGATAATGCCTGCGATGCCTGTGGCAACACATTGACGCCTGCTCTTGTCCAAACGGTGCGTTCTGCGCGATCTGCCGATCACATTGCTGAATGCCCCGCTTGCGGGCGAATCCTTTATGCCAGTTAATTCCTCCGCCTGGTGATTTATGGGTTTCCGTTTTCCTTCCATCGATAATTTTTCCTTCTTGCTTGGGTTTATCCTTGCAACGGTTTTTTGGGCGATCTTATCAGCCCTTCGGCCTCTCCTGCGGCAGATCTCCCAAGGGATGCGCGCCAAACGAGAAGAAACGCGTGAAAAATCCAAGTCAACGACAGTTATCGAAGAACATTACAGGCAAAGAACTTTGGAGCATGCCCAGGGGCAACACCTAGCTGCACAACTATTCTCCCTAGATGAAATAATCATCCCGCCTGCGTTGTTGGCACCACCGCCCCGGGTAGAACCGAACGAGAAGTACTTCGTTGAAGATATTATCCTGGATACTATCCCTTATTTACCCAGCTGGCCTGAATTTGCCTCTTTCTATAATGCACCCACAATCACCCTTGGTGAGGCATTGTCCGGAGACTCGGATATTGTCCTTGCTGGCCATCCGGGAGCCGGGAAAACAGTTGCATTGGCCCACCTTGCATCGTGTCTGGCCCGCCGGGATCAAGTTTCGGGATTACCAGATGACACATTACCATTCTTCATCCACATTGCTGACCTGAAATTGCCTCTTAAGAACCAGGAGACACCGTTAGAACCGATCATTGAACACATCGTTGACAAGTCCCCTGTATTTGAGAGTTCCCGCATCCCCGATTTTATTCGCACTGTGTTCAGCGAAGGCCGAGCGATCCTGCTGCTTGATGGTACCGATGAGATCACACCCGATCAACTCCAAACAACCGTCGAGTTTATTCGGGCACTGAAAAAAACCTACCCCGAAACGAGAATTGTTACAACCGCTTTCCCAGAATTTCTCGATGGCCTGGTAAGCTTGAACTTCATCCCCTTCACGTTAGCTGGCTGGACACCAAGGCAGATCAATGATTTCCTGGAGAAGTGGGCGGACCTGTGGCAAAAATATATCGCCATCGAAAGTTGGGCTCAGTCCAGGATCGGTTTTGTAGACCCAACTCTCTTGAACCGTTGGATTACAATCGACGATGCACCACTCTCTCCCCTAGAGATCACACTAAGAGCCTGGGGAGCATATGCCGGTGACGGGCGCGGCCCACGGAGTATCGACGCCATCGAAGCCCATATTCGACGGTTGATCACCGGCGATATACCCAGGGAGGCGGTGAATCTGCTCGGTCTGCAAGTCACCTTGGCAGCGGATCCGATCTTTGATCCATCCAAAGCCCGAGAGTGGGTTAAATCCTTCGAGCCGCCCGAGCCCGAGGGTCCCAATGGGTCCGGTGGCGATAAAAGTCGGGAGAAAGATAAGACAGCACTACCTTCGGCAGGAATCCTCTCACGGATGGCATCGAGCGGATTGCTCGCACAGCACAGGAATAACCGGATGCGGTTTCTTCATCCAGTATTTACTGGCTATCTTGCCGGTAAGACATTGTCGGCCTACAAACCCAGTTCCGTCCTGGAGCAAAAGCCATGGATCGGTAAGTTATTGGCATTAAATAACTTCTCCATTTTTGGTGACGCGATACCGCTGGTTCATATCCTTCTTGCCAAACCGGACCCACCTCTCCAACGTAATTTGCTCCTAGTCTCGAGTTGGTTGCGCGATGCACCCAAGGACGCTACATGGAGGTTGCAAGTACTAGCCCGGTTGGTTGAATTATTGAAAGACGAAGGCCAGCCTCTTGGCCTGCGGGGACAAGCAATGGCTGCATTCATCTTGGCAAGAGATGCAAATATCGATGTCCTTTTCCGCCAGCTTTTACGGTCTAATTCGACAGAAACCCTCCAATTGGCGGCGCTCGCGTGTGGTGCCCTACGGGATCAAAAAGCAATTGAAGAAATCACCGCCTTGTTACGGCTCCCGAACCCGAGTATCCGTAGAGCTGCCTGCCTCGCGCTTGTCGCAATTGGCACGACATCTGCACTCGAGTCGGTTGCCGATGCGTTGTTGCATGGTGACGATAACCTCCGTCGTACGGCAGCAGAGGCGCTGGCAAATCATCCCGAAGAAGGTTATGCGATGCTCCGCGATGGTGCCGCAATGGAGGACATTCTCGTCCGCAGAGGTGTTGTCTATGGTCTAGGAAGGATTAAAGAAGTTTGGGCGGACACCATCCTCGAAAAACTACTTACAGACGATCAGTGGATTGTTCGTAATTCAGCGACAGAGGTGCTGGAAGCCAAGAGGCAAACCAACGCACTTATCCCCAAGCGTCTCGTGACTCCATCTGAGTCACCCTGGTTGATAGCTTTTGCCGGGAAGCAAGGCCTGGGTATTGCTCCAGATAAACCCGCCACGGATGTTCTGCTTCTCGCCCTGAAGAGCGGTTCAGAAGATGAGCGATTGGCTTCCCTGAGCTACCTACGCATGATGCCGACCGAAGGTGTTTTTGGCGCACTCTATCAGGAAATGTATTCAGGTAACCCAACCATTCGAGAAGCGGTATTCAGGACATTCTGGGAGATGGCAGCTCGCGGTGTGACAGTCCCTGATCCGTTACAATTTGGAATTGAATGATGCTGATCACTAATGCAAAAATAATTACCTGGGAATCTCCCAACCGCATGATCGAAGACGGAGCAATGCTAATCGATGGGGATTGCATCCGTGATGTAGGCCAATCCCAAGATCTGGTTGCACGCTACCCAGACTCTGAAAAATTCGATGCCAAGGGGCAATTTGTCCTTCCTGGGAATATATGCGCCCACACCCATTTCTATGGGGCCTTCGCGCGTGGTATGGCAATCCCGGGACTCCCACCCCAGGATTTTTCACAAATCTTGAGCAAGCTATGGTGGCCTCTGGACAAATCGCTCACCCATGAAGATATAAAATACTCCACGCTCGTCTGCTTGATCGATGCGATCAAACACGGCACCACAACCCTTTTCGATCATCATGCCTCCCCTAATGCAATTGATGGGTCCCTTGATGTAATTGCTGATTCGGTCGTAGAAGCCGGTGTCCGGGCAGTCCTCTGCTACGAGGTAACCGACCGCAGCGGACCCGAAAAGGCCGACGCCGGGATTAAGGAAAATCTCCGCTTTATCAGAAAACAAGAAGCACAACCATCCAGTTGGCTTGCGGCAACCTTTGGGCTCCATGCATCGTTGACCCTATCTGATCAAACCCTGACTAAATGTCGCGAAGCAATCCCAGACGAGTTTGGATTTCACCTCCACGCCGCCGAGGCAGATGCAGACCAATATGACAGCCTTACCAAATATGGCATGCGGGTCGTTCAACGGTTGAACAAAATGGGAATTCTTGGACCAAAGTCGATCCTTGCTCATGGCGTCCGCATAGATGAAACCGAGATCAATATATTGGCAAACACAAAAACCTGGGTCACCCACCAACCCAGATCAAATATGAATAACGGCGTCGGCGTAGCCCCTATTGAAGCCATGCTGGCAGCCGATGTTAAACTGGGGATGGGAAATGATGGTTTTTCGAATGCAATGTGGGAGGAATGGAAAACTGCCTACCTTCTTCATAAAGCCTGGCATCGAGATCCGCGCCGAGCTAGTGGGTTGGACATCCTCCGGATGGCTGTTTACAACAATGCAATTCTGGCAAACCAATATTTTCCAAAGGCATCCATTGGTGTAATAAGTCCAGGCGCCTCTGCCGACGTGATGATGGTAAACTATCACCCGTTCACTCCAATAACCGCGGAGAACATCGCCTGGCATATCCTTTTTGGATTTCAAGAAAGCATGGTTACAACAACCATTGTTGGCGGGAAATTACTCATGAAAGACCGCACCTTGCTAACGATAGACGAGGAACGGGTCACAGCCAAGGCAAGGGAATTATCCATAAAAGTCTGGGAAAGATATGAAGGGATAAATTCATGAAAGAACAATCGATCTTACTGACCATCGCTATCGTGGGTGGAACCGGCAAGGAAGGCAAAGGCTTGGCATACCGGTGGTCGAAGGCTGGATACAGGGTAGTGGTCGGCTCGCGCATTGCTGAAAAAGCCCGGACGGCTGCGCTCGATTTGAACGAGCTGCTTGGCGGGAAGGCATATGTCGAAGGGATGAACAATCTCAAGGCCGTCCAGACCGCCGATATCATCATCTTGACAGTCCCATATTCCGCACATCGAGAGATCCTAGAAAATTTAAAGGGTGCGTTGAAGGGAAAGATTCTCGTTGATGTCACCGTTCCCCTCATCCCACCAAAAATAACCAAAGTTCAGATGCCTGCAGCAGGTAGTGCTGCCCAAGAGGCTGCTGAGATATTGGGCAAAGATACGCCTGTTGTTGCTGCATTTCAAAACATATCGTATGAACACTTGCTGAATGATTCGCCCATCAACTCAGATGTTCTTGTTTGTGGTTCGAACAATGAAGCTCGCCAGGAGGTGATCAAACTTGTTGAGGCTGCCGGCCTAACAGGTTGGGATGCTGGTCCGCTCGAAAATGCGGTTGTTGTCGAGGGGATGACCAGCATATTGATCGGAATCAACAAAAAATACGGTGGGACATCCGCCGGTATCCGGATTACGGGTGTTGAACCTCCAAGTCACAGAAAATGACCCTGACGCTTACCCCAATTCGGGAAATACCTCTTATCCGCCCGGGTGATAACCTGGCGGATATTCTTCTCTCCAGAATTTCGAGCAACCTGCTTAGCATCCAGGATGGAGATATCCTGGTGATTGCCCAAAAGATTGTCAGCAAGGCCGAGGGCAGGATGCAGGACCTTACCCAAGTGATGCCTTCAAGGAAAGCTATTGAACTTGCTGCGCTTTGCGAGAAGAAACCCTCACTTGTAGAACTCATCCTGCAGGAAAGCAGTGAGATTCTCCGGGCCCGCCCCGGCACGATTATTGTCGAGCACCGCCTGGGTTTTGTATGCGCTAATGCCGGTATCGACCACTCGAATGTCGCTGGAGAGGGGTCTGACGTGAGCGATTGGGTCCTGCTGCTCCCAGTAGATCCAGATCGCTCTGCCAGTTGCATCAGGGAAAGAATTGAGGCAAACACTCAGAAACGCATTGGTGTGATGATCGTTGATTCCCACGGCCGCGCCTGGCGCACGGGCATCGTTGGTGCCTGCATCGGCCTTTCAGGCCTCCCCGCGTTGGCTGATATGCGCGGGGAAATCGACCTGTTTGGATTCACCCTTCGAATCACCCAGATTGCGGTTGCAGATGAACTTGCCGCGGCGGCATCCTTGGTCATGGGTCAAGCTGCCGAGGGCATCCCAGCAGTCCATGTACGCGGGTTTCCTTACCCACTCCAGGAAGGCGCTTTCCAGGACTTGATCCGACCAAAAGAACAGGATATGTTTCGCTAAGAATGAAGGGAGAGGCTTTGACATCCCCGACCAGGAACGAACACCTTAGCTTCCTCCGCACCCGCAGGTCTGTTCGGTGCTTCAAATCGGACCCGGTACCTGATTCTGTTATTGATCTTATCCTCGAGTCAGCTACGTTTGCCCCCTCCGCGCACAACAACCAGCCGTGGAGATTCGCGGTCATAACCACAGATACTGCCAGATATCGTCTGATCGAAGCCATACGGGTTCAATTTCGAACGACCATGGGCGCCGATAGCGCCTCCGGGGAAGACATCGCCACACGTTTGGATAAGATGACTCAACGCACACTTAACGCACAGGTGGTGATCATTCTCTGCATGGATAAATCATCAATAAAAGCACAAACGGATGAACCACGCCGCCAAGCCGCGCGGACCATGGCGATCCAATCGGTCGCGCTGGCCGGGTTGCAATTATTGCTAGCAGCCCACGCAGAAGGTTTGGGCGGGACATGGATCTGTTGGCCACTGTATGCCCAGGAGAGCATTCGTGAATGCATTGATTTATCCCTTGAGTGGGAGCCACAGGCAATGTTCTTCCTCGGTTATCCCGATGAAACCCCGCCTATCCCCGAGCGCCTGCCTCTCGATCAAATCAGGGTGATTCGATGAAAATCGTCGCTTTGGCAGGCGGTGTTGGTGGTGCGAAATTGGTCGACGGACTCGCCCAACTCCTATCCCCTGATAATTTGACAGTCGTTGTCAATACTGGCGATGATTTTGAGCACCTCGGTTTGTATATTTGCCCAGACTTGGACACGGTTTGTTATACCTTGGCAGGAAAAGTAAATGCTGAGACCGGCTGGGGGCGTGCCGGAGACAGCTTTTTTGCCCTCGAAAACTTGGCCCTCCTTGGAGCCGAGAGTTGGTTTCGTCTTGGAGATAGGGACCTGGCAACACACATCATCCGAAGCTATCGCTTGAGTGCTGGGCATACGCTCTCAGAGATCACCGCTGATTTCTGCCGCGCCTGGGGAGTTTTCCACACTGTCGCTCCGATGACAGATCAACCCGTCCGGACAATTGTCGACACAACCGAACACGGTGAAATGTCCTTCCAGGAATATTTTGTCCGCAGGAGATTCGAGCCGAAGGTCAAGGGATTCCGCTTTTCAGGACTCGAAACCGCCCGACCGTCCCCTACGATCCTGAAGGCGATTGAGCAATCAGATGCAATCATCATCTGTCCTTCAAACCCTTGGGTCAGCATCGATCCGATCTTGATGATTCCGGACATCCTTCCAGCTTTTGAAAACAAAAAAGTGGTAGCGGTATCACCGATCATCGGAGGGCAGACCGTCAAAGGCCCAGCAGCAAAGATGTTTGCAGAGCTGGGGATTGAACCTTCTGCGCTGGCGGTCGCATCACATTACAAGGATTTATTAACGGGATTCGTTCTCGACTCTATTGACGCCAGTCAAGAAAAGGATGTGAAGGAAATGAACTTACTAACATCAGTGACAAATACCTTGATGAAGAGTTCTGCAGACCGCGGGCGATTAGCGCAAGATGTGTTAAACTTTATTCAAAGCATATGACCATCTGGGCTATCGTCCCCGTGAAACCATTGCGGCGAGGAAAATCGCGTCTGGCAGGTATGCTGACAGAAGACCAGCGTGACCGCTTGAATCGCCATCTCCTCGAGCACATCCTGACCACACTGAATGAAGTCCCAGAAATCGAGCACACCCTGGTCGTCAGTAGGGATCCTGCTGCCTTAGCCTTGACACGTGAAATGGGTGGACGTACGGTTCTGGAGGATGGAGCACCACAGTTCAATACTGCGCTTAAACGAGCGACAATCGTCTCCCAGGCTCACGGCGCACATGCAGTCCTGGTATTGCCTGCAGATTTACCCCTGATCGATTCTCGGGATGTCCACAAAATACTCCGCCGGGGCAAACACGCACCCACTGTTGTCATCGTTCCAGACAGGCGCAAGGATGGGACCAATGGCCTGTTCGTCAATCCAGCTGGGATGATCGAATATGGCTATGGTCCTGGTTCTTTCCAAAGGCACTGCGAGCGGGCTACTCAAGCCGGGGCACGCCTGGAAATCATTGAACTGGCCTCCATCGCGCTCGACCTTGACCTTCCTGAGGATTTGGAACATTTGGGTGGGATGGATGCTTTAAATATTACATAGAGCCTTACAGGAGAGCTTTACCATGAATAATCACTCTCGCGTTGCCTTATATCTGCAAGATTCTCACGATCTGCGTGATGGCCTGGACTATGTCCGTTACGCCGAAGAACACGGCTTTGAAGCTGTCTGGCAGGCAGAAAGTCGTCTGGTGCGTGATGCGATCGTGCCGATGGCAGCATACGCAGCGGTTACAGAAACCATTAAGGTCGGTTCTGGAGTGATCAACAACTGGACCCGAAATATCGGCCTGCTGGCCTCGACCTACTTAACCCTTGACGACCTTGCTCCAGGACGTATCATTTGCGGTATCGGTGCCTGGTGGGACCCATTAGCGCGCAATGTCGGAATCGATCGACGAAAACCGCTCGCAGCGATGAAAGAAACTGTACTTATCCTGCGCCGCCTTCTAAATATGGAACGGGTGACCTTCCACGGGGAATCCATCCACGTGGAGAATATCGAGTTGGATGTCGTCCATGGCCGGCGGGAGCCGCGCCAGGTTCCGATCATGATCGGTGCAACTGGCGACAAGATGATGGAACTGACTGGCGAGATCGCTGATGGGGTCGTGTTGAACTACTGTGTTCCACCAGAGTACAACGACCGTGCTCTCGAGCTATTAGCAGCCGGGGCGAAGAAGGCGGGGCGCAATTTCGACGAGATCGATCGCCCCCAGTTAATCGTTTGCTCGGTGGACCCAGACCATACGAAAGCCATCGATACAACCAAAATGCTCCTGTGCCAGTACCTTGCCCAGCAGCCGCACATCGCCAAGGCGTCCGGAGTGTCTGATGATATCGTTGGGAATATTCAATCCGTCCTTGGTTGGCCTGCGTCTAGAGAACAGATCAACACTGCCAAGCACCTTGTCCCGGACGACCTTGTCCATCGGATTACAGCATCCGGGACACCCGATGAAGCCCGGGCGAAGGTCCAGGAATATATCAAACGAGGCGCGACATGTCCTATCCTCTATCCTGTTGGAGGAAATGTCAAGTTGCTCATAGACACCTTCGGGAAAATATAACCAAAGCATGTCCTAGTTGAATTAGAATCAGTACTATAATTAGCCCTTGCTCTCAACAAGCGAGGGCTATCCATTGTGAGTTGAACTTATGTTCCCCGAAGACAGTAACGGACACCACGTAATCCACCGGAAACCGAATTACACCCCTCCCAGGAATTGGCGCCACTGGTTGATCGGTAGACCTCTTGCTACAGCAGACGCGCCCCATCAGACGATCGGGAAGCTGGTTGGGCTTGCGGTCTTCGCTTCTGATGCTCTTTCTTCGAATGCATATGCAACCCAGGAAATCCTGATCATCCTGGCTGCCGCAGGGACAGCAGCCTTTGGGTTAGTATTCCCCATTTCGCTCGCGATAGTGTTATTGCTAACTATTGTCACAATTTCATATCAACAGGTCATCCATGCTTATCCGAATGGGGGCGGTGCATATATCGTTGCCAAAGAAAACCTCGGTGAGCTTCCTTCCCTAGTAGCAACAGCCGCTCTACTAACCGACTATGTGCTAACCGTCTCTGTATCCGTCTCGTCCGGGGTTGCCCAGATTGTGTCAGCCTACCCAGGATTATTCGAATACAGGGTTTGGATTGCAGTCGCCTTTGTGTTTTTCGTTATGTTGATCAATTTGCGCGGCGTTGTTGAGTCTGGAGTGTTGTTTGCAATCCCGAGCTATTTTTTCATCGGAATGATGTTCCTCACATTAGGGATTGGGATCATCCGACTTTTCTCTGGCACGCTGGGGGAAGTGATTCATCCTCCCGAGATAACCACCGCCCACACCCTCGCGGCCGTCACTCCATTTCTTATCCTCCACGCCTTCTCGAGTGGGACGGCTGCTTTAACTGGCATAGAAGCCATTTCCAATGGGATCACCGCATTCAAAGAGCCGCGCAGTCGAAATGCAGCGGTTGTATTGATCTGGATGGCCTTCATTCTCTCGGGTTTGTTCCTGGGGATTTCTTACCTCTCGGGAAGCATTGGCGCCATTCCATCTGAGGAAGAAACGGTAATTTCACAACTGGCGCGAACCATATTCAATGGGCGAGGGATTGCTTATTTATTGACCATCGCTGCGACGAGTGTGATCCTCTTAATGGCAGCAAACACTGCCTACGCTGGTTTTCCTCGCTTGGGCGCCCTGACCGCCGCAGATGGATACTTGCCTCGCCAGTTGACATTCCGAGGCAGCCGCTTGGTTTACTCCTATGGCATTGTTGCCTTGGCTGTAATTGCATCTCTGCTCATAGCTTTATTCAACGCCAGTGTGACACGCCTGATCCCACTCTATGCGATAGGCGTATTTCTTTCATTTACGCTGGCTCAAGCCGGCATGGCCCGCAGGTGGTGGAAGCTCGGACATTCAGCGGGAAACTCTGTGCAGGTTGGCTTGTCTTCAAAGCAAGAGCGCGGGCGGAAAACAAAAATGGTAGTCAATGGCTTCGGGGCAGTCTGTACTGGGGTTGTCATGTGTATTTTTGCGGTGACGAAATTTCGTGACGGAGCCTGGCTGGTATTAATCATCATCCCAATACTCGTGTCCATCTTCTATGCTATCCGCCGCCATTATGGCACATTGGCAATAAAATTATCGCTCGAGGATTATGTTGGTTTCCCGCCCCATATCGGCCGTCATCGGATCATCATGCCCATTAGCGGTGTTCATCAGGGGACAATCGAGGCAATTCGATATGCCCGGCTCCTTTCTGATGATATCACTGCTGTCCACGTTTCCATCGATCCAACAGAGGCAGAGAAGGTACGCCTGCGTTGGGAGACCTGGGGGGATGGCATCCGCCTTGTGATCCTTGATTCTCCATATCGGTTGTTCCTCGAGCCTTTATTGAAATATATCGAGGAGTTAACCCGAAACCGCCAACCTGATGAGACGATCACGATCGTTGTTCCCCAATTTGTCCCATCAAAAATCTGGCATACTGCACTGCATACAAACACGGCCAATCTACTGCGGGCGGAGTTGTTGTCAAAACCAGGAATAATCATCACCGATGTCCCCTACCAAGTGCCCTAGACCCGGGATTCACAAGGAGTAGTTGAAATGAATGTTATTGTTGTCGGTTGCGGTAGGTTGGGATCGGAACTCGCCTACCGACTCTATCAACAGAATCACCAAGTCACTGTGGTAGACAACAATTCCGAATCCTTCGACCGTCTGGACTCTCGCTTCCGGGGCCGGACCGTGGAGGGCGACCCTTTTTCAAAAGAAGTCCTCGAGCGCGCGGCGATTGAGACCGCTGATGGTTTGGCAGCAGTCTCAAATTCCGATTCGCATAACGCCGTTATCGCTCATATCGCTCGTAGTATCTACAAAGTCCCGATCGTTGTCGCCCGTAACTACAACCCGGACCTGCGCCCGGTTATGGAGGCATTTGGCTTTCAGCTTGTCAGTTCCACATCCTGGGGCGCACAGAGGATAGAAGAAATGCTTGGCGGGGTCTCCGTCCAGGTTGTTTTTTCCGCTGGGAATGGAGAGGTGGAGGTCTACGAACTGGCCATCCCCGCCGGATGGCAAGGTCGCACTATCGGTGAATTACTGAACCAGACCGAGCTTTGCTTACCGGTGGCGCTGACCCGAGCCGGCCGTTCTTCACTTCCAAAGCCTGAGACCAAGCTCCAGCCCGGGGATTTACTCAATGTCAGCACCACCGCGACTGGAATCCACGAGCTCCGGGCTTGCCTTGCAAAGGAGGGGTAGGATGTTTGTCATCATAGCCGGTGGTGGAAGGACAGGCGCTCAACTTGCAGCGTTGTTACTGGCTGAGAACTATCAGGTCCGCCTGATCGAAAATCGCCCCGACTTGCTCACGCAACTCCACCGGGAATTACCCACCGAGTCGATCTATGAAGGTTCGCCAATCGACCCGCAGGTCTTGGAGCGTGCTGGCATCCGCCAGGCCCAGGTACTCGCAGCCACAACCGATACAGACGCAGATAACCTGGTTATCTGTTACGTCGCCCGCGAGATGTTTGCTGTGCCGCGCATCATCGCCAGGGTTAATAATCCCCGTAACGCATGGCTCTTCACCGATAATTTTCACGTCGATGTCGCTCTTAACCAGGCCAATCTTCTAGCCCATCTGATTCAAGAGGAAATGTCTCTGGGTGACATGAAGACATTGCTTAAAATGCACCGCGGGATGTATTCTCTTGTAGAAGAAAAGGTACATCCCGAATCCAGGGCCATGGGTCAAAACTTGAAGCAGTTAAACCTTCCGAGTGAGTGCGTCCTTGTCGCGATTATTCGAAAGAACGAACTGGTCATTCCCCACGGCGATACGGTGTTGCAGGCTGCTGACGAGGTGCTGGCTTTGGTACACGGAGACCACCTGAATGAGTTTGCCGCCCTGCTTGCTCCAATAAAACCAAGTCCATGATGAAAAAACAACCCAACTCACGCCACTGCTTCATCTGTGGGATCGATAACCCTATTGGGATAAAACTAAAAATCTATCAGGCTGAGAACGGAGAGGTTGAGGCCAGCTATACGGCCCCCGAACATTTCCAGGGCTACCCCGGCATCCTCCATGGTGGGATTGTTGCTGCTCTCCTGGACGAGATCAGCGGCCGTGCTCAAATGGGCGATCCAGCATCCCCCAGGTTCATGTTCACCGGGAAGATGGAAGTCAAATACCGAAAGAATGTACCTATCGGAACACCACTGAAAATACTCGGAAAACCAGGAAAGTCCAAGGGAAAATTCGCCGAAGGTTGGGCTGGAATATATAATGCCGCCGGTGAACTGCTCGCGGAGGCGACAACCTTGCTGATCGATGTGCCCAGCGGAATGCTTGATGTCTCGCTCGCACAGGTCTTAGGCTGGACCGTATATCCGGACTAGTTGGGAAAAACCACGGGTCCGATTAGGATGAACTTCTACCTAATCGGACCCGTCTGCTTATTGTCAATTTCTAAGGCGGGGACTAAATGAAAATAATTTGCGCGCCTTCCGTCATATCCATGAAATCGCCGGCGGTGACCACATCTTCCACGCCATCGATGAAGTCTTCTTCCTTCAATCCAAACATATCCACGGACATCTTGCAGCCATAGAGTTTTGCACCGCCGTCCATCAGCATTTTAAGGTACTCATCAACAGGCGGGGCGCCGACTTCGGCGATCTTCTTCTTCATGAACCATGAGGTAAAGGCCGTCATCCCTGGGATAATGGCTAGTATGTTCGGGATTCCAAGATTTCCAGTCGGTAGTCCCATCAGGCTCATCTTCATGCTGGTCTTGCCGACCGGGGCAAGTTCCAGGCGCTTGACGCGCTTCTTGGTGATCAGATCCATACCCCAGAACGTAAAGAAGAGGGTTACGTCAATGCCATTGCCTAGAGCGGCCCAGCCCATGATAAGCGCCGGGTAGGCCATATCCAGGTCCCCTTTTGAACAGATAAACACGATGTGGCGGTTCTTTTCTTCGGCCATTACAATTTCTCCTTAGCTGTTGAATGCAGATGGGATTTCTTCAGGCACCTACAACGTCTAGCTGGTGTCTGTTCGAAAAAAATAATTAAACACATCCCTCAGGTTTTCCGAGACCGGATATTTTGGCCACTTTTTTGGCAGGTCCCTTGGGATACAAGGCAAAAAGTTCCTTGGTTGTCACTCCAGTCCCATCAGTGATGGTCCGCAGTGTAGGGGCTTTGCCGTTCTCCTCGCCAGATTGGCGGCAAAAGTCGATGATCTTCCAATGCGTGTTGGTAAGGGTTTCGATCCCTTCCAGCTTGGCGATAGCCATTGCTATTTCTTTGGTCCATTGATTTGAGTCGGTCATAAATCCTTCGTCATTGAACGCAACTGCTTTAAGAATGTCAGTCATATCTTTTCTCCTGATTGATGATTTGATTAAGCTGGTTCCTGAACCAGCACTTGCTTACCATTCATAGACATATGGGTTTCAACAAAAGGCAGATCATATCCTTTGAGTAAGATATTCCAGTAGATCCAGCGGAAACCCATCTTGCCGATGTGGTTGAGATAGCTTTCTTGCAGCAACCGGAACGGACCAACGCCAGCGAATGGGAAAGTACCTGGCAGTGGTTCCACCTCGAAGTTAAAATCGATCAACAGACCTTTGTTATATCCAGATTCGATAAAGCAATTGGCATGCCCATCAAAGCTTGCTTTCATTTCGTGACCCTTCATATGGTCAAGTAAGTTGTCCACGAGGATATCCAGCATAAAGTGGGCGACTGATCCCGCCTTGGAAGAAGGCACATCGCCTGCATCACCGATGATGAAGATGTTCTCCCACTTTTCCGTTTGCAAAGTGTTTTTATTGGTAGGGATGAAATTGAGCGAATCGCCCATGCCAGAAGCACCGATCACCTCCGCGCCCTTGTTGACCGGAATACTGATAAACACATCAAAGGGGACTTCGATTTCATCATAGGACCGGATGGTATTTTTTGAGTTATCAACTTCCATGATGTTGAAATCCGGGACGACCGAGATTCCCTTTCTCTCCATGAGATTGCCAAGCATCTTCGATGCAACTGGTTTTGTAAAGGCGCCAGAGAGAGGCGTAGCAAATGTCAGTTCGACTTTGTTGCGAATGCCGCGCTGATTGAAATACCAATCCGCAAGGAATAGGAATTCCAGCGGCGCAACCGGACATTTGATCGGCATTTCAGCAACATTGAGGACAAGACGACCGCCATTCCAGGTCTCAAGGAACTTGTGCAGGTTGGCAGCACCTTGAGGTGTATAAAAATCAAATACGTTTTTCTGCCAACCATCCATCATGCCATCCGTCTCTTCGGGATGAATATGGCTGCCAGTGGCAACAACCAGGTAGTCGTAGCTGATTGTCTTGTTCCCGGACAGTTTTACCCGGTTCTTCTCGGGTTCAATCAATTCAATATCCGCATAAATTACTTCAGCACTCTTTGGAAAGAAGTTGCTCTTAGGCTTAACAACATCCGTTGGTTGATAGATCCCAAATGGGATGAACAAAAAGCCTGGTTGGTAATAATGAGTTTCTTCTTTGTCTACAATCACAATTCGCCATTCGCGGGTATCCAGGAGGTTAGTCATTTTATTTGCCACCATCGTTCCCCCCGTACCAGCGCCTAGAATAAGTAAGGTTTTCATGAGTTCACTCCTATGCTGATTATCTATTTATCCGGTCAGGAAATGCTTCTGCTAATTCGGCTCGTTTTGCGAGTGTGTCGCGCAAGACTGCTCGCAAAGTATCCAGCGCCTCGATCAGCCGGGTATCTCCCAGGCTGTACCAGATGACAGCTCCCTCCCGCTCCGTATTGACCATGTTCCGCTCGCGCAAGACCTTCAAATGCCTAGAGACCATCGGCTGAGACATTTTCAAGTTTTTAGAAATCTCAGTCACATTCCGGGTACCATTGGAGAGTTCATACAAGATCAGAATCCGGCTCGGATCTGCAAGCGCTGCACAGATCTCGGCGTGCAATTGAACAACTTCATTTTCAAGATCAGAATTCACTGCTTATCCTTTCTTTATATGCGTATATACGCATATATTTGTGACAATATTATCGAATAAGGCTATATTGAGATAGTGACATTTAGCACATATGCATGTGATATTTGTCACATATAATGCAGCCATTCTCAGTGATAACTGACTGGCTGTTATATTGATTTTCCTTGGGATGCTCACACAAACGGGCGGGTATAATATGACCAACAGACCATCTAGACACATGGAGATGCCATGATCATCCAATATCATCGCCCTGAAACCATAGAAAATGCCCTATCACTCCTCAGAAAACCTAATACCCTTCCTCTGGGCGGTGGGACACTCATCAACACACCTGCGTTTCTGGTTCCGGATGCTACCATTGTTGACCTACAGGGTTTAGGACTGACCCGCATCCTCAAACGTGGAAAAAACCTCGAAATTGATGCCTGCGTAACCCTCCAGCAACTGCTTGAGAGCGAATATACATCGTTGTCCTTGAAAAACTCCATCCGCCATGAAGCAGCGGTAAATATTCGTAACATGGCGACAATCGCTGGTTCATTAGTATCCTGCAGTGGGAGATCGCCTTTGGCTACGATGATGCTTGCGCTCGATGCTGAACTGTCTGGTTTTGACTACTCATCCAAAGGAGGACCTGAGCAAACGAAGATCAGCCTGGGAGATTATCTTCCTCTGCGCCCTTCCATGCTGATTACCAAGGTCAAACTTCCAGTCAATGCAATCACCGCATATGAACAGGTCGCCCGTACGCCCGGGGATAAACCGATTATCTGTGTTGCCCTAGCCCGATGGCCATCTGGCAGGACCAGGCTTGCCCTGGGAGGCTGGGGGGCATCTCCAACGCTTGCGATGGATGGCAACGATCCCGCAGGGTCTGAAGCTGCGGCGCGAAACGCCGCCCACGCTGCCAACGACCCATGGGGTAGTGCCGAGTATCGCGCTGCCACGGCCGAGATTCTGGTCAGGCGTTGCGTTTTAAACCTCGGGGACCTGGAGAATACGCGATGAAAAGAGTATGCAGAGTTGATATCATTATTGCTTTGGTCGCCCTTAGCGATAAGAGTGAAATACGTCAACTAGTCCTATGAATACCCTGCCATTGGACCAAATCCTCCTCGGTGATAATCTTGAGATTCTCGCTGACTTCCCAGAAAAATCGGTCGACCTCGTTTTTGCCGACCCACCCTACAACCTGCAACTATCACAGGAGCTCTACCGTCCCAACCTGACGAAAGTAAATGCAGTAACTGATGCCTGGGATAAATTCGAGAGCTTTGATGAGTATGATACCTTCGCCAGGAACTGGCTCTCTGCTTGCCGGCGAGTTCTCAAGGACACCGGTACGATCTGGGTGATTGGTTCTTATCACAACATCTATCGGATCGGCAGTATCCTGCAAGACTTCGGATTTTGGATCCTCAACGATATCGTCTGGATCAAATCCAACCCAATGCCAAACTTCCGCGGCGTCCGTTTTACTAACGCCCATGAGACACTGATCTGGGCACAGAAGGTAAAAGGCGCCCGATATGCCTTCAACCATTCCAGCGCCAAAGCCCTCAACGATGACCTCCAAATGCGATCGGACTGGTATCTCCCCCTGTGTACTGGCGATGAGCGGATCAGAGACAACGGCGAGAAAGCCCACCCGACCCAAAAACCCGAAGCCTTGCTCTATCGCGTCATACTCGCATCCTCCAATCCAGGTGATACCATCCTTGACCCGTTTTTCGGGACAGGCACCACCGGTGCAATAGCGAAAAAGCTCGGTCGCCATTTTATCGGGATCGAACGCGACCCCCGCTACGTCCGTCTCGCTAGGGAACGGATTGATGGCATCCAACCAGCGTCATCTGAGGCATTGACACTACCCGAAAAACGCAAGCAGCCCCGGGTCCCGTTCGGCGCGCTGCTTGAGGCGGGACTGCTGCAACCGGGGGACATCCTCTATCTATCGAAAGATAACCTTCCGGGAATAATCCTGGCAAACGGCCATATCCGCTGTGGCAGTGCTTGCGGATCGATCCATGCGGTCGCCAAGACATTGCTCTCCGGACCGGCAAATGGCTGGGAACATTGGTTCTACAATGACCCCATGACGGGACTCCGCCAGCCGATCAATTTGTTACGCGAGAATCTCCGCAGAAAAATGGAGTCGAAATAGATGAATACATATCGCGGGATCATACTTGGATTAGTTGGCTGTATCCTGGTTGCAGGATGCGCGGGGCTTCTCGCCAGCGACCAAATGGATTCGCTGTATACCTACCGGAGTCCGCTGCATGACGCTCCGCCGGATCCCGGTGAACCGCTCGGGACAACGCTGACACGCAAGGTTGTGCTCGTGCTGATCGACGCCCTTCGCGTGGATACATCGCTTGAAGGGGAACTCATGCCGACGCTCGTTGGCCTGCGCGCCCAGGGAGCTTGGGCAACCATTCGTAGCCGGCCACCATCCTATTCGGCTCCCGCATGGACTACCATTTTGACGGGCGCCTGGCCCGATATCAATGATGGCCAAGCGCTCAACCCTCCCACCGACGACCTTGTCCGTGCATTCACTCAGGATGACATTTTCTCCGCTGTTGACCGGTCGATGCTGAATTCAGCTGTCTCCGGTTATGCCTGGTTCGAAGGGATGCTTGTCCATAGCGGAGTCGATGCCGGTTTCTATACTCCCGGCGAAGACCATTCCGCAGACTTAGATGTAGTCCATGCCGCGCTACCCTGGCTATCCGGGGAGTACGCACTCATCCTGGTCCACCTCGATCAGGTTGATTATGCCGGTCATCATGAGGGGGGACCGGTGGATCCGAGTTGGAATGCAGCAGCGCGCCGCGTAGACCTGCTTCTTGCCGAGATCATAACTCACCTCGACCTCTCCTTGGATACTGTTATTGTGCTTTCGGACCATGGCCAGATCGACCGCGGCGGGCATGGAGGCCATGAGGCGATCACCCTCATCCAGCCTTTTGTCATGGTCGGAGCAGGAGTCATCCCGGGTCCATATGCAGACATCCAGCAAGTGGACATCGCCCCGACGGTCGCGGCCCTGCTTGGGATCAACATTCCGGCGTCCAGCCAGGGGCGGGTATTACTAGAAATGCTGGCAATTCATCCCACGGATCTAGATGCCATACACAACGCCGCCACTGACCAAAGAGCCAGGCTCTTGGCTGCATATCAGTCCAGCATTGGCGTCCAGAGGACTCCAAAAATCCTGGATACGCCATTGTCTTTGGAAGAAGCGCTGGACGATGCCCGTGGATCAAGGTTATCGGTTGAGCGCACAACCCGGGGTATGATTGCAGCCATCCTGGCGTTCGTGCCAGCAGGCTATCTGTTCATGAAACATCGCCGGCGGGTCGCCTGGTTTCTTGCCGAGGCTGGATTTTATGTGGTCAGCTTCAATTTTGCCTACGCAGTTCTTCTCAGGCGCCCATACTCACTCAGCGCGATCAACAGCGTCAGCGATGCCATCGTTACTCCAGGCATCCTGGCGATGGTTGCTTTTAGTCTGACCTGGCTGCTTACATCACTCAGGTCCGGTGTGTTTCGAACATTCCCCCGGCAGGCGGCAGAATCATCGCTCGGATTGACATTCATCGTTATCTACGTCCTGCTCTTTCCCGTTTTATGGAGTTATTGTTTGAACGGCATCCAAGCAACCTGGACATTGCCCGATTTTTCCTCCATGTTTGTCGGCTTCCTGTCCATCATTCAGATACTTTTTGTCTCAGCTCTCGGCCTGCTTCTCACCGGGGCATCTTCTCTTCTGGCTCATTTCTTCCACGCCAAATAAATCACCGGAGTACCCTATGCAAATCAGCTTGAAAATCAACGGAAAAACCCATGACCTGGACGTCTCCCCGGGAGAGACCTTGTTCACAACACTCCGACGTCTGGGCCTCTATGGTGTGAAGTTCGGTGATGAAGAAGGCCTATCCGGAGCGGATACAATCCTCCTGGATGGCAGACCGATAAATGCCGGGTTGCTGTTGGCCGCCCAAGCCGAGGGACATTTCATCGTGACCATCGAAGGTCTGGGGGAACATCCAGAGCAGGGTTGGAAGAAGACATCCGGGCTCCATCCTCTCCAGAAGGCATTTATCAATGAAGGTGCCATCCAGTGCGGTTATTGCACACCGGCACAGATCCTCGCTGCCAAGGCATTATTGGATAAAAATTCCAACCCTTCAGAGACCGAGGTCAGGGAGGCTATTGCCGGGGTGCTCTGCCGTTGCACGGGGTATGCAAAACCAGTGCAAGCGATTCTCAAGGCCGCTGCGGTGCTGAGGGGAGAAATACCTGCCGATACAGGCTTCATTCCATCTGGACCACCAGATGACAGCACGCCTAGAGTTGACAGCGATACTGCTTTACCGGTTTCATCTTCGCTTCTGTCCACAAAGTTAAGAACGCTACCCAAGATTCTCGTCGCCCCGGAGACCGCGCCGTACCGGGTTGTGGGCAAACCAGTAGCAAAGGTGGATGCAATCAAACTCGCCCAGGGAAAACCCGCCTTTACAGCCGATATGGAAAAAATGGGCATGTTGCATGCCAAAGTCCTTCGCTCACCCCACGCCCACGCCCGGATAAAAACGATCGATGTCAGTGCTGCTCGATCCCATCCCCGGGTGGCAGCCGTCTTGACCTGGGCGGACATTCCCCGGGTCGTGTACTCCACTGCTGGTCAGTCCGACCCGATCCCCGGCCCGCTCGACACATTCTCCCTGGATAAGATGGTCCGTTTTGTCGGTGACCGGGTAGCTTTCATCGCTGCAGAAACCCCCGAGATCGCCGAGGCTGCCATGAAACTCATCCAGGTGGATTATGAAATCCTGCCGGCCGTTCTGGACCCGGCAGAAGCGATGAAGCCAGAGGCCGCTCGCATCCATGATCAACCGGAATACGTTAACTTCGCCGATTCCGACCCGGGTCGCAACCTGGCTGCACAGATACGTATCGACATCGGCGATGTGGCAAAAGGGTTTTCTGAAGCGGATGAAGTCTTCGAATGTGTTTACAAGGTCCCCAAGGTCCAGCAAGCGCACATCGAACCACATGTTTGTGTGACTTACTGGGATGAGGATGACCGGCTAGTCATCCGCACCAGCACCCAGGTTCCCTTCCATGTCCGCCGCATGCTTGCACCCGTGCTCGACCTGCCGGTTAAGCGGATCAGGGTGATCAAGCCGCGCATCGGCGGTGGTTTCGGCGGGAAGCAGGAAGTATTGATCGAGGATATAGCTGCCCACCTGACCATCGCCACTGGGCGGCCGGTACAGTACGAATACACCCGTGAAGAGGAATTCATTGCTTCCCGTTCACGCCACCCGATGACGCTCTGGATGAAGACAGGTGTCAAGCGGGACGGAACAATAACCGCTAACGAGATGCGCATCCTCAGCGATACCGGCGCATATGGCTGCCACGCATTGACCGTGACGGGGAACACCGGCCATAAGTCTATGGCGTTGTATGTCGGCGATGGGGATTACCGCGAATCTCCCAACATCCGCTTCCACGCTGATATTGTTTACACGAACACCCCTCCTTCCGGAGCGTACCGTGGCTATGGTGTCCCGCAAGGATACTGGGCTGTGGAACGACATATGGAGAAAATCACTCGGGCGATGGGATTCGACCCGCTCGAATTTCGCTTGAAGAATGCAATCCGGCCTGGCGAGTTTCACCCCTTCAGCACTGCCTGGAACGAAGGCCGCGAGCCGAATCCGGAAATAATTCTCACCGTCGGCCTCGAACAATGTGTCCAACAGGGCAAGGCCGCGATCGGCTGGGATGATAAGTACGCAAACGAATCCTGGCGGAAGTCGTTGTCTCCCGAGATCGGAATTCCCGGGTCGATAGGTGCCAAACGCAAGGGGATCGGGGTGGCGCTGGTTATGCAGGGAACAGCTATTCCCTACCTGGACATGGGCGGAGCGTCAATTAAGCTGAACGATGATGGCTCTTTCAATCTGCTGGTCGGGGCAACGGACCTGGGTACGGGTTCTGATACGGTCCTCGCCCAGATGGTCGCTGAAGTGCTTGGCGTGCGGGTCGCGGATGTCATTACTTACTCCTCGGATACGGACTTCACTCCGTTCGACAAAGGAGCCTATGCCTCATCGACAACTTATATCTCCGGGACTGCGGCTGTCCGGGCGGCAGAGCAGGTCGCCGAAAAAATCCGCCTGCGGGCATTGGATCTGCTCGGCTTGCCCAACGGGACCTCAATCCACCTGGTAGACAATCGAGCCTTCGCGCCAGATGGCCGCTCGGTCTCTCTGGAAGAAATTGCGCTGGCATCACTCCACCATTCTAACCAAGAACAAATCATGGCAGTGGCATCCTATGTCTCGCCGGTTTCGCCTCCCCCGTTTGCAGCCCAATTCGCCGAGGTGACCGTGGATGTCGAGACCGGGCAGGTGACAGTAGACAAGTTGGTCATGGCCGTCGATTCGGGAATCATCATCAACCCACTGACCGCATCCGGACAAATTGAGGGTGGGATGGCCCAGGCGCTTGGGTATGCCGTTTGCGAAGAAATGCTCTACGATGGTTACGGCGTTGCCCGGGAACGTGGTTTTTCGGACTACCATATCTTCCGGGCTGATGAGATGCCAGAGATGGATGTGATCTTCATTGAAACATACGAACCAAGCCATCCCTTTGGAGTCAAGGCTGTGGCCGAAATACCCATGGATGGGGTCGCACCAGCGGTGGGTAATGCAGTCCTTGATGCTGTAGGCATAGATATCGACGAAAATCCGATTACGCCAGAAAAAATATGGAGGCAAGGTAATTTGAAGCGGCTATCGTGAACCAGGATTATGCTTTGATAATTATCTATTAACTTCGCGTCGCTAATTACTTCCTCCTCCAATTTCGTTTAGGCTTGATAACTCCAACCCGGTATGGTTTTTCCGGGTTGAAATGCATATCGAGTAAAATAGGATGGCTTATCGGAGCTATCAAGGGAGACCATCTAGGAAATGTTATGGCCGATCGTATCTATGTAATCGGGCACGTCAACCCGGATACCGACACCATTGCAGCAGCAATGGGGTATGCTTGGTTATTACGCGAGCGCGATGGGGGTGATTTCATCGCCGCCCGCGCCGGACCGGCCAACCCGCAGACCGCTTGGGTGCTGAAGAAGTTAAGCTTGGATGCGCCCATCCTTCTAACTGATGCGTCACCCCACTTTGAGGTTGTCACCCGGCGGCTGGATACCGCTCATCCGGACGGTCCCTTGCGGGAAGCCTGGTCGATTGCCTCGCGGACCTGGGGTGTGGCCCCCATCGTAGACACAGAAGGAAAACCCTGCGGGATGGTCAACGGTGCAAGCCTGTTTGCCTATGTAAATGAGATGGTTGGCCCGCACCAGAAACGCCAGCAGATGACCCTGGCCGAGATCCTTGATGCCCCTTGTCGGGACGCCTGCAAACGCAACATCCCGCAATTTCCGGTGAACGGTCGCATCCGCGACTCCCTGAAAAGGATCCTGCGGGAAGAAGAAGATGATTTCTTTGTCCTCGACGAACACGGCATCTATCTGGGAGTCTGCCGTCAGCGCGACCTGCTCAACCCACCGCGCCTGAAGTTGATCCTGGTAGACCATAACGAACCACGTCAGGCCATCGCATCGATCGAAGAGGCGGATCTGCTCGAGATCCTCGACCACCACCGCCTGGGTAATCCGTCAACCCATGTACCGATCAAATTCACCGTGGACATCGTCGGCTCGACCAGCACATTAGTTTCCGAGCAGATCGAGGAATCCGGCTTGAGTGCGCCTCCACAAATTGCCGGGATATTATTGGCCGGCCTGCTCTCAGACACCCTGGTCCTGACAAGTCCTACCACCACCAACCGCGACCACAAGGCAGCAGAACGATTAGCACGCTGGACATTTGTCCGTGGTGGCCCGCTGGCTGGAGAAACCATCCAGAGTTATGGCGATCAAGTACTCCTTGCCAGCGCTGGAATGTCTTCGCGCCAACCCGAGGAAATTATTACCTCCGACTTGAAGGCCTATGAGGCGAGCAGCTTTCGTTTCGCCATTGCCCAGGTGGAGGTAACAGACCTGGTCCAAATGGTCGAATCACTGGGTCATCTCCGAGTTGCTCTGGAAACACTGCGCGACCGGCGCGCCTACGATTTCACCATGTTGATGGTCACAGATGTCGTCCGGGGGTCAAGCCGATTACTCCTGACCAACGAACCATCCGAATTGAGTGATCTGCCATACCCACTCCAACCGGATGGCACACGTCTCGCTGAAGGCGTCGTCTCGCGGAAAAAACAGTTGCTTCCTGTGGTCCTGGGACTGCTGGAACGTTAATTATCAAGGATGCCCATAACATGGATTCAATCTACAAAGCCCTGGCTGACCTTGAAAAAGCGCACAAACCCGCCGCCTTGTGCACAGTCGTGCGGACGAGCGGTTCCACGCCTCGCCACGAGACAAGTAAGATGCTTGTCCATCCCGATGGCAAGATTCTTGGCTCCGTGGGTGGGGGCGAGTTGGAGAACCAGGTCATCCAGGCTGCAATCGAGGCACTTAAAGATGGTCAACCCAGATTGCTCGAATATGCTATGGCCAACCCTGAGCGCGGCGATGTGGGTGTGTGTGGCGGCCAGGTGGAGGTTTTTGTGGAACCGATCCTGCCATCCGCCACGCTGGTCGTCATCGGTGGAGGGCATGTTGGAAAAGCCGTGGCACACCTTGCAAAATGGCTCGGTTTCCGGGTGGCGGTTTCAGACGACCGCCCCGAGTTCTGCACCCCAGAAGCAAACCCGGATGCGGATTTATTCTTCCCGGTCCCGATGGCAGAGTTACCTGACCACCTGGAGATCAGCTCGCAGACGTACTTGGTGTTGACAACCCGCGGTGTGATCGTAGACGTGCCCGGATTACCAACAATATTAGATACACCCGCTGCATACATTGGCGTGATCGGCTCGCGCAAGCGCTGGATGACAACTGTTAAGGAGCTGCGTGCAAAAGGAATATCCAAGGAGCTTTTGAGCCGGGTCCATTCACCGATCGGGATGGGCATAGGCGCGGAGACTCCGGAGGAGATAGCCGTCAGCATCATGGCTGAGATATTGATGTTGCGCCAGGAGGGTTCTGGAAAACACATGAAAGAACCTCGCTAATTGGAGAAGGCAAACCGACAAAACTTTTCGCCCCAGCCTGCGTACATTAATTCGGAAAAAACTTGTATCCTATCTTTGCATCGGCTATAATAAATTCGACGAATTGAGATAAACAAGGAGAGTCAACATGGCACGGATATTTGATGTTATTGAATATGCCAATGAGATGGAGGATGAAATTGTCCGTCGTTTCCCAGACAACACCTCGATTGGTGATTATCGGATCGGCTCGAATGTGATCGTCCGCGATGGACAATCGGCGGTATTCTTCCGGGATGGCCTTGCTCTGGACCTGTTCGGGCCCGGCCGGCATGTCATCGCAACCGCCAACGTTCCAAAACTAATCGACCTGATCGGCAAGGCGTTCAACGACCGGACTCCTTTCCCTGCCGAAGTGTATTTCGTCTCGATGAAGGAGTTTGCCAACCGTAAATGGGGGACTCCGCAACCGATTCTTGTTCGCAACCCCGGCATGGGTCTGGGCGTGGCACTGCTTCAAGGCTTCGGGAGTTACAGCTTCCAGGTCAAGGACCCTCAGCAGCTGATTATACAAATCGTCGGCAAGAAAGCATCGTATACCATCGATGCGATCGAAGAACGGTTACGGATGGTCATGCTCTCCAAGCTCCAGGATACACTCAATGAGTGGGGAGCCAAAAAGGCAGTTCCCGAGATCCTTGCCAACACGATCGAGTTGGGTGGGTACATCCGGTCATTGGCCGAAGAGGATTTCAATGCGGTCGGCCTGACGCTCAAATCTTTCTATGTAGGTAACCTAAAACCGTCCGACAAATCCGCCGAAGAGTTGCGCGCGATGGGCATGCTCGATATGGCCACATACACTCAACTCCAGGCTGCGGATGCGATGCGCGATGCAGCCCAGAACCCGAGCGGCGGTGCCGGACTGACCGCTGGCATTGGTGCCGGGATGGGAATCGGGAACCTGATGCAACAGGCCACATCCGCGGCAACACAGGCACCTCAACAGGGTGCTACGGATGTGATCCCGGACGTGATGACACCATCCGAAGCGGCAGGGATCTTGAAAGTATCCGAGGAGGACGTGGTTGCTGCAATCACCGCTGGCACGCTCAAAGCAAAGAAACTAGGCAACGCGTACCGAATCAGCAAGGCTTCCCTGGAAGAATTCCTGAACGGTTAGTTGCGCACTCAAGATCGAAATGGGCGACCTAGCGGCCGCCCATTTTTTTATTCCAATCCAGCAAATACTTCTGGGATGGCGTCTAATATATCCCCTGCGATCACGGAACGGTTGCTGGCTAACACATCTGCGGCCAACAACCCTGCCCGGGCATGCACCCACGCTCCAGCGACCGCGGCATCATATGGGCCCATCCCCTGGGCTCGCAAGCCAACAACCAAGCCTGCTAATACATCCCCAGTGCCGGCGCTGGCTAACGCTGATGTTGCCACTGGGATCGTTGTTGTCCGCCCATCGGGGTGGGCAATAACAGTAAATGCACCTTTCAATAGGACGATATGCCCCCACTCCTGGGCGAAACGCCTGGCCAGGTTTAGTCTGTCGTTTTGGATATCATCCACCGTAAGACCGGTTAGAAACGCCATCTCCCCTGGATGCGGTGTCAGGATCGATTGAGGCGGCAGCAATTTGGGCCAACCAGCTATACCCGCCAGGAGCTTAAGCCCATCTGCATCGATCACGAATGGGGGCAATTCAATCTCATCAACGCGTCGTTCCTGCGTGCTGGTTTGTACAAACCCAATCCTGCTGTGGCCTTTGCGTACAATTGGTTTCCCGCGGACAAGGGTTTCAATGAATTCGCCGGTAGTCGGTTCAAGCCCAAGTCCAGGGCCAATCAGGAGTGCAGTCACCCGTTCCAGGTTTTTTAAGAGCACATCCGCCGCGCTAGATGAAATCACACCCAGCTCATGCGGTAACAACATCCAGGTCGCCTCGGGCAATTCTCCAGCGATAGCCATATGCACTGGAGCAGGGACCGCGACTGTCACCAGACCCACACCTGACCGGTAGGCCGCTTCCCCCGCCAACAGGGCTGCTCCGGTGTAGTTCACCGCTCCACACACACATAATGCCGTGCCAAAAGTCCCCTTATTGGAATCAACTGGGCGTTCAGGCAGGCTGCCTCTAACCAGATCATCTCCAGCGACAAGGTCTACTATTGACTCCCAACCAGACAGTCCATCAAGGTCGCCAATACTTACCACCCTCAGCTCGCCGATCAAACTGTATGCTGGCAGTTTTAATAATCCCTGTTTTACCGCAGCCATCGTGACGGTCATATCAGCACGGAGAGTTTCTTCAGCTGCTTCGCCAGTTTCGCAGTCCACACCCGATGGGCAGTCGCACGCCACAATGATTGGCGGCCAATCCGCTTCGTTGATTGTCTGCTGAACAGCTTTCAATATAGCGCTAATATCATCCTTCAACGGTAACTTAGTGCCGGTTCCCAGAAGACCATCCACGATTACATCAGCAACGCTGGTAAAGGCAGCTAGCTGTTCATGCCGCGGGTCTTTCGTTGCGTCGATGAGTTCTCCCCCCGCAACCAACAGACCTTTGCTTAACGGATCATCATCCAACTGCCGCCGAACACTATAGGCGCGTACTTTGCGATTCCGTTCTGCCAAGTGAGTCAGGGCAATAAGCGTATCTCCGCCATTATTTCCTGGCCCGACCAATCCAAGGACTTGAAGTTGTTCGTCATCGTGGCTATGCGCAATTGAGATTATCTCTCTCGCTAAACCCTTTCCTGCATTGGCCATCATCATTTGATAGGTCAAGCCATTCGCATCTGCTTGCTGCTCGATCGCTCTCATCTCCGCAACAGTTACCAACTTCATGATAATCATCGCTCCTTTACCAAATATCCTGCGCAACGTCTTCCAAGCCTAGGGTGATTAGTTTCTCTTTCGTCGGTTTTCCGGTAGCTGCGTCCCAATCCCTTGCTTGATAATAAGCGGCAAGCATCTCTGGAAATTCAATCCTGTAGCCCGCGGAATTACCGTCCAGGTAAGGCTGCATGAGAGCCTGCGGCAAGCGATCGTTTATTGCACTCAGCCCTAGCCGGATGTTAATCGCCCGCTTGAGATTCCAGGCCCGCTCACCCGCAAGGAGCAAGTCCTTGGGAGTCCATTTGTGCCCACAAGCATAGTTAACCAGCGCAGCAATCTCTTCCGGAGGGTTGTTCGCAAAAATACACATTACAAGAGCGTTATTTACCGTCCGCCAGTTTTGATGGATGGCAACATTAGCTGCTTTCTCGGCTCCTGCCTGCCGGTCAAAATATTCCAGCCCGAGACTGGGATCAGCCTGACCCCAGTCGACAAAATAATAATCCGATTGGTTGTGGCAAGCTCCGCGTGGAGAAGTGGCATATACCAAGGCCATCCCGGACACACCCCTTGGGTCCTGATATGCCACTTCGAGCCCATTCACCTGGACAGCCATTGCCTCATGGTTAAAATGACGGGCAAAGTAGCGTGTCCCCCGCCCCATGATCGCAC
The DNA here is from genome assembly GCA_043826785.1 of Chloroflexota bacterium. Lineage (GTDB taxonomy): Bacteria > Chloroflexota > Anaerolineae > Anaerolineales > Villigracilaceae > JBDRPT01. Next base: position 25,020 of record JBDRPT010000038.1, on the reverse strand, counting down.
CAATGTTTTTCATCTGCGCGATCCTATGGATTAATTCTTCTACAACTTGAGCACCTCCCCAGGTGAGCTTTAACCCATCGGTGTCCTTCTCGGTTAGGATTCCTTTCTCAAAGAAGAGAAGCGCCAGTCCGAGGACCCCGCCTGTACTGATCGTATCCATCCCATAGCGGTCACATAACTCCATCAGTTTTGTTATTGTTGGTAGGTCGCCGATCAACAAATTCGGGCCCAATCCAACAACCGTTTCAAATTCCGGCCCTTTGTGTTTTTCGCCATCGTCCAGCCTGACAACTCTTCCGCAGGCGATCACACAGGCATGGCAGGCACTGTTGCCAACCAGGATCGTCTCAGACATTGCCGCCCCGGAGATATCCTCCACCCGGTCAAATACCCCCTGAGTAAAATACTTCTTGGGCATGCTGCCAAGATAATCTGCATATTCAGCGACCCCAGCCGTACCCAATTCTCGAATGACCCTGCTCTGGTTCTCGTTTTTCAACATCCGGTTCGCTTCGGATCGAATCGGTCGAAATCCATCGGGGTCAGCAATCGGAATTTTACCGGTTCCGCGGACAGCAATCGCTTTCAGGTTTTTCGATGCCATGACAGTCCCGAGCCCGGTCCGTCCTGCGGTCCGGCCATGGTCACAGAAGATACCCGCAAAGACGACACCATTTTCTGCTGCTGGTCCAATCACGGCAACATGGGCTCCCTGCTGACCTAGTTCCTCGCGGATTGCATCCTGCGATTCATATGTGTCTTTGCCCCAATGGCCTGCCGCATCTCGGAATCCAATCACACCATCGGCAATCCAGAGGTAAAGCGGTTTATCCGCCTTGCCAGTAATCCAGATGCCGTCATATCCCGCCTGGCGCAATTCAGGTCCCCAGAAGCCACCTGCATTTGACTCGGCCCATAGTCCGGTCGCTGGACTCTTTCCACAGACAACAAATCTTCCCACCGCTGGCCCAGCAGTCCCGGTTAACGGTCCAGTTAGGAACAAGAGCGGCGATTCAGGGGAGCAGGGGTCCAGAGTAGCAATTATCGAAGAATACAGCAAGCGAGCCCCAAGGGATGCGCCGCCAATAAAATCGTGCTCCCAAGCAATGGGAACACGATAATGCTCGATTTGGCGAGATGATAGGTCGATTTTGAGGATCGGTTGCATTAAGCCTCGTTCTCAAGACAGGATTTCGGTGGTCACTTCGCGCGCACAACGGACAAAATCTAGTACCGTCGGGACACTGCGCATCATCAACGCCATGTTCCCCTGAACCTGCAACTTGCGAGTTAACATGGCTTGCATCGGATCAAGTTCGCCCTTCAATATTTTCGCAAAGTTAGCGTAGGGTGCCAATAATATGAATGCCGGTTTTTCTTCAGGGACTGCATCCAGGATTGCCGTGCGCCGACACGTTCCATGCCAGAGGTCAAGGTAATAAAACAAGCTCTCTTTCAGGAATCTGTCTGGTTCAATCTGGCACAGGATATCCCCCTCCCACTTCTTCGCAATTTGTGCATAGCGGTCATCTGAATTCAACTTATCTTCCAGGGCTTTCAGCCATTCAGGTGAAGGAAACATAACAGTCATCTGGACCTCCTCGGAAATAAATGCTATTGAATTTTACCACCCGACGGAATATAAAAAAAAAGAATACGGGAATGGAGATTTTTATGTTCCGTTCCCGTATTCGCGTATAGCTGGAAGGGTTACCTTTCGCTCACCGTGGTCTTTCGCTCCAGGATTGTGACAATCCGGGCCGAGAACAAGGTCAGGACGAGATAGAGCAAGGCGATCAACATCCAGACTTCGATTGGGTTGAAATTCGCGGACATGAACTCACGGCCGCGGCGGGTCAGATCTGCAACCGCAACTGCGCTGACCAGCGATGAGTCTTTCAGCAGAGCAATGAACTCATTTCCCATCGGTGGCAGGATGATGCGGATCGCCTGAGGAATGATGATAAACCGCAATGCCTGGAACCTGGTCATGCCAACGCTCAAGGCAGCTTCCATCTGGCCCTTAGGAACGCTTTGTATCCCGGCGCGATAGATTTCTGTCATATAGGCCCCGTAGCAAAATACCAGTCCCAGGATAGCCATTGCGATTGCGTCGGCTTTATAGTTCGAAAGGAATCCGATATTCAGCCAATCGCCCAGCGACTGGACAACTACGGGGAATGCGAAATACCACCAAATCAACTGGACAAGCAGCGGAATGCCACGTACCAATTCCACGTAAAAAGTTGTTAACCCGTAGACAACCCGCGACTTTGACAGCCGGCCCAGTCCACCAAATAGACCGACGAACAGGGTAAGCAAGTATGCGGAGACTGTGATAGAAACTGTCACGACGATCCCGTCCCGCACGAAAAGCAGGATCCGCATATATGGGTCCGGGGACAGGCTGACCATCAAGATGATGATCACGACTACAAGCGCAAACAGCCACCACCATGCATCAGGACGTTGTTCGGATGCGTTGACCGTGACGGAGGGTGTCGTCTTTGAACGGCTTTGATCAGGCATGGTTCACCTCCAAAAATAACTGTGAGGCAACATGGCTGCTGCCTCACAGTTTGTCATCCGACGTCTACTCCCCGACGATCCAGGTTTGGATCAGCTCGTCGATCAAGCCCTGGCCTTGAACAGCTGCAAGGCCACGGTTGATTTGCGCCTGCAGGTCAGTGCGATCCTTGCAGATGGCAATCCCATAATATTCGTCTGTCATGACTTCGCCCACGGTCTTGATCTTATCGGCATTTAAACCGACATAGGCAAGCGCCAAGGGGTTGTCTGCAATAACGGCATCAACTTGACCGTTCATCAGGTCCTGGAAAGCCAGGCCGATGTCATCATAGGATCTAACCTCAGCTCCAGCGATCTTCTGGGCCTCGATATCGCCGGTGGTACCGAGTTGGGCAGCAATCACGCGTCCAGCCAAATCTGCGGGGCCACTGATATCGGTGGTCGAGATCTGGACACTGATGATCTGGCCAGCGGCGAAGTACGGGTCCGAGAACAGGAAGGCTTCTGCACGCTCAGGGGTGATCGTCATCGCTGAGATGGCGAGATCATATTGGCACTGGGCCATGCCGGCGAGCAATGAATCCCAAGGGACATTGACGATCTCGATCTCAAGACCTTCCTCTGCAGCAATCGCCTTGATCAGGTCAATGTCAAGCCCGACTATTTCCAGGGTAGCTTCATCAACCGATTCAAAAGGCGGCCATGTGGCGTCTGTTGCCACAGTGATCACAACTTTCTCCGGCGCACATGACGGCAAAGCCAAGCTCACCATGATGAGAGCCACCAACAAGAACCACAACGAACGTTTCATCTCTTCCTCCTTAGGGTTTGTGTCTTACAGAATATTGGATTGAGATTAATCCCGATAAGATCCTGAGGGCTGATGTCAATATCCATCCGCCTTCCAGTGCGCTGGGTGGGAGTTGAACCCACACGCCTTGCGGCACATGGCCCTCAACCATGCCTGTCTGCCAATTCCAGCACCAGCGCGTGTAAGCGTATTATAATCACGTTCAGATGATTGTCAAGCAAGCCAATGAAATACACTTTCACGCCAGGAGAACCGAATGACACGAATTGTTGTCGATGCCATGGGGAGCGACGCCTTCCCCGGCCCAGACGTCTCTGGGGCTGTTATGGCCGCGCGCGAATACAATGTTGAAGTCATCCTCGTCGGGGACGAAGCACAGATCAACCCGCTGCTTGCCAGCCAGCAAGCAGATACTCTCCCCATCAGAGTAGTCCATGCACCTGAGATGTTGACTATGGAGGACAAGGGGATGAAACTTGTTTTAAAGGCACGCCGGCCGAAATCACAGAATTCGATGGCGATTGGGATTGACATGGTGAAAAACGGTGAGGCAGATGCTTTCGTCACCGCTGGGAACACGGGGGCAGCATCCGTAACCGCTTACTTCCGCCTGGGAACAATCCCCGGCGTGGAGAGACCTGCACTCGCTCCTATCTTCCCAACCGCGACGGGGTCGTGCGTTGTCTTGGATGTCGGCGCCAATCCGGACTGTAAGGCAGAAAACCTGCTCCAATTCGGGATCATGGGCTCAATTTATGCCCAGCGGGTTCTCGGAAGGGAAAACCCGCTGGTGGGTCTGATCTCCAACGGGGAGGAGCCCGGTAAGGGATCCGAGCTTGTAAAAGCAGCGTTTCCCCTGCTTGAATCGTCCGGATTGAATTTCTACGGAAATATCGAGAGTAAGGAATTGATCTTCGGCAAAGTCGACGTGGCGGTCACGGACGGCTTTACCGGAAACGTCCTATTAAAAACATCCGAAGCGGTTGCAAAATTGCTGGTTGATAAAATAAAAGACGCAATCAAGAGTGGAGGGCCGCTGGCTCTGCTCGGCGGATTGCTCATCAAACCGGCAATGGGATCTGTGAAGAAGCTTATGGACCCTGGTGACCACGGCGCGGCTCCCCTCCTCGGCGTGGAAGGGCTGGTATTTATCGGCCATGGCCGGTCAGATGCAAATGCCATCAAAAACGCAATTCGCGTCGCCAAGCAAGCCGTCGAAGCAGACGTCATTGTATCCATCCGCTCGGCGATCGAACATTCACTTACAAAATGAGGCCTCATGAATATCATAACGAATGAAAGGTTGATCAAACGCAATTCTGCTATCGGCAAAGTCACGAGTTTGGTAGGGATGCTTATGCTTGTGGGCGGCCTGATCGCATCCTTCCAGATCCAGGATCCGGAAATTGTAATGTGGCTTTGGGCTGCATTCATCTTTGGTTTTGTCCTTTCCCAGGTCGGTATCTACTTTGGAAACCGCTGGGGCCGAATTCCCAGACTCGATCAGATCATCGATAAAAACTTAAAGGGACTTGGGCGTGAGTATTCGATCTATCATTACATGACGCCCGCAGCACATTTACTCGTCGGCCCTGCTGGTGTGTGGACGATCCTGCCTTATTACCAGAGTGGAAGAATCTCGTTTACAAAGGGTCGCTGGCGGGCCTCAGGCGGTGGATTCCTTCAAACCTATATGCGCATTTTTGGACAGGAGAGCATCGGTAAGCCAGATATGGATGCCCGCGTGGAGATTGACTCGTTAAGAAAATATCTCTTCAAAATCCTGGCGGAAGATGCGGTCATCCCGGAAATCCGTGCCCTATTGGTTTTTACACATCCAAAGGTGGATCTGGCATTAGAAGACGCACCTTTGCCTGCAATCACGCCTCGCGAGATCAAAGATTCCCTTCGGGCGGCTGCAAAGAATAATCCGCTTCCAAAAGATACGCTTTCCGCTCTCCAGGCAGCCTTGCCTCAGGTTGGCAGAGAAGCGTAGCAGGCAAAAACCTTCCATGAAGTCGATCGTCGCCCTGGACATAGAAACCACCGGGCTGGACCCCGAACGGGACGCAATCATCGAGATCGGTGCGATCCGATTCAAAGGTTCCCGGGTGGAAGACGAATGGTCATCGCTGATCAACCCGGGCCGTCACATTCCCGAGTTCATCACCGGGTTGACCGGCATCGGTGACGAGATGGTCCGCCAGGCGCCCAAAATTCGCGATGTCCTTGAAGAACTTGCCGCATTTGTTGGCGACAGCCCCGTCCTGGGACATAATGTACAATTCGACCTCTCATTTTTCAAGAAACATAAATTATTCACTGAAAACCCGCACATCGACACATATGAGGCGGCAGCTATTTTGCTGCCATCGGCCAGTCGTTACAATCTTGGAGCACTTGGACAAACCCTCGGAATACCTTTTCCGGCCACCCACCGCGCCTTAGACGACGCGCGGGTCACTCAAGGTGTATTTCTGCGGTTATATTCAATGGCATGCGAACTGCCGGTGGATATCTTGGCCGAGATCGTGCGCCACAGCGAGCCAATCGAGTGGGATGGCCGTTGGTTCTTCCAACAAGCGTTGAAAGAAAGCCTGCGGGGAAGATCGCAGGCAATAAAAGCTCCGGAGAAGACACCGTATCCATGGTTTGATCTGCAGGATGATATCCGCCAATCGCCCCAGTTGCAGATCCCCGACGAAGTTCATGTCCTTGACCCCGAAGAGATATCAGCTATCCTGGAATATGGTGGGCCGTTTTCGGAATATTTCGAGAACTATGAATACCGCCCCGAACAGGTGGAAATGCTGAAGGCTGTGACAAATGCTCTCTCAAATAGTCAGCACCTGCTGGTCGAAGCCGGCACAGGCGTAGGTAAATCACTCGCTTACCTGGTTCCCGCCGCGATCTTCGCCACGCGGAACAACACCAGGGTCGTTATCTCAACGAACACAATTAACCTTCAAGACCAACTTATCAAAAAGGACATTCCCGACCTCCGAGCCTCCCTCGGCATTGATCTACGGGCCGCAGTCTTGAAGGGGCGTTCAAATTATCTTTGTCCGAGGCGGTATGATCTGTTGCGTCGCCATGGCCCCTCATCCGCCGATGAGATGCGTATTCTCGCAAAAGTGTTGGTCTGGCTGCAGGAAAATTCCAGCGGCGACCGGACGGAGATCAACCTGACCGGGCCATCTGAACGGGAAATCTGGGTGCGAGTATCGGCAGAAGACGACGCCTGCACAACAGAAACCTGTCTCGAACGCACCGGCGGCAAATGCCCTTTCTTTATGGCGAAGCAAGCCGCTCAACATGCCCACATCCTGATTGTCAATCATTCCCTTCTATTGACCGATATTGCCGTTGGAAACCGGGTCTTGCCAGAATATGAGTATTTAATAGTCGATGAAGGGCATCACCTGGAAGCCGCCACCACCAGCGCTTTGAGTTTCCGTCTCAATCAGAACGACATCGACCGCCTTATCCGCGAACTGGGCGGATCCACATCTGGCACCCTTGGCTATTTACTAAGCATCACTCGGAATATCATCCGCCCATCGGACTTTGCCGTCTTAGACCAGAAAGTTTCCCGGGCAACTGACCTGGGCTGGAGATTGGAGAACCAAACCCGGGCATTCTTCCAGGCAGTTGGCGAATTCATCTCCTATCAAAAAGAAGGTCAACCGCCAAGCATGTATGCCCACCAGGAACGGATCCTGCCATCCACCCGGACACTGCCGGGCTGGGAAGAGGTTGAAATTGCCTGGGAGACAGCTTGCGAGACCATGCAATTGTTGATTGTGCTGGTGGGCGAGCTACAGAAGGGAGTGGCAGAATTGTACACTGCTGGCCTGGATGACCTCGAAGATGTCATTGGCCATGTCGGCAATTCATACCGACGGCTAATCGAGGCTGAAAAAATGATTTCAGGATTGATCTTCGAACCGGCGCCTGATTATGTCTATTGGGTCGAGGTCAACCCAAATTCCAACAGGCTTGCCTTGAATGCAGCTCCAATCCGGATCGGGACGCTTGTCCAGAAACACCTCTGGCATGAGAAATCGAGCGTCATTCTCACTTCGGCTACCCTGACGACCCATGGAGAATTTTCTTATCTTCGCAATATCCTCAGCGCAGAGGAGGCGGACGAACTGGCCCTCGGATCGCCGTTTGATTATGAAAGCGCAGCATTGTTATATATTGCCAATGATATCGCTGAACCCAACAGTCCGGACAACCAGCGACAAATCGAACGCGCCCTGATCAACCTGTGCACAGCCAGTGGAGGTCGCACCCTTGCGTTGTTTACATCCTATGCACAGCTGAAACGAACATCAAAGGCAATCTCGGAGCCATTGGCACAGCAGGATATTATCGTTTACGAACAGGGGGAAGGCGCCTCTCCCAACGCGCTGCTGGAATCATTCAAGAGTTCCGCCCGGGCAGTTCTGTTGGGAACGCGCGCATTTTGGGAGGGGATCGATGTGCCCGGCGAGGCATTGTCGGTCCTTGTGATCGTAAAACTCCCCTTTTCCGTTCCATCCGACCCATTGGTCGCAGCCCGGTCCGAGACCTATGAAGACCCATTCTATGAATACCATCTCCCTGAAGCCATCTTGAGGTTCCGGCAAGGCTTTGGACGGCTAATCAGAACCCAACAAGATCGCGGCGTCGTAGTTATTCTCGATCGGAGGGTACTCACAAAACAGTATGGGCGGGCATTTCTCGAGTCGCTCCCCCAATGTACCGTGCGCGTCGGTGGGTTGGCAGAATTACCAAAAATTACGTCCAAATGGTTGAACCTATGATCACTACTTGACCACAGAGGAATTGAATGATGGATAAATTAACCTGGGAAAAACTTGCTGATGTCTACGGTCGGATCGATGCAGAAGTTCTCGCTTCCTATCTACGTGCCGAGGGGATTGATGTCGAATTGTTCCAGGAGGCTGTAGGACACCATGTCTTCCCCGTAACGATCGATGGCCTCGGCCGCGTTCAGGTCTTCGTCCCTAAGATAAATATTGTCCAGGCGCGGGAACTCTACGAGCTATTTAAACAAGGTGAAAACCCAATTTCAATACCCGAGGAGTAAAACGCCAAATGAAAGATACTGTCATCCTAATAACCCGCTATGGCATGGGGGAAGGCCCAGCGGAGTTGATGATTAGCCTCATCAGGAAGTATATTCACTTGCTCGCAGATTTACCTGACCTGCCACGTGCAATCTGTTTCTACACTGAGGGTGTTAAGCTTGTTTTAGACGGATCCCCGGTGATCAAAGAGTTACAAACCCTTGAGTCCCGCGGGGTCAGGCTGGTTGTTTGTAACACCTGTCTGGATTTCTATGGTCACACGGGTCAAATTAATGCCGGGATTGTTGGGGGGATGACTGATATTATCGAGGCCCAATTCATGGCCGGAAAGGTGATCTCCATCTGACGAAGAACAACGACCGGGCATCGAAAGGTTGATTTATTTTTCGAGTTGATCAGCCTTCATAAGGATTATCCAAACATTATTCTCCTCATAAACAAGATGATGTTGCGCGCCCGGGAAATCTACCAGGGATAGGATATCCTCTCCCGACAGAAAATGGCTGCGCATTAATAAGACTTTTTCTGCAATTGCGATAAGCTTTACCCCGAACTTGTGGATATCGGGCTCAACAATTACCAGCCTGCCTCCCGGCTCAAGAACCCGCCACAGGTCCGCAATTGTCACCCCTTGGTCATGGACATGGTGCAAGACATCAAGCATCACGATCCTGGAAAAACATGCTTCCGGGTAAGGGAGCGATTCGGCGGTCGCGCATACAACATCAAGCTCCTTCTGCGCAGCATGTGCGAGCATCCCCTGGGATGGATCAGACACAATCACCAGATCAACCTGATCAATCAAGGCAGCAGCAAGCCGCCCTGTGCCACCACCGACATCCAAGAGCTTTCCCCGGGTAGGGAGATCAATCCGGCGGATAGCATGGTTATCCAATGTGTAATTGGCAACGCGGTTATAGAATTTTGCAATCAGGCCGAAATGGTCAAATGGCATAACTCAACACAGCTCCAATTTGAGATAAGAATACCTACTGACCGACAGTGATGTAATCCTTGATCCGTTCATAGGTCGCAGGACCAATCCCGGGGACATTCTCGATATCCTGGATCACCTGGAACGGGCCGTTCTGCAGGCGAAAGTCGATGATGTTCTGGGCTGTTGTTGGCCCTATCCCTGGCAGGGTCTCTAGTTCATCACTAGTCGCGGTGTTGATATTCACGCGCCCCGCGCTGATATGACTCGGCAGCCCACCGCCCGGGACATGGACTTGCATTCCATCTGTCAGAACCAATGCCAGATTGACCTGTTCTTGTTGCGCATTGACAGAAAATCCACCCGCAGCATCGACCACATCTGCAACCCGGCTGTCGAGCGGGAGGGAATATAAACCGGGTGCCACAACCGCTCCGCTGATATACACCGTCACCAGTTCCGGGGTCGGGGTGGGCAATAACCCGACTGGCTCGCCTCTCGGATTGCTGGATGTAATCCAGATGACTCCGCCAGCAAGCAGCCCGATAAATATCCCATAGGTTATATAGAGAATAATTTTTCCCATGTCCACTCCCCTTCCTAGTTCATTCCAGGACCATCACAATAATTCTTCGATCGTTCCCCGGTACGATTCTTGCCATATTACTTACTACCAGGTAGATAATCCTAAAGTATGGTGGCAATCTCTTTAAGTTATCACTCGTAAATCCAAACCTATTGTAAAACAATTCCAGTTCAGGACGGCATATCAAATAAAGCGAATTCTTTCGAGAGGCAACCAATTTCTCAATGATCTTCCTGCCTACTCTCTGACCTCGGAATTGTTCCCGGACAGCTACGGATGCCAATTCCGACGAACCATCCCCATGAAGCTTGATTTGTCCACATCCAACGATCTGGTCTTTAGAGGTTTCGGCAACTACGAAACGATCCCAGTGAAGCCCAAATGGATTGATCTGGGCATCCCAGATGATGCCGCGAATCTCAGCTCTGTCTTCCCTTCTCGCCGGACGGATGATTATTTTATCCAAGCAACCCCGCCGCAACAATGATTGTAAACGACGAAACAAACCAATGGATTACCAGCGGATAAACAAACGATTTTGTCCGGTATGCCACCCAGCCAAATGCAAACCCGCCAAAGATGGTGGACAAGGTTTCCAGCTCTGGTTTGCCTATATGCGCCAAGGCAAACGGCACGGCCTGAAGCCAAAGCGCCTCGGGGCCAAATTTACGTGCATATCCGAAAAGGATCCATCCCCGGAAAATGAATTCCCACCCAAAGAGATCCAAGAGAGTATTCCAGGGAAGACCGCCTATCTGGCTTTGATAGTAATTCTGCATACTGGCATCCCCGCGACCGACAAACCACAACACAGGAGCGATCAGTAGGATCCCCGCCAGTGTAATCACCAGCCCTGCCTTCCAGTCACCAAACGTAAATCCATAGCTGCTTGGTTTCTCGCGGAAAAATATTACTATGATAAGCATCGGTACCAGGAAGTAGAGGATCGTCCTGTCGATCACCTTCATGGATAAACCCGTCTCCACCCACGAAGGGAACCAGGTTTCCCAAGGAGCCAGAGGAAAGTGATACGCATCGATCATAAGCAATAAGGTGCTTATGATGGTGATCGTAACTATTTTCCAGTCAAAGTGGATTTTTTGAAATATTTTTTCAAGCATAGGTCACCTAGTAAGGGTAGTAGGTCATGTTACCCTGAGGACCAAGTAGCTGGGCAAGCATTTCCGAGTCGCGCCACAGCTCTAGACCCCAATTCATGATGAGGAGCAATACAATGATGCCAGCAATGATCAATCTGATCTTCCCACGACTGGTTGTCCATAGAGCAGTGAGACTTTTCCTGCCGGAAACCCAGTAATTGGCTGAAAGCATAGCAAGAAATGGGACAATAGTGAGATGGAACCGGTCTTCGGCTGTGATCAGCAAATGAGGAGTGATATAACCGATAAAAAATAGCACCACCAAGAGGGTCTTCTGATTCCATGACGTCACGGTAAAACCTACAATCGCCGAAGTGCTTACAACAACGAATGGTAAGAGCAATAACCCGGCAATCACGAGGAAGAAGCCGGTCGGGATATAGCCGAAATAGTTATTCGAATAAAAATATGTCATTGCCCTGCGTTCAAGTCCGAAGAAAAATCCAGCCCGACGTAGTACAAGATAAGGGACACGGCCTGGGTCATCGCGAATAAATTCCAAGGCCTTCTCCTGGCCAAGCTCATCCCGGTAACCATCATCGAGAAAGGGGATCAGATCCATGGATTGTGGGTATTCGAAAGCGCCCTCCCCGTCTGGGTGATATCCAACGTACAAGTCATATCCCAGGGCAGATTCGATGCCTATCGGTCTTCCATGCAAGATGGAATTCCTGACCATCCAGGGTAGGGTCACGATTGTTACAGTCAAAAAAACCATCAGCGCGTTCTTACGTTCACGCAAAAGGAACCATGCCCAAAGCACAGCCAGACCCGCAAAGGCCAACGACACCGAGCGGGTCAGTGCTGTCAATCCGAGCACGATACCCGCAGCCCCAAACCAGTACCATTGCCTCGATTGCTCTGCTTTTAAGAGCAGAAGGATAGAGCCCAACACAAGAATGAAAAATAAGTTTTCTGTTGCCAGAGAAAGCGGGTAAACGATCAACATGGGGTACAGTGTGATGATCCAGGAAGAAATAGCCGCAACTGCTTCTCTGTCAGGGAACAGCCTCCGTGCTAGAGCATATGTCAGCGGGACCATCCCCGCGCTCAGGAATGCCTGCACCAGGCGGGCTGTGAAGAAGCGATCAGAATCTACGCCGGAGAGGAAGTAAATCAGGGCAAGAAAAGCAGGGTAGAGTGGCGGTCGGAAGGAGGTTAGAACCCCGCGTGGATCGTAATCAACAGTCGTCATATCAAAGGTGATGTAATTCTCAACGAGATAGAGGTCATCTTGACCATACCAGCGATACCCATCTCCCGCAACAATGCTCCGGGCGAGCATATCGTATTGGAACATGTCGTCCAACCCAATCCCGAGATCTGAGAAAGCCAACACGGGAGCCAGGCGGAGTAGCAAAGCTAATAAAAATAACCACATTCCAACGTTCTTTCGCAAAGGGACCTGAGTGTCGACTTGTTTCATGGTGCTATTATAGTCTGACTGCTTTTGATTCGTGGATTATTGGCCGCATTGCCAGAAACACAAAGACTCCCATTCCAAAAAACCCGCCTAGCGCTGGCCCGTATAGCCCCCAAAATAAGGCTAGACCCAGCGTCTGCATGATCCAGGTGAATGCATAAACGATGATGAGTTGATCTGGAAGCCGGATGGCAGGGAAAACGACGATATTTACCAACCACGAAACCGCGAACCAGCCAAAGAAATTCACTACCGGGATTCCAAAGTACGCACCCGGTGGATCCCAAACCCAAAGATTCCACTTGACCATCAGCGGGTCGAGGAATAAATCCCAAGCCGTGAAGGAAAGGGCTGCCAAGGTCGCGCTTAGGACTGCTCGAATATCCTCTTTGACAGGCTTTTTGTTTGCATGAACGATCCGTTGACTGATCGCCCTGGAAGGTGGCAGCATCATCATCCAGGCAAGTGGGATGAGCACCGGGACTCCAAGGATCTGGGGCTGTAAAACATTTGTGTAATAATAATTACCAAATAGGTTTCCGGTCTTACTCCCGATTAGCTCAGCCATAAAGACACAAAAAAGGGTGAGCGGAGCAAATCGCAGCAACAAACACCACCCCCGCTTACGAATGAGGATCCCACAGACCAGCATCGTTTGTGAAAGAACGCCGAGGTTTACTGCTGCTGCCAGCCCCTGCTCCCCGCCAAAATAATGGAATCCGGGGGTAACAACTAAAATGATGATCCAGAAGAGCATCATCGCCAATACAGTTTTATCCTCTAGCAGGATGGTCTTCATCGATTCTAATAACTGATGACGTCTCACAGATTTACTCCTCGCAACACTGCATAACGATTATACAATCGGATGGGGTTCACCCATCGTACAACAAGATATAATGCCCATTGGAGGTATCCATGAATAGATGTCGATTACTTTCAACGCTTTTCGTCATAGCTCTCGGGTGTCAGTCGTGCAACCTCCCCAAGCCAACGGCAGAGATGAATACAGCCCAGGTGACATTCTCGCCTACCAGCCCGTTACCACTGTCCATTGCTACAGATTCGGTAACCCGGACACCAACAAGTACACCTCAACCGCTGGGGCAAATTGTTGGGATCAGCGATGGTGCGACCATTGCTGCACAACAATACACTGAGAGCAAATTTCCCTACGCGACATTGACCCTTAATGTGACGGACCGAGAACAGAAAATCACCCTTGACGCAGATGGGATCTTGGTATCCCGCCATGACATGCTCTACACTCCCGGAATTGAGGAACTCCATATGAATTGGATACCCTGGCATGGGAATGGAGAATATCGCTTGGATATAACGATGTTTAATTATAGGGGCAGGGTTATTGAAGAACAATCGATTACCGTTTTTGTTGAAGGCATCCCTCCTGAGACGCCGACAATTCAGGACACGATCATCAATCTATATCGTCAATATTTCAACCTTGCTCTGACCCATCCGATTATTCTCCATTACAGCGATCCAGATCCGGAGCGTAGTGCCTGGAACCAGTGGGTCAGCGTAGCGTATATCGACGATCGGTACTATTATCTTTATCTCTACGATGAAAGCGGAGTCAGTGGACATTATTCCAATTCACTAAATAGCGGTGTCAACGGGGTCTGCCGTCCACGTGGAGAATACAAGGTTTTGACTTTAGTTGTCGATTATGGCAACACCGGAGTCGACCCAGCGGCGGCAGTGGAAGAACTGGAAGATGCCGCTGAAGCAGCGAATCGCCGTTGGGCCGAATATTCCACAAGTATAGGCATGGAGATGCCGATCCTCCAAATCGAGACGACTACGGTCTTTTTGGGCGCGCCTCCAACACCTGGTGATTTCACCTCAGTCGATGTTTTGGAATCGCTGACCGGATATGACCCATCTCAGTTTGATATCATCGCCCAGGTCGACTTGGACTATAATGCAACCGCAGTCTGGCAATACGGCACCCGTGGAGGGATAGCATTGTACGGAGGGTGTGTGCAGGGCGGTCCAACACATGTTAATATGGGCTTGGCGATCACCTATCAAAATCACTTGGACAGTGTGGGAGGGGCTTTGTACGAACACGAGCTGACCCACTTGTTTGGATGGTCCCACCTCTGGCCAGATGGAGATGGAAGCGGAATAGCCCAACTGAACAAAGGACTCTGGTTTCCATATTCACTCTTCGGTTGGGTTGATGCTGATGGCGATGGCATTCCTGAAATCTTAGACTCAACCCCCTATGGAATGATGCCCTAGGCGTAGGACCTCCGATTTCAAATCCACTCCACCCAAACCATAATCAAAACACACTGCATCTGCCATGCTATAATGGCCAAATAAATTTCATCCTAGCCGGAGGAGCAATGAGCAACTACTTATTCCCCTTTACCGATGAACATGCCATGATCCGTGATACAGCCCGTGATTTTTCCCAGAAGGAGATCGCGCCTGTTGCAGCGGAATTCGATGAGAGCGGAGAGTTTCCTTTCGAGACTGTCCGGAAAATGGGAGAGATGGGTTTCATGGGGATCGAGGTACCGGAGGAGTATGGCGGTGCCGGGATGGATACCTTAGCCTATGTCCTTGCCCTGGAAGAAGTCAGCAAAGCGGATGCTTCTCACGGGGTGGTTATGTCGGTCAATAATTCCCTCTATTGCTATGGCCTGTTGCGATTTGGAACCGAAGAACAGAAGCACAAGTTCATTACGCCCGTTGCATCGGGGAAGAGCATCGGCGCATACTCTCTGACCGAACCGATGTCTGGTTCTGATGCCGGGACAATGCGCGCCCGGGCAGTCAGGGATGGCGACAACTATATCCTTAATGGCCTGAAATCCTGGGTCACCAGCGGACCTGTGGCTGAGTACGTTGTTGTTTTCATGATGACCGATCCCCAGAAAAAACACAAGGGGATCACCGCATTTGTCGTTGAGGCAGACCGGCCGGGATTCACAAAAGGCAAAAAAGAGCCCAAGCTGGGGATCCGCGCCTCGTCAACCAGCGAACTCCTCTTTGAAAATTGTGTCGTCCCAGCAGCTAACCGGATCGGGAATGAAGGCGAAGGGTTCAAGATCGCCATGACTGTGCTCGACGCTGGCAGGGTCGGGATCGCTGCTCAGGCGCTGGGGATTTCCGAAGCGGCATACGAGGCATCCATTTTGTATGCTCGCGAAAGGGAAGCCTTTGGGCAGAAGATCGGAGAATTTCAGGGTGTTGGGTTCAAACTGGCGGACATGAAAACCCGGATCGAGGCAGCACGGCTTCTCACCTACAATGCTGCACTTGCCAAGGAACGCTCCAAGTCAACAAAAGAACGCTACACGCTTGACGCGGCCATGGCGAAATTATTCTCTTCCGAGACATCAATGTTCGTCACCCATGCTGCAGTTCAAATTCACGCCGGGATGGGGTACAGCAAAGAACTCCCGGTCGAACGTTATTTCCGAGACGCGAAAATAACCGAGATTTACGAAGGGACAAGCGAGATACAGCGCTTGGTGATCAGTCGCAACGAACTGGGTCTGTAAACATGTCTGTGCTAAACATGTCTGTGCTTGGCGTGGTGGCTTTCATTACTCCATTCATCCTTATGGCAATTGCCTGGCTGATCCAGGGTATTGCCATCTGGAAGAAATGGGAGAGCCCTGAGCGCCTGGAAGTAGATTCCCTCCCAAGAAAAGCCCCAGCAACATCAATCCTGACCATAAAAACATGGTTTCATCATGTAATCCGCTCCCAACCGTGGACCCTGGCATTGATTACCGTGATCGCTGCCCTTCTTATCGGTGTCGTTCTGCTCGCACCTCCGCGCCTCACCGGGGAAATTTCCACCTTGCCAGGTCTACCCGGCCGTCCATTTTATGGGTTGCGCTGGCTACGAAATTCCCTGGATGTATTTTATGATCTCTTTTGGATTTGGTCCACCCTCCTTTGCAGCCTGATCAGCCTGGCAACTTTGACCTGGGCCGTAGTCAAACGCTCCAGACAGGCTGTCGATACTGGATTGCTCCTCATTTCCCTGACACTCGCAAGTCTCGGTCAATGGATGCTTGGAGCCAGGGAATCATCAAATGCATTGATCGCATATGGCATCGCAATCGCCGGTTTCCTGTTCTGGGTAATTAGGGCACGTCGACGCATCCATTCTGACCTGGGAAAGGCCGTGGCCGTCCCGCGCAGGTTAGAGATCTTATTCCTAGTTGGCTTGCTTGCCCTGACCGCATATACTCGTCTATATGCATTCCCAGCCGTCCCTTATGGCATTGAAGGCGACGAGGCGAAATGGACGTCCGAGGCTGTGAATGTGATGCTGGATGGGCACATAGATACTTCGGGGGAATATCACCGCGATGCGCTCCCGGTCAGCTTCTACATGCAGGCAATTTTCCATCGCATTTTGGGTGCGAGCATTTTTGCCGCCCGTCTTGAAGTCATCCTGTTCAGCATTGCAGGAACACTAATATTTTACTGGCTTATCCGCCAGATTGCGCCTACACCTCTGGCGGGTATTGCTGCCTTCCTGCTTGCTTGCTCGATCTTTGACATTAGCGCCAGCCGGCTGGCAAATGTAGAAAGCCATGTGAAATTCTGGCCGATCCTTACTCTCGCCCTCCTTGCCGTGGCGATCCGTGCGCCCAGGTGGCAGGTATATTTGCTGGCAGGGATGGCCTTGGCATTCGGCGTTCTGACGTATGATACAGTCTGGCCGCTACTGCTGATTATGCTCCTCCTTGCATGTGTTGAAATATTTTCACGCGAACTTGAATTTAGAAAAAAAACCATCCATCTTGCTGCCCTGATTTTCCCTGTATTGCTGGCTTTACCCCTAGTGATACCTTACGCGGTTTCCCGGTTTGGATACTATGATATCGCCAATAAGGGTTGGTCGGTGAATTTGTGGGCTACCTTTGCGGATAATTTTTCGAACGTGATAAGCTCGTGGTTTTACTCGGCAAGCCCGGATTTTATTTACAATCGCAATGGTCCACTTCTGAATGCCGCCCTCCTACCTTGGCTGGCGATGGGGTTTATCGCTGCGTTATTTGCAATCAGGCGCCGTGTGGCCGGATGGAATCTTGCCTGGGCGCTTTTCATCATCTTTCCTGTCCCGATCCTGACCTCTTCTCCCCTGGGTCGTGTTTACTACCCGGCGCTGCCCGCGGTGTACGCTCTAGTTGCGCTCGGCATGTATATTTTTTGGATGGAAATATCCCGGATGTTAAATCATTGGAAGGTGGTTGTGGCTGCGCTATCTGTTGCGGCTTTCTTCTGGCTCCCGCTGCTAAATCTATATATCTATTTCAACGAAGTAGCCGACCCCCAAGATCGCCAGATCCGCCGGGAAATCGGAGAGATCGCTGGGGTCGCTGGAGGGCTCGATTCTCTTATTCTGTTACCCACAATCCCGAATGCTGATGAGCCGTTAAACAACGAACATCAGATCATCGAGTTGTATCTCCACCGCAACCTCCCATCCGACCGGGTTCCCTCAGGGTATCAGCATGTTCCCTATGATGATTTTCTGGCATCCATCCAGTCTGATTTTTCAGAGTGGGAGTTCCTGGAAATTATCCTTGATAAATCGACGCCAAACCAACGAGCGGAACGAGACCTCGTCGCAGCAACTCTGCTGGAATGTTTCCCAAACGGGAGATTAACTGCTGGCGTGCATTTTGATCGCTACACATTGGACGTATCTGCCCGAAATCATACCAATTGCCTACCTGTGGACCTGTCCATCGAGACTATCCTGGCCTATCCATATCCATCCCTCGTCTGGAGTTTGAGTGATGGATATGGCTCACAATTGCGGGTCTATTGCGACCGCGAGCTTGAACAGCTTGCCTGGGTGGAGGCCGAGAGATTCAACCCGGGCCCGGGTTGGAAGACCGAGACAGCATTCGTGAACGGATGGTACGGCTCCGGATTTCTCATGGACAGCTACCCAAGCCAATATGCGAATTATCCGACGTCTTTTCCCACCGACCGGATCATTTACACATGGATCCGTTACTATAAGCGCGTTGTGGATACAGAACCCGCACTATTCACTTTGGACGACCAAACTATCCCCTTTGCGAATATCCCGATCGAGAAAGTCAACACTTGGATCTGGGAACGCATTGGCCCCTATCTAATCAGGTCTGATACTCAGAACTGGATCCTTTCTCGGCCGTACCAGAGCGATCCTAGTCGATTCATGTCCCTCTTCATCGACAGCGTGGTATTTTCAGCTGATGCCTCATTTAATCCGATGACAAGCGCTACGCAAGAATCCATCCCAGAATTCCGGTTTTCCCTTTCCAATAGTTCAAATGGCGAGGTTACACTCCCACTTCCGCCAGGAAGGTACCGTTGCCATGCGGAGATCGATAGCCCATTGCCTCTTGTGGATACTTTCGGCAATTCTTCCTTGCCATCCAATACTGTGGAATTTGAGGTCAATGAATGAAAGCAGTATCATTTAAACAACATGGCGATGTCAGCGTCCTGGAATATTCGGACTTTCCCGATCCTGTACCGGGTCCGGAAGAGGTGATTGTTCGCCTCCGCTCGGCAGCCCTGAACCGCTTGGATATCTGGGTGCGGAACGGCTGGCCTGGGATAAAACTCGAATATCCCCATATCCCCGGTGCGGATGGAGCCGGAGATATCACTGCTATCGGGCAGGATGTCACCGACTGGTCCATGGGTGATCGCGTAGTGATCAACGCGAACCTCGGATGCGGTAAATGCGATAATTGCCTTGCCGGGATGGATAATCTATGCCACGAGTGGAATCTTGTGGGCGAAACGGTTCGTGGTACATATGCAGAGTACATCAAGGTTCATTCGCGTCAACTATTCCGAATTCCCGAGGATTTCGAATATCACCGGGCAGCAGCTGCAGGGTTGGTCTATCAAACTGCATGGCATTCGTTAGTCGAGCGAGGCCAAATCAGGTATGGTGAAACAGTTTTAATCATAGGCTCCTCGGGTGGGGTAAACACCGCCAGCATCCAGATTGCTAAGTATTTCAACGCGACGGTTATCGCAATCGGAGCTGGTAAAGAAAAAACCGAGTTTGCTAGATGTCTCGGTGCGGATATTGTTATCGACCGTTTGGCTTCTCCCGATTGGGTAAAGGAAGTGGCCAGGGCGACTGATCGTAAGGGGGTTGATATTGTAGTTGATAATGTTGGTTCGACTTTCCCATCTTCTTTCCGTGCACTGAAGAAGGGGGGCAGACTCCTGACCGTCGGAAATACCGGAGGACCAAAATTCGAGATCGACAATCGCTATATCTTTGGTAAACATTTAACCATCATCGGATCAACAATGGGGACCCGACAAGACTTTATTAGTGTGATGGAGTTGGTCACCCGAGGAAAATTGATGGTCGCGGTTGATCGAAGCTTTCCCCTCGCAGATGTTCGCGCAGCCCATTTACGCCTTGAAAAAGGCCAACAATTGGGGAAAATAACACTTGATATATCATGACCAGCAACGGGATCGCTCCACAATATTACCGGTTTGTTTTTGATTCCTCGTCCCTAGCCTAGTAGAACTTAATTTTTGTACGGGAACTTCCATATTCGAGATTTGGGGATCGGGAGTGGTATTGAAACGAAGACCTCTAAGCGTAACTATTCTGGCTAGTGTTGTGTTATGCTTCTCAGCTTGGAATATCCTCCGTCTCGGAGCATCACTGGCTAATTGGGATTTACTGACGACATACCTGGATCCTCCCTGGCCTTATTATCTTGTCAGTACAGGTGCCATCTGGAGTTTGTCCGGCCTGGCTTCTTTTCCTGGTATATGGTTCGGTAAGAAATGGGCCTGGCATGTCTGCCTAGCCATGATTATCATTTATGCTTCATGGTATTGGATTGATAGGTTATTTGTCCAAATACAAGCGGGCCATTGGGCCTTTGCCCTAGTGATTACTCTCTTGTTACTTATCGTACTTGTCATACTACTATTTTCTAGGAATAGTCTTAGATATTTCCAGAGTGAGGCTCATGAGCAAACAACCGAAAATCCAACAGCTTCGTGATCGTAAGACCCAATCCAGGGTTGGGGGTGGCGTTGAGAGAATCGAGGCACAACACAAGCGGGGTAAGCTGACCGCCAGGGAACGGATCGACCTACTTTTGGACCGAGGGTCGTTTCGTGAACTGGATGCTTTTGTTGTCCACAGGACAACGGATTTTGGTCTCGACACACAAAAATACCCTGGCGATAGTGTTGTCACAGGCTGGGGAACGATCGATGGGCGCTTAGTATATGTCTTCTCACAGGATTTCACCGTTTTCGGCGGCAGCCTTGGGGAGGTCCATGCGGAAAAAATCTGCAAGATCATGGATATGGCTTTAAAAAATGGCGCCCCTGTAATTGGATTGAACGATTCGGGCGGGGCTCGTATCCAAGAAGGTGTTGTCTCATTAGGCGGCTATGCAGATATCTTTTTACGCAACACCCTGGCGTCAGGGGTCATTCCACAAATTTCGGTCATCATGGGACCGTGTGCGGGTGGTGCAGTTTACTCTCCAGCACTGACTGATTTCATCTTCATGATCAGGAATACCTCATACATGTTCATCACTGGGCCTGATGTTGTAAAAACCGTAACCCAAGAAGATGTCACTTTTGAAGAACTGGGGGGCGCAGATGTTCACGCAGAGAAATCAGGGGTTTGTCATGTAGTCACGGATAGCGAGGCGGATTCGCTTTATCTCGTCCGCAAGCTTCTGGCGTATCTTCCGCAGAACAACATGGAAGATCCTCCCAGCTTAGTTGTCAACGACGACCCCCTCCGCATGGATGATGCGCTCGATACAATCATCCCCGAGGATCCGGGTAAACCTTACGATATCAAGGAAATCATCCGCCACGTCGTTGATAATGGTCTATTCTTCGAGATCCATGAAAGCTATGCGCAAAATATGGTTGTCGGCTTTTCTCACCTCGGAGGACATTCCATCGGCATTGTAGCCAATCAGCCAACCGTTTTAGCGGGTGTCCTGGATATTGAATCCAGCGAAAAGGCAGCCAGGTTCGTAAGGTTTTGCGACTCGTTCAACATTCCGTTGCTCACTTTTGTGGATGTGCCCGGTTTCCTCCCCGGTACAAATCAGGAACATCAAGGTATCATCCGGTCTGGAGCGAAATTACTATATGCCTACTGTGAAGCGACCGTGCCCAAGCTTACTGTGATCACCCGCAAGGCCTACGGTGGAGCATATGACGTGATGTCATCAAAACACATTCGCGGCGACTTCAATATTGCATGGCCGACAGCAGAAATTGCTGTCATGGGATCGGACGGAGCCGTAAACATCATCTTCCGCAAGGAGCTTAATGGGGCGGAAGACCCCACTCTCCGAAAGGCAGGCCTGGTTGAAGAGTACCGGGAGAAGTTTGCCAATCCGTATGTTGCTGCTCAACGTGGTTACATCGATGATGTCATCGAGCCGCGCGAGACCCGTCCCAGGTTAATCAACGCCCTTGAAATGATGCAAAACAAACGGGATAGCAATCCTGCCAGAAAGCATGGCAATATACCCCTATAGCAGAAGGATAAGAGAATGGGTTCTGATGCAATTATCTCCCTCGTGGTTTTGGTAGTCGTTGCTGCTGCTGTGATCTTCTTTGGAATAAAGAAGCAGCCTGGCATCGGGATCATCAGCGCGATCCTCATCATCGGCGTCTCGCTTTTCTTACGTGGTAAAAGTATCACCTCAATTGGCCTTCAACCACCGGAAAATTGGGGGGCTACCGCCTTCTGGAGCCTTGGTCTTGGTATAGTGATCGCGCTCATGTCAACGGCTATCATCGAACCGCTGACCGATAAAGTCACTGACCAGCCCCACGATCTGACTGTTTTCGATAATATGCGTGGTAATTTAAAATTGCTGATAGTCTGGTTATTGACATCTTGGGTGCTGGCTTCGTTCCTGGAAGAGATCATCTTCCGGGGGTATATGATGAGTGAATTAGGATCCTTCACCGGGAAATATGGGCTAGGCGCATCGATTAATCTCCTCTTGAGTTCGACTGTTTTTGGACTTGCTCACTGGTATCAAGGAAAAAGCGGCGCATTAAGCACGGCAATAGTCGGAATGCTAATCTGCAACATCTTCATCTGGAATGACTACAACCTTTGGTTGCCAATCCTGACTCATGGTGTCATCAACACGGTTGGCCTTGTATTGATTTACACTGAGCTTGATGGAAAAATCCGGAAATCAATTTGGAAGGTACCTCAATTATCGAAGAGCAAATGAACAGGGAGCGCTATGTTTAATAAGGTACTGATCGCAAATCGTGGTGAAATAGCTGTTCGCATCCTGCGCGCATGTCGTGAACTCGGGATTTCGACTGTGGCGGTATTCTCAGAAGCAGATCGCCAGGCCCTCCATGTCCGCTATGCAGACGAAGCATATCTTCTTGGACCAGCGCCATCGCGCGAATCCTACCTGAAATCCGATAAGATCATTGAGATTGCCCGTAGGTGCCAGGCCAACGCCATCCATCCTGGATATGGATTTCTGGCTGAGCGCGCCGACTTTGCTGAAGCCTGTATCGATGCCGGCCTCGTATTCATTGGCCCGAAGCCATCCGCAATCGCAGCCATGGGTGATAAGGCCATCGCCCGGGCTACGGTAGCAAAAGCAGGAATTCCCGTCGTCCCGGGAACCGAAGGAGAAGGTTCCTTATCCGACGAAGAACTCCTGGCCATTGCGCCAAAAATCGGATTTCCATTGCTAATCAAGGCGACCGCTGGTGGGGGTGGGAAAGGGATGAGAGAAGTAAGCTCCATCGAAGAAATGGCGGAACTGATCCACTCTGCACGCCGCGAGGCAGAATCTGCGTTCGGGGACGGAAATGTTTATCTCGAAAAACTCGTCAGCGGAGCCCGGCACATTGAATTCCAGATCCTCGCGGATCAACACGGAAATGTCATCCATCTAAACGAACGTGAATGTTCCCTCCAGCGTCGCCACCAGAAGCTTCTTGAAGAGGCGCCATCTCCTTTCATCAGCGATGACGATGTACTTCGCACAAAAATGGGCGATGTCGCGGTTCAGGCAGCCAAAGCGGTTGAGTATATCAATGCCGGGACCATCGAGTTTCTTGTGGATAAGGAGAAGAACTTTTTTTTCCTAGAGATGAATACCCGGTTGCAGGTTGAACATCCAATTACCGAGATGGTATCTGGCGTAGATATCGTAACCGAACAACTCAGGATCGCGCGTGGCCGGCAGCTTTCCTATACGCAGGAAGATATCAAGATAAGCGGGGCTGCGATAGAGTGTCGAATCAATGCCGAAGACCCGTACAATGGTTTCTTACCATCCACAGGACGCATCACAGACAGTTTGATCCCCACCGGACCAGGAGTGCGTGTCGACACTGGTGTTTTCCCGGGATTTGAGATCACTTCGCATTATGACCCGCTGATAGCCAAGCTGATCACATGGGGAGAGACGCGAGGCCAGGCCATTCTGCGCATGCGAAGAGCCCTGGAGGAATTCAAGATCGTTGGTGTTCGTACCAATATCCCCTTTCACCAGAGAATGATGGATTCTCACAGGTTTATGGGTGGGCAATTCGATACACGCTTTGTAGAAGAGCGTTTCTCCATGGATGAGATGGAAGACAACCGCTTTTATTATCCAAAAATCGCCGCAACAATCGCAGCTTTGATTACCCATCGCCAAATGGAAGCCGCCGCCCAGTTTGTCCAGCGCAACGAACGGGACACCAGTAACTGGAAGTGGTTCAGCCGGTGGGAACGGATGCGCGGATAGGAGAAAAGACACTTATGAAATACAGCGCTACGGTCAACGATCAAGAATTCACTATCGAAATCGTGGATGACCACCGGGTCCGCATCAACGATGAGATTCACGAAATCGATTTTATCTCTATCAGCGGCGAACCTGTTTACTCACTCTTGGTAGACGGGAAATCCTATGAGGCAGTTGTATACCCCGAAGATGACGGTCTACAGGTGCAAATGGTGGGCCGACAATATCAAGTTCAGGTTGAGGACGAACGCGAGAAGCGTCTACGAGCCGCAGGCGGAGGTTCAGTCGGAGAGAGTTCCGATTACAACCTCAAGGCTCCAATGCCAGGATTGGTGGTCTCCATTGCAGTCACTGATGGACAACTGGTTGAGAAAAACCAAGTTTTGCTCATCCTTGAGTCAATGAAGATGCAGAACGAACTTAAATCTCCCCGCGCCGGCACCGTCACTCGCGTTCGCGTGAAAGCCGGTGATAGCGTGGAGCAGAAGCAACTCATTCTCAGCGTAGTCTAAACGCAAGGGGATGAGTTTTTGTTGCGCATTCCGGTGAATTCGTCCACCGATTCCGGTTGATTGCGGCCAGTGCGGGGTGAAGAAGGACTGGTATGTTAATTATAAATCAACTGGCCGAATTGAGGTCAGAAGAACGCAACCTTCGTTGAGATTCGCCAGATA
>JBDRPT010000037.1:0-4853 GCA_043826785.1 Chloroflexota bacterium | reverse complement strand
GGTCGGCGCGGCAACACGCCCATCCTGCTCGAGCAGTTCGCCAACGGCTTCGGCGGCCCAACCGTGATGCACCACCTTATTCAAGTGAAACAAACCGAGCGGTTCGTGCAGGCCTTCGCCGAAGCCGAGTGCGCCTGGATCGGCTTCCCGCTCTACACCGATGCCATGCCCGGCGTGACCAAACATTTCTTCGAAGCCCTGGAACCGCTCGCCGGGCGCAAAGACAATCCGCCGGTCGGCTTTCTGGTCCAGTCCGGCTTCCCGGAGGGATTGCACTCGCGCTACGTCGAACGCTACCTGGAAAAACTGGCCGCCCGGCTGGGCAGCCCCTACCTGGGCACGATCGTCAAGGGCGGCGGCGAGGGGGTGCGGATCATGCCGCCCGAGGCCACCCGGCCGTTGTTCGCAAACCTGCACGCCCTGGGGGCGGGATTCGTCCGCGACGGGCGGCTCGATTCCGAGGTCCTGGCCCGCATCGCCGCCCCCGAGCGCTTCCCGCTCTACCTGTGGCCGGTGTTCCAGGTCTTCCTGCGCCTGCCCATCTCCCACGCCTACTTCGATAACATGCTCAAAAAGAACGGCGCCTACGAGCGGCGCTTTGTGCGGCCGTTCCTGGCGGAAAAACGCTGACACGCAACTCAAACTGACCTGGCTCAGTTGCTTCCTGCTGATCCTGCCCCTGCTGGCCTGGAACCTGGTCTTGGGGCCAAGGATCAGCGACCCGGGCGTCATCTCTGACGCGCACTCGCCGGGCTGGCTGCTGGTCGCCGAGAACCTGACCCGCATCCTGGTCTTTGCCCTGCCGCTGCTGCTCCCGCTGCCGGTGAAGGACACCTGGAGCAAAGCCGGGCTGATTGTGTACATTGCCAGGACGCTGGTCTACTTCGCCTCCTGGCTGCCGCTGCTGCTGGCGCCCGGCTCGGCCTGGAGCAACAGCACCCTCGGCCTGCTCGCCCCACGCCTGACGCCCTTCCTGTCCCTCCTGGGCATCGCCCTGACCGGCGGCGCCTGGCCGTACGGGGTACTCTCGGCCGTGTTCATATTCTTCCAAACCTGGCACGGGATACAAAACTTATAAGACAGTCAAACCCGGCCACTTCAAGTGACCCGGTCTTTATTCGTATGGTTTCGTTGGTCATCTCACAAGATCGAGTTCCAACCCCAGAGCCGTGCAGACCCGTTCCACCTGCTGGATGATCTCCTCGGGGGGAAAGGCCAGGCTTTCTCCTGCCTTCCAGATGACGAATTGTCCGGCCGGGAGGGATTCCAGCACCGGCAGGAGTTCTTCGATCCCTCTCAAGATTGCCTCGGAAGATTGGATTTCGTCCAGGGTTTTCTCGCGATTGGTCCCAACCAGGACGGAGAAGTACCATTGTCCGTTTTCCTCCCAACTGTAGAGCTCATAACCCTTCATGGAGGATGTATTCGAATCCGGGATCAGCGGATTGACAGGCTGGCAGGCGGCGATGAACACGGCAAGCAGGGCAGCGCATAGGACGAAGCGTAACGCCTTCATAGTTTCCTCACTTCAATCCTAAGGTTACCACGACCTCGGCACGTACGGAGATCTGTCCCGGCGTGACCGGGCCGTCGTCTCCCTGGCTCCCCGCGCCGCCCGCTGGGGCGACATTCTGGATGGAGTTCTGATTCCACAGGTTGCTGCCGCCGTACCACCAGCCGCTGTAATACGACCAGGAATTCTCGCTGATCGACAGCACGCAGCCGGTCTCGGCGCCTGCGGCCGCAGCCAGGTCGCGGGCTTTTTCGACCGCGGCGGTCATGGCGTTCTCACGCGCCTGGTCGCGGTAGGTGCGCAGCTGGCTGGTGTAGAACTCGACATTCACCACCTGATTGGCGCCGGCTTCCAGCGCGGCAGCCATCACGTTGCTGACCTTGCTCACCTCGCGCAGGGTGATTGAGACCACGTTGTTGATCCGGTAGCCGTCGATGTGCAGGGAGTCGTAATATTCATAGACCGGCTCGATGATGTACCACTCGGTGGAGATGTCACGCGAGGCCACCCCCTCGCCCTCGATGGCGCGGATCACCCGCCGGATGGCGGCCGTGTTGGCTGCTTCCACGCTCTCCGGCGTGGCGCCGTTGGACTGCACCCCGAGCTGGATCAGCACCCGGTCCGGGGCGATGTTGACGACCGCCGTCCCACTGACTTGGACGGTGCGGCTCGAGTCGCAGTCGGAGGAAGGTTCCTCGACGGCCGGGGCGGCCTGGGCGCGGGTCGCCGGCAGGCCGAAGGCAAGCAGGCTGAAGACCAGGATGCAGGTCAGACCCACGTTGACGTAGTTGGAAAACTGTTTCATACGAACCTCCTGGAAGATGGATTTTCCCCAGTCTACATCTTCCCCCGGTCAGGAGGGTGTCAGGATACGGTCAGTCGGGTGGCAGTCGGCAGCCAGAAGGTGATTGTCGTCCCCCGGCCCTCGACACTTCGGGCGGCCACCCGCCCGCCGTGGGCCAGGACCAGCGCTCGGACGATGGCCAGCCCCAGCCCGGTGCCCCCCGACTGGCGGTTGCGCGAGGCGTCCACCCGGTAGAAGCGCTCGAAGATGAACGGCAGGCTCCCGGCTGGGATGCCCGGGCCGGCGTCGCTGACGCTGCACTCCACCTCGTCCGCTTGGCCGCGGATCGTAACGCGGACGGTCGAGCCAGCGGCCGTGTAGCGGATGGCGTTGTCGAGCAGGTTGTCAAGCACCTGGGCCAACCGGTCGGCGTCGCCCTGGACCTCGACTCGGTCCCGCGCCTCGACGCGCAGACTTGCTCCCCGACCCTTGGCCAGCGTGGACAGGCTCTCGCAGCGCGTCCGCGCCAGGCCGGCCAGGTCGAACGGGCCAGCCTTCAATCGCAGCGCGCCGGCGTCGGCGCGCGTCAGGACCAGCAGGTCGTTCACCAGCCGGATCAGGCGGTCGGTCTCGCGTTGCATCGAGGCCAGCAGGGGGCCGCGGCCCTCGGCGTCGTCGAGGGCACCATCCTCCAGCGTCTCGATGGTACCTTTGATGACGGTCAGCGGGGTGCGCAACTCGTGGGTGACGTCGGCGATGAAGGCGTTCTTGGCCTGGTCCGAGCGGCGCAGGCTGGCGGTCATGGCGTTGAAGGCCTGGCCCAGGGCATGGATCTCGCCGATGCCGCTCTCCATGGGGGCGTTCTGTTCCAGGTCGCCGGCAGCCACGACCTCGACCAGGCGGGTGAGGCCTTCGATAGGCCGGGCGATGCGGCGCGCCAGCAGCGTCCCGGCGACCCCGGCCAGCAGGACGGCGGCCAGCAGTGCCCCGGCCAGCTGGAGTGCCAGGCTGAGGGGCAGTCCGCCAGCCGGCAGGGGCGTGGCGAGGTAGACAATGCCGGTCACCTCGCCCTGCGCCGAGTAAACCGGCGCGGCAGCGTACAGCACGCGGCGGTCCCCGGCCGAGGCCACCCGGCGCACCGCGGTTGCGGGCGTCCCTTGTAGGGCTGAGCGAATCTCGAGGCGCTGGAGCAGGTCCGCGGCCGAGACGGAGGCGGAATTCTCGGCAGCTGGGACCGCCACTTCCGGCTGGAGCGGCAGGCCAACGACGACCGCGCCGCTTTCCCCCAACAGGCGGGTGTGGACGCCGGGCAGGGCGTTGAGGGTCTGCAGGTAAGGCTGGCTGGGATCCTCGGGCAGAGATGTGCCCTCCAGGCCGGCAGCGGTCAGGCGGGCCTGGACCAGCAGGTTCTCGCGCTGCGTGTCGAGGTACAAGCGCTCGACGGCCAGCCAGGCCAGCATACCGGCCAGGCCCATGCCGATCAGCAGCACGAGCAGGGTATCCAGAGACAGACGCAGGCGGATGGGGATATGCATAGACTCACTGCTTGAGCCGGTAGCCGATCCCGTGCACCGCTTCGATGGTGTCGACGGTGGGGGATGCGAGGCGCAGCTTGGCGCGCAGGCGCTTGACGGCGCTGTCGACGGCGCGCGTGTCGCCGACGTAATCGTAGCCCCAGACCTGCTCGAGCAGGCGCTCACGGGTCAGCACCCGCCCGGTATTGTGCAACAGCAGGTGCAGCAGGTCGAACTCCAGGCGGGTGAGGTCGAGTTCGTTCTCCCCGACCGCGGCGAGGCGGCGTTCCACGTCCAGGGTCAGGCCGCTGGGGCCGCGCAGCGGGGCGGGGGCATCCTCTTCCGATGCCTCGCCGGGGTGGGCCCGGCGCAGCACGGCCTTGACGCGCGCCAGCAGCTCGCGAACGCTGAACGGCTTGGTGATGTAGTCGTCGGCGCCCAACTCCAGGCCCACCACCCTGTCGGTCTCTTCGCCGCGGGCAGTGATCATTATGATCGGCACGCTGCTGGTCTTGCGCAACTCGCGGCAGACGTCCAGCCCGTCCACTTCGGGCAGCATCAGGTCGAGCAGGATCAGGTCGGGGGCTGACTGGCGCGTCAACTGCAGGGCGGTACGCCCGTCAGCGGCCAGCAGCACTTCGTAGTGGGCTTTGCGCAGGTTGTAAGCCAGCAGGTCGGACACGGCGGGTTCGTCGTCGACGACGAGGATGCGGGAGGACATCGTCTAAAGGATATCATAATTTTGTGGCAGGATGGTGTCAGCTGGAAAACAAAATAATCCCCGGCATTTCGAAAATGCCAGGGACTTGTACAGGCAAAGTCAGGCATTTTGCCCGACAGTATCCTGCGATCGTCTCGCTGGATGCGGGACCTACTGTGCCAGCTTCCACACCGCCGGCAAGGTCGGCGCGGCAACACGCCCATCCTGCTCGAGCAGTTCGCCAACGGCTTCGGCGGCCCAACCGTGATGCACCACCTTATTCAAGTGAAACAAACCGAGCGGTTCGTGCAGGCCTTCGCCGAAGCCGAGTGCGCCTGGATC
>JBDRPT010000036.1:0-66583 GCA_043826785.1 Chloroflexota bacterium | reverse complement strand
AAGAGAAGGAGGCATAGGAGGTGGGCTCACTTTCAATGTTAAAAAGGGTGCATTTTCAATGTTAATTTTCGTGTACAATTACCAAAGGTGGGTGCGTTTTCGATGTTAAAATGGGCTCAATTTCAATGTTAAAAAACAATCAAAGCTGTGCGCGAATAAAAAAGAAGGCCCGTCATTCAAATCGACGGGCCTTCCTGCTTACCCTTGCTGACCTGTTATCGGCCTTGATTGAGCGGCACAGTAACAGTGGCATACACGTCCGGCAGGAAACGGATCTCCCCGGTCTCCCGGTAATACGCAACATCGACCCGCGACACAGCAGCCCGGGCAAGACTGACTTTCCCCTGATTGTGCCTCCGTAGCCGCCTCAGGAGAGATGTAGGCTCCTGGAAGAACCCTTGACAGATTAATACATATCGGATAATATACATAAATAGTATATTATCCGATATGAAAACGCATCTGCTCGATCCCTTCCATACCATTCCCTATTTCACCCTCAATGGATTCAAACAGGTCACCGGCATGGAGTCTCCGCAAGGGGTGCGCGTCCTGCTCCATCGTTGGGCCCGGGCCGGCCACATCCTGCAACTGAAAAAGGGTGTCTACATGACGCGCCGCTTCTACGAGCGGCATGCTGGGGAGGCCGGCTTCGAGGCCGCGGTCAGCGCCATCCTGGTGCCGCAGTCATACCTGTCCCTGGAATTCGTCCTGCAGCAGCATAATATTCTAACCCAGGTGACCTACCCGGTCACCTGCATCACGACCGGAAATACCAGGAAGATCACGAATGTGATCGGGACATTCTGGTACCGTCACATCCGCGCGGACCTGTACCGCGGCTTTACCATCGCGGAGCACCTGGGGATACGCTATGGACAGGCCTCCCCGGCCAAGGCGCTCTTTGACCACCTTTACCTGCGCCCGATCCCGGCTGCCTACCGCTCCCCCCGGTGGAACCTGGCGGAGGACCTGCGCCTCAACCTGGATGCGCTTACCCCTTCCGACCGTGAAGATTTCGCCGGCCAGGTGGCATCCAGCGGTTCACGCAAGATGGAAGATATCCTGGATAATTTCCGGAGGTATGTATGGCAACCCTGATCCAGACCCTTCAGCAGGTTCTCGAATCAAAGGACCCGGCTTTGCTGGCGGAGACCCGGCGCATCCTGCTCAAGGAAGCCCTGCAGGCGATCGTGCTGGACTATCTCTACAATCATCCGCACTATCGTCTCCTGAACTTCTACGGTGGCACCTGCCTGCACGTGGTCTACGGCCTGAACCGCCTGTCGGAGGACCTGGACCTGGATAACGGCCGCGGGCTGGATCTATCACGGCTTGGGAATGACCTGGGGGCACTGTTCCAGGGAGCCTGGGGGTACGATGCGCTGACGACCGCCTCCCAGCACGGAGAGAGCAGGATCCTGCGCATCCTGCTCAAATTCCCGCTGCTCAACCGCCTGGGACTTTCCCCGCATCCGGAGGAAGCCCTGCATCTCAAATTGGAGATCAGCCAGCACCGGCAGGTGGCCGTGATACAGAACACACCGGTCTTCTATTATGGGCACAGCTTCGTGCCGGCGCACTTCTCGCTTGAAACCATGATGGCCGGCAAGATCCTGGCCTGCCTGGAGCGCAGCTTCCAGCGGGGGAAAGCTGAGGTCTGGGTCAAGGGGCGCGACTTCTACGATCTCCTGTGGTTCATGCAGCAGGGTGTCCGGCCGCTGGAGCAGAAACTGGCCAGGGACGGACAGAAGCCGTATACGCTTTGGACGGCCATGCAGGCCCTGCGAGAAAAGGTCGCCGGGCTGCGCACGAACGACCTGGCCACGGACCTGCTGCCTATGTTCGAGTCCAGGACCTTCATCGAAGCCTGGCTGGAGGGCTTCCACACCAATTTCGAACGCTTTGCAGAGGGCTACCTGGGCCAGACCTCCTGAGCCCATATTCCTCCCGACCCTGATGAACCCAAACAGGCGCCCCGACAGCCTGCCTCACGACCCGCTTATCGTCTGAATCAGGGGAACTCCCACAACCACCAACACGGTAATCACGAACGGCATGAAATAGAAGACTGCCGCCATCACACCCAGGTTCGAACCCGGCTTTTCGGCGTGCGT
Source organism: Chloroflexota bacterium (assembly GCA_043826785.1). Lineage (GTDB taxonomy): Bacteria > Chloroflexota > Anaerolineae > Anaerolineales > Villigracilaceae > JBDRPT01. The sequence continues at coordinate 64,466 of JBDRPT010000036.1, read as the reverse complement.
CTCCGCCTGGGCGCTGAACTCATCGGCGAAGGTCTGGCCGCGGGACAGATGTGCCCGCTATCGTTGTTCGAACCCCTCAATCGAAAGACCCTTCTCGCGAAGGGGTCCAGGTTGGGGGCATGTTTCGCCCCGTGGTGGCCGGATTAATAATCAAAGCTGTGCTCGAATAAAAAAGAAGGCCCGTCAAATCGACGGGCCTTCCTGCTTACCCTTGCTGACTTGTTAACGGCCTTGATTGAGCGGCACAGTAACCGTCACAGAGACGGTCGTCGTCGCGCCGCAAGTGTTGGTCACCAGGTAGGTGAGGGTGTAGATGCGGCCTGTGCCTCGGGCGGAGCGTTCGGCGCGCAGTTGGACGGTATCGTTGTCCACGATGACGATGTCAACGGCGGTGTCGCCGTCGCCCAATCCGTTGTCAGCTTCGTTGGACGTCACCGAGATCAGCGTGACCGAGGCGGCGTCGCTCGATGTCACGAAGGAGGCCTCCACGGTCACGTATTTGTGGTTGGCGGGCCAGAGGCTCGTCTTCGAGAGCGTGACCGTCAGGGTCGGCGCCTGGCAAATCCCGATGATCACAGGGTCGTGATCCGAGACGCGGAACTGGTCGGGCGCGTAGAGGCTGGTTTGCAGGTTGAGGGTCTTGTAGTCGGTGTTGTAATCCAGCACGGAAGGCTCGTCCGAGTTGATGTGGTAGTCGCCGACGCCCGTGATCTGCGCAACAATGGAGGCCGAACCGAGGGCGTGATCGAGGTAGCCCCACTGTCCGTCGAACACGTAGGAGTAGGCGTCCGGGCCAAGGAAGGACGAGATCAGGTTGGTGAAGCCCGTGCTAAGGATGGCCGTGATCGGGTCCTCCATTGCATAGGAATTGTAGTCACCGATCAAGAGGATATCGGGATCCCCCGTCCCGGTCGGGTCGGTGGCGAGCCAGTTCATCAGTTCGATCGCGGCGTTGAGGCGCACCAGGTTGCAGTTGCCCTGTCCATCCCCTTGATCGGGAAGATCGCAGGCGCTGCCCTTGCTCTTGAGGTGGTTGACGTCCACGATGAAGACCTGTCCGTTGGCGATCTGGGCGAAAGCCTGGGCGAGCGACGGGCGGCTGCGCGGCGCGCTGTCACCGCCGTTGACGAAGGCCTCCGTGTTCAGTGCCGCCGTCTGGCCAACAGGGGTCACGCTGGCGGGTTTGTAGATCATGCCCACTTTGATGGCATCTGTGCCCAGGGCGTTAAGTTCGCCTGTGTTCGCGTCCACATCGATGAAGGCGTACGTGCCAGGCGCGGTAGCCGCATTGAGTTGGTCCACAAGATGGGCGATGGCGCTGGTCGGACCGTAGCCATCGTTCTCGATCTCATTGACGCCGATCACATCTGGATCCATGGCGAGGATCGCGGCAACAGTTTTTACCCACTGGCGGTCGAACTCGGACTGTGTGTCTGCGCCGCGGCAATCGGCCGCCGCGCCGCCGACACCGAGCGTGCAGTTGTCCACGGTGTCAGGCAGACCGTCGAAGGTATTGAAGTAGTTGAGCAGGTTCATGCCCACCACTCTGAGAGTCCCACCCACCGCGGGGACGGAGGCCGGACGCGGGTTGGCGGGCTGGAAGTCCGGCACGCCGCCGAATAGGGCGTTGATCGGGCGGACGCGGTAGGCGTTGCCGCTGGCGCTGTTGCCCGCCCAGGTGTAGGTCATCACGCCGATGATGCCCGTGACCGTGTCGCCGCCGCGCAAGGTATTGCTCGCGCTCAGGGGGAGTCCCCCGCGTCCGAACAGGATCGGGTCGGGATTCTGGTTGTTGAGCGCATCGTCGATGATGATCCGGTTCAGATCGTTGGCGATCTGCATGGCGATGGCCGGCGGACCCGGGTCGACCACATTGGTCGGTTGTTGCAGGCGTCCGCCGGAGGAGACCACCACCTGGCCGAAGCGACCCAGTTGGTAGTGCTCGGTGACATAGAGCGTCTGTGGCAGGCGAACGAGCATGCCCTCGTATTGTTCGAGATAGGTGGCTGAAGGCACGGGGAAGGTGACATCCACGGGTGTGACGGAACCCGTCCCACAGTTGACAGTGGATGCGGCGCTGATTTGCGTCTGCCCCTGGTACTCGCTGGCCGACCCCGTCACGCGGACCAGATCACCGAGGCTGACATTGTTGTTGTTCCCGTTGAAGACAAAGATCGCGTCTGAAGTGGCAACATCGCTGTCACCATCTGCATCCTGGATAAAGAAGCCGCGCAGGGTGGGCGAAGCGCCTTCATAATCGCCAACCACGACACCCTGCGTCGTGACCGTGCCGGTGATGGCCGCGGTCTCGCCACTGCCTTGAATAGCATAGATGGGTGTAAATGAAAGTGTGCAAACATCCACCGTGTCAAAGCCGACGGAAAAATCGAGGCTCATGTTATCGGGCGGGTCGATCGCGTCCTGGTCGCTGACGTTGGCCGCGAAGATGGTCAGGGTGCAGGCTTCGCCGCTGAAAAAATTCGTGTCCGGGTCGATGGTGAACACGATCGGCCCGCCGCTCACGACCCCCGACACGATCCCGCTGACCGAGCAGTTCAACTCGTACCACGCGCCGCTCACGTTGACGGCTTCGCTGAAGGTGATCGTCAGGTTGGTATCCACGGGAATGCCCGACGCACCATCGCTCGGATAACTGCTTGCGACGGTGGGGGCGACATCGGCGCCCACAAGGGTATGACTGCCCAATCCGCTGAAGGTATCCGTGGCGTAGCCATCCCACTCGATGGAAGGATCGAACACGTCGGAGCCGTTCGGATCACCAGCGGAAATCGTCCCTTTGCGGCGCAGGGTGTTATCGGCGGTGCTGGTCAGGCCTGAGCCCCATTCCGTGCCAGGGTCGAAACCAATCTGACCGACCACGTCAACGATGATTGTGCCTTTACGGAGGACGACCGCGTCGTCGCCATTGAACCAGCCCGCGCCGTTGGTCTGATCGGCCTGAGCCAGGATGGCCGCGACGGCTGAAGAATGGGCGATCACGTACACATCCCCATCGGCGACCGTAACTGTCAGGTTGATGGTCAGACCTGCGCTGGTGTTTCCGTTGAAATACATCTGGAGGTTATATCCACCAGTCGAGAGGTCTACGGCAGCCCCCGTGCCATTGTAGATTTCGATGGCTTTGTTGTAGCTTGATCCCTCGATGTACTCGGAAATAAAAAGCTCTGCTGTCAGCGCCTGCGCGGTATGCGAGGGTGGGATCAGAGCCAGGGAAAGTGCCAAAATGATAATACTGGCAAACATTCTTCTGAGTGGGGTGTGCATTGGTTTCTCCTGTTAGAAATTGGGGGATGAGTTTCAACCCTATTGTAGAATAGACCTTACAAAAATGCAAGGTGTTCATCGGCCAGGGAGTGGCTAAAAAGGTGGGCTCAATAGCATCTCAGCGCAGAGATCGCGGAGTTCGCCGAGAAAAACCAGGGAAATCTCTGCGCTCTCAGCGTACTCCGCGGTATGGATTCTTCCCGATCTCCCTACCCTGCGTTCTGGAGAGGCGGATCATGCCTGCCGTCAGTCAGGCTGGAGGAGGGGATAGGCACCCTGCATATTGAACTCCCGGCCATGCGCGCGACTATTTTGAACGAGGCCGTCCGCGTCGCGTAGGATGGTCTGACCCGCCAACATTGCACGCGTAGGGTAAGAAGCCCCCTGCGGGGATGCTGCGCGCGATTACTTGAGCGTGGTCCGCATTGAGTTTTCGAAACGCTACCGGGGTACTGCTGAAGGGAAACATTCCGCCCCTATTTACTTCTTTTTTTTAGAAACTCATCCGTCGAGACTTTGGACTGTTTTAGAATGCTTCGCAGTGTTCCAACGGCCACCTCTTCATGCAAAGGAACAACACAACCGATATTTCCATCTGGCGTGCTTTTTTTCATCACTACATGGCTTCCGCGCTGGCGCGCCTTTACAAATCCCAATCGTTCCAGCCGGTGGATGATTTCCCGCCCCGACAGATGCGGTAGATCAGGCATAAATGGCCACCTCGAAGGTGGTTAGCAGAGGGCGGTTGACTCCTGTATACGGAAATTCTTCGAGGTAGAGTTCTGTAGCTTCCTTCAAGTTTGCGATCGCCTCTTCGACTGTTTTCCCCTGACTCACGGTCCCAACTTCGGGGCAATCAGCCACATACAAATCATCTTCTTTATGGATCATGGCAGTAAAGGTTTGAGTCATACAATGCTCCTGATTCGCCATAAATTATACACCGTCCCTGGGTATCGTGGCGGAACAGTCCGACGAATGCACTGCCTGGTTCCCGCGCTAGCCCTCCCGCTGTGCCACCCACCTCCCAATCGGACCCCTGGTCACCAATGAAAGACCCCTTCTCGCGAGGAGGGGTCCAGGCTGGGGGCAAAGGATTGGATGATTTTACCTCTATCCGCCATCCCTAAGCTTACGACAGGAATTCATCCGCTTTCCACTGGCCACAGCGCAACTGCCAATCATGGCCCTCAACAGCAAGAGCTGCCAGATACCCAGGGGATGGTTTCAATGTGGTGAGCGACCATCGACCGGTTTCTTGTGGACAGTCATCCAAGATGAGTTTGTTCGCTTTACCTGGAACCAAAGAAATCTCGAATTGATCCAATGGATGGCTGATTCCACTTCCAAGCGCTTTAATAAAGGCTTCCTTGCAAGTCCAAAACTGGTAAAACCGCTCTGTCCTCAGCTTTTCGGGGAGACTCAGGATAGAAGCATATTCGTTTTTCGAGAAGAATCTGGCGGCAATTGCCTCAAGCTGAGGCACTGGTTGGACAATCTCCACATCGATGCCGATCTCTCGCTTGCTGGTCAGGGCAAGCAGGGCCAATTCATGTGCGTGAGACAGATTGAACTGGATCGCATAGCTCTGCCATTCTGCCGACAAATAAGGTTTCCCATAAGCGCCATATCGAAACTGAAGCTGATCTGGTTTACAGGTCAGATAACAGCCCAGGATCGCCCGCAGAAATCCGCGACCGAGGATAAACCGCCTCCGGTCACGATCAAAATGAAAACGCTCTGCCCGCATTCGTTCATCGCTAGAAAGCGTTTTTTCCAGCAGAGCCACATATTCGGCTGGCTGGTTTAGAGATGCCAGCCAGACATGGACCTCAGCATTCAATTGCGCCGGGTTAATCGATCCAGGGTTTAGCGTATTTTTCCACCGTATCGCACTCATCTTGAGCGACTGGCTTCACTGAGCGGCATCCATCTTCTTTCGGAGACTGAGCGGTCTCATGTCGGTCCAGACTTCTTTGATGTAAACCAGACACTCTTCCTTCGTGCCGCTCTTCCCGGCATCGGACCAACCAGGCGCATTTTCGCGATCGGCGGGCCAGATCGAATACTGTTCCTCATGATTGATGACGACTTTGTAGATAGTGTTATCTTCTTGATCGTTCTGATACATAATGAACTCCTAGATATTGTTTTTGAACAGGATCCTTTATCGAAGAATATATCATCGCTGCGCGGAGCAGGAAAGGATTGGCTATTAGATCGATTGGTTGGTTTTGACTATGTAGTTCCTTCCTTTAGACGACGGTCAACCTGTTCTTGCAATAAATCTTTATCGGCTGTGATCACGCTATCGGGAAGCGCGTCCGGCAATTCATCTTCCATATAACGCAGGGGGCGATAACGGAGACCCACGATAGACCATATCGCCATTAATATGCCCAATAGAGCCATCACCAAACCGATTGCGCGCCCCGGACCCGTACCTACCAGCTCGCCAAGTGTTTGGTACGCTGAATTTTCATTCGTCAACATAGGGGTAATCAATTTGTCCACTAATGGGCCGGCGGTAAGCGCTCCTAATGGCATCATAATCGTTGCTAACATCTGGTTGGTCGCCAGGACCCGTCCCTGAAGCTCCAGGCCTACTTTAGTTTGGATCATCGTTAGCCAATGGGTATTGAGCAGTAACATGGCGAATCCATAACAAAAGAGACCGCCGACCAGAAATGCCGAGACGGGCCGCACACCCATGATCGTTATCGCCACCCCTGCCAGGACTGCTGAGCCAATCATGCCAGTCGCACGGCGCCTGGTTCCGCCCCACAAACTCATTAGAATACTGGCAAATAACACACCAAGCCCGGCGGCAGATACGCCTATACCCAGCAATTCCGGTGAACCGAAGGAGAGTGCCAGAGGCGTAATCAATACTTGAGCGATACTATCCAGATAGTTGAAAACAATAAAAAACACAACCATGACGACAAGATTGTAGCGGCGGATGATAAATCGCCAGCCGCCAACGATCGCTTTTAGTATGGGTTCTTCCTGTCTACGGAACATGGTGTTGGGGAAACGGATGAACAATAATACCCCAGCGGCAAACAAAAAGGTGGCAAAGTCTACCAAAACGATACCATATAAGCCGATAGATACGATCAATACACCACCCAACAATGGAGAAACCAGGTTTGATACCGCTCCCCCTAACTGCACAATCCCATTTGCCTGGCCAAGGTAGCGTTTGGGAACCAGTTGGGCCACAGCTGCCATATAAGCTGGACGTTGAAAGGCGTTGGCAATTGCTCCGGTTGCAGTCAGAGCACAAATGTGCCATATTTGTAACGAGTCAACCCAGAGTAAATAAGCTAAAACCAGGGTGCCAACTCCAGCAATGGCGTCGCTGAAGAGCATCACTTTTCGCCTGTCGAAGCGATCAGCGACAGCCCCGGCAAATGGTAGCGTTATGATACCCGGCACCAAAGTAAATGCAGCGATGATACCGAGTAACGATACCGATTTTGTCTGTTGATAAACCCAAATACCCAAGGCAAAACCAGAGAGGCCCGTTCCAATAATCGAGACGAATTGTCCAAGGGCAACCATAAAGAAGAGCGATAGGCTTGGCCTTATGGATATCGCTATGTGTGTCCCTGGCTGTTTTTCATCTGCTTCCAGGCGCCTAATTGGAAGCAGATCGGGCTGGGGTGGCTGTTTCCAGACCGTGGTTTGGTTTTCTATGATTTGAGCCAGTTCATCGGCTTGATATTTTAGAAAATAGTGGCCCGCATTGGGGATTTCGGCTAAATTGACGCTGGGACTAAAATTTCCCCATTCTTTTACCTGTTCTTGATAGAAGCGGGTAGTCCGGTCGCGCTCACCAACAACACACAGGATCGGGGCGTTTAATGGATTGATATCTTCCTGGGCATATAAACCGGTGAAATAATCTTCGGCCTCGCGGGCATCGTGGCGTAAACCCTTGACCACAAAAGTTTGCTCTTCTGGAGACACCATATCGACAAGGCCACCCATAGCTACCAGAAAATCTCGATGGAGACGGTCAGACATCCAACGCTCATTTGAAAAGAGCTCGTTCATAAAGCCCAAGAACTTGCCGGGTAATCTCGGATTGGGAAAGGTTCCCCCCATAATCACACCCAGCATATCTACACCAGAGGCTTCAAGTAAACGAGCAATTTCCAGGGTCAAGGCCCCGCCAACGCAGTGTCCATAAAGAACGATGGGGCCCGATAGATCGCGACGAATCTCATCCGCGCAAAGCAATGCGGTTTCTGTTATCGGTATGAGGGGCTCGTCGCGTCGGCTGAAATCATGTCCTGGAATTTCAACCCCATAGAGGGAATAATTGGCAGGAAGGTGATCGGCGAGAGTTTTATACATGAAACTACTCCCGCCTCCATAGGGAATACAGACCAGATTGACAATCTTTTCGTTGACCTGAACGGGCCTGGTCAGCTCGCACAAAATTCCAGCACTCTTGGTCTGCCCGTCTGAAAGGTGCTCGGCCAATTGTCGCACTGTTGGATACTTGAAGAGGTCGATAACGCTAAAAGCATCATCGATCTTGCGCGCGACCTTGATGGCTTTAAATGATTCGCCGCCCAAATCAAAGAAGTTATCGTTGATCCCGATTTTTTCAACGCCCAAGACGCTGGACCAAATCGAGGCAATCCGCTCTTCAAGCTCGTTCCGGGGGGCGATAAAAGCATTACCCGCTTGTAGCTGGGCTGGGTCAGGGAGGGGCAGGGCCTGGCGGTCGAGTTTGCCATTCGGGTTGAGAGGCAATGCTTCCAGCTTCACAAATGCAGCCGGGACCATATAATCGGGCACCTGCTCCCGCAAGGAGCTACGCAGATGATCGATCAAGCCGTTGTCGCCCATATCTGCCTGGGGCACAATATAGGCAACCAACCTTTTATCACCGGGCGAATCTTCCCGCACGGTAACAGCAACATCCTGGATGCCAGGATATTGCCCGATAAGCGACTCGATCTCTCCAGGCTCGATCCGATAACCGCGAATCTTGACCTGGAAATCGACCCGGCCCAAGAATTCGATCGCGCCATCGGGTAAGTATCGCGCCAAATCGCCCGTTCGATAAATCCGGTTTCCTGGTTCCTGACTGAATGGGTCAGGGAGGAAGCGTTCGGCGGTGAGATCAGGGTTACCGAGATAGCCGCGTGCCAGGCCTGCTCCACCCAGATACAATTCACCAGGAACACCGCGCGGCACTGGCTGTAAATTGGCATCCAGAATATATGTCCGAATATTCCCCAACGGACGGCCGATCGGAACGGTCAGCGGTTGGCTTTCAGGCACTTGATCTGGAACCGGGTAAGCCAGCACAGAAACCGTCGTTTCTGTCGGGCCGTAGTGATTTTGAATCACCACTTCAGGGAGGAGTTGACGAACAGTGGCGATCGTTTCCCAATGACTGGCTTCCCCGGCTAGAATTAAACGCTGGTGTGGCACGACACTCGCCGGTTCCAAGGCTGTTAACCAGGCTTCGAAATGGCTGGGTACCAGCTTGATTACATCTATGCGGTGACGCTGAAAATAATCTGCCATCGCGTCCGGGTCGATGGCGCGTTCATATGGGATGATATGCAACTGCCCCCCTGTGCAAAGAGCGCCATAGATCATGGGTGTCCCTAAATCAGCGGCAAACGTAGAAACAATCGCATAACTGAGCCCCCCTGGAACATCAATTTGCTTCAGAAAGCCTGAAAGATAATTGAAATAGCTGCGGTGTTGAACAGCTACCCCTTTCGGCTGACCGGTCGAACCTGAGGTAAATAAAACATACATCAGGTTATCCAGAGATGCCGTGACGGGTGGATTTTCACCCGGATGGGAGCCAATCGTATCCCAATCATCATCCAGAGAGACCACTTTTACACCATCTAAAGCCGGCAGAGAGGTTGCCAGATGAGATTGGGTTAACAAGATCGGGGTCTGGGCACTCTGCAGGATAAACCGGAGGCGCTCAACGGGATAAAGGGGATCAACCGGAACATAAGCACCGCCAGCTTTGAGAATCCCCAACAACCCCACCACAATTTCTAACGAACGATCCATAAAGAGGCCAACCCGTACTTCAGGACCGACCCCCTGGCTCTGCAGATAATAAGCCAACCGATTCGCTCGCTCGTTCAGTTCCCGGTAAGTATAGTGGTTTCCTTCGCAGACAACCGCAATGTGATCGGGCGTCTGTTCAACCTGAGTTTCAAATAATTGATGAACACACCGAGCTTGAGGAAAGTCAACCCTGGTTTGATTCCACTCGACTAATAATTGCTGGCTTTCATCTACAGTGAGAATTGGCAAACAATCAATCGGCTGATCAGGATTTGAGACTGTCCCTTCAAGCAGAACCTCAAAATGGCCCATCATGCGATCGATCGTATCTGGGTCGAATAGATCTGTATTGTAGGTCATCGAACCTGCGATATTGTCGCCATAATCGCTGAAGGCCAGGGTCAGGTCAAATTTTGCGGTGCTACTATTCGTTCCGAGTGGTTGTATCTTCAGCCCGGGTAACTGCAAACCAGATGACCTTGATATCTTTTCGAAGACGATCATCGCCTGAAAGATCGGGGTGTAGCTGAGATCGCGCTCAGGTTGCAGTTCTTCGATCAGCCTTTCGAACGGCAGATCTTGGTGGGAAAAAGCGTCTAGTGTCGTATCACGAACCTGTTTCAAAAGCTCTCTCACGGTGAGACTTTTTGAAAACTTTGTGCGTAAAACCAGCGTGTTGATAAAACAGCCAATCAGGCCCTCTGTTTCGGAACGGGTACGGCCAGCGATTGGGGATCCTACGACAATATCATCCTGAGCCGTATAACGGTGCAACAAAATCTGATAGGCCGCTAGCAGGATCATGAACGGGGTAACTTCTTCCCGTTGTGCACACGCATAAACTGCATGGCTCAAGGCCGTTTCCAGTTGGAAAGAATGGATAGCGCCATTATGAGTGAGCATAGCAGGTCGAGGCCGATCAGTGGGCAACCCCAGCGCCTTTGGCACACCCGCGAGTTGCCGTTTCCAATAATCCAGTTGCTTGATCAGGATATCGCCTCGCAGCCAGGATCGCTGCCAGTAGGCAAAATCAGGATACTGGATCGGCAAATCCGGTAAAGGCGAGGGCTGATTGGCCTCGAAGCTTGTATATAACTGTGCCAGTTCATTGCGAAGCAAACCAACTGACCAGCCATCGGCGATGATATGATGCAGAGTCAATAACAAAACATGCTCTGTCTCACTCAGCCGAATTAATCCGGCCCGGAATGGCAAATCTCGTTCAAGATCAAATGGTTTGCGAGCCTCTTCGAAGGCCAGTCGCTTGGCCTCAGAATCCCATTTATCAACTGGGGTAGTACTCAGATCGACGATATCCAGTGTTATCCTTGGGTCGGGGTGAAATTCTAGGAAGACATCTTCAGCTGCAACAAAGCACATCTGTAGAATTTTGTGGCGATCAATAAGCTCGTCCAGGGCTGAACGTAGAGCAACGATGTCGAGAGATCCCTCAATGTGCCAGGAAAGCGGGATGTTGTATGTTGGATTCGTCGGTTCCCATTGATAAAGAAACCACAAGCGTTGTTGGGCAAAAGAGAGTGGCACCAACTCGCCGGGCGGCATAGGGCTAATCGTCTTGATGTCAGTCTTTTTTGTGTGTGCTTTTTGCAAGCGTTGCAATAACAAGGCTTGCTCTGCGGTTGAGAGTTCGGTTTTTGGAATTGTCATCTTGGTTTTACTCTCTTGAAACAAATCACCCGGCACTCATAGCCTGGATGTCAGCGATCAAGGTTTGTTCCACTCGCAAGGCCAGTTCGGCAATTGTTGGCGCTTCGAAAATAAATCGCACCGGCAGGTCGATCTCGAAGCGATCGTGCACCCTAGCCAGAATCTGCATGGCTAGCAGGGAGTGACCACCGAGATCAAAAAAGTTATTATGAATGCCAATCCGCTCTACCTTGAGAACCTCGCTCCAGATTTCAGCCAGAATTTCTTCGCAGTCTGTGCTGGGGGCGACAAAGGCTTCGCCTGATTCCATCAAGATAGTTTCCATTTTCTGGAGCGCCTGACGGTCCACTTTTCCATTCGGGGTGAGTGGAAACTCTTCTAGAGTGACATACGCCGAGGGGATCATGTACTCTGGCAAAGTGGCTTTCATTGACTGGCGCAGCTCTTGGATGGCCTTTCGGGTGGCACTTTCGTCTGTATGGCTTAGGCTCGAATTCGAGTCGGGAATGATATAAGCCACAAGCTGTTTGGGGCCGGACCCATCCTGGCGCACAAGAACGGTTGCTTCCCGGATCGTGGAGTGTTGGTTCAACCATGTTTCGATCTCGCCTAACTCGATCCGATATCCGCGTATTTTTACCTGAAAATCAACGCGTTCTAGAAATTCCAGGTTGCTATCCGGCAGGAAGCGGACAAGATCCCCCGTTTTGTACAGGCGTTCTCCTGGACGGTCACTGAACTGGTTGGGGATGAATGCCTGGGCAGTCAGGTCGGGACAGTTGAGATAGCCATCAGTCACGCCTTCGCCGCCGATGTATAATTCGCCTGGTACGCCAATCGGGACGGGGTGCAGGTAACGATCCAGTACGTACACTTGTGTATTGGCGAGAGGGCGGCCAATGGGTAACTTTTTCCAGGCTTTGGTTTTGTCCGCCGCAGAGATAGGCTCGAACATGGTGGCCGTGACCGTGGTTTCTGTTGGACCATAGGTGTTGATCCAGCGAATATCGCTTCCCGCCAGTTCTTTCCAGAGAGCGTATTTCTCGGGCGCAGGTTCCTCCGCATTGAGCAAAACTGCTCGCAGACTCTCGGGCAATATCCCCTGCGTGCGGGCTAACTCATATACCCATTCGTGCCAGAAGGCGACTGGCAAGCTAAGAACGGTTAATTTTTTGCTCGTAATCAACTGCATGAATTCTGAACCAGGCGTTAATAAATGCGTAGGGCGCAGGACGACTGTCGCACCACACAGCAGGGCCGGGTATAACTCCTCGGTGGTCGCGTCGAAACTTAAAGAGGCGAACTGCAGCACCCGATCTTGGGCATTTAAACCCAGGTAAGGTCTCACGGCCGCGATATAGCTCATCAGAGCGCGATGTGGTACGCGCACACCTTTGGGCTGCCCTGTGGAACCGGAGGTGTAGATGATATATGCAAGATTATCGGGAGTCAGATGCGCGGGTTCATCGAAAGAAGTTTTAGTTTGAGTCAGGGCTTCGTCCCAATTGATTATATCCAGGCAAATCACTTGAGCATCATGATCTGGTAAATCAGCCAGCAAGCGCTGATGGGTCAATAGCACCGAGATCTGAGAATCGGCCAGCATATAGTCCAAGCGCTCGCGCGGGTATTGGGGATCCAAGGGGATATAAGCGCCTCCGGCTTTGAGCACTCCTAAAAAGCCAACAACGGCATCCAGTGAACGCTCCAGGTAGAGGCCAACGTGCGAACCAGGGCCGATACCCAATGTCTGTAATTGGTCTGCCAGCGCGCTTGAACGTTGGTCGAGAGCAGCATAAGATAACTGTGCTTCTCCCTGCTCCAGAGCCACTGCGTTTGGCGTCTTTCTTGCCTGAGCTTCGAAAACCTGGTGAATGAACTGTTCGCTTGTTTCGACCGGCGGAGTATCATTCCAGGCAACCACTAATTGCTGGTATTCAGCCGGTGTCAGCATCTCTAAATCCGAGAGGCGCTGACCTGGATCGGTCAGTATATTTTCTAGCAGAGTTTCGAGATGTCCGCCCATCCGCTCGATGGTAGCAGCTTCGAACAGATCTTGATTGTATCCAAAGTACATTCCAACGCGCTGATCGCTTTCAAATAGCCATAATGTCAGATCAAAATCTGAATCGGCGCTCCGCAAAGGCTGGGCGTGAAAAGTCAGGTCAGGGAGTTGATAAACCGAGATTGGGAAGTTTTGCATAACACACATCACCTGGAAGAGAGGGGCATGGCTCAACGAGCGTTGCGGTTGCACGGCCTCGAGCACTTTTTCGAATGGTGGGTCTTGATGCAGATCGGCATCCAAAGTCATGTCGCGTACTTTTCTCAGTAGTTCGTGAACACTTGGGTTTCCAGCAAGGTTGGTGCGCAGCGCCAGATTGTTGACAAAGAACCCGATCAGGTCTTCGGTTTCCATTCGATTCCGATTGGCCACAAATGAACCGACGCAAATATCTTCCTGGTTTGTATAACGATACAGCAGAATCTTGAAAGCCGTCAGCAAAGCCATGAATATGGTAACCCCTTCTCGTCGGCAGAATTTTTTGAGCGCCTCGGTGAGTTCCGGGGATAGCATGGAACGATGCATGGAGACCGGATGCGTCAGCGTAGCAGATCGAGGATGATCAGTGGGCAACTGTAGGATCGGGACCTCTTTCAACTGTTGCTTCCAGTAATCGAGATGTGCTTGAAGAACACTCCCTTGAAGCCACTGCCGCTGCCAGGCGGCGAAATCGGTATACTGGATTTTTAGTTCAGACAATGGAGAGGGCTGATTGTTCTGGAAGGCATCGTACAATGTGGTTAGTTCGCGAATGAATATGCCTCTGGACCAGCCATCAGAGATAATATGGTGTGTCATCAGCGCTAAAACAAACACTTGTTCATCCAACTGGATAAGGGTCACGCGCATCAACGGGCCAGTCGATAGATTAAATGGTCGCTGGGTTTCCTCAGATACCAACCGGTCAGCTTCGGTTTGGCGGATGGCCTTGGGCAGTGTTCGTAGATCAATGTAGCGACTCCCGGGATGAGGTTTTTCCCCATTCGCCGAAAATTGAAATGGTTGATGTGGGTGGATGATTTGGACAGGTTGGCCATCTATAGATGTAAATGTTGTCCGTAATGACTGGTGACGACGCTTCATTTCGTTGAAGCTTCTTTCCAATACAGCAATATCAAGCATTCCATTCAACCGATATGCTTCCATTATGTGGTATGTGGTATTGCCAGGATCAAGTTGATCGAGGAACCAAAGCCGTTCTTGGGCAAAAGAGAGTGGGAGTTCTCCCTTATCAGAAATCGGCGAGATTGGTGGGGCATCATCCACCTGGATTTCAGACAAATGCTCCTGGCTCTTTGACATCTGGACCCGAAGAGCCAATTCGGCAATGGTTGGAGCCTCGAAAATACTGCGTAGTGGGAGATTCACCTGAAGGGCGTGGCACACCCGCGAGATCACCTGGGTTGCTAATAGCGAATGCCCACCTAGATCAAAGAAGTTATCATGGATGCCAACTTGATCCAGGTTAAGCACCTCTGCCCAGATTCCTGCCAACAGTTCTTCAGTGGGGGTGCGCGCCGTTTCGAAGATATGTCCCAGCTCGGGTCGCTCGGTTTTCGGAGCCGGTAGAGCCTGCCGGTCTACTTTACCATTCGGCGTCAGCGGAAATTTTTCCAGGGTGACATACACTGAAGGCAGCATATAATCGGGCAGGCTGATCTTGAGGAAGTTGCGCAGCCGGTCTATTATGAGTGCCGTACCTGGCTGCTGTGGCACAACGTAAGCGATAAGGCGCTTATCACCGCTTTCTTCATCCAGGAGCGCAACCACAACACACTCCTGGATCTCAGGATGCTGCATCAATGCCACTTCGATCTCGCCTAATTCCACCCGATAACCGCGTATCTTCACTTGATTGTCGACCCGCCCCACGAATTCAACGTTCCCATCCAAGTCGTAGCGTGCCAGATCGCCGGTACGATACAACCGGTCTCCTGTTTGGTTGGTCAGTGGATTCGTGATGAAATGCCGGTGAGTAGCAGCTGCATCACTCACATATCCCTGTGCTAAATAAGGAGTGCGCACATAAATTTCGCCAATTTCTCCAATCCCGGCTAACTGTCGTGTGGCATTCAACACCAACAATTGCACATCCTGAATGCCGCTGCCCACGGGAATATTCTGTTTCACGCCATCATCTGGTTCAGAAACAATAAAATATCCCATTGCCTGCGGGGTCTCGGTGGCTCCATAGAAGTTGACACAGGTCGCGTTGGGGGCTAAGGCCCGGAACTGAGTGATATTTTTCTGCGTGAGCACATCCCCTCCCCAAAAAGCGTACCGCAATGCTGGTAATATTACCTTTCCCTGAGTAGTCGCTAACACTTGACCCATAGCTGGGGTCAAGTGGGTAATGTTGATTTTTTCATCTCTCATCCATTCCGCCAGTTGGTCTGCTGACTGGACGTAATCTGACCTAGGTATATAAAGGGTTGCCCCCAAGCTTAGGGGTGTAAAAATATCTCGCAGTAGTGGGTCGTGCGCCAGCCCCGACAACATGCTAAAGCGGTCATTTTCATTTAGCCCGAATGTGTGGGTGTGCCAATCCAAAAAATGCGCTAGCGGTCGATGCGTCCCCAGGATCGCGCGCGGTTGACCAGTGGTACCCGATGTACAAGCCACATAAGCCGGGGCATCTGCTTCCAGTGGAATCCCGGGTAGTGTATTCGAGTAGTCCCCCAAGAAGTTGCGCTTTGCCGCTATACTGCGGGTTGGTAATTCCAGATAGCAACCACCATCCAGGCCATCGGTATATTTGGTCAACTCGGCTGGCAATTCTCCAGCTCCCTCGATGTGCAGGAAACCTTGGGGCGCGGCGATTTGCAGACTATTTACCAACCGCCTGGCGGGATAAGCTGGGTCCAGGATTACAAAAGCTGCTCCCGCCTTAAGTGTTCCCAATATTGCCCATACCAGCGAAGCACTCCGATGTCCATAAATCGCAACCACGTCTCGTTGGTGAATTCCTTGATCCAGCAGGTAATTGGCCAGTTGATTGCTGCGCGCTTCCAGCTCAACGTAAGTCCAGCGTTCCTGCGGGTCTACTACTGCAAGATTTGTGCCAACCCGTTCTGCCTGGCGGGCGAATCGATCTGGAACGGATCCAGTCCACTGGCAAGCCAGTTCCATCTTCGGATCAGGCAACAATGCCTGTGCAACAGATGTCACCAGGCTGTAATGATCAATAACTTCATCGGGGTCCTCGCTGATTTGGGTCAACAACATCTGAAATTGCCTCAACATCTCAGCCATCCGATCGGGCGTGAACAGGTCAACGTTGTACAATAGGTTCAGTTGGATGCTTTTCCCATTATCTGAGGCGTAGAGCGTCATATCGAATTTGGCGTTGGCATCAGACAACGAGTAGGGCTCCACTTTCAACCCGGGCAGCGCCAATCTTTCTAGAGAGAGATTGACCATATTGAAGAACACTTGAAACAGCGGGGGACGGCTCAAATTACGCACCGGCTGTAATTCCTCCACCAATTTCTCAAACGGCAAATCCTGATGGGCATAAGCACTCAGCGCTGACTCCCGCATCTGCCTGAGTAAATCTCGAAAGCTTGGCTTCCCCGATAGATCGGAGCGCATGACCAACGTGTTGACGAAGAAGCCGATCAACCCTTCGATCCTGGCCTGATTACGATTGGCAATGGGTGTGCCTACAACAATATTCTCTTGGCCGCTAAAACGATACAGCAGCACCTGAAAAGCTGCCAGAAGTATCATAAAGAGAGTAGTTCCCTCTTGTTGATTGAGACTTTTCAGCCTGGTTGATAAGGTTCGGGATAATTCCAGGCTTTGGTATGCTCCTTGATAAGTCTGAACCGCTGGACGCGGATGATCTGTCGGCAGTTCCAATATCGGTAATTGACCACCCAAGCGTTGCTTCCAATAGGCAAGCTGTTCTTCTAAAGCTTCACCCTGCAACCAATCCCGCTGCCAAACCGCAAAGTCGGCGTACTGAATGGGTAACGGTTCAAGCGGTGATGGCTTTCCTGATAGACACGCACTATACAAGCTCTGCAACTCCCGGATTAGCACACCCATGGACCAACCGTCCGAGACGATATGATGCATGTTCATGAACAAAATATGCTCTTCTTGCCCCAAGTGCAGCAACTTAGCCCTGATAAGTGGTCCACGCTCCAGATGGAACAGCTGTCGACTCTCTTCCAATAAAATCTGTTGCACTTTTGTCTCTCGCTCGATCTTTGGGAGGGTGTTCAGGTCTATAATCGGCAAATTGATATCTATTAATGGCGGGATCACCTGGACTGGTTGTTCGGCCAATGTCACGAAATGGGTGCGCAAGGCTTCGTGGCGGTCAACAATGGTTTTCAAACTCCATTCCAAAGCACCTGCGTCCAACCTCCCATGTAAACGATAGGCAAACGGCATATTATAGGCAGTACTACCAGGTTCTAGTTGATCCAGGATCCATAATCGCTGTTGAGCATATGATATCGGCGAAACTTTGCCGTGCTCATCGAGAAAGGTGACGAGTTCTGCTTTATGCTCGATCAGTTCAGCGCGCAGCACATCTGTAAGAGCGTCTTTGGTCGCCCGAAAGCATAACTTGTCGTTCTCAACCCAAAGTTGGATCCCATTTCGAATAAGCTGGGACAGGAATTCATTAGCGTTTTTCATAGTTGACCTTCTTCAAAACTCGATTCTGTTGAAGAAGCGAGAGCAGCGGCTTCCTCAATTTTGAAAAGTATCCTTTTTAGTTGGTCTAAGTTTATATTCCTGGAGGGTACCGCCGATTTGAAACCGACCTAAGTGACTACTCCCCACTGCTAAAGCAGGGGGCTTTACGGCGCAGGTCGGTAAAAAGGCAAGATTCTGACCCAAACCCAACCAAAGAAGCCCCCAAACACGCTACACCAACATAAGCTAAAAAGTGGATTTGTTTTATCTAGTGCCCGGACACTGTGATTCTGATTGGTGGTATTACACCACATTTGCCGGTCAATTCCATGACTGCACCCATCACGTTCACCGTGTCCGGGTACTAGCATCCATGCGTATAGGATGTGATAGACATTCAATTAATATAAAGCAAGGGAGGCTTCAAAACAGGCTTCAAAATGAGCCTCAGTAGACCCCAAAGTAAACAACAAATATTAATCTAGCGACCCGACACTTTGATAAAAGAATAGTTGACCGGCACGGATTGTCCTATAAAATTGGTTTTGCCGAACAATTTTATACACGGAGTAGCCCAATGCCGATCAACCACCTCTATGATACTTGGATGCATCAAATTTGTGAACTGCAACCGAAAGCCAGAATCACCCAGATCCGCGACTTTTTCTGCCTGATGATTGGGAGCTACATAAGCCGTTCGGTGCATTTCCCGAAGGACATCGGGACGGTGTGAGCGACACTTGTGGTCGCTGGTTGCGCGACCATAATTTGACCAGCGCGCCATCGCCGTCATAGACGAAAGTCCAGGCTGGGGGCAGAGGATACCATCCCCGCAGGGGTCATCGTCCCCTTGCGGGGGTTCGAATATCTTTAAATGAAAGACCCCTCGCGAGGAGGGGTCCAGGCTGGGGGCAGAGGATTCGAACCTCTACTAACTGATCCAGAGTCAGCCGTCCTACCGTTAGACGAGCCCCCAGTTTGAGCGGCGGTATTTTACCACGCCCGGGGGCTGGCGTCAATTATCCCCGTGCCGCCCGGCGGGTATTGTCCTCGATATCCAGGAAGATCAGCAAGAGCTGTGCGACCGCAAGCAGAACCATGAAATAGACCAGGCCGCGCAGCGGGTCCTGGAACAGGTAGAGGATGCTCAAGCCGATATCGGTCAGCCCCATCCCGGCCCAGAAGCCGCGCAAGACCTGCAGGATGGCGATCAAGACCGATAGAAGCCACTGCAGGAGATGGATCACCAGGATGACCCAGGCCAGGATCCGCGCTGCCTGGGAGAGGCGCAAGACTGTCGAGGGGTTGAAATAGGTGCCGGCGAAACCGGAGCGGGGTTCAGGTGGATTTGTTTTCATCTCGCCTCCATGTGGGGTTGGAATTCCTGTGGTATTATACCGCCCAGGCCCGGAACCTTCCTTGTTATAATCGAACCAGCCCAGACCCAACCCGAGGTGACCCATGTCCACTGAAGAGAGCCCCCGACCGACCGATTTCATTCGCGAAGCCGTCGCCGAAGACCTGCGCAGCGGGCGCTTCAGCTACGTCCGCACCCGCTTGCCCCCCGAGCCGAACGGCTACCTGCACATCGGCCACGTCAAAGCCTTCCTGATCGACTTCAATACCGCTGAAGAGCACGGCGGCGAATTATACCTGCGCTTCGACGATACCAACCCCGCCAAGGAAGAGGTCGAATACGTCGAGGCGATCAAGGACGATACCCGCTGGCTGGGCATCCACTGGGTCAAGGAGACCTACGCCTCCGACTACTTCGACAAGCTCTACGCATGGGCGGTCCGCCTGATCGAGAAGGGCCTGGCGTATGTCGATGACCAGTCGCCGGAGGAGGTCAGCGCGAGGCGCGGCACCCTGACCGAACCCGGGACAAACAGCCCGTTCCGCGACAGGCCGGCCGAGGAGAACCTCGACCTGCTCGCCCGGATGAAAGCCGGCGAGTTCCCCGATGGCAGCCGGGTGCTGCGCGCAAAGATCGACATGTCCCACCCCAACATGGTCATGCGCGACCCGGTCATGTACCGCATCATCCACGAGCCGCCCCACCACCGCACCGGGGCGGAGTGGTGCATCTACCCGATGTACGACTGGTCACACGGCCAGAACGACTCGATGGAAGGCATCACTCATTCGCTCTGCTCGATGGAATACGAGATCCACCGCCCGCTCTACGAGTGGTTCCTGGAGCAGCTCGGCGAGTTCATCCCCCGCCAGATCGAGTTTGCCCGCCTCAACCTGACCTACGCGATGATGAGCAAGCGCAAACTACGCAAGCTGGTCGAAGCCGGGATCGTTTCAGGCTGGGACGACCCGCGGCTGATCACCCTGCGCGGCCTGCGCCGCCGCGGCGTGACCCCCGAAGCCATCCGGGACTTCATCGACCGGGTCGGCGTCGCCAAAACCAACTCGTGGATCGAAATGGCCCTGCTCGAATCCTACATCCGCGATGACCTCAACAAGCGCTCTCCCCGCCGGATGGCTGTGCTCAAGCCGCTTAAACTGGTGATCGATAACTACCCGGAAGGCCAGGTCGAGGAGATGGAGGCGGTCAACAACCCCGAGGACCCGGCCGCCGGGACCCGCAAGCTGCCCTTCGCGCGAGTGCTCTACATCGAGCAGGACGACTTCCAGGCAGAGCCGCCGCCTAAATATTACCGCCTTTTCCCGGGCAACGAGGTGCGCCTGCGCTACGCCTACCTGGTCACCTGCACCGGCTTCGAGCGCGACCCGCAGACCGGCGCGGTGACCGAGGTGCACTGCAGCTACGACCCGGCGACGCGCGGCGGCGACGCCCCCGACGGGCGTAAAGTCAAATCCACCATCCACTGGGTCTCGGCAGAACACGCTGTCGAAGCCGAGGTCCGGCTCTACGAGCAGCTTTTCACCGTCGAGCGCCCCGACGAGGGCGAAGGCATCAACGAGATCATCAACCCAAACTCGCTCGAAGTGCTGGCCGGTTGCCGTCTCGAACCCGGCCTGGCCGCGGCCGCCCCCGGCGACAAGGTCCAGTTCGAGCGCAATGGCTACTTCTGCGCCGACCTGGACTCCACCCCCGGCAGACCGGTCTTCAACCGCACGGTCCCGCTGCGCGATACCTGGGCGAAGATCGTCCGGAAACAAGGCTGAAGCGTAAAATCAATCTCCCGCAGGGAAACCTCCTGCGGGAGATTGATTTTTCGGCCTATCTGCTGATCCGACGTTTGCTTACATCTTTTCCAGGATCGCGACCGCCTGCTTCATTCGCTCGAGCACCCGCTCCTTGCCGACGATTTCCATGCTCTCGAACAGCGGCGGGCTGACGGTCTGCCCGGTCACGGCGACGCGCAATACACCGAAGACCTGCCCAGCGCTCAGGCCAAGCGCGTCCACCAGGGCGCGCAGCGGCGGCTCGACCGCCTCAGGTGTGATCACTGAAAGCCCGGAAAGGATCTCGTAAGCCTTACGCGCCACCTCGGCAGACTGGGCCGCGGTCAGGTTCTTGCCGACCAGCTCCTCCGGCTGGGGCGCGACTGTATCCCGGAAAAACCAGGCCGCGAAGGGCAGGCAGTCGTCCAGCGTGACCAGGCGCTCACGGACCAGCGGGGTCACCCGGCGCAAGATATCGTCGTCGACAGCCAGGCCGGCAGCCAGGAAATACGGCTTGATCCGGGCGGCCAGTTCAGCGCTCTCCAGCGCCCGGATGTGGGTGCCGTTGAAATGGTCCAGGCGGGCGAAGTTGATCGCCGCCGGTGAGGGGGTCAGGTTGTTGACATCGAAGCGGGCGACCATCTGGTCGAGGTCCATCACGTCGTCCTCGGAGACACCCCAGCCCATCAGCACGATCCAGTTGAGCACGCCTTCCGGGGTGTAGCCCAGTTCGCGCAGGTCGGTGACGAAGATCGAGTGGCCGTCCCTGACCGCCTCGGCCGCCTCGCGTTTGGACATCTTACCCTTGCCGGAGGGCTTGAGGAACACCGAGAGGTGCACCCAGACCGGTTCGTCCCAGCCGAAGGCGCGCACCACGTTGACGTGCAGCGGGAAGGTCGAGAGCCATTCCGCCCCGCGGATGACGTGGCTGATCTCCATCAAATGGTCATCGACCATGGCGGCCATGTGGTAGGTGGGCAGCCCGTCCGACTTGAGCAGGACGGAATCATCCAGGGCGGAGTTCTCGGTGGTGATCTCCCCGCGCAGCAGGTCCACAGCGGTGGTCGCCCCTTGCTTGGGCATCTTGAAGCGGATGACGTGTTTCTCGCCCGAAGCTGCCCGGCGGCGGGCCTCGTCCGGGTCCAACTGGCGGCAGGTCCCGTCGTAGCGCGGGTTCTGCTTGTTCTTCATCTGCTCCTGGCGGACCTGGTCCAGCCGGTCCGGGGTGCAGAAGCAGGGGAAGGCGTGGCCGCGCTCCACCAGGATCCAGGCATGCTGGTGGTAGATCTCGCGTCGCTCGGTCTGGCGGTAGGGGCCGTATGACCCGCCGATATCGGGGCCTTCGTCGTAGTCCAGGCCCAGCCAGCGCAGGCCGGCGATCAGCTCTTCCTCCGCCCCCGGGACGAAGCGCTTGCGGTCGGTATCCTCCATGCGCAGGACAAATTTACCCCCGCTGCTGCGCGCCAGCAGGTAGTCATACAGGGCTGTGCGGGCTGAGCCAAGGTGCATCCGTCCGGTGGGGGAAGGGGCAAAGCGTACCCGGGCAGGTTTGATATCCATAATGCTGCTCCAATAGAATTGTTCGCCTCGCGGCGGTTAGAAATCGAGCGGTTTGTGGCGCAAGACGACACTCTCGACCAGGCCGATGCCGATCATCAATGAGAGCAAGCCGCTGCCGCCGTAACTGATGAACGGCAGGGGCAGGCCGGTGACCGGGATCAGGTTCATGTTGACGGCGATATTCACCGCCCCCTGGAAAAACATCAAGATGGCCACGCCATAGGCGATCAAAGCCCCGAAGGGTTCGCGGGCCAGCCGCGCCGCCCGCAGGCAGCGGTAGATGATAAAGCCCAACAGGGCGAGCACGAGCACCGCACCGATAAAACCAAACTCCTCGCCGATGGCGGAGAAGATGAAGTCGGTATGGCGGACCTTCAGAAAGCGCAACTGGGTCTGCGTCCCCAGCCCGTAGCCCTTGCCGGACCAGCCCCCCGAACCAAGTGCTACCAGCGCCTGCAGGACGTTATAGGTGGCGCCAAAACGGGCATCCGGGTTCGGGAAGAAGAAGGTGATCACCCGGTCTTGCTGGTAGGTTTCCAGGAATGGGAAGGCCAGCACGACCAGCCCCACTCCGGTCAGGGCGATCACCCCGAGGTGCTTCAACTCGATGCCGCTGATCCAGGTCATCGCGGCCCAGATGGCCAGGATGACGATCACGTTGCTCAGGTTGGGCTGGATGTAGATCAAACCGGCCAGGCCGAGGGCCACCAGCAGGCTGACAAGCAACCAGCGCCAGGTGCGCGCCTGGTCGACTGTGCGGGCGAAATAGGCTGCCAGCGAGACGATGACGACGATCTTGGCCAGCTCGGTCGGCTGGATGGACACCAGGCCGGTCTCGATCCAGCGGGCGGCGCCGAAGCGCTCCCCCGCGGTGAAGTACAAGGTCAACAGGAAAACCATAATCGCCAGGTACATCGGGACGATCATGCCGCTCCAGAGCCTGTAGTCGATGATGGCGACGATCATGATGACCAGGAAACCCAATGCGGCAAACACCATCTGGCGGGAGACGGTATCGGCCAGCTCCTCGTTTCCGGCGATGGCGGATTGGATCATGGCGATGCCGAAAACCATTGCCAGGATCACGGCACCCAACAACCAGAAATCGAAATGACGCCAGAATTGTGTACGGAACATGGGATTGCGGATCTATTCTACAAGTCTAAAAAAAGACTGCCTTTTGGTCGCCGATTGCGCGACCATTTACCGCCGAGAGCGGATCGTAGCATGGATTCCACAAACCGGCTGGCTTGTGAGACTCGCTCGCTTGCGGGACAGGGGGGCTCATCTCCCCCGGCGGCCTGCGCTGCGCAATGGGATGTCCGCCACCAGGCGCTGGGCGCGGCCATCCTGGGCGATATTGATGCCGACCGCATCCGGGTCGATATCAACATAACGGGAGATGGTAGCGATCAACTCGTCCTTCAGAGCTTCGAGGGCCGCGGGAGTCAGGTCGGTCCGGTCATGGATCAAGACCAGTTGCAGTCGTTCCTTGGCGCTGTTCGCACTCTTCTTCTTGCCAAACAGGAATCCCATCTCACTTCCTCCCCAGCAGACGCTGCAACAAGCCCGGAGAATCGAAGTCCACGAAGGGGATTTCCTCGCCCAACAGCCGCCTGGCAATTTGCTGGAAGGCCAGGCCGGCCTTGGCCCGGTTTTCCAGCGCAAGCGGAGAGCCCCGGTTCGAGGCGACGAGCACGTTCTCGTCCTCGGGGACGATGCCGATGATCTCGATGGCCAGCAGGTCGAGCACGTCTTCCACCGAGAGCATGTCGCCGCGCTTGACCAGGACCGGGTTCAAGCGATTGATGATCAGTAAGGCCGGACCCTTCTCTTCCGCTTCAAGCAGGCCAATGACCCGGTCGGCATCCCGCACCGCTGAGACCTCGGGATTGGTCATGACAATCACTTTATCCGCTGCGGCGATTGCATTGCGGAAGCCGCGCTCGATCCCGGCTGGCGAGTCGATCAGGATCCAATCCACTTCCGGGCGGAGTTCATCGCACAAGCGGACCATATCGCTCGGTGAGACCGCGCTCTTGTCGCGCGTCTGCGCCGCGGGGATCAGGTAAAGCTCGGGGAGGCGTTTATCGCGGATCATCGCCTGCCTGAGGCGGCAGCGTCCCTCGATGACGTCCACCAGGTCATAGACGATGCGGTTCTCCAGGCCCATGACCACATCCAGGTTGCGCAGACCGATGTCGCTGTCGATACAGGCAACCCTCTGTCCCATGGCAGCCAGAGACACGCCAATGTTAGCAACGGCGGTCGTTTTGCCCACACCGCCTTTCCCCGATGTTAATGTTGTTACGATTGCTGTCATGTATTGATCCTCTTCATGCCTGCCAGGGCTCGGCCACCAGGCGTCCATCACGCAGGCAGGCGATTTCAGGGTGTGTTTCCCCTTCCTCTTTGGGAGAGATGGCAATCTCTCCGGCTATGCGCAACTGTGTCGGCCGCATTTCGAGCGCACAGACGACTGCGGTCACGTCGCCCTGCGCCCCGGCGTGGACGACGCCGCGCAGCCGCCCCCAGACGATCACGCTGCCGCCGGCAACGACCTCCGCTCCTGGGTTGACATCGCCGAAAACAACGACATGCCTGGGGAACTCCACCCGCGTCCCCGAACGGACAGTATGTTTGACCCACAGGGCAGTTTCGTCCGAGATGGCCTCGGGCGCAGGTCGAGTCTCCTCCGGGCGGGTTTTCGTGATCCGGGTGGCCAGGCCCAGGTTCTGGGCTGTCTGCTCGGTCTTGGGCGATTCGCTCAAGACAGCCCAGAGCATGATGCCACGGTCGGAGAGTTGGTCCCGCAGCGCGGATAGCTCAGCTACGCGCAAGACCTGGGTGCCGACGTCCAGGGCCAGTCTGGCTCCACTAAAAAAGGCTGCTCGCTCATCGATCTGGCGTAGGAGCGTGGTTTTCAATTGCTCCCACTCCTCCTGGCCAAGCGTAATCAACAGCCCGTCGCGGATCCCCTTGATCTGAATGATAGCTGAAGCGGTATCGTCCATTCGAATGGTGTGATTATAGCATGAACTACCCGAGGCCGAATCAAGGCCAGCGTACGCAGATCCAGGCTAAGGCCCGGTCCCGGTCAGCCCACCGGCGATATCGACCGCTTTCAACTCGAAATAGGCATCCATGATCAGCTTGACGATCGGCGCAGCAACGCTCGCTCCCTCGCCACCGTTGTAACAAAAGGCGATGATGACGATCTCAGGATTGTCGAAGGGTGCATAGGCCACTGTCCACGAATGCGTCGGCCAGGCCCCATAAGTGCAGCGATTGTTTGCCAGGGCGACATCATCGCAATACTCAGCACTGCCCGTCTTCCCTGCCACTGAGATCGGGTAGTTCTGGAAGGATGTCGCCCGGTTCAGCGTACCCTGCGATTCGGTGACAGCCATTCGCATGCCGCGCTGGATGTTCTCGATCACCCATGGCTCGACGATTTTCATCAAGCCCGTGGCTGTGCAGTAGCCGTCCTCGCAGGCGAAATCCTGGATGATCGGCTCGATCGTCATGTCCCAGCGCAGGTTGGGGATGAACGGTGAGATCTGGTAACTATCAAGGGCGAGGGGAGAATCGGTCACGGTAAATTCGGTCGGGTTCCACCAACGCTCGAGGATGTGCCCCTCGTCATCGATGATCGAGCGGATGATGGTGGGCTGCATGAACTGGCCATCGTTGGCAACGATCGCGGCAGATAGCAGCACCTGGAGTGGGGTCGATAAAACGTACCCCTGCCCCACCGAGGCGATATAGGTATCACCCGTCGACCAGTTCTCGCCGCGGAAACGGCGCTTCCAGATCGGGTCCGGGATCAGGCCAGCTGCCTCGCCTGGCAACTGGATCCCCGAGACGCGGTCATAACCGAGGGCGCGGGCATACTGTTGCAGCCGTAATATCCCCAGGCCCTCGGGGATCTCATCCTGGTAACCGCCGCCGAGTTTATAAAAACAGACGTTGCTCGAAAACGCAATGCAGTGCAGGAAATCGATTTCCCCGAAACCCGGCTCGAACCAGTCCACGAAGGGGCGTACATTTCCCGGGTCTGTCGGGGAGAAGCTTTCCGTCAGCAGTAATTCCCCCGGTGCTTCGATGATCTGGGTCAAGTTGACAACCCCTTCGTTCAACGCACCCAGAGCGGTCGAGAGTTTGAATGTCGACCCGGGGGGAATCTCATTGGTGATCGCAAAATTCAAGAGGGGATGGCGCGGATCTTGGTCGAGCTGCTGGTAATAGGTATACGGTATGAACCGCGCCAGGCGGTTGTTCTCATAGGTGGGATACTGGGCCATCGCCAGGACCTCGCCCGTCTGCGGGTTCAGGGCGATCACAACACCGCTGGAGATGCGGGTCTCGCCGTAGTAGGCATTCCAGGAATCGATCTCCGTCTGGAGAGCCGCGCTGGCCGCCTGTTGCAGGCGCGTATCAATGGTCAGCACGACGTTATCCCCGGAGATCGGATCGATCGGTGGTTCGAGATTGCGCAACACCTGTCCGGCCACATCCACTTCGACGACCCGCCGCCCAGGGACACCGAGCAGGACCTCGTCCATCGAGAGTTCGATGCCTGCATAACCAACCCGGTCCCGGCCCGGCTCGAAGCCGGAGTCCCGGTACAGTTCCTCGTAGATCGCCGGTATCGGGCCGAGGAACCCGATCAGGGTCGCAGTCAGCGAGCCAGTCGTGTAATCGCGGATCGGCTCGATCTCCACGCCAACTCCCGGCCAGATCAACGATCGCTCGCGCACGATCATTGCAATGGTCTCGCCGACGTTGCACTGAATCTTCACCGGAGAATACGGCGCCAGTGAAGTGCCCAGTTCGACAAGTTGGGCGATGCCTGGCCCCGGCGTGCAGATCAAGATCAGCTTGGCATCATCGACCGTCCCCCGGTTGACTGGGACGCCGGTCAGGTCAGAGAGTTCCCGGTAGATGCGCTGGACATCGCCAGTATCGTCCGGAAGGAACGCTGGCGTGATGATGATGTTGTAGGAGGCGATATTCCTCGCCAGGACAATCCCATTCCGATCGTAGATGATGCCACGCGGCGGTGGAACGCTGATCACATCAGTACGGTTATCCTCAGCCTGCGCGACCCAATCCGTCCCCTGGAGGATCTGCAGGTTCAACAAGCGGCCAATAAAGACCACACCAATCAAGCCCATCAGAGCATAGATGATAGTCATCCGCCAATTTTGATTACTCGTGTGATTCATTAAACATATTCCTCACCGGGGTAAAGCCAGTTCGCCAGGTCTCTCATGATCGGAAAAACAGCAAGCGCCAGGAGCATGTTGAGCAGTGTGCTCGGCAGGGTGATCAGGGTGAACGCCTCAGCGAGCGGCAGCGGGTTTCCGGACAAGCGGATGGCGATAAAAGAAAGCATGTGGATGACCAACGAGCCGAGCAGGGTGATCGTGAACATTGCCAGCAACGGCGCTTGCCAGACCCGCCGCTTAAGCGCTTGTGCTGCAGCGCTGACCCCCAGGTAGGAGATCAACCAGATGTACCACGGCAGGGCTGAGACAAACCCGACCATCAGGCCTGCCACCAGCCCCCAAATCCAGGCAACGCGCACCTTCTGCTGTAGTCCCCAGGCAGCCAGGACCACAAGGATCAAGTCTGCCGTGCCAGACAGGAGCGGCACGCGGCTGATGATCGCCAGTTGGAGCATTACAGCCAAACCAAGGACAGGGATCGAGACAAGCGCCGGCCACATGTGTCAGGGAGCCTGTCCCGGGATCAGCGGGGTGATGTTCAACGGGCGGAAATTGGTGATGACCAGGACGTACTGCACTTTACTGAAATCCACATTCGGTTGGACCCCGGCTTGTTGAAATAACTCCGTCTCCAGCTTGCGGATGCTGACCACCTGCCCGACGAGGATGTTCGGGGGATAACCACCACCCAACCCGGAGGTCAGGATGACGTCCCCGACCTGGATGATGATATCCTGCGAGATCATATCCAGGGACAGGTTGCCAGTGACCGATCCGATCAGTTGCGCATCGGTCTCGGCTTCTTCCAAGCGGATGTTGACCGTCGACCCCGGATCGGTGATCAGTTGCACCCGGGCAGCTTCGGCAGTGACCGCATCTATTCGCCCGACCAAGCCTTGGTCGGTAACAACAGGCATGCCTCTGCGCATACCGTCATTCGAACCAATGTTGATGATGACATAGCGCAGGAACGGGCTTGGGTCTTTGCCGATGACAGCAGCCGCCTTATAGGAATACTCCGGGTTCGCCCGGGCGAAATCGACCAGCGCGGATAAGATCACGGTTTCGGTAACCCGTTGCTGCAATTCAATCACCTGGGTCTGCAGGCGGGCCACTTCAACCTCGAGCTCGGCATTCCGGGCGCGCAGTGAAGCCACATCCCGTGGTACGGTCAGGAAATCTGAAATCGCAAGATAACGCGAGGACAGCCAGGTCTGGGCGCTAACGACAGCCCCGCTCACCTGTCCAGAGACAGTGCGGAAATAACCACCCAGCGCCAAGGCGACCAGGCCTACGGCAATCAAGATAATGACGACTGTCTGTAAAGTACGGGGGGCGTTAAACTTCATTGGTTTGTTGCCAGACTCCGCAAGGCGAGCTTACGGATATGGAGGCGGTTAGTGCCGGGTGCTGCCGCGTTCAAGCCCGACCAGGTAACGGCTCATATTGCCAAAATCATCCAGGATTATCCCGGCACCACGGACGACGCACGTCAGCGGATCTTCCGCTGCCCATACCCGCAGGTTGAGTTCATCGGAGAGACGTTCTGGCAACGACTGCAGCAGCGCACCGCCCCCTGCCAGGCAGATGCCGATATCCATGAGATCGGCGATGATCTCAGGTGGAATTTCATCCAAGGCATCCCGGATCGTGTCAACGATGACCCGTAAAGACCCCGACAAGGCTTCCCGGACCTCGACCGAAGAAAGCTCGATCGATTCAGGCAACCCGGTGATCAGGTTCCGGCCGCGCACTTCGGTGGTTTTTTCGACCGGCAACGGGAAAGCCGACCCGATCGCCCACTTGACCTGTTCCGCGACCCGCTCACCGATCAAGACATTGTATTTATTGCGGATGTATTGGACGATCTCCTGGTCCATCTCGTCCCCCGCAACCCGCAAGGACCTGGAAACAACAACCCCAGCCATCGACAGGACAGCCACCTCGGTGGTCCCGCCGCCGATATCCACGATCATGCTCCCGCGTGTCTCGTTGATCGGCAAACCCGCTCCCAGAGCCGCGGCAATTGGCTCTTCGATCAGGTATGTCTCCCGCGCCCCTGCAGCCATGGCGGCATCGTATACGGCCCGCTTCTCAACCTCGGTAACCCCGGATGGGATCCCTATGACGACCCGCGGCCTGGGCAACGGGACTGCAGTCTGTTCGTGAACCTTACCGATAAAGTATTGCAACATAGATTCGGTGATATCAAACTCAGAGATGACGCCATCCCGCAAGGGACGGATGACATCAATGCTGCCAGAGGTACGGCCCACCATCTCTCTTGCATTCACACCGATTGCCAGAGGCTTGCGTGTCCGTTTATCAATGGCAACCCAGGAGGGTTCGTTAATCACAATCCCCTTCCCACGGACATGCACGAGGGTGTTGGCTGTTCCAAGGTCGATCCCGATATCGAGTGAAAAGAGCCCCAAAAGCCAGTTAAGGGGGTTCAACGCCAATGCTAATCTCCTAATAGGGAATTTCTCGTGTCCGCATTATACCATGCGGGTCATCTGACCTGTTTGCGCATCAATGCCAGCATGGTCAGGTCATCCGTCGCGGGCAAACCACCCATGAACTCGTCGACTGACGCCTCCACCGCGGCCAAGATATCGGTGGCATGAAGGAATTGATTGGCCTGCAGGAAGGAACAAAGCCTCTCTTCGCCATAGATTGAATCATCCACTGCAAATGCCTCGGTAAGGCCGTCAGTGTAGAACAAGATGTAGTCATCGACTCCAAGTTCTATCGTCCGGTTTTGAATTTCCATCGATTCGAAAATGCCGAGCGCCGCACAGGTCCGGGTCATGCGTTCGTAGCCCTTTCCAGGGGTATAGAACAACGGGGGATTGTGACCGGCGTTGGCATAGGTGAAGCGACCGTCCTTCATGTCAAGGACACCGTAGACTGCGGTCACGAACATAGCTTGGTGATTATCCGGGATGATGAGTTCATTCAAACGGGATAAAGCTTCTGCGGGAGAGGCCGCATCATAAACTACCGCCCGGAAAAGGGTCCGGGTGAGAGCCATAAAAAGCGCCGCGGGTATTCCTTTGTCCGAGACATCGGCAATGAATAACCCAAGCCGTTCCCCAGGGAGTTCAATGACGTCGTAAAAATCACCGCCCACCTGCCGGGCGGTCCGCCAGGTTGCGGCGACCTCCCAATCAGGATAACTGGGCAACACCTCAGGCAAGAAGGTCATCTGGATCTGACGGGCGAGTTCCACCTCATGTTCCAACCGTTCCCGGACAACCATATCTGCCTGCAATTGTTCGTTCTGGATTGCCAGTGCTACTTGTTGGGCAATACTGGTGATGATCTCGACACGTTTCATCCTGAACCGGCGCAATTTGCTTGTTTCCCGGACAACAATAACCCCGTAGAGCACATTCTTGATCAGCAGGGGGATGCCAATCAGGAGATTTTCCCCTGTCTCCAATACATCCAGGAGCTTTTCATCGGATAAGGCCATTTCGGGGTTGAGCCACTCTTCAAGCGCACCGGTAGGCAGGACCCCGACAACCATTTGATTGAGGTCCTGGATGGTTCGCAGGAATGCAGAACTCGCCGGATCAAACGCCTCTCCAAAGAGCGCTGTCTCGATCTCATTAGGGAAATTATAGAATTGGGCCGGCCGAAGGATATCACCCTCAAGCAGGTAAATCCCGCAAGCTTGAACGCCGACCAGGATAGGAGTAATTCGGACGATCGATCCCAGGATCTCGTCCAGATTGTTTGAATTGGCAACCGTCTGGGCGACCTGCAGGAGGGCAGCTGATGCATAGGCTTGTTCCTGGGCAGCGTCGTAGAGGCGGGTATTCTCGATGGCGACAGCAGCGTAGCTGGCAAATGTGGCTGTCATTGCCTGGGCTTCATGCCCGTAGCGTCCTGGGGAACGGTGTGACAGCGTAAGGATCCCCACCGGCTGGTCTGCGATCCGCAAGGTGGCCGCAATCGAGGAATAATCCGCAGCAAACCCACAGGATGCCCCCGTCGGACCGAGCGGGTCGGTCGGCTTGCGGATGACTGGTTCATCCTCGTCCAGCGCATCAGTCATGTATTCCGCAGACTCCGGCCAGCGCTGCAAAGCTGCCTCCACCTCAAGCGGGTCCGCCCCGTGAATGTGGGCAAGGTAGAGATGGTCTTCTTCGAGCAGCCAGATCGCCGAGACATCGCAGGGCAGGTTCCGTTCAAGTTCCCGCAAGATCGAATCGAGCACGTCATCCAGGCTGACATCCGCGGAGAGCAGCCCCGCGACCTCCCGCAAGCTGTCGGCCACCTGCCGGCGCCATGTCTCAGAACGATACAGGTCGGCGTTATGGATCGCCACGGCGACATTATCCGCCAATGCGTCACAGAGGAAGCGGTCATCTTCGCTGAACGCATCGCGGCGGTCGCTCTGCAAGTCCAAGATCCCGACGACCTGCTTGTCGAAGATAAGCGGGACGGTCAACTCAGACAGAGTATCGGTCGGCGGGAAGGGGGAGGGCTTGTAGCGCGAATCTTGGGTGACATCATTTGCCAGCACAGTTTCACTATTCCGTGCCACCCATGGGATGATCCCTTCGGCTGCATCCAGGCTGAGTGAATATCCATCCAACGCCTCACTCCGTGCGCCGATCCCACCTTCATAAATGATCTGACGCCGGTTCGGGTGGACGGTGAACAACTGGACATGAGGAAAACCAAACTGGTCGTGGATCAGTCCAGCGACTTCTGTGAACAATTCGTCCAGGTCGAGGCGGGAATTAATGTCGTCGCTGACCTCTGCAACCAGAGCTAGCTGGTCGATCCGTCGCTGCAGGTCACCATAAAGCTGCGCGTTACTGACCGCCATGGCGATGGTATCGGCCAGCGCTCGCAAGACCAGAAGATCGTTAGGATGGAAAGCATCCACCTGGTCGCTCTGGACATCCAGAACGCCGAGGACGCGATCCCCGATCTTGAGCGGCAGCACCACTTCCGAGCAGGTTTCTGGCAGGCTGCCGATAAAACGGAAACGCGGTTCAGATTTGACATCATTAGCAAGGATTTCCCGGCCATCCTGGGCAACAACGCCAATCATCCCCTCACCAAGCTCAACCTTAAGGACAGGGGATTTTTTTCGCCTGCCTCGCCGCTTGGCCGGTCCAGAGCTAGACCTGAAATGCAGCTCTAGCTGGCCGGGGTCCAAGGTAAAGATGGCGACATAGTAGTATTGGAATGTATGCAGGATCAGGTCGGTGAGCTGGCGGGTCAGCTCCTCCAAATCGAGGACATGGGCGATCTGTGCGGAAACATCCTTCACAAGATTGAGCTGTTCGATCCGCCATTGTTCGATCACCACCCGGCGGGACAGTGCCAGCGCCATGGCCACATGGCCTGCAAAACCCTCGAAGATATTGCGCTCACTGGCAGTAAAGGGACGGCTTTCGGGTCGCTCTATTTGCAACACCCCCATGGTGATCTGTTGGCCGTGCAACGGTGCGGCGAGGATGCGTTCCTCGATGACACAAAGAGATTCGCCAGAGTACGCCCTGGACATCGCCCCGCTGGCAGGTATAGGATCGAACAGCAGCTTGCCATCACGACCTGGAAGGCTAAAGAGGGCATTATCCAACCACAACTGTGATTCGGCTTCGAATAGCTCTCTGGCGGTCTTGTCGATCAGGTCACGCTGTGCTGAGATGCTATCCAGCAGGAGCATTTCCTCACCCAAACGGATAATCTTTCGCCAGGCCGACACAGTAATCCGCTTGCGACTCATTCCGCCCTCCGGGAATATTTCACCATGGTCAGCACATTGCCCGACTCACCAAGCTGCTCAAACATGACCTCATCCATGAGCGAACGGATGATGTGCAGGCCAACCCCACCTACCCTGCGAGAGAGGAGATCCGCTGACAGATCCGGTTCCGGGACCAATGACGGGGCGAATGGTTTCCCGTGGTCGCGAAGGATAACTGTTAATCCGACATCTGAATTGACGCAGGTGCACTCGATGTCCCCCGCTTCCATCCCCGCATAAGCATGTTCAATGATGTTCGAGCAGGCTTCATCCACAGCCATCTGAAGATGATAAATCTCCACATCGCCCATGTCCGCGTCCCGGGCTGCCTGGCCGACGAACTCGCGGATGGAATCCAACTGGACGAAATCTGCGGAGAAAATTTCTGTACGCATTAAGGATAATCAGAGACCGCCTCATTGCCTGTTTTGAAGCGGCCTCATGGTCAGCTAATTTAATAGCCGTTTAGAAATAACCCACTGCGGAGGTGTTATCTTCAAAAATCTTGAACACAGGCGTAAAACCAGTAAGTTCAAGAGCATCGTAGATTCTCTTGGGGACTGCAGCCAGGACAACTTCACCGCGATTATAGCGCTTGCAGTTCCTTTGCGCTACGAGCAACGCCCTGAAACCAGCACTCGACATATACTCCAATTTCTTCAGGTCTAATACGATCTTATAGTGCCCATCTTTGTTGGAAACTTCGATTGCCTCGTTCAATTTTGGTGCTGTGAATGAATCTACCCGCCCACTGATAGCGATAAGGTCACAGTGCTTGAAACTCTGAGTGGTGATTTCCATGGTTCCTCCATTGATATCCTGTCAAGAATAAATAAATTATATCAAATCCTGGCAGAAGAGGTTTGATTAGCCTTGAGATTAGCTGCTAAGGGTAACATTGACACCCATTCGTACCTCGGGTATCCTTGCCCCGTCCGGGTGGGTCCGGCGCGGCGGAGCCCTGTGAACCCCGTCAGGTCCGAGAGGAAGCAGCGGTAAACGGGATGCTCCGGGTGCCGCCGGGTTGCCTGCCCGGATATATCTTACCCCAAGGTTATGTATTGCGTCTCTGTCTCTCTTGTGGCACAATAACTCTATGTCACGCTGGATGAAATTCCTGTTAGCAATTGGCGTCGGTCTCGGCATCGGCCTGGCCATCGGATGGGGTCTCCTCCCGGTCAAATTTGTGGATACATCGCCAGCGACCTTGCGCGAAGATTTCCGAGCCGATTACATGCTGATGATTGCCGAGACCTATCAGGCAGACCGGAACCTCGACCTGGCTGCGCGCCGTTTGGCCATCCTGGGCAGTGAACACCCGTCCCAGATCGCTACCCAGGCGCTGCAATATGGTCTTCAGGCAGGCTACCCCCCGGGTGACATCCAACTACTCCAACATTTGGCGCTCGCCCTCCAGACCTGGCAACCTTGAGGACTCGAACCCAACCCATGAGTCAAAACGGATCCTCACGCAACCCACCCCTCTACCTATTGACCGGCCTGGTCATCGGATTGGTCCTCGGGTTGATCTATTCATGGCTCATCGCCCCGGTGGAATATGTCGACACGTCCCCGGCATCCCTGAGAACTGACTTCAAAGACCATTACCGAGCTGTGATCGCGGCATCCTACCTGGCAACGGGCGATCTTGCCAGGGCTCAATCCCGTTTGATCCTGTTGAACGACCCCGATCCTGTCCAGGAGCTTGTTGACCAGGCCCGCCGCGCCCTGGCAGTCGGTGACCCTGATGGATCGGTCCTCCCGCTGACAACCTTGGCCGAAGCCCTGCAAGGGTTAATTGTCCAGTTGACACCACCCACACCTGTCGAAATCCAATCAGGGACTTCCGAACCAACAGGTTCGGCAATCGCGGCGAACGCAACCCAACGCGTCACCCAGACCCAAACGATCCCGGCGACTCCCACTCCCCGGCCGACGCGCACATCCACATCAACCCCCGGCGCTCCCTTTGTGCTCATCGAACGTGCTGAGACCTGTGATCAGGATGGCCCCGCTGGTTTGATCCAGGTCTGGGTCCAGAACGCTGCTGGCGCTCCGGTCCCGGGGATCGAGATCATCATCAGCTGGGAGAATGGGGAGGATTCCTTCTTTACCGGCCTCAAACCCGACATCGGACTCGGATATGCGGACTTCCAGATGACGCCTGGCGAGGTCTATATCCTCCGGCTGGCATCTGGTGGGGCGCCGATTTCCGGCCTCAGCGCTCCGCTCTGCCCAACCCAGGATGGAGGCGATTTCTGGGGAGGATATGCACTTACGTTCCACCAACCTTAACCACAAATGCATTAAAAAAGAAAAAGCCCGGATGCTGATCTGCACCCGGGCATGTATTATTCCACTCAGGGTTAGAGACGACTAGGGCATCGGGTTATTCAAAGCCCAATCATTCCCCAGGATGACCTCCACATCCACAGCTGCGTCCGGGTCAAACCGGATGCGAAGCTGGCTGGAGGAGAGATTCATCACCGCCATGAGGTAACGGACCACGTAAGGCTTGCCGGTATGGTCGATGATGATCGTGGTCGCAGGTTTTTCGGCAGAATTATCCACGACGGCTACGTTCATCCCTTGACCCGTGAAGTAGTCCGCGGTCACACTGGCCAGGCCTTCGGTATAGGTCCCGTTCAAGATGGACACAGACGCGGCCTCTGCCTGCATCACCTGGGTCACATCGCCTTCCGCCCATGGGCTAAGCGCCCCGCCTCCGAAGACCTCATCGCGTAATACGCGGATCCGGTCAGGGATGGGTTTAAAGATATCCTGGATCTGTCCGTTTACAGTGACCGAATCCAGGGTGATCATGGTGTAATCGATCACTCCGCGCCGGATATTGGCGACAGAGATTTCCCGGCCCAGCACTGCCAGTGACAAAGCATCGTCCAGTGACAGGTTCATATGGATGCCTGCGGATAGTTCCTGGTACAGTTGGGGAGCGCGGGCGACAAGGGTTGGGAAAGTCGCCGGGGCAAGGACTTTGTCCCGGATGGCCAGGATCACCTGTTGCTGGCGCCGTGAGCGGTCGACATCCCCCCCTTCGGTATAGCGGGCACGGGCATAAGCCAGCGCCAGCGGGCCATCGAGCGTCTGCAGACCCGCTTCCAGGGTGGTGGTATTATGTTGCCCCAGCGGGTCGATGGTGATCTCTTCGGGCACGTCGATTTCGATGCCGCCCATAATATCGATGATCTGTTCGAAGGTATAGAAGTCCACCTGGGCATAATACTGCACCGGAACACCGATGAACGCCTCGACCGTTTTCATCGCCAGGCCAGGACCACCACCCGGCAGCTGGTATGCCTCTCCCAACGCATAAGCTGTATTGATCTTTCCATATCCAAAACCGGGGATATTGACCCACATATCGCGGGGAATCGAAAGGATACCCGCAGTCCTGGTCAGGGGATCGATGGTCATCAAGATCATCGTATCCGAGCGCGGCGGCCCTTCATCGTTAACCCAATCGCGGTAATCCAGGCCGATGAAGAGCAGGGTCACCCGGCTGGCCCCATCCCATGGCGGCGGAAGTTCGACCTGCGGGGCGCCCAGGGTTGGGACCGGCGTCAGTCCAATAGGCGTGCCCTCCGGGTTGGTCTCGACCGGTCCGGTCGCGCATGACGGCAACGCCATCCCGGGCAGTGATGTCAGCGTCCAGCAGGCAACGAAATTGCTCAGGAAGATGAACAGGACAATGCTTAACGCAAGAGTGACAACCCAGACAACGATCTGTCGGGCGGTTGGACGACCGATGGTCAGCGATTTTGTAAAACTCATGATACTTGGTTCTTTTTGCATCATTCTCTATTCCGGTTTAAGATAGACCATTCCCATGCCAAGTCGCTCCAACCCTCGCTCGGCCCAGAAATTCATCGTCAGCGAATCCTCGTCCAATGCATTCATCAGGGTTGGAATTGCGCGGCTGTCAGCGATCGACGCCAGGGCACGGACAATGCTCTTTTTCACAGGCGTGGATGAGCTTTCATACATATCAAGCAACGGTTGCACTGCCGGCTCTGCGTTGGCAATCAATGCGTTCACAACCAGGTCCGCGGTGATTGCATCCGGATCTTGCAGCAAACCGACCAGTGCAGGAATGGCACGTTCATCAGGATGGAGGCACATACCAAGAAGAGCACATTGGCGGACCTCGGTCGAAACATCAGCAAGGGCAGCGATCAGCCAATCCAGCGGAGGGGTCTCCAGTTGGGCCAGCGTCCGCAGCCCCCACCAGCGTGTGTCGACATCCGGGGATTCAAGCAAATTCTCGAGGGATGGGATGACATCCTCACCAAGGGCAGCCAGAGCCCTGGCTGCATGCTCGGCAAGATTGTCATCCCCACTGGTCAGGTCGGCCAGCAGGGAATGGATGGATTTCATATCACTTGATGGCTGGTGGTGGGACCGGCAGGTCAGCTTCAGCGACAGCGACCCATTTGTCACCATGTTCGATCAGCATGACCGGGATCTCGTCAACAACCGGGTATTTCCGGGCGCAGTCCTCGCAGATCAGCCAGGCGTCTTTGTAGAATTTTAGCATCCCACCGGTTTCCCGGACGCATACCGGGCAGCGTAATATATCGAGTAATTCGGGATTTAGCATCGCATTCTCCAAGGGTCAACAATCGGCAATTGTACCATGCCTACGGTTGGCACAAATCCAGGTCACGGGCCAAACCGACCGGGTTTTCGGTCCCCGGGCCATAGTGGCAAATCGCCTGCCAGGGCTCATAATGGGTGACGAACCGGTCGGTAAAATAGACTTCCCCGTTGCGATAGACCGTGCGGACGACGGTGACATTGGCCCCTTCCGCAGCCCAGTCCACTTGTTTCATAATCCCTGCTTCGAGGTCGGGGTCTTCTTCGATGAGCGGTGTGGGTGGGGCAACTACGTCCTGTGGGCCGGTGGTCGTGTAGTTTACATACCGGCCGTCGCTCGTCGAGTAGAATTTCCAGTTGATCCATCGCGCCCCGCGATTGACGTAAACTTCCATCAAAAGCCAGGATGGCGTATCGTTGACGAACTTCAGGTCCACAAGGGGCACATAGACGGTCGCATCCAGCCCAGCGAGGGTGGGATCATACCCATTCTGGGATTGCTCATAATAATAAACCCGGTAGGCATGCGCAGACCGCTCGACGATCGGAAAACCGCCAAAGAAGGCCGTCCTGAACAAGGTCGTGCTCACCTGGCAGACCCCGCCTCCGACCCCGGTGATCGTCCGCCCGGCATAGATGATCAACGCCTCGGCATACCCATTATCCAGGCTGACATCTCCAAGCACATCTCCCATTGAGAATGTCGCCCCCGGGGGGATGAG
Source organism: Chloroflexota bacterium (assembly GCA_043826785.1). Taxonomy (GTDB): domain Bacteria; phylum Chloroflexota; class Anaerolineae; order Anaerolineales; family Villigracilaceae; genus JBDRPT01. The sequence continues at coordinate 25,694 of JBDRPT010000036.1, read as the reverse complement.
CAGGCCATGGAACCGGGAAGCGGCGGTTTCGATGTTATGCATCCGCTCCACGCTGGAGCCCCGGAAATAGGTTGTCTGCGTCGAGACGAGTTCGCTGATCCCCAGCGATTCTGCCGTGGCATCATCCCGGATCTGGGGGTAGGTGAAGACCATCTCGAGTGGGATCTCGTGCTGCCCCATGAGCAGTTTATCTACTATCGCTGCGAACGAAGCATTGACATCGAGAGTGCGACCGATCACAGCCGGCACCAGCAGATCCAGTCGGAGTGTTCCGTCGTTGAAGATGAACCTGGCATCTTCAGGCCCGCGCTCCACCTCGCGCCCGATCTGGTTCATCAAAGGAAGTAACGCCTGGTTATCCAGGAGGATTTCAAAGCGGATTTCGTCATCCTCATAGACCCGGCCAATCAGAAAAAGGTCAACCACGTCATCCTGTCCGATCACCCACGGACCTGGGTCTCCGGAGCCGGCATCCGGGACGAACAACGTCAACGGAGCGCTGATCGCGTTGCGGAGGGCTGTAGCCTCGGCAGAGAGGTCAAGGATCTGAGGCACTTGCTCCTCGACTACAAGAGGGATCTCGCCATCCTGGAAGGACTGCATCTGAACTACCAGGTAGATCATCGTCGCGTCCACATTGACCGCCCGACCGATCTGGCCCGGGAGATAGGTGACCTCCCCCCCTTCGAGGCTGAGCTCCGCTTCCTGGACCGGTTGGTCCAACTGGCGGGCGACCGACTGAAGATAGTCGTAGGCTACCCGCTGGTCGAACATTACAATCGGGGTGATGTTGGTGCCGTCTTGCCAGGCATTGATCCCCCCGCCCAAGCTGCGGAACGGTCCACCCCGCCGACCGACAGCATAGGCGGTCTGTACGGATTGGTTGACATCGAATACCATTCCCAATTGGGCAGGGGTGGCCACCCAGACCTGATTCTCATAGCGCAGGACGATTTGTCCGTTGTATGGATAGGTCAGGATCTGGTTGAGCTTGATCTCTGCCTCAGCGATGCTCAGCCCTGAGATGTCCACTCCAGCCACGCTGACACCTGGCAGGACCCGCCCCCAATAAACAAGCTGGAATGCAGCGGTCATCAGGATGGTCAGCAAAACGAACAGCAACACCCCTCCAACCAAAGCCGAAAGGACCTGGGAGAGGAGCAGATTGCGTGGACGGACTGGAATGGTTGCAGTAGTCATAGCAAGGATTATAGCAAAGATGGATTAAGGACGGCTGAACTCATTTTTTGTTCCAGCGCAGGCAGGGGATTAACATGGGCGTCTTCGCCGCATAGAGCGTATACGCCTGGCCATACTTGTGATGTAGTTTGCGTTCTTCGAACAACGTTCCGATGATGATATAGGCTGTCAGGGCGAGGTTGATGGCCAAAGCGTGGGCTGTCATCACCGGCATCAACCAGATGAAGGCCAGGCCGGCGGTATACAGCGGGTGACGCACATAGCGGTACAATCCGCCGGTCATCAGTTCCGGGGGTAGGTCTCCTTCAGCCCGAAATCCAAGGAAGACCCAGGGTTCCGATTGCAGGAACCCGATCCCTAGCGCGACCAGTGCGCCTAGCTGTCCAAGGATCATGATCCCTGACCATGGGAATGGGATCGTATAGAGTTCTGTATCCGGCAAATAATAGATCAAGCCCAGGATGGGGAGAAAGCTCAAACCAGCGAACAGGTTGTACGCCAGACGGTAAAACCGCATCCAGGCCGGGCCAAGCCAACCCAGCAGCTTGCCCTTAACAGCGCGGGAAGCAAGCAACGAGTGGATGAACCCCCATCCCAAAACTGTTATGAATATCCATGCCATGAGTTCTTACCTGTTAATCGACCTTTCCATACTAAACTTCTCATCCTGGCTTGGCAAACGCGGGCACCTCGACTGTTTCATGCCCGGATTTGACCAAATAAAACGGCAGCCACGCCAGGCCGAAGAGGGATACAAAGATATTCGTTTTGGTTGGTTTCAATGGGATCTCGATAATATCGTTGACGATATCTCCCCATTTCGCGTTGATATCCGCAACTACCTGCTGGCGGGAGACTTCAAGTTCGGTCAGCTGCTTTTTGTACTGACCCAAGGCACCAACAGATTCCTCTACATCAGCCTTGGCTTGCTCCGTCAACCGGCGCTTGGTAAGCGATGATGACAACCGTCGTGAGGAGCGTCGGCCGCCGAAGACACCAAGGACATTCTCTGCGTGCGTCGCGATCTCTTCACCTTTCCTCTGCTGTAATTCCGTTTCGTCCATATGCAGTTCCCGCTCTTCGCGTGAGATCTTGTCGTTCAGGGTCTTGATCTGTTTATCGATCGAGGCGGTTACTTTGTTAATCTCTGTATCCCGCGCCTCCCGGGCGGCTTCCGAACACGCTTTGATGAGTTCGGCCTGGGAAACATCAGGGGTTGCATAAATTCCAAGGACCTCGTTGCCCCGCACCACCAACTCCGCGCTCCGGTAGACCCATTCGGCAAAATCGCGTTGCATTGAAGCGAACAGGCGCGCATCCGTGAAAGGCGCCTCCAAGGAGGCAAACCGGCCCTGCGGGTCCGGACCCGGGTCGAGGTCGCTCGATGACGGCAGACTGCTGCTGGTTCCTTCCCAGCGGATCACTCCACGCTTATCAGGGTTGGGGATGAGCACAGAAAAGCCCTTCTCGCTATCGACGCCGTATTTCCGGTCCAGGAAACGTACCTGGGCGGCAGCGACCAAGACCGGGCGGTAGAGCATCCCATCCAGCAAGGCCTCGTCCGGGACCGGAAGCTGCACTTCCGCCACGGCCTTGGTGAAGGAGGTATTCACAGGCAGGAAATGCTCTGCGATTCCTGCCGGGACTGTCGGCCGGGTCTGGCTGCCAGATTCGCCGCGATCCTGGGGCTTTGCCTCCTGCGCGCTCTCCACGGGAGCGATGGCAACATTGTCCAGTTGGGCAGTTAGTGATCCTTGCGCACCCGGATGATCTCCAGATGCAAAAGAAACATCTGCTCCAACAAGTTTGTTCAACGCCGGGATCTGCGTCCTGGTCAGCGGACCAGCCAGGAAATTCATCGCCCAGCGGGTTTGGAAGATGACCGGCTGCTTCTGATGGACGTTATGCATGATGAATATCCGCTTGCCCAGGCTGGAGATCAAGCGGTCGATCGCGCTCCGGTCCAGGATGCCGTCGGCACTCTCCAGACCATCCAGCAAGCGTTGTTTGTCCTGGTCGGTCTGCAACTTGCCAATGAACCAGGTGCCTGCGTTGGACAGCCCTTTGTAATCCACGTCCACTGGATTCTGGGTGGCAAGGACCAGGCCCAGGCCGAACGCGCGCGCCTGTTTGAGCAGACGCAACATGGGTTGTTTGGATGATGGGTTCCTCTGCGGCGGGAGATATCCGTACAACTCGTCCATGTAGAGCAACGCCCTGATGGTCGTTGCACCTGCCTGGGTACGCATCCAGGTCTCGACGGCCGAGAGCAGCAGGGTCACAAAGAACATCCGCTCCTGGTCACTTAAATGGGCCAGGTAAAAGACACTGTGTCGTGGACGCCCGTCTGGAGCCCATAATAGCGAGGTGATATCCAGAGGGTGGCCTTCGCGCCAGAGTTCGAACGATGGGGAGGCCAGAATATTATTCAGCTGCAAGGCAAGGGCCATGCGTTCCTTGGCCGGGAAGAAGGTCTCGACCGGGAACGCGCCAAGTTTATCGAAAGGGGGGCTCTGGATCTGCAGGATCAGCTCGGATAGGTCGAGTGGCACGCCGCGGCTCCAGGCATGCTGGAAGATATTCGCCATCAGGATGTGTTCACGCGAGCGGACCGGGTCGATATCCTCGAACCCGACCAGGCCAAGGATGGCAGTCACCGTACTGGAGATGCGCTCGGTGAGCACCTCGCGATTGGTCGCCCAGTCCAGGCCAGGAGGTGCCAGCGAGGACAAGACCGATACCGGGATGCCGGCATCCGACCCGGGTGTGAAGACGGCAAAGTCGGCCGCGTTCTTCAGCGCCAGAATCCTTTCCCGGCCGATACCCCAGTGACCCAGTCCATCCCGCCAGGCCTGGGCTGTATCGCTGGCTGCCTCTTCGATGGATTTGCCAGCCCGCTGGGCCATTTCCGGATCGAGCCAGGGTTGGAAATCCTGCGGCGCCAGGTCAGGAAAATGGAGCAGCAGATTGGTCAGGTCGCCTTTCGGGTCTATCAACAAGGCAGGGATCCCCTGCAGGGCTGCCTCTTCCATCAGTGTGATGCATAGGCCCGTCTTGCCCGACCCGGTCATGCCAGTCACGACAGCATGGGTGGTCAGGTTGGCCGGCTCATAATCGAGCGGCTGGTCGGATAACTTGCCTTGAGCGACGTCATACAAACGACCGATGAAGAATGGTTGCGCCATGATGGTCTCCTGGACAGAGGTGCTGGTGATATCGTACCAAGCACACTTATTGAATAATTTACCCTAATTTAGTCAAATTTGCAACGGGACAGGGCAACATCCGAATATGGATAACTCAAGCGGATAAATTTCAGCTACATTAAATTGCGCCTGGCAGGAAAGCAGGCTATTCGTTCGACCACCCGTATACCCTTTGGAACTCAACCAGATAGGTTGTTGCAACCTCCGGGCTGTAGATGATGACGACATTTTCGTCATTGTTTTCCTCAGCACTCCGACTGAAATTATACGACCCGGTGACCACGATGGAGCGGTCGATGATGATGACCTTGTGGTGCATCAAGTCGCTGTTCCCGTCCAGGCGGATATCCAGCCCGGCCTGCAGGAACGGGTCGTATTCGGTCCCTTGATTGGAGCGCACCTGCTCGGCCTCCATCACACCTGAGACCAGTATGCCTGTTTGCGCTCGTTCGCGGATCGCCTCGCCAAGCTCATCGGATGTAAATGAGAATGCCATGAAATGGATGCTCTCCTGGGCATTGGCAAGGAGTTCAAGGAGACGCGCAGCAACCCCATCATCCGGGGAGAAGAGGGTTTGTATACGCGTCCCGTTGATGGTTAGATCCGGATGGGGGGTATCCGGGACGATGTCAGAGCCGAAATGGTCTCCGATGAACATCTCGTCGAACTCGTGGGTGTAGTTCTCCGCCACCTGGATGGAGCGGATGCGCACCAGGTTGTTGTCGTCCCGGTAAGCTCCACCGGTGGTGAAATTCATCGAGCCGATCCAGACCTCGGCACGGTCGATGACGACGAACTTGTCATGCATCAACCCTTCCATCCGGTCACCCAGGACGGGTATGCCAGCCTCGATCAGGGCCTGGACCTCGTCCCGGTTGCAGTTATCTGATTCGATCACCATCCGGACCACGACCCCGCGGTGGTAAGCCCGCAACAACGCATTACGGATACTCCACAGGTTGAAACTATATACAGCCACATCCACGGTCAACACGGCCGAGTCGATCGCTTCAGCCAGGGCCTCGTCGGGGCCGCCTTCGTAGTCCCGGGCGCCGGGTGCATACGGGTCGGTAAAATGGATCGCAATCCAATCCATGGATGCCGGCGCGGGGACGGTCGCGGTGGGTGGTGGCGGGGCGGTTGGCGGTACGCAAGCCGCCAGGACCACGAGCAGGATTGAGAAGAAAGATCGGATGGATATCAGAGAATAATTACGCATCTGCGCCTCGCTTTGGGTCGGTTGACTGAATTATAACTTCCTCGCCCAGCCTTGTTGCGAAAAAATCAAAAGATATTATATAGTTTCCACAATCATTCATAAAAAAAAAGGATTCTCCATATGTATATAGGCAGAACACTTTCTCTGATCATCTCCTCCGGCATCCTCATCACTGGCCTGATATTAGGCATTATTCTGATTTCGCGGAAGAAGTTCCTGATCGGTTTGCTCCTGGTAGGAGGCGCTTTGCTGCTATTCCTTTCCAGTCTTCTTATGCAAACCATGTTACTTTACGTGGTTATCAACCTTGTGATTTCCATTACAGGTCTAGGCATCGGTATCTACGCCTTCTATCAGGGTAAGAAGACCGCCGGCATCCTGGCGCTGGCAAGTTTTGGGGGCAAAATAGCGGTCATCTTCCTCTCCATCACGATGAACAATCTCGTTTTTCGAATTAGCGACAATTATGTTGACTCTGGCCTGTTCCTATTATTCTCTCTCATCCACGGGATCCTGAGCTTTACATCCGATGTATTCATCTATTTTGCGATCTACAAATTCGCTTTGACATCATCGAAAGATGAGCAGGATGCATCCGGTCCAGGCGCCTGCCATCTCCCGGCCGGTCTCCCCCGCCGGCCCAATCCCCCCCGGCCACCAGCGCCGCGTGATCCATGCGCCGGCCGGCGCGGTCTACCAGTGGGTGCTGGAGTACCTGTCTCTTCATAAAGCCAGAATCGAGGTGAACGAAGTCGACAGGCGAATCTATGCCTCGCAAGGCAACCTGATGACGTTCACGCCGAGGAACGACTCTAAAACAGTTTCGGTCTTTCTCAGCCCTGAAAGCGCAAGCAGATGTACGCTCGCGATCCAATCCAGGTTCAAACCGGCCTCGGGATGGACCCTCTGGCTTCAGAACATCTTAGCCATCTGCCTTGTCCTTGCTGCCCCATTCCTCGTCGATGAGCTCTACATCGAACCAGAGATCGGGGCGTTCATATCGCTAGGCGCCTGGATCCTGATCGCCTGGATGTTGTATTACACCATTTATTATTACACCAGCCGCGGCGGCTTCGAGGCCGGGTTGTGGGACTTCATCACCATCCGCAGCAGCATGTGGCGCCCGTATGGTGATGAACTCAGCCAAGACCAGATCCACCAGCAAGCTGCCCAGACCAGCCAGGTGATCAGCCACAAGGGAGGCGCGGCTTTGTCGGCCTCTCGTTCCTGACCCTGTTTCTGTATTTGTTGATCTACATCCCCGGCCTGATCGCCAATTTCGTCTTCCTCGGCCAGGCCAGGGATGAAGAGCGCCGCCAGGGCCTTCCCGCCAGCGGGCAGGGCTGCCTCTCCTTCCTGCTCTTCGATTTCTTCTGGGGACCCATCGTGTTTTTCTGCATCTTTTTTATCGCCGCAATGGGTTTTGGTTTCTCCTTGCCGTCCTTCTTTTAGTATGTAACCGGCCAGCAGGATTCGCTGAGCGGACGACCTCCCGGAGGCCGTCCGCTCAAGTATAATCGCGACCGTGAGCCAACCTCTCCACTCCAACCGCCAGATCGCCCGCGCCACCGCGACGGTGATGCTGGCCCTGGTCGTCAGCCAGCTCGCCAGCCTGGCCTATTCCATCCTTGCGGCCAACACCTTCGACGCCGCCAGTGAACTGGACCCCTTCCTGGCTGCCAACCGTCCGGCCGAGACACTCTTCGTCTTGCTCGCCGGCGGCGCCCTCGGCTCGGCGTTCATCCCCACCTTCACTGCCTACATGGCCAAGGGAGAGCGCAAGTCCGCCTGGCGGTTGGCCTCGGCGATCGGCAATTGGATCCTCATTCTGCTCAGCGGACTGGCTGCCCTGGCGGCGGTCTTCGCCCCGCAAGTCGTCCGTTATGGGCTGGCCCCGGCATTCGCTGCCGACCCGGCCAAGTTTACCCTGACCGTCGACCTGCTGCGCATCCAGATGATCTCGACGGTCCTGTTCGGGTTGGGCGGGTTGCTTGTCGGCATCCTTAACTCGCAGCAGGTCTTCCTCTACTCGGCCCTGGCACCGGCCATGTACCGCCTGGGATTGATCTTCGGCATCCTCGCCCTGGCACCGTCGATGGGCATCTATGGCCTGGCCTGGGGTGTTGTGATCGGGGCGGCGTTGTACCTGCTCATTCAAGTGCCGGCACTGCTCAAGCAGAAAGGAACTTACACGGCGACGTTCGGGTACCGGGACGCGGCTGTGGGCGAGGTGATCCGCTTGATGGGACCACGCCTGCTCGGTGTGGCGGTCGTCCAGTTGAATTTCTGGGTCAACACCTGGCTTGGCTCGCGCTGGGAAGGCGCGGTGACCGGTTTATCCATCGGCTTCACCATGTTCCTGATGGCCCAGGCGGTCATCGCCCAATCGGCGGCCACGGCCGCCATGCCGACCTTCGCTGCCCAATATGCACTCGGGAAGCTGGACGAGATCCGCTCGGGGCTGGCAGCCACGCTGCGCGGCGTGCTGCTGCTCTCGCTGCCAGCCAGCCTGGGGTTGATCCTGCTGCGCGGTCCGATCGTGACGTTCATCTACCAGCGCGGTGAGTTTACCGCCCAGACCGCCGAACTGGTGAGCTGGGCATTGTTATGGTATGCGGCCGGCCTGGTCGGCCACTCGGTCTATGAGGTCCTGGCGCGCACCTTCTACGCCCTGCACGACACCAAGACGCCTGTGCTGGTCGGCGTGTTGGCAATGAGCCTCAACGTGGCACTCAGTTTCGGTCTTTCGGCATGGTTCGAACGGATCGGCTGGCTGCCGCACGGTGGCCTGGCGCTGGCCAACTCGCTGGCCACAGCCCTTGAGGCGGTGATCCTCCTGCTGCTGATCCGGCGCCGCCTGGAGGGGATCGAAGGCTCGAGCGTCGCTAGGGGGTTGGGGGCTGCCGCCCTCGCAACCCTGGGTATGGCCGCCGCGTTGCTGGTCTGGATTCAGATCACCGGGTCCGATCCGGCTGCAGTTACCGCCCTGGGCGGGGTTGCGCTCGGGGGGTTCGTCTACCTGGTAGCGTTGGCATTGTTGCGCGTCCCGGAGTTCCAGACCGCCTCCAGATGGATAATGCGCTGGATCCGCCGGGCTCGTTGAACCAGCCTGATCTGGTTCTGAACACTCTCTGATGTCACTTCCAGAAAAACCACAATCCCTGGGTGACGAGCAAGCCCAGGAAAATGCCCCCAAGCGCCTCCAGCGGGGTATGTCCGATCACTTCACGTAGCGTCTTCTCCGAGACCGGGTGACCCCGGAGCAGTTCATCGATGATGACATTGATCTTCTGCGCCTGGATCCCGGCCTGGCGGCGGACGCCGGTGGCATCGTAGACGACCACCATGGAGATGGCGAACGCCAGGGCGAACAGCGGGGTGTCGAAGCCGTGGTACAGACCAATCGCATGGGTTGTGGCTACCAGCAGGGCAGAATGCGAACTGGGCATCCCGCCGGCGCTGAACAGCAAGGCCCAATTCCAACTGCGCGTCCCCAGGTAATCCAGGGGGATCTTCAAGGACTGGGCGATCGTCCAGGCAATGATCGCACTCCATAAAGCATGGTTGTTGGCGATGTTGTCGAGATTCATCTCATTCTTCGTCCAGGTCTGTGATCTGGTCTCCGCTCAATTTTCGCAACTTCAATTCCGCCTGGTCGAGCAGCTCGGCGCAGCGGGATGCCAGGGACTGGCCGCGCTCGAACAACTGCAGCGACCGCTCCAGCGGCTGCTGTTCGCTTTCCAGCTGGGCAACGATCGCCTCGAGCTCTGCATAGGCTTCTTCGTAGGTCAGATCTGCAACCGGTTTTTCCTTGGCCATCGCTACTCTCCTTCATTAACCTGGACATCGAAACTGCCATCCGCAACCCGCACCCCCAACGCCTCCCCGGCTGAGACGCTCGCCGCGCGGCTGACGATGCGGCCATCGCTCTTCCGGGTGACCAGCGCGTAGCCCCGCTCGAGGGTCGCCAGCGGGTTCAGGGTGCCCAGGCGCGCCCCCAGCCCGGCAACCCTGGTTCGCTGCATGCCGAGCCTGTGCGCCTGGACCGTTCCTCCCCGGCGGGTCAGCTCATCCAGCCGCTGGCGCTCGGTCTGCAGGCGGCGGGACGGGGAGTACAATCGCATGAGTGTCTGCAGGTCATCGACCAGGGCGCTCTCGGCGGACAGGCGGTCAAACACCAGCCGGCCGATGCGCTCCAGATGGGATTGGATCGCGTTCGACCGATCGCCGACCGTCACCGGGGTGGCCAGTTCAGCCGCGGCGGTCGGAGTGGGTGCACGCAGGTCGGCGGCGAAATCGGCCAGCGTAAAATCGGTCTCGTGGCCCACGCCGGTCACGATGGGGATCACTGAGGCGGCAACCGCCCGAACAACGCGTTCATCATTGAAAGCCCACAGATCTTCGATCGAGCCACCGCCGCGCGCCAGCAGGATCACATCCGGGATGGCGATCCGGTTTAACATCTCGATCGCCCGGACGATTGCCAGAGGGGCATCATCGCCCTGAACCGGGGTGGGCGCCAGGAGCACCTCGGCCAACGGGTTGCGCCTGCGCAGGGTGTTCAGCATGTCCTGCAGAGCTGCCCCGGTAGGCGAGGTGACGATCCCGATCCGTCCGGGCATCTCCGGGATGGACCGCTTGCGCCCGGGGTCGAACAGACCCTCGGCCTCCAGGAGCGCTTTCAGGCGCAGGAACTCCTGGTACATCGCTCCCTCCCCCAGCGGGCGGATGATGTCAGCGTAGAGCTGGTACTGCCCCCCGGCCTCGTAGACGCTCAGGCTGCCGTGGACCTCCACGGCCAGGCCATCCACAAGAGGAAACTGGACCCTGGCGGCCTCATTGCGCCACATGACCGCGCGGATCTGCGCACCGGAATCTTTGAGCGTGAAATACAGGTGCCCGGAGGCGGGGCGGGAAAAGTTGGATATCTCCCCCTGGACCCAGAGTTCGCGCAGGGTCTCATCCAGCTCCAGCAATTGGCGGATGTACCTGGTCAGGTCAGTGACCGTCCAGCGAGAGCCTGAATCGAACATGCCCATCTGTCTCATCGGGATGAGGATACACTCCTTACAAATAACTGTCAACATCGGGAAACGGGAGGTTTTATTGTTACAATTTTCATAGATGAGACCAACTCCATGCGATATCTCTGGGCTCCCTGGCGGATGAAATATCTCGAAGCGGACAGCGAAGGCTGTGTCTTCTGCCGGGTCCTCGACCAGGCTGACGGTCCGGGGAACCTGGTCGTTGCCCGCGGCCGGCGGGTCTTTGTCATCCTCAACCGCTTCCCCTACACCAGCGGGCACCTGATGGTCGTCGCCAAGGCACACAAGCCATCCTTCGAAGACCTGGATGCCCGCACCCGGGGGGAGATGATGGAACTCGCCACCAAGGGGATCAGAATCTTACGCGCAGTCTACAACCCGGAGGCTTTTAATATGGGCGCCAACATCGGCGCGGCCGCCGGCGCGGGGGTCCCCGGGCACATCCACATCCACGTCGTCCCGCGCTGGGGCGGCGACACGAACTTCATGACCGCCCTCGGGCAGACCCGCGTCCTGCCGGAGGAATTGGAAGAGACCTACGCCAAGGTCCGGGCTGCCTGGCAGTCCAGGGACCTCAGATGATCTTTCTACGGAGGTAAAACGATGAAGAAATTATCCATGTTATTCGCCATCCTGACCGTGTTCACCCTGCTCCTGGCTGCCTGTGGCGGCGAGGCGGAGCCAAGCCCCGAACCCCAGTCCGGCGAGGCGACGGTCGAATCGACCGCCGAGGCGCAGACCGACCTGCCCCCCGACCCGACCGAACCGCCGCCCAGCGAGACCCCCCCGCCGGACCCCACCGACCTGCCTCAACCCCTCGCCGGCCCGGTATCCTACGGCCCGGACCTGGGTGATTTCGGCTTCGGGGTCAACCCGTTGACCGGGCTGCCGGTCGCGGACCCCGCCCTGCTCGACCTGCCCGCCGTACTGATCTCGATCACCAACTTCCCGGCCTCCGCCCGCCCGCAGGCGGGGCTGTCCTTCGCCCCGCTGATCTTCGAGATCTACATCGGCGAAGGCACGACCCGCTTCCTGGTGGTCTTCTACGGGGAGATGCCGGCCGTGATGGCGCAGTTGACCGGCTCCTGCCCGGTGCGGGCGGAGCTCTTCGACCCCGCCGGGACCGTCCTGGGCAATTACGCCTGGCTGGACGTCAATGCCAACGGCGTCCAGGAGCCGGACGAGCCGGGCATCCCCGGGCTGTGCGTCAGCCTGTACGACACTGCGGGGACCCTCTTGCAGGCGACCGCCACCGATTCGAACGGCTTTTTCGGGTTCAACGTCGACCCGCAGGGCAGCTACCTGATCGGGTTCGAGCCCCTGGAACAATTGGCTTTCACCTCCCGGGATGTCGGCTATGACGACCTGGACAGCGACGCCGATCCGGCCAGCGGGATGACCGCCGAGATCAGCCTCAGCGCAAGCGACAACACCTGGGACGCAGGCTACGTGCTCCTGGCCTCGAGCGCCACCTCGACCGAGACCGTCACCCCGGTAAACCTGCCCCCCTCCGAGGTCGGCCCGGTGCGTTCCGGCCGGCTGCCCTACCGCCACATCACCAGCTATTTCCCCGGCGGCTGCCTGGTCTTCGCCAGCGCTTCGGCCAATGTCCTCGCCCAGCTCCCGGCCTGCAGTTTCGCCTTCGGGAGCGACGCTGATAACATCAACAGCGCCCTGCTGGATGTGACCCGCATGCGCCAGCTTGCCGAAGCCAACCGCTCCCCCGGTCAGACCTTCAACTACTCCGGGAACCTGTTCGACCAGGATCCGCCCCTGGGCGGAACCCCCGCCAGCCAGGTCCAGGTGCTCTGGTCTAACGCCAACCAGGCGCTCTTCCGCTACGACGCCCTCTCCGGGGCCTACCTGCGCTTCGAGAACCACCCCAACACCCCGCAGGAGTTCGCCCCCTCCACCGACCGGCTGACCGGCCGGCAACTGGCCTTCGAGAACGTGATCTTCGTCTTCGCGGTCCATAACGCCGTCTCCGAGACGCTGATCGATATCAACATCGGACAGGGTAACCTCGGCCGGGCCTACCTGATGCGGGATGGCCAATTGTTCCCGATCCACTGGACGACGCTGAACGCCGCATACGAGACCGAGACCGGCCTGCTGCGCCCGATGCGCTTCACTGACGATGCCGGGGACCCGGTTGCGCTCAAGCCCGGGCACACCTGGGTGCATGTCTTCACCCCCGGCTCGGCCCTCTTCGAGCGGGACCCCGGCTCGGGCCTGTGGACGGCGGATTTCAACGCCCCGGCGATCCAGCAGTAAGCCATTTTTCGGTCAACCGCCTCCCTCTCAGATCTTGAGAGGGAGGTCTTTTTTATTAAAATCGGGAATATAATCCTGGTATTCGCACGGTTCCATTTAGGAGGAGGATTACAGGAACAAGAACTGGTGATACCGAGCACACTAGGAGCGTACCTTGGAAAAGAAACCGATGTTTTAAGCCTTTGGTGCCTTTCTTGCAATGCGCTATGCGGTAGCGTATGAGGAGATAAACAATGCGAACTCAACGAATTAAGAAAAGCATTTTTATCATTTCCACATTACTCCTTGTGGGTTGTGGACCTAGAAGTGTGTTACCCAGACCCTCCCCAGGGCACGATCCACTCCTCATCAATCGAATTGAAGTCTCATGGTTAATAAATGACATATTTACAATTCAGGAGAGCACTAATTCGATGTTAGCCGCGAAATCCGGTGTTGTTTGTTTCATTGGAGCAATGAATAATAATGCGCCTTTTAGTCTCATTTGCCTGAACGGCCATAGCGGTGATTTTCTTTGGCAAAAATATTCTAGCTCCCTAGGTGATATTCTTATAGAGGATGGCGTATATGTTACACGCAGCGGGATGGCCGGAGTTGCCAGGTACGGCCTGGATGGTAGTTTGTCTTGGTCCAGACCTATTCGAGGTCCCGGGATAATATACATGTTCTTTGTTGATGAACAATTACAAGTATTTACTGCTTTGGATAAATTGATAAGTATCGATCCACATAACGGAGAAACGCTTTTCGAGTTCTCAAATGGACATGCAGTTTTCATCTATACCCAAGATAGGTATTATGTTGAAGATAACGGGTTGCAGGTGATCGACAGTCGGACGAACACGATCTTGTGGCATAGGGACTTAGATGACACCTTGACACTTGCGCCATTGTTTCTTGATGATCGGATTTACCTCAGGACAGGAAGAACGATGGGGAGTATTTATGCAATTGATAGAACTTCTGGCGAGGTATTGTGGAAAACAGATGATAACATCATTAGCAACATGGCTTATTCCCCTTCTGACTTATTAGTATTTTGTCTTACTCGAGATGGTTATTTGTTGGCTATCGACAGAGATAGCGGACAAGAATTTGTATTGGGGGAATTTTCATCAGTGCCATTCATCATCAATGGGGAAGATGATGTGGGTGGTTATGAACTGGCTTTTGACGATTCCACGAACATGCTGTTCGTCTTGCTTGGAGATAGTAGGCAGTTATTTGCATTTCAGATGAAGTAGCTACCATCCCGGGTGACGATGCTCCGCGTCGTCACCGGCGTGTGGGTCGTTGACACCTCGACTCCCGCAGGGACGGGGTACTTCCCCTCCGCACCCTGCGGGTGGGCTGCGCACGGGATGCTTCGCGGTCCATGACGAGTCAACCGCCTGACGCAGGAGAAGTTTTCCTGGGTAAAATATACAAGGAGTCCATTATTCTGGTGGTTCCTCTTGTGACGATGCTCCGCGTCGTCACCGGCGCGGTGAGCTACGCCGCCTCCTATGCCCCCTATGGCGATGCGCTCGGCTTCCAGGGGAATTGACTTTCATTTTTGTAGCAAGGAACAGGAGCAGATATGTCCCGTCTCATTCCCGCGGTCGAACGCATCCGGCGTGCCCGCCTGCTGATCCAGAAAGCACGCAACCTGCCTGTCCCGGCGGAGGGCGGCAGGCATGATTTTTCCTACATCGCCCAGGTCAAGGCACACCTGCAGGATGCGCGCGACCTGGTCAAATTCATCCCGAAGTCCCCCAGCGCCACCCCCGAGATCAAGGAGCAGGTCAGCCAGATCTTCGCGGACGCCGAGCAGGCCGACCGGGAGATCCTGCAGCAGCCATTAGACTGAAACGCAACCCGGGCTTCGGCCCGAGCCCGCCGGCGTCGCCATCCGGTGGCATGACTGGTCCTGGAAATCCCTGGCCGGGGGTTGCGGCATTTGGCTATCATGGCCCCGGCGACCGCCTGGGGCAGATCGTCGCTGGGGTACCGGCGGATGATCCCCGCCCCGATGGGCCTCGTTTGTGTTACAATACATATTGAAGTATGTATTCAGGAGGCCAAGATGCAGCAGATCATTGGCGTTACCGAGCTGCAGCGCCGTTTCAAGTCGTTCTTCGACGAAGTGGTTCGCAAACGGGTTCCACTGGTGCTGACCCGCGGCTCACGTCCCGAAGCGGTGCTTATTCCTTACGACGACTATCTTCGTTTCCAGCAGTTGCAGGAAAGTGAAGTGTTGGCCCGCTTCGATCAGATCTGGAACCGGCTGGCAGAACTGAATGCCGATTTCAGCGACGATGAGATCAGCGAAGATATAGAATCTGCGCGGCAGGCATAGTCCATGCGTGTCGTAATCGATACGGGGGTCTCGATCAGCGGGCTCATCCGCCCCGGGGGTCCCCCGGGTGCTATTTTGCGGGCATTGCGCGATGGTCGCTTTGCCGTCATTTACTCCACAGAAATTCTGGTAGAAATGATCGAGGTGCTCGGGCGGGCGCCCTTCCGGCAGAAATATCACCTCACGCTGGAAGACATAACCGCACTGATCAACCTTATCCGTTTGCGGGGGGAATTGGTTTCACCTCGAGAAAAAGTCCACACCTGTCGTGATCCCAAGGACGACAAGTTCCTGGAAGCCGCTCTGGCGGGGCAGGCAGATTGTATCGTCTCGGGGGACCTGGATTTGCTCGACCTGGATCCGTTCCAGGGCATCCCGGTCTACTGGCCTGCCGAGTTCCTGACCAGGTTGTGATTGGTGGCCGTCCGGTGGAATGACTGGGCATGGAAATCCTGGGGCTGGGAGCGGCTGACTACCGTCCTTAGCCTCCCTCTCTGTTCGTGATAGGGAGTTTTTTTAAAATCCAGAATATAATACGGATATCATGATTTATCTCACCAGGAGGAGCAATGCAGGAACGCGAATCGGTCATCCTTAGCGCAGTACGGACAGCGAGCGGAAAATTCCAGGGCAGCCTGAGCGGTTTTCCCGCCCCGAAGCTGGGCAGTTTTGTGATCAAGGCAGCCGTCGAACGGGCGGGGGTCGACCCCGCAGACATCGACGAGGCCTACCTAGGCAACGTCGTCACGGCCGGTCTGGGGCAGGCCCCAGCCAGGCAGGCGGTCATCCAGGCCGGATTGCCGTCCTCGGTCGGCGCCACGAGCCTGAACAAGGTCTGCGGCTCGGGGCTTAAAGCCGCCATGCTGGCCGCCCAGGCCATCAAAGCCGGGGATGGGCAGCTCTTCGTCGCCGGGGGTTTCGAGTCGATGAGCCGGGCCCCCTATATCGTCCAGGGGCGCTCCGGCGAGATGCGTTTCGGCCACCTGCAGCTGACCGACGCGCTGCTCCATGACGGCCTCTGGTGCGCCCTCGAAAACTGGGGCATGGGCAATGCGGCCGAGTTCATCGCCGCAGAGTACGATGTCACTCGCGAGGCGATGGATGAATTCTCTTACCAAAGCCACATGAAGGCCATCGCGGCGATGGATGCCGGCAAGTTCAAGGCCGAGATCGTCCCGATCGAGATCCCGGGTCGCAAGGGCGAGGTGACGGTTTTCGACACGGATGAAGCCCCCCGGCGAGATACCACCCTGGAGGGGCTGGCCAAACTGAAACCTGCCTTCGTCAAGGACGGCAAGGTGACCGCCGGGAACGCCCCCGGCCTGAACGATGGCGCTGCTGCTGTAGTGATCGCCAGCCGGGCCTACGCTGCTAAACACGGCCACATCCCGCTGGCCCGCATTGTTGGCTACGCGCAGTTTGCTGACGAGCCGAAATACCTCTTCCGCGCCCCCGCTAAGGCCATCCCGCTCTTGTTGGATAAAGTCGGCTGGACACTGGCAGAAGTCGACCTGGTCGAGCTCAACGAAGCCTTCGCCGCCCAGGTGCTTGCGGACGGTTATGCCTTGAAAGACATGGGCTGGGACTGGGACAAGGTCAACCTCCACGGCGGCGCAGTGGCCCTCGGCCACCCGATCGGCGCCTCCGGGGCGCGCGTCCTGACCACCCTGATCTTCGCCCTGAAGGACCGCGGCTTGAAGCGCGGCATCGCCTCCCTGTGTCTGGGCGGGGCGGAAGCGGTCGCCATGGCCATTGAGATCGAGTAGGGCCGCGAGCATGGACATCAAACACATCTTCATCGTCGGCTCCGGCACGATGGGCAACGGCATCGCCCAGGTCGCCGCGACCTCCGGCTACCAGGTGACCTGCATGGACGTCGTTCCCGCGGCGCTCGAGAAAGCCCGGGCGGGGATCGCTAAATCAACGGCAAAACTGCTCGAAAAAGGGGTCCTCACCCCGGAGCAGAAGGCCGCTGCTGATAAGATCGCCTTTGTCGGCAGCCTGGAAACGCTCAGCCAGGCCGACCTGGTCATCGAGGCCGCCAGCGAGGACCCGGAGATCAAGGCGCGCATCTTCGGCGAGATCGATGCCGGCGCCCGGCCGGAGGTCATCCTGGCTACAAACACCTCCTCGATCAGCATCACCAAGATCGCCGCGGTCACCAAGCGCCCGGGCAAGGTCATCGGCATGCATTTCATGAACCCGGTCCCGCTGATGAAACTTGTCGAGGTGATCTGCGGGCTGGCGACTTCCGCTGAGACCACGAACGCGACGGTCGATGTCTGCAAGAAGATGGGCAAGGAACCGGTCGAGGCCAACGATTCGCCCGGGTTCATCTCCAACCGCATCCTTTGCCCGATGATCAACGAGGCCATCTTCACCCTCCAGGAAGGGATCGGTACAGCGGAGGCCATCGACCAAGTCATGATGCTGGGCATGAACCATCCGATGGGACCGCTGACGCTCTGCGACCTGATCGGTCTGGACGTTGTCCTCTCGGTGATGGAAATCCTGCAGCGTGATCTTGGTGAGGACAAGTACCGCCCGGCCCCCCTGCTCCGAAAGATGGTCGCCGCCGGGTATTTGGGACGCAAGACCGGACGCGGTTTCTACACCTACGCTAAATAATCCCTGTCCAACCCTGGGCCGCCTGAACAGCGGTGGCCTGGTTTGAATGTCCCTGATGGGGTCTCGCGCTATGCTCTTCGCCAAAGGAGAGAAAATGGACCAAACAATCTACGACTTCGTCATCATCGGTTCCGGCTTCGGTGGGTCCGTCTCCGCCATGCGCCTGACCGAAAAGGGCTACAGCGTGCTGGTGCTCGAGCGCGGCAAGCGTTTCGAGGATCAGGATTTCCCCAAGACCAACTGGAATATCTGGAAGTTCCTCTGGCTGCCCGGCCTGCGCTGCCACGGCATCTTCGAGATGACCTTCATGAACGGCCTGCTGGCCCTGCACGGCAGCGGGGTCGGCGGAGGCAGCCTGATGTACGGCAACGTCCTGATCGAACCGGACGACCGCCTGTTCGCCGCCCCGGCCTGGAAGCACCTCAACGACTGGAAGAAGGAACTGCGCCCACATTACGAGACCGCCAAAAGGATGCTGGGCGTGGTCCAAAACCCGCGCCTGTGGCCCGCAGACGAAACCCTGAAAGAACTCGCCGCTGAACTCGGCTACGGCGACAGCTTCCAGCCCACAGACGTGGGCGTCTTCTTCGGCAAGCCTGAGGATGAGGGGTGCACCTTCCCCGACCCCTACTTTGCCGGCGAAGGCCCGGAGCGGACAGCATGCAATTTCTGCGGAGGTTGCATGGTCGGATGCCGCTATAACTCCAAGAACACCCTGGTGAAGAACTATCTCTACTTTGCCGAAAAACGCGGCGCCCGGGTGCAGGCCGGGGTCAAGGTGGGCGAGGTCCGCCCGCTGCCCGCAGGGACTCCCGACGGTGCCCGCTTCGAGGTGATCTACTCCAGTTCGACCGCCTTCCTGTTCAAGCCAGAAAAGCGGGTCCGGGCCCGCAATGTCATTGTCGCCGCCGGCACGCTCGGGACCCTGGAGCTGCTCTTCCGCTGCCGCGACCTTGCCCGGTCGCTGCCTGCTATCTCGCCGCGCCTCGGGGACCGCGTCCGCACCAATAGCGAGAACATCCTCGGCACGACCGCCCGGAGCCGGGATGTGGACTACTCCAAGGGCATCGCCATCACCTCGGTCATCAGCGCCGACCCGGTCACCCGGGTGGAACCGGTGCGCTATTCCGACGGCGCCTCGTTCATCCGCACGCTGGTCGCTCCCCTGATCGACGGGGCGGGGGGCATCCCCGTCCGCATGCTCAAGACCCTCTGGCAGGTCATCCGCCATCCGCTCGATTTCCTGTATGCCAAGTTCTTCTCCCGCTGGGCGCGCTACACCACCATCCTGCTGGTCATGCAGACCGAGGAGAACCTGACCCGGGTGCGCCTGGGGCGCAGCTTCTTTACTTTCGGGCGCAAAGGACTGGTCATCCAGCAGGAGAAGGAACACAGCGCCAGCGGGTTGACCCTGGCCAACGAGATCACCCGCCGGTTTTCCGAGAAGATCAACGGCATCGCCCAGACTTCCTTCACCGACAGCATGATGAACTTCCCGACCACCGCCCACATCATGGGCGGAGTCCCCTTCGGACGGGATGACCAGGAGGGTGTCATCGGCCTGGACTACCAGGTGCACAATTATCCCGGGCTGTACGTGGTGGATGGATCGGTCATGCCCGCCAACCCCGGCATCAACCCCAGCCTGACGATCACCGCCCTGGCCGAATATGCGCTGAGCATGGTGCCTGCGAAAGAATAGACTTTATAAGAAATAACGTCCCGAAGGTTGCAGTCAGGTACTTAAATGATTCGAATTAATCCTTCGGGACGGCTCCTACACGCTGGGCTATAATTGGCGCATGGACTTCCAGACCTCACCCGCCTTCGCTGAATCGCTCGACTCCCAGGACCCGCTGGCCCGTTTCCGCCTCCGCTTCGTCATCCCCGACCCCGACCTGGTCTACCTGGACGGCAACTCACTCGGCCGGCTGACCCAGGCCAGCGCGGAGCGCGTCCACACGTTGGTGGCCGAGGAGTGGGGCCGCGAGCTGATCCGCGGCTACAACCAGGACTGGTGGTCAGCCCCGGGACGGGTCGGCGAGAAGATCGCCCGGTTGGTCGGGGCCGGCCCGGGCCAGGTGGTCGCCTGCGACACGGTCTCGACCAACCTGTTCAAGCTCACCTCGGCCGCCCTCGCCCTGCGCCCCGGGCGAACCCGGATCATCACCGACACGCTCAACTTCCCCTCCGACCTGTATGTCCTCCAGGGCCTGGTGCGCATGCTGGGCGGGGAGTACGAGATCGTCCGCATCCCATCCCGCGACGGGGACATCAGCCCCGACCTGGATGCTTTCGCCACCGCCCTCGACGAGCGCACCGCCCTGGTGACCTTCTCGCACGTGGTCTTCAAGTCCGGCTATCTCTACGACATGGCTGCAATCAGCGCACAGGCCCACAAAGCCGGGGCGCTCGTGCTCTGGGATCTGAGCCATGCCGTCGGGGCAGTGCCGGTCAACCTGGATGCCTGCGCTGCTGACTTCGCCATCGGCTGCACCTACAAGTACCTCAACGGGGGCCCCGGCTCGCCGGCTTTCCTGTACGTGCGTAAGGAGCTCCAGGATCAGGTCGTTTCGCCGATCTGGGGCTGGTGGGGCCAGGACCAACCCTTCGCCTTCGGCCTGGACTATACCCCGGCCCCCGGGATCACCCGCTTCCTGAGCGGGTCGCAGCCGATCCTGTCCATGCTGGCGATGGAGGCGGCCCTCGATCCGCTGCTCGAAGCCGGGATGGAAGCCCTGCGCGAGAAATCTCTGCTGTTGAGCGAATACCTCATCTATCTCAGCGACAACCTGCTCACCCCGCTCGGGTTCAGCCTCGGATCGCCGCGCGACCCCGGCCGGCGCGGGTCGCACGTCAGCATCCGCCATCCCGAGGGTTACCGCATCAACCGGGCCTTGATCGAGGAGCTGAACCTGATCCCCGATTTCCGCGAACCTGATAACCTGCGCCTCGGCCTGACCCCGCTGTACACGACATTCAGCGAGGTCTGGGAAGGCGTTGACCGCATCCGCCGGGTGGTCGCAGAGAAGCGTTACGAGAACTACTCCCTGGAAAAGCTGACTGTGCCTGAGAACGGTCCGTGTCATTACGAGACCAGCATCAAGGCCGGTCGAAGCAATCTCCCCGCTGCTTATGCTGAAAAAAAAAATGAGCTGGAGGATCGACCTTCAGTTCAAATTTGATATTTACCAAAGGGATTTATCCCTTTCATAAACCCAGGTAGTGAAAGGAGACTACTTGGTGAGGCATATTACGAGTTGAGAACTATACCTTTTTCAACACCAAATGGCTATTGACTGGGCGTCTCCACATGTTGTATCATAAAGTGCAGAGTGTGCTGGGAGGAAGGTATGGGAGAATCTACATGGCCGATGCAACGATAGAATGGCTAGAGGAATTGCCAGACGATTGTCCTCCTAAGGAGGCGCGTAGACCAAGCAACGAGTTTTTTTTTAGGCTTGTTGAATCGTTTCCGCCGACCGACATTGATTTTTGTTCTACAAGGATCAGATCACCAAGAAGGAAACCGATTATAAACGAATGCATAATGAGGTCTTGCTCGATTTTTTCAACATACGATGCCTGTAGTAACGTCAGGAAGACTTTGACACAATTCCAAGGTATGCTGATTGTAATGTTCGTACTTCCACCAGATAGCGGATTGATTTTGCAAACCTTTAATGACTCTAAACACTTTTCTTGGTGGAGAAGCAAGAATTTTAACCCAATACTACATTGTGAAAATATTCAATAAAATACCATGCGTACACTAAACCATTACGAAACCCTAATGTATTATGATAATCCATTGTTGATCGTGGCTCGCGACCAACTTGGGGTAGACCACATATGTCTATTAACAAATATGGATGATAGTAGTGATTGTTATTTGTGTGTGCCAGTTTCTAGGGGACGTTTAAATCTTTTGCGTGCTGGCGAATTGGATCTTAGGTATATATTTGAGACACCGGAAACAGGTGAATTTTACGAGGGACGTGCTGTGGAACAAGATTTGAGCAATATTGAAACTAGAGCAATAAGTAAAAGTGATGTCCCCGAGGATTGGCTTCCAGAAGCCGGAGTATTCTTATATACACATCGGACTGATAACTTTGTGATTCAGGAAGCGCTAGAAAGGCAGCGCGCAGTTATCCATTGCACATTGAGTCCGCCCGAATCTCTTGAAGAATCTAAAATCACGGCAGACCATCTGAGTGATGCTGTGCGGTTGTTCCAAAGGCTGATTAGGCACACTTATGATAAGTCATTACGCGAGAGGGGCATATTGAGACAAGATGACAGGCAAAAAGCTGAGGCACCTCCAAACTATACGTTAGAGGTTTTCGCGACATCTCCCGGCTCTTTTACATTGCATATGCAAACCGCTGCACCGGTAGACATGCTAGGATATGCAAACATTTCAAGAGCGATGGAAATTATTGATTCTATCAGCCAAGATATGGATGACCAACAACTTGTCGTACAGTCACTGTCGGAATATGGCGGTCATCTTGTTACCGCATACAAAGACCTGCTCCAGTTTGTAATCTATACTAACACATCATTTGCATACGAATGGGCTATGCCGTCGAAAAGAGAAAGCACGCAGGTAAAAATTGTTCCCAGGCTTGCCAAGCCCTTATATGAGGCTATTGTTGAAAAAATTGAACTGGGCAAGGAAGAAATAAGCCTCACGGGCAGATTTACTAAGATCGACAAAGATTCCAGAAAGTGGAGATTGGTTGCGGATGATGGGAAGAGATACACTGGCGACTCCTATATCGATCTAGGAGGCACAACAATTGAAACCGTAAGGTATGGAATCAATTGTGAGGAAGTGTTGGAGACAGAGCCAGTAACCGGAAGAGATCGAAAGAAGCTATACCTTATATCTTATGATGTGCTATAAAAAGCCCAGCCTAAATATTGGGCTTTTCCTTCTGATCTTTAGGCTCTTTTTGTCCTCTTCAGTCTTTTATTTTGGCATAATATTCAACAATGCAATTAAGTCTTCGTTGAAACCAAGTGGGAATAGAGAGATGAGCTTTCATTATAAATAAAAATATGAGCTAGAGGATCTGTCAACATCCAGCTCATCTGTTTTATTACTTATCCTCCAAACCCCCAGTTCCGATCGCTCAGTCTTACCAGAAGACCGTGCCCACCAGCCTGACCAGCAGCGCAGCGAGCATGGCGATGACCACCGTCAAAGCGGAGATCCAGAGCATGCCGCGCGTCCCCAGTTCGCGGCGCAGGGCGATCAAGGTCGCCAGGCAGGGCACGTAAAAAACGACGAACACGCTGAAGACAAAAAGCTGGATCGGCGTCATCACCGCGCCGAAATCCATCGTCCCAAGCGCCTGGCCAAGCATCACCAGCGAGAGTTCTTTCCGTAATATCCCGAAGATGAGCGGCATGCCGGTCTCGAATGGCAGGCCGAGCGCCCAGGTGAAGGGCACCACCAGCCAGTTGAAGAAGCGGGTCAGGTTGAAATACTGCAGCCCCGCCAGGAGCACGCTGCCGACGATCAACATCGGCCAGGCCTCCACGGTGAACTCGCGGATGCGGAACCAGGCCTTGGCAATCACAGCCCGGACAGTCGGGACGCGGTAGGGCGGTATCTCGAGGATCAGCCCGGGGGTGTCCTCGGGGAGCAGGCGGGTGAGCAGTTTGCCGGTTACGGCGATGACGAACAGGTTGAAGACATACAAGACCAGTGCAGTAAGGGGACCGAGATAGAACGCCACCAGGCCGAAGACCACTGCCAGCCGGGCTGCGCAGGGCACCAGGGTCGCCAGCGCGGCAGCGACGAAGCGGTCGCGCGGTTCCTCCAGCGTCCGGGTGGACATCACCGCCGGGACGTTGCAGCCGTAGCCGAGGATGAACGGGACGATGGCCTTGCCATGCAGCCCCATGCGGTGCATCAGGCTGTCCATCAGGAAGGCGACCCGGGGCAGATAACCGACATCTTCGAGCAATCCCAGGCCGAACAAGAAGGGCACCAGGTACGGCAGGACGATCGCCATGCCAGCAGTGATCCCCTGCAGAGTCCCATGCAGCATGGCATGCCAGATCGAGCCCGCCCCCTGGGATGGGACCAGCGCAGCGGTCAGGGCATCGAAGAACCCCAGCAGGGGCACTTCCAAAGCTTTGCCGACCCCGAAAACCGTCTGGAACAGGCCAAGCATGATCGCGATCAGCAGGACATAGCCCCAGAAAGGATGGAGCAGGAGATCATCGAGACGGTCGCGCCAGCCAAGCGTGCGCACCCCCTGGTGGGCATACTCGCGGGCCAGTTCCTGGGCCAACTGGTGGCGCTCGAGAGGGTCAGCGCTGATCATGGGAGAGGCTTTGGGGATGGATTGCGACCTGGCTGCATCCAATGCCGCCAGGAAGACGCCCTTCACGCCGCGGCCTTTGCTGGCCACCAGCGGCAGGACGGGAATGCCCAGGTTCTCCGCAAGCCCAGGTCCATCGATCTTGAGTCCTATGCGGACGGCTTCGTCCATCAGGTTCATCGCCAGGACCACCGGCCGGCCGAGGGCCAGCAGTTCAAAGGTCAATTCAAGGGATTGAGCCAGCGCCGACGCATCGCCAACGCTGATGATGACATCCACATCGTTCGAGGCCAGGTAGTCCCTGGCCACCGCCTCCGCCGGGTTGCTCCCGGTGAGGGTATACGTCCCGGGCAGGTCGACGACTTCGACGACCTGCCCCGCCACCCGGACCTTGCTCTCGGTAAAAGAAACGGTTGTACCATGGAAGTTGCCCGTCTCAGCGCGATAACCGGCAACCTGGTTGAAGAGCGTGGATTTCCCGCAATTCGGACGACCTACCAGCGCAAACCGCATGGATTTCTCCTGATCGAGGCCACGATGATTATTCTTCCGTCTCGACGATGATTTTCTCGGCCACACCCCTGCCGATGGCGACCTCGCGCCCGTTGACATCGATCAACAACGGACCGTGCAGCGGCGCGACCCGCACTACCCGGATCCGGTCACCCGGATACAAGCCATGCTGGAGCAGGCGGTTCTCCATTTTCCTGCCCCCGTCAAAATACCCGATCCGCACCCACTGCCCCGGTTGAATATCAATCAAACGCATGTCATGTCCCATTTGGACTATTTATATCCTATTTTCATCCGAATCCGCAGGGTCTTTTGTCATCTTGTACAGCAGACAACATATGCTATAATCTTACCAGTAAGATTGAGAAAGGAGATATTCATGGACACGATCTCAACAACCCGTATGTCATCTAAGGGGCAAATTGTCATTCCTGAAGGCATTCGTAAACAATTGAATCTTCAGCCCGGCGACCAGTTCATTGTCGTGGGTGAAGATAATGTGGTGATCCTTAAGGCGATCAGTGCCCCCGGCATGGAAACATTCGATTCCCTGATCGATCAGGCGCGCAAGCAGGCGGCAGATGCGGGTTTGAAACGAACAGGTGTAGCCAAAGCCATATCGAAAGCGCGCCGGCGCAAGTGAAAGTTGTCATTGACACGAATGTTTTTATATCCGGGGTCTTTTTCAGTGGCCCCCCTTATTTATAACTTTCAGCCAAGAGCCGCCAAATAACGGCCTCCATAAGCCTGTGATCCCCTTCCTTCATGGAAGTCCTGGCGGCTTTCCCATAGGGTTGATCGGGCCTGGGCCTGATAGTTAATGCAGGGCCGAAGCCGAATCGGACGAGGACATAGTTTGCGAGCAGCCTTGCGGTTCTGCCGTTGCCGTTTGCAAAAGGGTGTATCCGCACCCATTCCCCGTGCACCCAG
>JBDRPT010000035.1:0-17146 GCA_043826785.1 Chloroflexota bacterium | reverse complement strand
CTGGGTTCGGGCGGGTGCATTTCCTGCTCGTATGAGAGCTTCAAGTTCTTGGCGTTTTTCATCAGACAGTTCAACAAAGTATTTTGTTTTCATCCACCAAGTATAAACGATGTTCACTATTCAGGTTAGTAAGATACTAGTTCAGATAATTAGATCGCTTCTTGAATCGGGTGTCCAAATTATTAAAAACGGGAAAGTAGTTCCCAATCCCGAAAAAAGATCAAAGAAATAGAAAATCTCACAAGCCAGGAAAAGCATATGGTTGAATTAAATCAAGAAGGTCAAAAGAAAGCATCAATGCTAGAACCAAAAGGTCGTCGGATATTCCGCGTAAAAAATGTTTTACCTATGATGTTGATTTTTATTTGGATATTGATCTATCTTCTTTCACGGCTTTTCCTGTTTCGATCATTTTATAACAACTGGTATTATGCGCGATCTTTTTTCTTTGGATATATCGAAATAGCCTTCACCTATTACCTTGTGGCACTATTTGTATCTTACTATTCTTTTTATAAGACTCAACACCAGATCGAATTTACTTCGATTGGTTTCTTGCCTTGGTGCCTTTATCGGTTTAGAGCATCATTCATCGGCTTGGGTTCTCTCAAGCGGTTTGCCGAAATCTATCCGTTGGATGAGCAAAAATACTCTGGGCTAAGTTCTCTCCTGAGAGAACAAGCGAAACGGGACGGCATTATCAATTTCGATTTACTTGTTTATCCTGGTAGCAAATTCTCAAAAGCTCTGAATGCTGCAATCATAGGATCAAGTAAGAAGTGCAGTATTGTCTTATGGGATGGCATCATATCTGGGGATTTTTCAGATGCAGAAATTGCTTCTACGGTAGCACATGAACAAGGGCATTTCATCCACAAGCACAATGATCAATTAAGCTTCCTGCGGAAACTTATTCTCAGTGGATCAGCAATCATATTTTTGCTTGTCTTTGGCGGAATGAGTGTTATCGACCCATCTAAAGGGAACCTATTATTTATGGCGTTTCCCTTGTCATTATTTTTGACTTGTATCTTCATACAAGTTGGTCTTTTATTACTGAGAGCAACATCAAGGCAAATGGAATATTTAGCTGATGCTCATGCAATAAACATAACTTCAGACAGTATGAATGTCCGTAATGCATTTGTTAAAGAAGTAAATCTTAGCTTGATAGATTTTTCCCCGTCCCCATTCAATGAATTCGTTTATGATGATCATCCTTCAACAAGAAAAAGACTAAATCTTCTCGCTGGGACTGAAAGTACGTGGAAATAAGTTCTGTATAACCCTTTTGACACTTCTTGCACCTGACTGTCTTCGGCGCGGTTAGGCAGAAGCACTTTCCAAAGTTTTATGCTAGGATATTATCAAGCCTCGTCTGTCCACCAGATAAACGCATGTAATTAGGTTGTGAAAAGTCCACTATGTTTCTAAACAAGAAAACCTTGCCTCTTCGAACCATTGGCATCTCAATGCCTAACTCCTTCAATTCCATTGCGCATGACTCCATTAGTGCCATTGTTGCCAAGAGATGTCAAGGCCATGATAATGAACGGTGCTCGTTTGCTGTCAGTGCCGGTGATATTCATTCCGGCCTTTTATTGACTTTTACCACCGATGCTGACATCGTTCAAGGTACCCACATACTCCGTCCTCTTCGCCTGCGGCCGCGGCATCTCCGTCGGGTCTCCGATCACGAGCGGCGCATCTTCGCGAAACAAGCGTAGTAGCGCAGCCTGTGGATCGTTGGCTTCCAGAAATCGCTGGATACGCTTGTAGTTGCCAACATCATTCCCGCTCATCTCACGAGCGATCTCGCTTCATCAAGTGAGACGATCCTTAACGTCATCTACGACTTCAGTGGCTTCTTCCCGCCGGTTGAGAACCCGCCCATCCTGAATCTGGTCAGGGCGGGGAGTGCCGTCCCCATAAAATTCAGCCTGGATGGAAATCAGGGACTTGAGATCCTGGAAGGTTCTCCGCTCGTTCGCGAAATCTACTGCGACACAATGCTTCCCACGAGTGAACTTACGGAGACCATCATGGCAGGAGCAAACATTTTGTCGTACGATGCAAGCGAGGATCAATACATTTACGTTTGGAAGACGAATAGGCAATGGGCTGGCACATGCCGTCAACTGGTCGTTCGCCTGGTCGACGGCACCGAACACATGGCCATCTTCATGTTCAAGTAGGAAAACAATATGGAGGCCGGATTTAGCAGAAACAAAATGAATCCCTCGGGAAAGGCGTTTCTCGTCGAGACGAAAGCTCCTGACCAAGAGTATGTCAGGGCTTAAATTGCGTGGATCTAAAGACCGCCAGGCCGCCCGAAGATCGGTAGCCTGGCGGTCGCGAGTATGCGTTCGCGGGATTGACGCCCATGCCTTGAAGGTCGTGGGTCCAAATTTCACCCTCACCACTCTTCCGCCGCTAAAACCAGTTTCGATTCCAACTCTGATAATTCAAGACTCACATCTGGTATACTTCCTTTTGTCAGCGTTGACAGATCTGCCAAAATCGTTGACTCGAATTAATTAAGAATTCCAATGTACTTGTGTGCCCACCCGTCCAACGGACTCGATGAAAACGGCAGGACATTGGTTGTGAGAAGTGTAAGCGTTGGACCGTCCTTTTAAGCCATTGGTTGAGAGTTCGAGTCTCTCCGCGCTCACCGAAAGCCCCCATAGATGCTATTTCTCCCAAGGAATGAAAAATCCCCGCAGAGGTGTAAAAACCTGCGGGGATGATCTTTTATTCCAGTGTAGAGCACAAATAATCAGATCACCAGGTCACCAGAGTGCTGTCAATGTATTTCATGAAGACGTTGACGACCCTGGGGTCGAAGTGTTTACCGCTTTGCTCCTGGATGTAGGCGATGGCATCCTGCTTGGATATGGCCGGGCGGTATGGGCTGTCTGAAGTGAGCGAATCGAATACATCCGCAACCGCAAAGATGCGGGCGGCAAGCGGTATCTGATCGCCTTGCAAGCCGTAAGGGTATCCGGTCCCGTCCCATTTTTCATGGTGGTAGTGAGGGATATCCAATGCCTTGCGCAGGTATTCAATCGGCGAGAGCATTTCGTAGGCAAAGCGGGGGTGCTGGCGCATGATCTCCCACTCGCTGTCATCGAGCGGGCCTGCCTTCTGCAGGATCGTATCCGGGATGGTCAGCTTGCCCATATCGTGGAGCAATGCCCCATGGCGGATATGGTTCAACTCTTCCTCTTTCACACCCATCAGCCGCGAAAGGTGGATCGTCAGTTCGGTCACGTGTTTGGTGTGGCCTTCGGTTTCCTTGCCGCGCATATCGAGGGCGCGTGACCAGCCTTCAATGGTGGCATCATAGGCCAGGATAAGTTCGCTGTTTGTCTGTTGCAGATTGTCGAACAGGGTCGCGCTGTCAATTGCAATGGCGATCTGCCCGGCAAGGGTTTGCATGAAATCCAGCCACTCGGAATCGGGCTGGAGGGCCGAGCGGTGGAATATCTCCAGCACTCCTTTAACCTGACCCTTGGCGATCAGCGGAACCCCGAAATAACTGACAAAGCCTTCCTTGATAAACCCGGGTTTTCGCAAAACATTGGTCTGGCGGTTGCCGAGATTGTTGATCGTGATGATCTGTTTCTTGATGATGGCCAACCCGGCGTAGTCGTTACCCAATCGCAGGGTCTGCTGGGGTTCGTCGCTGTGGAAACCGCGCCCGGCTACATACTCCAAGGTTTGGAGTACCGGGTTGAATGTAAGGACACAGGCTGCATTGACCGCCAATTGGCTGATCACCTGGTCCAGGATGAGCGTCAATGCCAATTTAAGATCGAAACTGGAAGAGATTATAGTGTCAATGGATCTAAGCGATGCCAGCCTCTGCAACTGCCGGCGTAAACGTTCTTCGGTCAATTTGTGTTCGGTGATATCCCGGATCACAGCGACGACATGATCAGGTTCGGGGGAGATCAAGCGGGCCTCGAAGCAGCGTTTCCCTTCCGGGATGATCAGGTCGTACTCAAATGGTATCGTCTTTCCCCCGGATTGTACTTGTTGTATCGCGGAATTGAATTGTTGTCCCACATCCTCGGGGAAGATAAGGGCGATATTCTTGCCAATAATTTCAGACGGGTCCATATAAGTCCGCGTCTTTCTACCAAACCTGTTCTCTAGGATGGTTCCGTCTGCCCGCATGTGGAACAACATGTCTGGAAAAGCACCGAAGATGGCCTCCAATTGAATGGTAGCCAGCGGGTCTTGCGGTGGCTCAACCAGCCTAGGCAGGCTTTGTTTCTCCTGTAATTCCCGATATTCTTGCTCTTTGTTTCTTTCCATACATTACCTTTTATAAATAATGGTTAAAACGGACGGACGCGGGGCACGATGTTCCCCTGTTACACCGTGCCCCCTTTCCGCCGCGTCATCCTGTAGGCCGATTAATGCCTGATGAACTCGCTCTCCGGGGGCGTGTAGGTGATCGGCCTTTCTCCAAGTATCTGGGCAATTTGGCGAGCGAGATCAGTCAATGAATCAGCACGTATTGCCAGCAGTAAAGCCCTTTCTTCGTCATTGAGCAAGAAGGATTCTCCCTGGTAACCACGTTGGATGGCTATTTCGGGGTCCTCGAGCAACAACTGGCAGAAAGATCGGTTGACAACTGCAGCCGCCAGCAGACGGCACAATTCCAGGTGATCTTGCGGAAATTCCAAGACAACAAGTGTCTGACGACGATGAAGGGTTTCGATGTTTAGCATAAGGTTTCCTCTGGTAATAAATTCGATGGGACAGGTGAGTGTCGACTTCCCAACGCCATCATTACGAAAGCTCCTGTTGCAATAAAGATGTCTCCAAGGCTGAAGGCAACTTGGTAAGGGAACCCGGCCGGCGGCAGGTAGTGATCGGCGAGAAAGGCCAGACGGGTTTCCTCGGGCAGAAGCAGGATATCTTTCCATCCAAAACGGCTTCCGCTCTCCAGAGTGCTGATGACTTCTTCTGGTACCAGCCGGCTAGCCGTCTCCGGGCTGATGGGCATGAAGCCACCGTTGAGAAGGATTACACTCAAGTTGAGCACGAGCCCTGCTGCCAGGACCATCATTCCCCAGTTCTTGCGGTTCAACCAGCAAAAGACCAATAGCAGTCCCAGGGAAATGATCAGGCTCACTGAAGCCCATTCAGATGGGATCCGGGTGCGTATCCCCGGAATATAGATGGCAAAGAGCTGTGGAACGAAGGCGACGATGGCCAACCAGGTATGCCGCAGTGAGGGAACTTTCCAGGTTTGTTTGCGCCAATAGCCAAGAACCAAACCCACCAGCAACCCGGCAAGCAGGCCAATAAGCAGGATCATCTGCCTACTGTTGAAGATCCATCATCTGGGGCACCAGCGCCCAACACGAGCAAGACCAGGGCCACAAGGGCCATCACCATCTGGATATGCTGGCGATTGATCATCGGCGCTGAATTGACCAGGTTGAAGAGTTTGCTTTTCATTAGACACCTTTCCTTTTGTGTTATGGTTGGATGAATATGTCCCAACTTTACGACATCCCAGGCTTCAAAACAGGCTTCAAAAAGGCGTTTAGTTAGGGGCATACTAAATGGATTAAAAAACCGCCCCAAGGAGGTTCGGGACGGCGTTGGCTGAAGCGCTGCGTTGTTTCAGGAGATGAGTTGTAGGTAGAGTGCCTCGGTTTCTGAGGAAGGCCTGAGCCCCAGCTCATTGTCCAGAGCATTGCGGCAAACCTGATACTGCCGGGCGACTGCCTGCCGGTCTCCTAATGATGCATGCGCCCGCATTATCAGACGGTGGGCTTCTTCCAGACAGGAATCCGAAGCCAGGGCATATTGACAGGTTTGCAGCGCCTCTTCTTCTTTTCCATTGTCCAGCAGTAAGCCGGCAAGGTTGAGCAGGGCAGCGAGATACTTCTGCCGGAATCGTTCCCGTTCCGGCAACACCCAGGTTGAATCGAGATCCTCCAGGTACAAGCCGCGAACGACAGAGATTGCATCCTGGTATGCCTGGATCTTCTCCGCCAATTCCGATATTTTCCGGGCACGCGAGAGGTTGGTCAAATAGGTTTCAACATCATATTCGAAGTCCAGGTCATGATTAAACCGGTAACGATTGCCATCAAACAGGATGACATCCTGTCCGAGGGCGCGGCGCAAACGATACAGATCGTTCTTGAAGCGCAGCTTTAGCTGGTCTGGCGAGCTCTCTGGCCAAAAAACTTCGCCTATTTGTTCCTTTGTGAGCGCGGCCGGATTGTGGAGAAAGAAGAAGAATAATTCTTTGACAGAACGGCTTTGCCATTGGCTATTGTTCAACAATTTACCGTTGACGCGGACCTGGGCCTTGCCGAATGCCTGGATGGTCATGCGCGGCGGCAGTGGGATGATGTTTGCCGTCCGGCGCAGTTTCCGTCGCAGGGTCGGCAGGCGGGAGTGTACTTGGCTGGCATAGTCCAGCAGGCGGGTTAATTCCGGGCCGATCTCAGGATCTTGCTTTAATCCATTAAGCCAGGCCTGGAGTTCAAAGGCAACCATGCTGATCGCATGGGCTTGATGCCCGGAGGCAAGTTTGAGCGCCTCTTTGATCTGTGGAACCGCACCTTGCTGGTCCCCCAGGTGGATCTTGGCCGCAGCCAGCCAGAGCTGGCTCCAACCCTTTTCCAACACCAGACCGCCCTGGTTGAAATAGCGCATTGCTGACTCGAACGAATCAACCGATTTTCCCGCCTCACCGAGAGAGAATAGCAGGCGGCCATATTCAAGGTTGTAGAGCCCTTTTTCATAGTGTGAGTCACCTTGGGTGATGTATGCCTGGATCTTCTCGAGCTGGATAAAAGCAATGTCAAAGGTCCGTGTGGCACGGGCGAGAGCTGCCTGGGCGAGGAGCGAATAATTAAGCGGGAACTGGTAGGAGATCCTCCGGGCAGTTTCTTCTGCATCCTGGTAGAGCTGCCTGGCAAGTTCAAACTCGGTAATTTCAGTGAACAGGTCTCCCATGCTGGTCAGGAGTAAGACCTCAGCGTGGAGCAAACCGCTCCGCCGGGCACAATCCAGGCCGCTCTCAAAGGAGCGGAATGCATGTTCGTAATCTCCGCGGGCATGGTACAGGACACCCAGGCTATTATGCAGGAAGGCCTGTTCGGAAATATTCTCCAATGCCTGCCAGCCAGCCAGGGCAGTCTCGTACCAGCGCAAGGCTGCCGGGTAATCCCCAAGGGCACGGCAGACCATACCCAGTTCCATCTGGACTCTGGGGGTATTCTTTTCATGCTGCATGTCTGTGTAAACTTGAAGGGACCGTTGCAGCCACTCAGACGCTTCTTGGCCCTCGCCAAGGCGAAAGAGGCTTAACCCTTTCATGCGTAGCGCCTCAGCGTAGGTATCCTGTTGACCGGGATCTGATGCAGTAACCCAGATGGCCTCCTCGGCATTCTCGAGGGCATCCTGGTATTTTCCCATCTGCCGATAGGCCGCCGACCGGCGGACATTGACCATGGCAAGCTTTTGAGCATCTCCACGGCCAGCGAACTCTTGTGCCGCCTGGTCGAGCCAGGAAAGCCCCTGGTAGATTTCCCCCCGGAAAAGCTTGACCAGCCCTTTCAGGGCAAGGAGGTCGGGCCGCTCCTGGATTTGGGTCTCCGCCAGCGCGTCGAGCCAGGTTCCCAGGGTGAGGATGCGGTCATTTTGGATCAGCGACAGGCCAGCGCGTTCAACCAGTTCAGCGACAGCCTCCGGATCGCCCAACTGACGGAGGACGTAGTAAGCTCGGTCCCATTCGCTGTTCTCCTCGCTGACTTCGGTCAAGCGCAGCAGAATAGCCTGGGCGACCTCCGGGCTGTCCCGCCAGACCCGCTCCTGGAGGTATTCCTGAAAAAGGTGGTGGTAACGCAGGTGATCCCCCCTTGGACCGACCGCCAGGACGAACAGGTTGCTGCGTGTGATCGAATCGATCACTGCACTCCAACTGCCTACTCCCAGGACAGCATCACAAAGCCCGGCATCGAACTCATTGAGCAGGGATGTTTGCAGGAGGAAATCCTGGACTTCAGGGGGTTGCAGCTTAAGCACCTGTTCGTCGAAATAATCTGACAGGTCCACACCGGCAGCGCGGGCGGCGCGGGTCAGGTCCGGTATTTTCTGGGTCATACCGGGCCGGGCGATATGCAGACCGGTGACCCAACCTTCGGTCTGACGGGCGAGCTCATCGAGGACGCGCTGACTCAACTGGATGGCATACGTTTGCTCGAACAACATCCGGATTTCATCAGGGCGGAAGGCGAGTTCCTCCATGTCAAAACCGCCGATCTGCTGCCGGGCGACCAGGATGGCGATATCAGGCAAGGCTGGCAGGCGGCGCGAGGCAAGGACGACATGACAGTTCTCACCCGAGAGCTGTATGAAACGGCTGATGAAGTTGCTGATCTCAGTGATGTTGTCCACGAACTGGTAATCATCGAGCACCAGGGCAAAGTTTTCATTGATTTGGTCGGCAATCTCATTTACCACGGTCACGATCAGATTCTCGAGTCCATGCTCAAGGGTTGTCAGGTTGGCCAGGGCTGTGTTCGACAGGTTCCCAAACTGGGGGAAACGCCAGGCAATGGCTGCGATGAAATAGGAAAGAAACCTCTGCGGTTCCTGGTCAAGCACGTCCAGTGAAAGCCAGCAGATGGGCATTTCGGTCTTATGAGCCAGGTTTATCAGCAGGGATGTCTTGCCATAGCCGGCAGGAGCGGTGATGAGTACAAGGCGCTTGTCCAGCAAGTCTTCGAGCATCTCCAGCAACCGGGCGCGGGGCAGGATTTCTGGACGCAGGCCCGGGATGCTGATCTTGGCATAGCTCACAGGAAGGGCATTTGTGCGCATTTTCATATCTACTGGTAATTTTAATCGTTTTCGGCCCTTCCGCCATGGCAATTTCTTCTGGTGTATACTCTGGTGGATCATTTCCTTAGACGCGATTGCCTGCGAGCGAGGGCACGTTAGACGACATATTTCCCGGGCCATTTTCCCAGGCTCTGGCCACAGGTGTAAATTTAAGTACGCTACCAAAACAGGTGTATCCATGAAACAAATCCATCAAAATATGCGCACAGGCAAGACCACCATCGAAGAGGTCCCCATTCCGGTGCCACGCCACGGGCAGGCGCTTGTCAGGGTGTCTGCATCACTTGTCTCGGCGGGAACTGAGCGCATGCTGGTCGAATTTGCTGAGAAATCGCTGCTGGGTAAGGCCCGTTCGCGGCCCGACCTGGTCCGCCAGGTGCTCGGCAGGATGCAACGCGAGGGCATTGTCCCAACCTTACAAGCCGCCTTCAACCGCCTAGACCAGCCGATGCCTCTGGGATATTCATCTGCGGGTACGATTGTCGCCCTTGGCCCCGGCATGGATGGTTTCACGGTCGGACAGCGGGTGGCTTGCGCTGGTGGCGGATACGCAATCCACGCCGAGTACAACCTGGTGCCGCGTAATCTGCTAACGCCCCTGCCCGAGAACGTCGATTTCGAATCCGCTGCTTTCACCACCCTGGGAGCGATCGCGCTCCACGGGTTTCGGTTGGCGGAACCCCAGCTTGGGGAGCGGGTGGCTGTCATCGGCCTGGGCCTGTTGGGATTGCTGACCGCCCAGATCGTTACCGCCGCGGGATGCCACACCCTGGGAATCGACCTGGCCCCGGAGCGGGTCGAACTCGCCCGCTCCCTCGGATTGGAGGCCGTCATCCGTGAGCAGGCTGAGCAGGCAGCACAATCATTCACTGCCAACCGCGGCTTCGACAGTGTCATCATCTGTGCCGACACAGCCTCCAACGACCCGGTCGAACTGGCGGGAGTCATAGCGCGTGACCGTGCCAGGGTGGTCGCGACCGGCGCAGTCGGGCTGACCTTCCCGCGCAAGGTCTATTTCGAGAAAGAGCTTTCCTTCGTGAACTCCCGGTCTTACGGTCCGGGGCGTTACGATCCAGCCTACGAGGAAGAAGGTCGTGATTACCCGAGCGGATATGTCCGCTGGACCGAAGGGCGTAATTTCGAAGCGGTTGTGGATCTGCTCTCAAGGGGCAGGCTGCTTGTAGAGCCCTTGATCAGCCACCGCTTCTCCATTGAAAAGGCGCCGGAGGCGTATGCGCTGATCACCAGCAAGGATAAAGCCCAATCCCTTGGCGTCTTGCTGACTTACCCGCACGATCAAAGCCAAATCCAGGCCAGGGTGACTTTCAAAGCAACCGGGAGTCAACCTGCAGATGTCCGCTTGGGGGTGCTGGGAGCTGGCTTGTTCGCCCACGCGACCCTGCTACCGGCGATCAAAAAGCTCAAGGAGATCGAGCTCGTCGGCATCGCCTCGGCCGGCGGGTACCATGCCCAACACGCGGGAAAGAAATTTGGTTTCGCCTATGCAGCCTCAAGCGACGACGAGGTGATCAACGATCCGGGGATAAACACCGTGGCTATCCTGACCCGTCACGACAGCCATAGCAACCTGGCTATCAAGGCGCTTGAGGCCGGCAAACACGTCTTTGTTGAGAAGCCGCTGGCAGTGGATGCGAGTCAATTGGCGGCGATGATCGAAACCCTTTCGGCGGGCAATCCACAGTTGTTGACTGTCGGCTTTAATCGCCGCTTTGCTCCTCTGGCCAGGGATCTGGCTGGATTTCTGAAAGACCGCGCCGAACCCCTCCACGCCCACTACCGCGTCAACGCCGGTCACATCCCGTTGAATCATTGGACACACGACCCGGGACAGGGCGGCGGGCGGATCATCGCTGAGGGCTGCCATTTCGTGGACTTCATTACCTTCCTGGTCGGGCAGGTCCCGGTCGATGTGATTGCGGTCGCACTGCCGGACCAGGGCAAGTACCGCGAGGACAATGTGAGCATGACCTTCACCTTCCCGGATGGCTCGATTGGCGTACTGGACTATCTCGCCAACGGTGACAAATCCTTCCCCAAGGAGCGCGTGGAAGTCTTCTGTGGCGGCAGGATCGCCGTGCTGGATGATTTCCGCGCCCTGGAACTGGTGGCGGATGGGCACAGAAAAGTTGTCAAAAAAGCGCAGGACAAGGGCTGGCGCGCCGAGTGGGAGCTGTTTGCCAAAACCATCCGGGAGGGCGGCGGGCCGCCGATCCCTTACGAGCAGCTCATCGGTGTGACGAAAGCCACCTTTGCGGCAGTGGAATCGCTGCGCTCTCGACAGACAGTCACGATCTAAGCGATGGATTTCCTGATCGAAGATCCCGCCCTGGGACTCTCGGCTGTTTGTGTACCGATCCTGCGCACATTGCCAGACTGGTTCGGCATCGAGGCAGCCATCCGGAACTACCAACAGGAGATCGACGGTTTGGCGACGCTGTTGGCGAAATGCGGCCCTGAGGTCATCGGTTTTTTGAGCATCAAGGTCCATAACGTTCATTCCGCGGAAGTCTATGTGATGGGTGTCAGGCCCGGTATGCACCGCCAGGGAGTCGGCAGGGGGCTTGTCTGCCGGGCGGAGGAGTTTGCCAGAGACCAGGGAATTGAGTATCTGCAGGTTAAAACCCTGGGGCCATCCCGTCATGATCAAGGTTATGCCCGGACACGTGCGTTCTACTCTGCGCTGGGCTTCCGCCCGCTGGAAGAGTTCCAAAATATCTGGGATGAGCGCAACCCCTGCCTGGTGTTTGTCAAGCGGATCTAGTGCCCGGACAGGCCAAAGATGCGGATAAACTCAAAATCACATCGATCACTTTTAGCAAGTCCGGGTAGTAGCCATGGATTATCTGCTTAAATTGCGCAGGTTGGTCGGCCACGCGCCGCTCCTGATGGTCGGCGCGGCGGTGTTGCTCGTCGATGACCAGGACCGGGTGCTATTGATGGAGCGTGCCGATAATGCCTGCTGGGGTCCGCCGGGCGGGGCGGTGGAGCCGGGCGAGGTTGTCGAAGCGGCGGCCTGGCGCGAGGTCCACGAAGAGACCGGGCTGGAGATCGGCGCGATGACCCTTTTTGGCGTCTTTTCCGGGCCAGAACTATATTACCGCTACCCCAACGGCGATGAGGTTTATAATGTCACCATCGTTTACCTGACGCGGGGTTGGTGTGGTGATTTCCAAATCAACCAGGAGCATGTCGCTGGGCGCTGGTTTGCGGCGACCGAGATCCCCGAAAACCTCAGCCCACCGATCAGGCCGGTGTTGGCAAAGTTTGTCGAATCCATTCAGGGGTTGCATTCATCCTCCGGGGAAAATCCGTGTCCACGATAAGCCGCGTTACGATCGCTTTCAAAGCCCTGTTCCAACTGGGATGTTCCCGGGTGGCAATGGTTGGCCTGTATAAAATCGGCTTGAAACTGGGTTTTTATCGCAAAGACCCTCACAGGCCTGCCGGGACAGACCTCCTGCGGCCTCTCTTCGAGCTTCCTGATCCGGGTCAACTGTTAGCTGTCATCGGGGAAGAAGGAAAAGTCAACTTGCTGGCCGAAGCCGAGGAAGTCGTAGGCGGAAAAGCCCGCCTGTTTGGCGCACAGCCGGTGGCGTTGATGCTGGCCCCGGAGGGTCCTCCGGCACACTGGACGGACTATGAATCCAGCAAGATCCCCGTATCCGACCTGAACCTGCCTCATGGCGATATCAAGTTCCTCTGGGAACCTGCCCGGTTTGGCTGGGCCTTCCCCCTCGGCCGCGCCTTCCACATTACCCGGGACGAGAAATACGCCCAGGCGTTCTGGCAACACCTGGAGTCTTTTCTCGAGGCCAACCCGCCATATCTCGGACCGAACTGGACCTCCGGTCAGGAGGTCGCCTTGCGGGTGCTGGCATTCGTCTGGGCGGATGTCGTTTTCGCCTCGGCCGCCGCCTCCACGCCAGAGCGGCGCGCTGTCCTGGCGCGGACCGTCGGCGAGCATGCCGCCCGCATCCCCGCCACCCTGCTCTATGCCCGTTCCCAGGATAACAACCACCTGCTCAGCGAGGCAATCGGCCTGTGGACAGCCGGTCTGGCCCTCGCCGGGCAGCCCGAAGCCCAAAAGTGGAAGCGCCTGGGGTGGACCTGGTTGAACGCCGGGTTTCAGCAGCAGATCGATGGCTATGGCGAATACAGCCAGCATAGCAGTAACTACCACCGTCTGATGCTCCAACTGGCCTTGTGGGTGGATATGCTCCTCAAGAGCCAGGACGAACGCTGGCCGAGGCAGACCCTCGGCGCTCTCCAGCGGGGGACCCACTGGCTGCTGGCGCTGCTGGACCCGGATTCGGGCCGGACGCCGAACCTGGGGGCCAACGATGGCGCCCATATCCTGCCTCTGACCGGGTGCCCGTTCGCTGATTTCCGCCCCGTTCTGCATGCTGCTGCCCGGGCGTTCCTGGAATACGCGCTCCCTGCCGGGCCCTGGGACGAGGCTGCCTATTGGCTGGGCATCCCGCTCGGATCAAAGAAATACGTCGCCCTTTCCCGCTACCCGGGCGATCACCTGTATGGGTCGGATTCCTGGGCCTACCTGCGGGCAGCCAAATTCGACTCGCGCCCGTCACATGCCGACCAACTCCATTTGGACCTGTGGTGGCGCGGCCACAACCTGGCTCTTGACCCGGGGACCTACCTCTACAACGCCGCGCCACCCTGGGACAATTCGCTGACGACCACGCTGGTCCATAACACTGTCACGCTGGATGGGAAGGAGCAGATGCTGCGCGCCGGGCGTTTCCTGTACCTGGACTGGGCGGACGCCTACTGGAAAGATGATCTCGACCTCGACGAGAAGATCATTAAGCGGGTCCGCGGCCATCATTACGGTTACTGGCGGAAGGGGGTGCGCCACGGCCGCACAGTGAAGGTGCACAGCGACCATCGCTGGATGATCGAGGACGATCTGATCTTCCTGCCCTGGCTGCCGTTTGCCCAAAAGGAAAGGTGTTTCCGCCTGCACTGGCTGCTGCCAGACTGGGAGTGGCAGCTCCACCAGGAACAGGGCCGGATAACGCTGCGCTTGAGCTCGCCACATGGCTTGGTGACATTGCAGGTGCTGGCATCCGAACCCGACCCGGAGGTCCGGCTTGTGCGCGGCGGCGAACGGATCTATGGCCGAGGGGATGTCCTGCCCATCCTGGGCTGGGTGTCGCCAACCTATGGCCAAAAGTTGCCGGCTTTGTCTTTTGAGGTCGGTGTACGGACCAAAAACGATGTACAATTCACCAGTATCTTCGAGTTGCCGCGATGACCAAACGTGCTGTCATTATTCTGATAGAAGCTGGAAAGATCGCCCTGATCGAGCGTCACCGCCAGGGGGTGCGTTACTTTACCTTTCCCGGAGGCCACATCGAGGCCGATGAGACCCCTGAAGAGACTGCGGAACGTGAGGCCGAAGAAGAACTCGGCTTGAAGGTGGTCATCGGGCAACAGGTGGCTGAGATCTGGTGGCATGGTCGGCCGCAATACTATTACCTGGCGGAAACGGTCGAGGGTGCATTCGGCACCGGCAGGGGGGAGGAGATGACCAGCCCGCTCCCGGAACGGGGGACATACCGGCCGGTCTGGGTGCCGCTGGACGAACTCCTTTCCTATCCAATCCTGCCGCGGCGGATGGCAGAGATCATTGTCAAAGCGACGAAAAACGGCTGGCCTGAAAAACCGGCCTTGATCTACGAGTGAGCATGCACATCTTGCTCATCCATCAAGCCTTTGCCGCCCTGGATGAACCCGGCGGGACCCGCCACCATGAGCTGGCACGCTATCTGACATCCCGAGGCCACCGTGTGACAGTGATTGCCAGCCCGGTGAGCTATATGACCGGGAAAACATCTCCGGGGCCAGTCTCGATGGATGCAGGGCCGGGGGGAATAGAGATCCTGCGCGCCTCGGTCTATTCTGCCCACCACAAGTCATTTGTCCACCGCGTGCTGGCCTTCTTTTCGTTCATGCTTTCGGCGTTCTTCCTCGGCCTTAAAGTGAAAGGCGTGGACCTGGTCTGGGGCACCTCGCCACCCATCTTCCAGGGACTGACGGCCTGGGTGCTTGCCCGTTTCAAGCGCGTCCCGTTCCTGTTCGAAGTGCGTGACCTGTGGCCGGATTTCGCCATCTCAATCGGGGTGCTGAAAAGCCCCACCCTGATCAAACTTTCCTTCTGGCTGGAACACTTTCTCTATCGCCGGGCCGACCAAATGATCGTCAACAGCCCGGCCTATGTGCCTCACGTGACCGGCCGGGGGGCGCGCCGGGTGGACCTGGTCCCGAACAGCGCTGACCCGGAGATGTTCGCCCCGGAAGACCGCGGCGAGGCATTCCGGGCGGCGCATCATCTTAATGACAAGTTCGTCGTCCTCTATGCCGGGGCGCATGGCATCTCCAACGACCTGGGTGTCGCCCTGGAGGCTGCCCGCCTGCTGACCGACAGGCCTGAGGTCCAGATCGTCTTTCTCGGCGACGGTAAGGAGAAGGCATTCCTCCAGGCGCAGGCTGCCAGCCTTGGCCTGGCGAATGTCACCTTCCTGCCGCCGGTATCCAAGAGCGGGATGCCAGCCGTCCTGGCCGGGGCGGATGCCTGCCTGGCGATCCTCAAGCCGCTCGAGGCGTACAAGACCACCTATCCCAACAAGGTCTTCGACTACATGGCTGCGGGACGCCCGGTGGTCCTGGCGATCGACGGGGTGATCCGGGCTGTGGTCGAGGCGGCAAGGTGCGGCGTGTTCGCCGAGCCGGGGGACCCGGCTGCCCTGGCGGAGGCGATCCGCGGGCTGGCTACCGATGGCGGGGCGGTGCGCCGGATGGGGATGAACGGCAGGGATTACCTCGAAAGGAACTTCAGCCGCGCCGCTATGGGGGAGAAATTGCTGGGGGTGTTGGACCAGTTGACCGCACGCTGAGCTTGGATTCAACCGGTCGCATCGATGGTCTGGGATCACACCGGTAACTAAATTGCAATTGCTACAGCCTAGCCGACAATGGCGTACATCCAGAAAACCGTCTCGGCATTCTTGTGCTGGCAGAGCCCGGTTGCGATCGAAAAACTGATCGTTGCAAATGGCTGAAAAAGCAATATAATTGTGTCTATACAGAGCATCCCCATCGAGGAGGGACACAGGATGGTCACCGGTTGCGTGACCATGATGAAACCCGGAAAACCCCATTTGAAGGTCATACTCAGCGCAGCCAGCCTGGCCCTGGCGCTGCTCCTGGCGTTCCCGGTCCTGGCTGATTACCTCGGTCCGGATCGGGATGTGACCACCTTGACCTGGCAGCGCCTGGCCTGCCGTTACCAGGCGGTCTACGACCCGCCCGGTCCGGGCTACTATGGCTGCACCCTGGAGCTGTACTACCCGCCAAACGGCACCTGCCCGGGGGCGGGCAGCGTGACCGTGTTCTTCAACCCGGGGTCCTGCGTTGGCTGGGCGGAGAACTACTGTGTCACCCAGGGCTGTGCGATCAGCCTGAGCAGCTCGATCGACGGTTGCAGCTCCGGGCAGACGGGCTGCACCAGCGTGTCCTCGACGATCACCCACCCGCCGGCGACGGTCTCGGGGGGTGTGACCTGCGCCCAGCCGGGGGCTGGGGGCTGGTGCGCCGGTGGGGCCGCCCTCGACCTGAGCGGCAGTGAGCCGTTGACGGGCTACAGCATCACCTCGCTGGAGGGCACCCGCAATGGCGTAGACTTCGCCTGTACGGGGTCGTCCTGCTCGGTGTCACTCGTCGAGGGGCTGAACGACTTCAGCTACTGGGCGCACTCGTCGTGGGAGGATACATCCTTGATGGGATCGGCCTCCGGGCGGCTGGACAGCGTCCCGCCGCTGGTGGGCGGGAATGTGACCGGGGTTCCCGGAGACAATGGCTGGTTCGTCTCGGCGGTGACCGTCACGGCTGCGGCCAGCGATGCCACTTCGGGGGTGGTCTCGCTGCAATATGCCCTCAACGGCGGCGCCTGGACGGGCTACACTGGCGCGCTGACCCTGGGCAACGGGGTCCACAACCTGCAACTGCGGGCGATGGACGCCGCCGGGCACATCGCCACGGCCTCCGAGACGGCCAGGGTGGACACGCTCTCACCTGCGCTGGTGCTGACCGGTGGCGGCAGCTTCTGTCCGGGCTGCGGGGACAGCCTGGCGCTGAACTACTCGGTTTCGGATGGGGGCAGCGGGGTGGCCGGGTGGCAGTTGACATCTGGCAGCCTGACCCTGGCGAGCGGCAGCGG
>JBDRPT010000034.1:0-2886 GCA_043826785.1 Chloroflexota bacterium | reverse complement strand
CGCCCATCCGGTGATTCCCATGAAACATCGCATTCAATGTCTAACCCGGGCTCGATCCGCCATGTCTGTGTTTCTCCGGTTGTCAATCCGAGGCGCATTATTGTTGTTTGATCTAAATGATTGGTTTCTGTCATGTACACTGTTGGTCGACCATCAACCTCCCTGTACGTCAATTGCGCTGTATGCGCCGAGACCCTGAACTCATCTGCTGTTACTGTTGCCACTTGCCCATTGAGGATACCGTCCAGGGACATGTATCTGATTACTTTTTTCTCTTCGCCGCTTTGGGTTTGGTGATTCACATACATCAGGTATGTTCCCGGGGGCAGGTTCATGAACTCGGATGATATCTCGATTTCGCCCATCCCCAGATCGATCATCTCAATGGGAAATGGGATCTCGGTAGGCGATGGCGTAGACGATGGCCGGGCAGTAGCCGTGACGGTGGCCGAAGGAACAGGCTGCGTATGGGGAACGGTCGCCGATGGCACAGCGTCTGTCCCTGGACCGCAGCCAAGGGAGACTATAACGAAGATCATCCAGATGATCCTGGACACTAACCTGGCAAGTTGTTTTCGTTTGCCGAGATCATTCATGGTCACATTCGGAGGGCTATCATGGGACAACATACCAGCCGAGGAAAGAGCCATCCAGTTGGATTCTACGGACAATACGACTGTCTAGTGAGTATAGGACTATCTCTCCGCGGCCGAGATTGAACAACAGCCACTGGTTATCAGGAGAATACCCAGACAGAGACCAATGCCCGGGCTGTCCAACGAATAGTGTCTCGGTACTACCTGCGTCGAGATCGACCAGATAAGCGCTCGTAGAGAAATCCTGAAGATTGGTGCTACTGACATCCGCCCATACGAAGAATGCACCCGTATTATCCCATGCAAAACCACCAAAGACAGCACTATTTGGAGAATCATATATCTGCAAGGCCTCCTCGCAGAACTGCCGGTTCTGCAGACATGCCATGTCAGTAAGAAAAACGCGGTAATATGGCGCCTCTGGCAGTTCTCGGTGTAAGACCATCATGCTGCCATCTGGAGATAACCCAAGAACTTTATCATATTCACTCCGCTGGCACTGATATCCACTATCCTGGGGAGTGATCAGGCAAGTGATAGCTTGATTGAATCCAGATTTACACCACGCAAGCACTTGGTTCTCAGGAGTCCAAAGGAAATCCCATTCGAAGTGTCCTGAAGTTGGATCCCGGCATTCATATCCCCGCGGGGAAACCCCTATCCCGGCACCTGAACCGAGATCGAGTATGAAGATATAGTGTTCCCCTTGCCAGACACAATCGTCCACCAACCAGTGTCCATCCGGAGATATTGTCGTAGCAACCGTGTCACAGA
This sequence comes from Chloroflexota bacterium, assembly GCA_043826785.1. Lineage (GTDB taxonomy): Bacteria > Chloroflexota > Anaerolineae > Anaerolineales > Villigracilaceae > JBDRPT01. The sequence continues at coordinate 1,516 of JBDRPT010000034.1, read as the reverse complement.
CAACGTCTGACAATGGTGCGATCGTCCAGGTCCTCATTTCTCCGCTTGCCAGGTTAACACGAATCAAAGAGCGCTCTCCCCTTGAATAACCGGGGGCTGTAACAAAAATAAACGCTTGATTATCAGAATATCTCAATGCTATAGGCTCTTGACGGGGAAGTTGAAAATCTGATGAATTAAATACTTCTCCGGAATGTAATCCATCCTGTGATATGTATCGAATAACAGATCCAGAGGCATACAACAGGTATGTGTTTGATGACTGACCGAGGAAAGAAGGATCTAATTCGATACTGCTCGTACTCACATCACTAACTTGTACAGGAAATGGTATCTCAGTAGGTGATGGCGTAGGCGAGGGCCGGGTAGTAGCTGTGACGATGGTCGAAGGGACGGGCTGCGTATGGGGAACGGTCGCCGATGGCACAGCGTCCGCCCTTGGAAGGCAGCCAAGGGAGACTACAACGAAGATAATCCAGATAAACCTGGACACCAATCTGGCAAGCTGATTACATCTACGCATCACATTGCTCCTCATCAAAGTATTCCCGGAGGTCGGATGGATCCATTCTATCGCGTTACCCAGGTGCCATTGTAATGCCCGGTGCCAAGGTTGCTAAAGGCGTTCCGGAATGTCTCGAAATCATAGATCTCGAACCGGTTCATGAACGAATTGTAGATGTGCACCCAGACGCCGTCCCGGTTCATGCTCACATCCCTGACGACCACCCAGTGCCCGGTCTCCCCGGTTGCCAACACACCGCCCTTGCCGATACCGACTCCGGCGATCAACACCTTGCCGCCAGCGATCTCCGCCTGCAGTTGAGATGGTAATAGCCTGGCTGTATTATCAAAACGTTGGTAAGTCTTATCATACATCCTCAGCATACGCTCAACGACATCGATTTTATATGGCTGGTTATCAGTGACACCCACTTTGTAGTCAGCCGGCTCGCGTACCTCCCACAAATCCAGGAAATCCCCGATGCTGTTCCCGCTGAGATAGGCGACGCAGAACGCGCCACAAAGATTGTGTTTCAACCCTGGATTAACCGTACTATCGACATAAATATATTGTTCAACACCAGGATCTTGTAAGTCATGGTTTGTTGGTTCATATATTTCCTCAATAATAACCTCACTAGGTACACCAGTGTAATAAACAAACTGCCCTCCCCCTGGGATCAAACCGGTCCGCAGCGTATAACCGGCTGGAGTGGTGGGCATGGTCGGGATGACCTGGCGCGGCAAGTCCAAGGGGTCGGTGTAGCGGGCGCTGACCCAGCCGATCCGGCCCCTCGAATCAACCACCTGGTACCAGAGGATGCCGTCCGCATTGCAGGTCCGCCCGGTCCAGGTCACCTGGCTGCCGGGAGCCAGGCTGCCGATGACCACGCTCTCCGGGTACGCCGGCTTGTCGCGCAGGTTGACGCTATCGAGTACATACAGCAACCGGCCTCCCTGCGCGAAGAGCGCATAATCTCCCTGGGCTCCATTCGCCCTCCAGATGTCCCCA
>JBDRPT010000033.1:0-8371 GCA_043826785.1 Chloroflexota bacterium | reverse complement strand
CGATTCCGATCCTTCCCTAAAAGTGGACGGCATGCATCGGAATCGGTGGACGACATCCTCCGGATTCACTGGTCGACATGCACCGGAATCGGTGGTCGACATCAATCGGAATCACTGGTCGACATGCACCGGAATACGCACAGAAACCAATTCGCTCATCAGTATTTGCAACGTGGATCAGTATTAAACTACCTTAATGACATTCTGACAAAATGGCCCTAATTTGCTACCTCCATAAGTGCACAATTCGATTGTTAGGAGTTAAAGGAGATATAGGAGAGTCAGGTGAAGTTGGAGCAAAAGCCGTTATCGCCACTTGGCCGGGCGACGTAAGAGTACACCATCCGGCTTGACAATCCCGGCCGGGAATACGCGCTTGGCTAATTCAACATGACCGCTGTGAAGTACTCCATTGGCGGTCTGCTTCAACGCATTGTAGTCCGCCCGCAAAGTCTTCAGTTGCGCATGCTCCGCAAGCACCAGATTAATCAGTTCGTCACGGCTCATCTTGAGCCAATCTTACCGAACCTCGCGAAAATAGTGTAGGGTGTGAGTAGATATAAATTTTAAGACAAACATACGTTCTATCTTTTGGATTCCGTTGTATACTTACCATATAGAAAAGCAAAAAACCGGCAAGGGCCGGATTAAAAAACTAAGGGCGGCCGCCCCTTTCAGGACAGCCGCCCCCCAAAGTTACTCGCTTTGGGGCTGCATATTTATTATAACAATATCCCAGACAGAGTCAATGGGGAATCGAAAAAATGAAACGAGCGATAGTTTACATAGATGGTTTCAACCTTTATCATGGTCTGAAAGACAAGGGATGGAAAAAATACCTTTGGCTGAATGTCAAGGCATTAGCCGAAAGGTTGATTCCCGAAAATCATTCTCTTGTGAAAACGAAATATTTCACGGCCAGAGTAAAGGCGTTTCTCGACGATCCTGAAAAAACGGTGCGCCAGTCAAAATTCCTTGATGTGATTAAGGCTGTATCCCCGGAAGTAGAGATTATCGAGGGGAGGTATCAGGCGTTCCAGAGCCATTGCCGGCATTGCGACCACAATGTTAATTGCCAGAATTGCGGAGAACCGCACGTAAAACCGATTGAAAAGAAAACCGACGTTAACATTGCAACAGCCATGCTCGTGGATGCTTTTGAAGATTCCTGTGACACGCAGATACTTGTATCAGGAGATAGTGATTACGAGAATTTACTCAAAGAATTGCGGCGTCTCTTTCCTGAAAAGCAATTGGTGATTGCTTTTCCGCCAAAGAGAAAGAACAACCGTCTGATTGGCGAAAACAAGTGTACTGTCTGGCTGGTTATCGAAGAAGATGCGTTCCAAAACTGCCAATTTGAAAGCGTTGTGAGATTTACAACGAAGAAAGGCAAGAAAATCTTGATCGAAAAACCCGGCGAGTGGATTTAGGGGGAAAGGAGCATAGTATGACTGAGAACAAGCCTAAAGCCGTTCATTCAGTGGCGAGGGCATCGAAGAGTTGTCTGACAATAAACCTGTTGTCTATCAAATAATCAATTCAAGCAGAGAAAATATATATACCGGCGTGGCAAAACGCGGTCGCGTTCAAAACTGATTACAAAACTATGTGGCTTTTGTCAAATGCAATAGCCCAACCTAAGGGACTGCCCACCTTACGGTGGTGCCGGCCTGGAGATAGCATCTCCAGGATGGTTGAATTTATTTTCCGCCATAGTTGCAAATTTTCAACGATTTGCCGAGAGGAACATCATGCCAAACAAACTCATTCCCAAGATCATCCTCGAAGGCACCCGCCTGACCTTCAAGACCGAGGTCGCTTTCGCCCTCAACGAGCACCCGCGCCTGGTCGGCCCGCGTAAGTACCGTTACCATTCCCCGCTGATCTCGGCCGAATGGTGCGCATTTACCAACTTCCCTTGGGGCCGCGGCATGATCAACTTTGAGCCTGCTGAGGAAGCCCTGGCGATGGAGACCTACGCCACCTGGGCGCGCCTGTTCGTACTCCAGCGCTACTACTCCTGGATCGTGGACCGCTTCCACATCTCGACGCGCGCCTACCAGCTCCAGGCCCATGGCAAGGACTATGACTTCGCCTGGCTCGAACAGCGCCTCAAGCCGCTCAACTTTCGCCTGGTCTTCCTCCAGCGGACCCCCGAATCGTTTGCCTCCGCCCGGGCAGAACGGCTCAAGGTCTCGGGCAAGCCGGACCAGTACGACGACCTGCCTGTTTTCGTCCGCGAGCAGGTACTGATGAAACGCCTGGTGGCCGAGTCCAGCTTACCGAAGCTGGAGTTGGATATTTCTGATAACGACATCCCGCGCGCTGTAGAAAAGATCGTCGACTGGATGGAATCCACCGGCGGGTTGTGGCTCAGTTAGGACAGGGAATGCACAAACTGATCATCATCTTCGCCCCACAAGTGGACATGGAGGCCTTCCAGTCCCGCTGGCAGACCTTCCTCTCCCTGGCTGAAAAGATGCCCGGCCTGCGCCGGGAGGTGATCAGCCAGGTCCAGCAGACACTGGTCGGCGGCAAGGACGGACCCGTTGAGATGATCCACGAGTTGTTCTTTGATTCGCGCCAGGCGTTGGATGAGGCCCTGGAATCACCACTTGGGCAGGCCGCGGGTCAATGGTTGCAGCGGTTTGCCGGGGGGCAGGTGACTTTATTGATCTCCGAGCATCTGGAAGCCGGCGAGGGGGATTTTAAAAAGAACGGAGATGCCGATAAAGCATCTCCGCCTGAATGATCTGTTAATCGTCCTCGGGTGGTGCGGCGGGGCCGTAATCCAGCACCGGGCGCGCCCCGTTTGGCCCGTCAGGCGGGCCGATGATCCCCTTCTTCTCCATCGTGTCGACCAGCCGCGCTGAGCGGGTGTAGCCGATGCGCAGCTTGCGCTGCAACATCGAGACCGAGGCGCGCCCCTTCCGGCGGACGATGTCGATCGATTCGTCCAGCAGGGGGTCTTCTTTTTCCTGCGGCGCCATCTCTTCGAACATCGCCACCTGTTTCAACGGTATCCCATGGGCGCTGGTCTCTACGGGACCGACCGTACCGCCGGCGGCGGCAAAGGGGCTGGACTGCCCGGCCAGGGTGCGCCAGTACTCCACCAGGCGGTTGCTCTCGAGGTCCGAGACGAAGACACCCTGCAAGCGGACCGGAGCCGGGGAATCCGGGGCCTGGTAGAGCATGTCGCCGCGACCCAGCAGGCGTTCTGCGCCGGGCTGGTCGAGGATCACGCGGCTGTCCACCCCGGAGGCCACCGAGAAGGCGATCCGCGCCGGGAAGTTGGCCTTGATCAACCCGGTGAGCACGTCCACTGACGGGCGCTGGGTGGCGATGATCAGGTGCAGGCCGGTGGCGCGCGCCAGTTGCGCCAGGCGGGTGATGGTCCGTTCGGTCTCGTCCGGCGCGATCATCATCAGGTCAGCCAACTCGTCGATGACCACCACCAGGTAGGGTAGTTTCTTGCCTCCCTGGGCGGCCATGCGGGCGTTGTAGTCGCTGATGTTGCGTGCCCCTACCCCGGCGAACTTGTGATAGCGGTTATCCATCTCGCGGGTCATCCACTGCAGGGCGCCGACCACCCGCTCGATCTCAACCACCACCGGGGCCAGCAGGTGGGGGATGCCATTGTAGTTGGTCAGCTCCACCCGCTTGGGGTCGACCAGGATGATGCGCAGGTCGTCGGGGGTGTTGTGCAGCAGTAAGCAGGTCAGGATTGCATTGACACATACCGATTTGCCCGAGCCGGTCGTGCCGGCGATCAACAGGTGCGGCATGGAGGCCAGGTCGGCGATCATGGGCAGCCCGGCCACATCCTTGCCGAGAGCGAAGCGGAGCGATGAGCGTACGCGCTGGAAGACTTCTGTCTCGACGATCTCGCGCAGCGTAACCAGGGCCATTTCTTCGTTCGGTACTTCGATGCCGATATAACCGCGCCCCGGGACAGGCGCCTGGATGCGGACGCGCGGCGCAGCCAGGGCCAGGGCCAGGTCGTCGGCCAGGTTGACGATTTTGCTCACCCGGACGCGCGTCCGCCCGTTGCGCGTCTCGATGAAGAGTGGCTCCACGCCGAACATGGTGATGGTCGGGCCGCGGCTTATCTCGATGACCTGGCACGGGGCGCCCAGCGAGGCCAGGGTCTCCTCGATCAACCGGGCGCGCTTCTCGACGAATTCCTGATTGATGGATGGCGCCATCGGGGGTTCGAGCAGCTCGGCGGGTTTCGGCAGCACCCAGGGGACCAGCGGAGCGCTCGGGACGCCGGTCTGGACGGCGCCGGCGGCTGCCGGGGTGGGCCGCTGAGGGTGGATGGCCGGGCGGTTCAGCGGGATGAAGTTATCCGGCGCCCCGGAAGGGGGCAGGCTGGCGGCCTGCGCGCCGGCTTTCTGGGCGGAAGCCTCTTTGACCCGCTGGCGGATCCGGGTGATGATCGGCCCTGCCCAGGCGAACATCTCCTGCATCGAGATGTCGAGGGTCATTGCCAGCGAGATCAGCAGCCAGGCCACCAGGATGATCGTGGTCGCCGCGCCCCCCAGGGCAGCGACCAGGCCTTGCAGGAGCAGGTTGCCGATCACCCCGCCGCCCGTTCCCTGCTCGGCTCGTAGCGCGGCCTCAGCAACCGGTCCGGACACGGCGTGGAAGATGCCCAGGATGTTGATGAACAGCAGGACGATCCCGACGAGGCGTTCGATCGAGAGGGGGGGCAGGCGGTCCACGTTGCGGGCGATCAGCCACACGCCGAGGATGGCCAGGGCGAACGGCAGGATGTACACCCCCCAGCCGAAGACGGTCTTGAGCATACCGATCCACGTGCCGGTCAGGCTGCTGTTGTTGGCCGAGAACAGGCTCAGCACGGTCAGCAGTCCGAGCAGGGCCATGACGACGCCGATCAGGTCCACTTTACGCTCGGGGGAAATATTCCCGAGCAGGGGCTGGCTGGGGGGGGCGGCGCGCGAGGATCGCCCCCGGCTGGATGTTGCCGGCTGGCGCGCTTTGTTCGAAGCGCCTTTGCTGGAGGTCCGTCCAGAGCTGCCCTGCTTGGCGGAGCGTCCGGAGGTCACGGCCTTGCCTTTGGATCTGCGTTTGGATTTGTGGACGGGCATTGCAGTTCGATTATAGCACAAATGGTCTATCGGAGTGCTGCCGGGTGCGGGGGAGGAATGTGTGTGGCGAAATGGAAGTGGAGTGAATATCACGGGTACGAACTCACACTTGAAGGTCCCCCTGTTCGGGAGCAGGGTTTTAGCGGATCTCCATCAGCACTGCCTGGACGATCACCCGGTAGCGGTAGCTGTCCGTCGTTTCATCATATCCACGGCAGGTGATCAGCGTCAGCCAGGGGTGCTCCTCGTGGCGGGTGAGCGAGGCCGTGTCACCAGGGCGCACCTGGCGCACCGAGCGCACCTCGTAGACATACTCCTGCCCCCAGGCGCGCACGACGACCCGGTCTCCATACCACAACTGGTTCAGACGCACGAACGGACCCGCCTGCCCGTAGGCGTCATACACATGCGCGGTGATGACCGAGTTCCCCGCCCAGGTCGGGAAGGCCGTGCCCTGCAGCCAGCCGGCATCCCGGTTCAGCCAGGTCACGTCCCACCCGCCATCGACCTGCGGCACCCCGACGATTTTCATCTGCACGTTCAGGCGCGGAATCTCCAGCACCAGCCCGCTGGCAGCATAGGCATCCGTTTGCGCCGGCAGGATCGTCACCCGCCCCGGAGCGAAGCTGGTGGAAGGCATGGCCGCCGTGCGGCCGACGGTGAACTCCAGCTGCGCATCCGACGCCCCATCGTTCAGTTCATTCCCAAGAAGGTCCTCGATGGAGGTTGTCCCGCAAATCAACAGGCGGTAGTTGCCGGGCTGCAGGGGTACGCCTCCGTTAAGGCTCAGCGTCGCGACGAAGGGCCCCGCCCCGCCGCTGTTGTTGTACATGGCGCTGTTGATGGCAATCTGCGTGTCATCCGCCACCAAACCCCCTGCGCAGGTCATCGTATCGAATGTGCCGTCGGCACCGGCTTCCACCAGCAGGTAGTTGGCGATGTTGTTGGCAGCCCCGGTGCTGGCATCGTTCTTCACGTCCTCGCTGTATTCAACCGTGATCTGCGCTGGGCCAGTAGTCAGCACGGCGTTGTTTGCCGGCACGGTGTTGACACCGAACACGACCACTGGTCCGGTTCTTTCAATGGTGTAGGCCTCGCTGGTGGTGTAGTCGCCATTGCCGGCGCCTACGCCACCAAGGGGATTCGACACCGCGTCGACGATGCTGTCGTCGTCGACCACATCCAGCCGGAGGGTCCCGCTGCCGGAGCCGGTGTTTACGGTGACGGTGTAGGTCGAGCCGGAGCCGGAGACATTGGTTACCGAAGCGCCGCTGACGCCCGTGGTGGTCAGGCTGAAGTCGGTCGTGTCCACGCCGGTGACGTTTTCCGAGAAGGTCACGCTGAAGGTCACGCTGGCGAGGTTGGTCGGGTTCGGGTCGAGGCGCAGGATGCTGCTTACGGCCGGTACGATCTCGTCGATGTCGTTGATTGTGACCGTGAACTGCTTGTCATAAGTCAACCCACCGCTATCGGTGGTGCGGATGCAGACGGTGTAACTGTTCTGGGTCTCGTAGTCGAAGCTCACCGCGTTCTGCAACTGGTTGCCGCTAATTTGGAATGATCCATTGCCGCTGCTGTCGCAGCCCGGTACTCCGCTAACCAGGCTATAGGTGAAGGTATCGCCTGAATTGGGGTCAATCGTGGACAATAGGCCAACAACTGTACCCGGAGGCAGGTTCTCGTCGATGCTGGTGTTCGAGAGTTGGATGTCGGTCGGGGCCAGGTTGTTGAGCAGGCGCAGCACCCGGTCTGGGGCCTGGCCGTTGCCGTTATAGGTTGTGAACAGCCCACCGAGCAGGATGCGGCCGTCAGGTTGGAGCAGGACGGCGCGCACAGTGTTGTTCGTTCCGCGCGTCCCTGCCCCGACGTTGAAGGCTGTGTCCAACGTGCCATCGGTGTTCAGGCGCAGGATGCGGTCTGGGGCTTGCCCATTACCGTCGTATGTAGTGGCTGTCCCAGCGACTACTATTTTCCCATCCGGTTGGAGGGCGAGGGCATAGGTAGTGTTGTTCAGGCCGCGTGTGCCTGCGCCGTAGTTAAAAGTGGTGTCCAGCGTGCTGTCAGCATTCAGGCGCAGGATGCGGTCGGGGGCCTGGGCATCACCGTCGTAAGCCAGGAACTGCCCGGCGACCAGGATCCTGCCATCCGGCTGGATAGCGAGCGCCTGGACGATATTGTCCGTCCCGCGCGTGCCTGCGCCGTAATTAAAAGTTGTATCCAGGGTGCCAATGGCATTCAGGCGCAGGATGCGGTCCGGGGCCTGGGTGTTGCCGTTGTAAGAAGTAAAAGCCCCGCCGATCAGGATCCTGCCGTCTGGTTGAATGCGGATGGCATAAACGATACTGCTCGCGCCGCGCGTGCCGGCACCGTAGTTGAAGGTGGTGTCTATCGAACCGTCGGGGTTCAGGCGCAGGATGCGGTCGGGTGCCTGGGCATCGCCGTTGTAGGTCGTGAAGGCCCCGCCGATCAGGATTCTGCCATCCGGCTGAATGGCGGTGGTCCAGACGGTGTTGTCTGTGCCGAGAGTACCGGCGCCATAATTGAAGGTCGTATCCAGGGTTCCGTTGGTATTCAAGCGCAGGATGCGGTCGGGGGCCTGCCCGTCGCCGTCGTAGGTTGTGAACAACCCGCCGATGATGACCTTGCCATCCGGTTGGATAGCGAGCGCCTGGACGATATTGTCCGTCCCGCGTGTCCCGGCACCGACGTTGAAACTGAAATCCAGATCGCCATCGGCGGCCTGCGCCGGGTTGACCAACGTAGCAGCCAGGATCAATGCCAGGAGGATGGATTTCAGGAAAGTGATGCTGCGAATCAAGCGCCTCACGGCCATGTTACCTGAAAAAAGGAAACGCGAAAACACTCGCCCTATCCTCCGGCTGGATTTGCGCTTGCTGCATCGTCGTCTCATAACAAGAATGGAAGAATGTGGAAAAGTGTTATTAGTGTAATAATATCATAGATCAGGTTTTTGAAGTGCGGCTGAAGCTGGGGGAGTGGCGGAATTAATGGGCTAAAATAGAGAAATGAACACATGTCCCAAATGTAGTGGAACAATGCGGCAAAATAAAGACGGGAGAACCGTGGCAGGGAGCCAACGGTTTCGCTGTATGCAATGTGGATGCAAATACACGCCTGTTCCAAAAAATCGAGGCTATGATAAACAAACTCGTCAGCACGCAATCCAGTTGTATGTGGACGGCATGAATCTCAGACGGACCGGGCGGCATCTTGGGGTTCATCACAAGACAGTTTCG
>JBDRPT010000032.1:0-14726 GCA_043826785.1 Chloroflexota bacterium | reverse complement strand
CTTCCACCATCCGTGAAAGACCGGTGGCGGTGGCATAACCAAACGTGCTGAGCAAATAATCTGTGTACAGTTCCAAGTATTCTTTGTTCATGCCCAAATCTTACCCGATTTTTACTCTGGCTCGTGCGTAACATCAGTTATATAATTATAGATGTCACCTGCGGAAATGACAATAGAGCTGCATGCCGCGCTGGAAAATAAAAATATGACCCCTTCAACCAGGCCAAAAAAAGCTTTGCCAGTACAGCGCAACCTTGCCCACAAAACACTCCTTCTGCGGCGCGCAAGGATCCTGCCTGGATGGAACCCGCCGCATCATCCTGTTCCACAACAAATGCCACCCCGATGGCATGGGCGCCCAGGAAATCCAGGCCTTCCGGGTATGGCTTGCCACCCAACTCCCCTGGACGTCGAATGACTTATCAGCGGGTCAGTTCTCGATGATCCCGCTTTCTCTCCTTGACCGCAAACTTCCCGGTCAGCGCCGCGCCCGCCTATGCCAGCCTGGTTGCGCCGGCCGTATGGTGGTCGCCCAACCAGCGACCAAGGTGGTCGCGCAATACGCGACCATGGTATAAAGGGCGGGATCATGGACTCCTCCCCTCCTCTCGCGCCAGGCCGCATCCGCAGGTACGCCGTCGTCGGGACGACCGGCTCCGGCAAGAGCACCCTCGCCAGGGCGATCGGCGCCGCCCTCCACATCCCCTGCATCGAGCTGGATGCATTGCATTGGGAGCCGGGCTGGAAAGAGACCCCGTCCGAGATCCTGCGCCAGAGAGTGGATGCAGCCACGCGCGGACCCGCCTGGGTCACCGACGGGAATTACGGGATGGTGCGCGAGATCATCTGGACCCGCGCCCAGGCCATCGTCTGGCTCGATTACCCCCTCGCCCTGATCCTCTGGCGCTTATGGGGACGTACCTGGAAACGGACTCTCACCCGTGAGCACCTCTGGGGCACGAACTACGAGCGCTTGTGGCCGCAGTTCTTCTCCCGTGATTCGCTCTTCCTCTGGGCGCTGCAGACCTACCAGCGGCGCAAGAGAGAATACACGGCTTTAACCTCTGGATCAACCTATCCCCATCTCAAAGTATTCCATTTCACCTCCCCTAAAGAGACGAAACGCTGGCTTTCTGGATTGGGCCAGGGGCGGAACCAATGCCACCCCGGCTAGAATCCCAGCTGGATCAAAGTTCCATCTTCCTCCACTAGGACTTTTATCTAGCCGGAATCAGACCGTGTTATACTGCCCCATCATGGCAGATAAACAATCTTTCCGATTCTCAGGAAAGGTCGCCCTGGTCAGCGGATCGGGTCGAGGCATCGGGCGGGCGATTGCCTTGCACTTTGCCCGAAACGGCGCGGCTGTAATCGTGAACTTCTTCCGCAACCGGAAGCCGGCCCAGGAAACGCTCACCGAGATCGAGGCGCTGACCCGCTACCTGGCTGTTGAACTTGCGCCAAGCGGGATTGTTGTCAACGCCGTCTCCCCGGGAATGGTGGAAACAGATGCATTGTCTCACTTCGCTAGCATGCAGCAGCGTGGAATCATCGAAAAGACGGTTGCCAGTACACCTACCGGCCGGCTCGTAGCACCGGAAGATGTTGCCCACCTGGTCGCGTTCCTGTGTGCGCCGGATGCAGCCATGATCCGCGGCCAGGTGATCGTGATCGATGGCGGTTTCACGCTCCCGGCTGGATGACTCTCACCCCTGGCCATCAACCGTTGCGGATGCCCCCAAAGCAAATAATGAAGTCTGATCTCTTATGAGACCAGGATCACCCTGGCAGGTGCGCCATCCGAGCCAACCAGATTAAGTGGCAGGCAGTATAGCTTGTACTCCCCTGGTTCCACCTGGCTAAGGGCCAGGCCTTCCACCACCACTACACCCGCTTCGAGTAGGATGCGGTGGGTGGGAATGCCTTGATTGAATGGGGCAATCGAGAGGTAATCCACTCCGACCAACCCGGCACCATAATCCAGCAGCCATTTTGCCCCATCTGGAGCGACCGCCACAAACTCTGGATAGAACTCAGCCTCCATTCGCTGCCATAAATCCGAGTTGCTCGTCTTAAAGAGGATGCGCACATATCCTTTGGGTATGGCCAGGCGGTCGAGCAGACCTGCGCTTATCAGGCTCTCCTCCGCTGGGATTAGGACCACCAGCGCCGGGCCAACAAGGACTTCAAGGGAGAGGGAATCAACCGTGCGTCCATTATTGAGAAAATGATCGGGAGCGTCAACGTGCGTGCCGATATGGACGCTGGCAGAGAACCGCGAAACATTGACATCGGCACCGGCATCCATCGACTGGACCCGCTCCAATTCCACCGGCGGATCCCCCGGCCAGACCGGCATTTCCTTAGAGATGGGGATGGTGATATCGTAGATTTTCATCGCACTCCGACCGTCTGATTACCAACCACTTGCAGCAAAGATGTCCTCCAGGAGATCCCTGCGCTCATAATCCGTCATCGGACGAGGCCGGGCATAGTCTTCGAGCATGAAAGTCAGCAACTCGGTGCTGATATGGTGGCCATCATAGAATACATGCCGGTCGACGAACTCACGCCGGGTCCCGATGACTGGAATGTCCATCTGGTCGAAGAACAGGTTGCCCAGCCCATAATGAATGAAAGAATCACCCCAGAATGTCATCGCCTGGGGAAAGTGCGCCTGGCTGCCGCTCACGATTACAGCACCAGCATCCGCAAGCCTGCCAAAATCCCGCACCTGAGTTTCGGTTGCAGTGTGGATGTAATATTCATTGTATTGGAGTGTTGCTACTACTAGGTAACCTTCGGCCTCCAACCGGTTGATTTCAGCAACCATCCAACCATAATCATTACATGGCGCTGCACCGGGTTGCGTCGATGTCGCCCAGGCAAAGCCCGGGCCTACAGGGTTACAGCCAATAAAGGCAAACTGGTTGCCGTTATGAGCCAGGGTGATCGCTTTCAGAGAGTCCCTCAAATTTCTCCCACCTCCATAGTACGGCCAACCGCGCTGGTCATACATATCCAGGGTCAGAAGAGTGGCCTCTGATCCATAGTCTTGGAAATGGTTACCAGTGAGTTCGACGATATCCGTGCCGATATCTTCCAACAAGGCAATATAATCCGGGTCACTGCAAAATTGTAATGACAGTGAATTTGCATTGGGGAACGGGCAGTTAGAAGCAAAAGGGATTTCATTGCTGATATGGGTCAAATCCGCACTCCGCAGGATATGCCCGATATCACGACCAGGAAACAGGACACCTAACTCCTCCATCCGAGCTGCCGTTGCGCGGACCAGGGCTGTGACTCCGGTCATGACAAGAACGGTCAGCTTGGAAGGGTCTCGGTTCGTGGAAGGCAGATATGCAAGTTCGGGGGAAAAGTAGTAATTAATGGTCAGCGGGTAATTCTCGGGGTTAAAGTCGTTTCGAAGCGGCGATTGTTGATCGATCGTCAAGACCTTCCAGCGCGGTTCGAGCGATTCGAAAGGGATGATTGCCCAGGCATCCCTTTCAGCATAGGCGATATCCAGCAATTCACTATCGCTAACAATTCGGACAGCCGCAGGGTCCGGCAAGCCCCAGATGGCAATCAATCCCTGATAGGTGGATTCAGCCAACAGCAGGGGCCGGCCACCAAACGGTCCCGCTGATTGTCCGGCCCAGAACCGGCGCAACTCATCTGCCTGGACACCATCCGTGATGGTTGGGAACGGTACAACCAGCGCGTAGAACCATGCAGCCACCATTGACTCCTCGCCTGGTCTGGGTTGGATGTCGATGGTGATATCCGCATCTCCACGGTCTGCGACCTCTCTCAGGCCGGAGGCCAATACCATCTGACGGAGGGAGCTTGGAACGGCAGGGGAAATCCAGAGTTGGGCCGGAGACAAATCCGTCGTGCTGGCTTCAGGCAGGACAGCTTGAACATCCGAGCCAATCGGCTGGAATGGCGTCGGCAATGGGGACGCCATTTCTGGGGAAGCTGATGATGTCGTATTCCCAGGACCCCAGGCCGGGACACAACTGGTCGTGCTGATTGATAGCAGTAGGATCAGAAAGGCAAGCTGTCTGGTCATTGCCTAACGCTCACTTTAGCCAGCGTAAATGGATCGAGGCCTTTGGGATTGATCGTGACCCCGAGGCCAGGCCCGGTTGGCACGGATATCGTACTATCGGTATTCAATGTAAAGCTTTCGTTTGTGATGTCTTGCTGATAATAACGCTCCGATGCCGAGATATCTCCGGGGAGGATAAAACCGGGCAAGGATGCGAGTGCGAGATTGGACGCCCGGCCAATGCCAGTCTCCAGCATGCCCCCACACCAAACCGGTATCCCCCGCTCAAGGCAAAGGTCATGAATCGCGACGGCATTGCGAAGGCCGCCAACCCGACCAGCCTTGATGTTGATCACCCGACAGGCATCCATCTCAAGCGCTTGACGCGCATGCCGGGGGGAGATAATGCTCTCGTCCAGGCATATCGGTGTCCGGAATCTGGCCTGCACCTTCGCATGATCCCAGAGATCGTCTTCGGGGAGAGGTTGCTCAATCAGCAACAGTTTGAGCGCATCGAGTGGAGTTATTTGATGGACAGTATCGAGGGTATAGGCGGAATTCGCATCCACTTGAAGCATGATGTCCGGGAACTGCCGGCGGACTGCCAAGGCCTCCTCGACGTCCCGGCCCGGTTTGATCTTGATCTTGATGCGTCGGTAACCCGAATCAAGGTACGTACTTACGGCCTCGACCAGTGCTGCAGGTGTCGCTTGCAGGCCGATAGATACTCCAACTTGCACCCGCGGATGAACACCACCGAGCATCCCGGCCAGGGATCTGCCATCCCGTTTCCCAAGCAAATCCCATATAGCCATCTCAACACCAGCCTTGGCAAGGTTATGTCCCTTGACATGTGCAACAAGTGCCTGGTACTGCTCCACATCCGCAATCTCATTATCCAGAATAGCAGGCAGGATAAAATCTTTGATGATATGCCAGGCAGTACCGGCAGTCTCATAGCAATACCCGGGGTCACGATCGGCAACGCACTCGCCATATCCAGTCAGTCCTTCCGAGTGGATGGCTAGCAGGATGCAGTCGCGCTCGATACTACGCCCAAACGACGTCTCAAACGGGGCTATGAGGGGCATGCGCAGATGCCGGATTTCTGCCGAATCGATTTTCATAACCGCCCAATCTCCCTGATGGGCATGCGACCCATGACTTATCTTGGGTCTATTTCTTATCTAACGGGTTTTACAACAAACAAAATCCGCCACCCAGGCAAGAGATGATGATGCGCACGATTGCAACGATTACGGCAATCAAATTCAAGGCCAATCCAATTCCTCCCAGAACTTTATTTTCTCTCTGCGAGAATAGTGAAATGAGCCCCAGTATCGCTCCGACCGTAGCGATTGGGCCAAGGATACAATTGGCCCATCCCAATCCTGGCAAGAGGTTCACACACGCCCCCATGATCGCTAACAAGCCAATAATAAAAGCTGCGATTCCCATTTATTTCTCCTTGTTTAGAACAAAACTCTTATAGCTCGCTTTCGTCTTCTTCGCCCTGCCCTTTTTCGATCTGCGCTAATTCCTCGAGCGCCTCATTCATGCTGATCCCCTCCTTGCGCATTCCCGGGGCAACCGCGCTGCAAAACGGACAGATATTCCAGGGGAGTTCCATCAATTTTCCACATTCATGGCAACTCTTTTTTAGCCTCGTTTGGCATCCCGGGCAGACCAGCCATTCATCTTTGATCCGTCGCTCGCATCCCGGACAGACGGCATTCTCTTCAATCGTCTGCAGAAGAGCTTCCTCCTCCAATGTCTGCTGGTACTCTTCCTCGAGGGTTCTCGATGGTCGCAATATGAGATAGACGAGCACACCCGGCATGTTCAATAGAGCAACCAGGGCCGCGGCCAATAGATGCACAAACCGGTCACGATGCCGTGAGCGGATATCTCGATAGGTCCATACAATCAAGGCTACCCACAGAGCGACCAGGAATGCGCCACCAAATCCGGTCAGTAAAAGAATGGCACTGCTCAGGAAAGCGGGGTCGAATGTCATAAGGTCTCCACCAGCATAGATTCTTGTGACTAGATTATACTCCGCCTTGACGGTTATTAAAACATAACACCCGGTCTTCTCTTATGACCGGGTGTTTCCATCTCGGGTGATCAATCGCGGGTGTCGTACCCAGGGCCAGACTGGAAGTAGTCGTAATTTGATTGAGTGTCCGCTGTCAGGTCAACGACCTCCCCTGCTTCCAATTGTTTGACCGTATCCAGGAGGACCGATTCTCCGTTATGATTGGTACCTTCGTAATGCCCGGAATAGCCGAGCCGGTTGATATATTCACCACCCTTGGCGGTGTAGGCTGAGGGAACTTCATCCTCTGGAAAGATTGCCGCGTAGGGGCATTCTGGAATACAAGCACCACAATCAATGCAGGTATCCGGATCGATATAGAACCACGGATGTTTCTCTTGAGGTTTCCCTGGCACGATGCACTCAACCGGACAGACATCTACACAACCACTATCCCTTAAACACAAACTTGTTATGATGTGAGTCATTTTGCTCCTCCTTCATGTGGAATAAAAAAGCCAGACATATTATATCTGGCTTGGTTGATTTCTGCAATTAAGATTTAGCGGCTGGCCTGGTATCGCCGGGCAACCTCATCCCAATTGACTACGTTCCACCAGTTGGTCACATATTCGCCACGCCGGTTCTGATACTTTAGATAATAGGCATGTTCCCAGACATCAAGACCCAATATCGGGGTCAGGCCGTCACTCAAGGGATTGTCCTGATTGGCAGTCGATAGGATCGATAGCCCATTATCCTTACGGACGACCAGCCAGGCCCAACCGGAACCAAAACGGCCATTGGCCACCTTTTCGAACTCGGCCTTGAAACTGGAAAAATCAGCATACATCGCTTCAATCGCTTGCGAGAGCGGACCCTTGGGTTCACCACCAGAATTGGGAGCCATGACCTGCCAGAACTGGTTGTGGTTCCATGTTCCACCCCCATTATTCCTGACAGCAGTGCGGATATCATCAGGCAGGGCACCCAGATAGGAAAGCAATTCCTCGAGCGCTTTTCCATCCAATTGAGGATGTTTCTCCAATGCTGCGTTTAAATTATTGATATATGCAGCATGATGTTTGTCGTGATGGATTTGCATTGTCATCGAATCGATGAAGGGTTCCAGGGCGTCATATGCATATGGGAGTTGAGCTAGTTCAAACTTCATAATCATTCTCCTTATGGAAAGGTGACCGAATATCATATATATTTATGATAATTATTATCTATATTGTAATGTTTTTGGGGTGGTGTGTCAAGGCACAACCGGTATTTCTTACATATCGCTTATACTTGCCCCATGGACGATTCGCGCTCCCGAACCATCTTGCCGTTTGCCATCCTGCTCGCGATCCTGGCAGTCTCAACTGCCTCCATTTTTATCCGCAAGGCGCAGGCGGAAGCCCCTTCCCTGGTTATCGCCGCCGGTCGCTTGACCCT
The DNA here is from genome assembly GCA_043826785.1 of Chloroflexota bacterium. Lineage (GTDB taxonomy): Bacteria > Chloroflexota > Anaerolineae > Anaerolineales > Villigracilaceae > JBDRPT01. Next base: position 7,185 of record JBDRPT010000032.1, on the reverse strand, counting down.
GGCCAGCCTCATCTTGGCACCGATCACATTCACCCGTCACCGCACCGAAATACGCCGTCTGACCCGGAGCGACATCTGCCTGGCAATTGTCGCCGGGATCTGCTTGGCGTTCCATTTCGCCACCTGGATCTCCTCACTGGAATATACAACAATTGCTAGTTCAGTCGTATTGGTCAGCACATCTCCCCTCTGGGTGGCTTTGTTATCCCCCCTGTTTCTCGGTGAGCGCACGACTCCGGTTGTTTTTGTCGGGATGGCTCTGGCACTGACGGGAGGATTACTCATCAGCATCAGTGATGCCTGCCAGTGGACCGGAGGCCTGATCTGTCCGCCGCTGGGTGAATTTATCCAGGGGAAAGCCATGCTGGGAAATTTCCTGGCCCTGGCTGGCGCTTGGACGGTAACAGGCTATCTCATCATCGGGCGGAAATTACGTTCGAAAATTTCTTTGGTACCTTATATCTTCCTGGTCTACGGAATCGCCTCTCTTGTTCTGGTTCTTATTGTAATCATCACGGGACAAACAATCCTCGGTTATCCCCCAATAACCTACCTGTGGATCCTGCTGCTAGCGCTCATCCCCCAGCTCATCGGCCATTCCACCTACAATTGGGCCCTGGCTTATATTCCTGCAACCCTGGTCGCAGTGACCACCTTGGGTGAACCAATTGGATCGACGATCCTTGGTTACTTCATCTTCCAGGAAGCACCTGGGTGGATAAATATTGTTGGCGGGGGACTCATTCTGGCCGGGATCTATCTGGCATCGCGACGCGAAAGAACATAAAGAACATCGTTTTCATCATTGTAGAAGAGCAAGCGGATCAAGAGCAACTACAAAATTGAGTCTACGCCAGGTCTGTCCCCCTAGCGCTCATATAAATAGTTTAGTTCCCGGATCGCAGCCATCAGTTCGTTGTCTGGCGCATCTTCTTCCATACGCCATTCCCAGTTGCCGCCAAGGCGGCTGGGATAATTCATTCTAGCCTCCGTACCCAGTCGGAGGAGGTCCTGCATCGGAGTGAGGGCAAATACCGCCGTCGAACTCCAGGCAGCACGGATCAGATCCCAAGCAAAGTCCTGCCCATCGGTCTGCAAGTAGCGGCGGGCGAAATCCTTTTCGTTTTCGGGCGCAGAAGCATACCAACCGAGGGTCGTATCATTATCATGCGTGCCCGTATAAACAACGGAGTTGGAGGAGCACTTGTGAGGCAAAAATGCGTTCTCAGGATCAGAAAACGCGAACTGCAGGATTTTCATCCCCGGCAGGGAAAAGTGCTCCCGCAAGGCGATCACGTCCGGTGTGATTTCTCCAAGATCCTCGGCGATGATGGGCAGATCGCCCAACGACGCCCTGGCTGCATTAAAGAATTCAGCACCCGGACCCGGCACCCAGCACCCGTTTTCTGCGGTTTCCGCTCCCGCGGGAATTTCCCAGTAACCGGCAAACCCCCTGAAGTGGTCCAGGCGGATGATATCCACGGTTTTGAGCGCGGCAGCTAACCGGTCGCACCACCACGTATAGCCGGTCTTCCAGTGCTCATTCCATTGGTACAGAGGATTCCCCCAGAGTTGTCCTGTTGGAGAGAAGTAATCCGGTGGCACACCTGCAACAACGGTTGGGTTACCCTCCTCATCCAAATAAAACAAGTCCGGGTGGGCCCAGACGTCGGCACTATCGTAGGCAACAAAGATCGGAATATCGCCGATGATTTTTATACCGTGAGCTTTGGCTGTTGCCTTCAGGGAGACCCACTGCTCGAAGAATAAGTACTGGTAGAAAGAATAGCGCAGGATAGCCTGGGAATATGTCTGGCGGGCTTGTTCAATTGTGGCGGATTCACGCTTCCGAAGAGCAAGTGGCCAACAATCCCACGCTCCCCCGCCATGAGCCTCCTTGAGCGCCATAAACAGGGCATAGTCATCAAGCCAGGATGCATTTTCGGTCCGGAAGTCGTTGAACCCTCGTTTGCGGACTGGGGAAGGACCCGAGGTAAACCTCTCGAAAGCCCGTTCGAGCAGAGCCAATTTCCACGGGATCATACTTCCGTAGTCAATCCTGTCGACAGCAGACTCGGGAACATCGGCAAGATCATCTTTCGTGAGCAAACCTTCATCTAACAGGACATCTGGACTGATAAGATAAGGATTTCCGGCAAATGCTGAGAAGCATTGGTAAGGAGAATCCCCGAAACCCGTTGGCCCGAGAGGCAGAACTTGCCAGAGCTTACATCCGGAGCCTGACAACCATTCGATCCAACGGACGGCTGCAGGTCCGATGTCTCCGATCCCATATTTTGATGGCAAACTTGTGGGGTGAAGGATGATCCCTGATGCGCGCTTAAATTTCATAAGGCTGTCGTTTCGTTTCGATGCTTTCCCCCGATTTTACCCGAAGGTCAGGATAATCTGAGGCGATGACATCCACGCCGATGACCGCGCCAGGTTCGATAACCGTACCCGGAGGCACTTCACTATTCTTCCCGATCAGGGTCAGAGCAGACCCACCATGTGCAGCCCCAAGATGACAATTTTCTCCCACTCTCACACGTTTATCCAGGATGGCGTTCTCCACCGTAGCGTTTGCTCCAATGACGGAATCGGTAAGGATAATTGAATGACGGACAACCGCTCCAGAGCGGATAATAACCCCTGGGGAGAGAACACTGCACTCGATACTTGCTCCCGTTTCGATAGAACATCCATCGCTGACCATGCTGTTATCAACCTTGGCATTATTTGCTATGCGCAAAGGTGGCCGCTCCTCTGTCCGGGTATGGATCACCCAGCTGCGGTCGCTCAGGTTCAGGGCTGGCCGTTCCTTCAGCAAGTCCATGTGCGCCTGCCAGTATGACTCTACTGTGCCCACATCGACCCAATAGCCCGTGTATGGATAGGCAAAGACGCGACGCTTCTCGGCAACCATCCGCGGGATGATATCCTTGCCAAAATCGTGGTTCGACTCCTGGCAGAGATGGTCCTCCCAAAGGACTCTATCCAGAACCTCCAGGTCGAAAATATACACGCCCATACTGGCAAGGTTGGATTGAGGCTCACTGGGTTTTTCGACAAACGATGTTATCCGATAATCCTTGTCCACTTCCAGGACCCCAAAGCGGGATGCTTCCTCCAGCGGGACGCGGATCGTCCCCATCGTCAGTTCCGCTTCATGATCGCGATGAAATGTAAGCATTGCATCGTAATCCATAGCATAGATATGATCACCCGACAGGATTATCACCTGATCAGGCGTCGCCCGTTTGATAAATGCAAAATTCTGCTGGACAGCATCCGCCGTACCGGTATACCATTCAGCGCCAAACCGGGCCCGGTACGGTGTATACATCCGCACCCCGCCGGTGAAATCTCGGTTCAAGTCCCAGGGTCCTCCGGCTCCGATGTGCTCGATGAGTGAATGGGGGCGGTATTGGGCCATGATCATAACATCGAAGATGCCAGAGTTGACACAGTTCGAAAGCGTAAAATCGATGATCCGGTATTTACCGGCAAACGGGACCGCTGGTTTGGTCCGCTTGGCGGTCAGGACACTCAACCGGGACCCTTCCCCGCCTGCCATGATCACTGCGCGTATTTTCATATCATCCTCTCAGCTTAGATCTGATGCTCACACGTTTTGGTTGTTGGCTCTGGAATATAATGAACGATAGATGATCGCATATTGCTGGGCAGACCGTGCCCATGAGAAATCCTGCTTCATTCCGTTTCGCTGGTAGCGTCGCCACTTCTCTGGATTCGAATACACACTCAGCGCCCTGCGAATGGCTTCTGCCAATTCCTCTGAGGTAGCTTTTTGGAACAGGAATCCTGTTTTACCTTCTTCGACGGTATCCTTCAAACCACCGGTTGCGCGCACAATCGGTACGCACCCGTAGCGCATGGCAATCATCTGGGAAAGTCCACACGGCTCGTAGCGTGAAGGCATCAGGAATGCATCCGCGCCGCCGTAGATCAACCTCCCCAGATTCGCGTCGTAGCTGATCACCGCCCGGACACGATCCGGGAATTCGGTTTCGAGGCCGCGGATTGCTTCCTCCAGGCGGGAATCCCCAGTCCCAAGAATAACGAACTGCCAGGACAGATCAGTGATTAAACGCAATGCATCGATAGCGATATCCACTCCTTTTTGCGGATCGATCCGTGTGACCATCGCCATCAATGGAGTTGTCCGGTCCACCTGTAAACCAACGCGCTCCTGCAAGGCAAGCTTATTCCCCAGCCGACCCTGCAGGTCGCCAGCATCGAAATTTGCCTTCAAAATGTTATCAACTGCCGGATCCCAGGCGACCATATCCAAGCCGTTAATGATCCCAGTGATCTTCTCTGTCTGTGTTTTTAAATATCCTTGTAGATCGCAGCCAAATTCTGGAGTGAGTATTTCACGGGCATAGGTGGTTGAAACCGGGCAAACCGCGTCTGCCGCCCAGAGGCCAATCGGTAGTGGTTGGGTGGTCGCCCAGGTGGGTAAGTTCGCCTCGGAAATTGGGTCCAACCCATACTCAGACAGCAGGCCAGTAATATCCCCGCCCATATAGGGGAGGTTGTGTAGGGTAAGCAGGCCAGCTGTCCGTGAAAAGAACGGATCTGCCCGACGAGCGAGAAGCGCGTATAAGGCCAGGGCAGTATGCCAGTCATTGGCATGGATGATGTCTGGTCGCCATCCCAGATGGCGGGTCATCTCCAAGGCTGCGATCGAGAAGAAGACATATTTCTGCTGATCAATCCCCTGGTCTAGAGAATACACTCCGGTTGATGAACTGATTGGGTCTCCGGATATAAAATAGACCGGCCGATCGACCCAAGTCTTATGGTACACACGGACACCCTTTTCGCCACCGTGTTTGTTTATCGGGAACTCGAGAAGAGAGTGAACAGTCGAATCCGCCTGCGCCGTCCTGTGCAATGGTAAAACCAAGCGCACATCCAAAGTGAACCCCCCGGTTTTGCGAGAACTCAGCTTACGCAACGCCCACGGCAATGACCCGGCGACATCCGCTAATCCGCCGACCTTGAAAAATGGTTCCGCTTCAGCTGCCAGGAAGAGAACGTTGAGAGTCTCTGTCATCAGGTTAATTGTACATCGGTTTCAATAAACACCCATCAAAAATACACAATAGCCTGTGTTCGCAGGTTCTTGTGTATTTCATCAGGAGACCTCGGTCCTTCTTGACCGGGAACTGGATCTCCGTCACCGTCTCAGGGTCCGACTGTGAACCTCCACTAGCAGGGAGGATGTACAATTCTCACCCAAGGTAGGAGATCAGAAACCCGTATTCTCCGTGGGTTAAGTAGACTCAGAACCGGATCATCTAGTGCCCAGACACTGTGATTCTGATTGGTAGTATTACGCCACGTTTGCCGGTCAATTCCATGTCTGCACCCATCACGTTCACCGTGTCCAGGTACTAGAAGTCTCCATAAGCAGGTTATACACCCTCCAGCACAGGGAGAGTCAAGAGGAAAACCTTTTGGAATGTTACATTGATAGGAAAAAGTCCCTCGCTTTCGTGATAACATAGAGTGTGAATCTGAGTTGCCCGAAACGCACAAATGCAATATACTGTTTACATTGAACTAGGAAAGGAGTGGAAATGACTATGTTCGATAGAAGAAAAGTCAAGCGACGGTTCTTGCTCTATTACATGCGTGTCTTCGACAGCGAAAGACGTGAACAACTTGGAAACCTTGTCGATATCACGCCCCTTGGTGCAATGATCGTCAGTGAGAATAAACTCCCTGAAAATGAAATGTATCAACTCAAGATCGAGCTTTCCGCTGATGTCTCCGAACTTCCATTTCTTGAACTAAAAGCCTTGAGCATCTGGTGTCATCAAGACATAGATCCAAGCCTCTTCAATACCGGTTTCAGATTCCAGGATGTACCGGCAGAAGCCTATGATATTATCCAAAATATTATCGAGCGCTATGGGTTTAGAGAAAACTAGATCGCCGATATAGATGATTGACCGAACAATTCCTCTCATCGAACTCCATCGGCACCTCGATGGAAATGTCCGGCTTGATACGATCCTTGAATTAAGCCGAAAACACAACCTCCCCCTCCCGGCAACCGACCGGGAGGGATTGCGTCCGTTCGTCCAGGTTACAGACCCCCAGCCTGGGGTAATGGCATTCATTTCCAAGTTCAAGTGGATGACGGCTATCCTGGTTGATTTTGATGCTTGCCGGCGGGTTGCATATGAGAACGTGGAAGATGCTTCCAAAGAAGGAATCGATTACATTGAGTTACGTTTCAGCCCCTGGTTCATGGCCGAGACCCATGCACTTAATCCCGCCGGTGTCGTCGAAGCGATCGTGGACGGCGTCAAGGCTGGACAAAGGGATTTCGGGGTCCAGGTAAACCTGATTGGGATCCTCAGCCGGACATACGGCCCGGAGACCGCCCATCAAGAGTTGGACGCCCTGTGGAGCCATCGCTCACACCTCTGCGCCCTGGACCTGGCAGGGGATGAAGCCAATTTTCCCGCCGAGTGGTTCAAGGAGCACTTCCATAAAGCTCGCGATGCCGGCTGGCACATAACCATCCATGCGGGAGAATCGGCCGGCCCAAGGAGTATATGGCAGGCGATTACCGATCTCAATGCAGAACGGATCGGGCATGCAATCCGGGCAAGCGATGACCCAGAGTTGATCGAGTACATGGCAGAATACCACATCGGGGTGGAATCCTGCCTTACCAGTAACGTGCAGACATCCTGTGTCGACGACTATCCAAGCCATCCGCTGCGCACATTCCTCGAACGAGGTATATTAGCTACCCTGAACACCGATGACCCAGGGATCAGTAATATCAGTTTGGAATATGAATATACGGTCGCTGCTCCCCTCGCAGGGTTATCATCCAATCAGATCCGCCAGACCCAATTGAATGCGCTTGAGGTCGCTTTCCTCCGTCCTGAACAAAAGAAAGCATTATTGGATCGGAAATCGTCCTGAAACCCAGCCAAGTTCTCCAACCGATCCGGGCCGCAAATGTTCTTGCCCGGATCTTATATTCTTCTTACATCACTGATGTTACGCAGCCTTGAGAGCTTGCAACTCGGCAAACGCCACGCGAATAGCCTTGAGATACAAGTGTGCCCGCAAGGCAAAATGACCAAGATGCCGTTTCATTTTCAAGCACTCCAACTTGAACGTGGCATACAG
>JBDRPT010000031.1:0-35547 GCA_043826785.1 Chloroflexota bacterium | reverse complement strand
TGTATTTGCATCCACACTGCATACAGCGAAACCGTTGGCTCCCTGCCACGGTTCTCCCGGCTTTATTTTGCCGCATTGTTCCACTACATTTGGGACATGTGTTCATTTCTCTATTTTAGCCCATTAATTCCGCCACTCCCGGGCATCCAGATCACGCCTGGAACTATCAAGTATAATCACCTTGTGACTGGCAAAATTCTCCCCGCCCCAAAGTGGGTGGAAAACCCTGTAACGCTCGATGCACTCATCCAGACCCTGAAGAGACATCCCAGAGTGGCTGTGGACACCGAATCCAACAGCCTGCATGCCTTTCAGGAGCAGGTTTGCCTGATCCAATTCTCCATCCTGGATATGGATTTTCTGGTCGATCCTCTTGCCATCGAAGACATCTCCCCTCTAGCGACGATCTTCTCGAACCCATACATCGAAAAAGTATTTCATGCCGCTGAATATGACTTGATCTGCCTGAAACGAGATTTCGATTTCACTGTCAACCACATATTTGATACCATGCAGGCTGCCCGAATCCTGGGCCTCAAACAAGTTTCCCTGGACTCACTGCTTACAGAACGATTCGCTGTCAAGCAGGACAAACGTTATCAGAAAGCAGACTGGGGCCAGCGCCCTCTGACCGCCGACCTGATGAACTACGCCCGGCTCGACACGCGTTTCCTGCTCCCTTTGCGGGACCAACTTAAGAGAGAACTAACGACGCGGGACCTCTGGACCCTGGCAGATGAAGAGTTTGTTCGAATCAGCCAGGAAAATACACTCACGGAAAACGGTATCCCGGCCTGGCAACGGATCAATGGTGTCCAGAGTCTCTCGCCCCGACAATTGACGGTCCTACATGAACTTAGCAAGTGGCGGGATACCCAAGCACGGAACATGGACCGGCCGGTGTTTAAAGTCATCGACGATAAACGCCTTCTCTCGATAGCTAAATCCGGGCCGAAAACCTTTGAGGACCTGGAAGCCCTCTACCTGACCCCCCGCCAGTTGACCGTCTACGGAGATGGCTTGTTAAAGGCTGTCCGAGAAGGGGCTCGTGCCACTATCGTCAAACGAGTCCATCATTCCCGGCCAAGCAAGGAGTACCTGGCACGCCTGGATGGGTTACGGGAATGGCGCAAATCCACCGCTGTCCTGATGGGTATCCAATCTGACCTGATCCTGCCGAAATCATTCCTCGCTTCCATTGCGGCATCCAAGCCCCAAACCGTCACCGAACTGGCCCAAGCGATGCCCGGTTCGCCCTGGCGGGTGGAGAAGTTCGGGCAGGAGATCCTCTCCGTATTAAAAAAGGAGTAGGATGCGCATTCACTTCCATGGCGCCGCCCAGACTGTGACCGGGTCCCAATTCCTGCTGGAAGTCAATGGCGCCCGCCTATTGCTTGAATGCGGCCTGTTCCAGGGTCGGCGCAAAGAAGCCTATGAACGGAACCTGTCTTTTCCCTTCGACCCTCTCAAGCTCGATGCAGTCCTGCTCTCACATGCCCATATTGACCACAGCGGGAACCTACCAAACCTTGTGAAGCAGGGTTACTCCAAACCGATTTACACCACTCCGGCAACCGCAAGCCTAGCTGAGATCATGCTGCTGGATTCGGGTCATATCCAGGAAGCAGATGTTGCCTATATCAACAAAAAACGCTCACGCAAGCATGAAGCGCTTATCGAGCCGATCTACACCCAAAAGGATGCCGCCGAAGTAGCTCAATTTATGCAGCCAATCCCATATGAACAAGCCTTCGAGCCGACCTGCGGAGTGACAGCCCAGTTCTTCGACGCCGGCCACATCCTCGGCTCCGCCGGGATCCGGCTGGAGATCCGTGAAGCCGGCCGGATGAAAACCCTGTGGTTTTCCAGCGATGTCGGCCGGCGCCACCTGCCGATCCTCCGTGATCCGGTCATGCCATTTGATGCAGATACCTTGTTGATGGAATGCACCTACGGCGACAAAACCCACCGGGACCCGGAGGCCGCCCACCGAGAACTGGAGCAGGTCATCCTGCGGACTGTCGCCAGGCAGGGCAAGATCATCATCCCGGCCTTCGCGGTTGGCCGAACGCAGGAGCTGGTCTACAGCCTGCACATGATGATCGCTGCTGGCAGCATTCCTCCGCTCCCGGTCTACGTGGACAGCCCACTGGCAGTAAACGCATCGCGTGTCTTTGAACAGCACCCCGAATGCTACGACGACCAGACCCGCTACTTCATCCAACTCGACCGTCACCCTGCGCTCCGTTTCCCAACATTGAGCTATGTACAGTCTGTGGATGAGTCAAAGCGCTTGAATGACCTGAAAGGTCCGCTGGTGATCATCTCGGCATCCGGGATGGCTGAAGCAGGGCGAATCTTGCACCATCTGAAGAATAACATAGAGGATAAACGCAATACCATACTCATCGTTTCATGGCAGGCACCGCATACATTGGGTCGCCGCCTGGCAGAACGGGCACCGGTGGTGAAAATATTCGGGGAGGAGTACCAACGGCGCGCAGAGATCGCAACGATCGGAGGCTTATCCGCCCATGCCGGGCAGGACATGCTGCTCGAATATGCCCAGGCAGGGAATCGCCATAAGCGGAACATCTTTCTCGTGCATGGTGAACCGAAGGCAGCTTCTGCGCTCCAGGAACGCCTGGCGGCCCACGGTTTCAAGAAGGTCTTTTACCCGGAAGCCCATGCGATCATCGAAATATGAGATATAATCGCCCCGCATTCGGAGAGGTGCCAGAGTGGTTGAATGGGACGGTCTCGAAAACCGTTGTGGTCCTCGTGGCCACCGTGGGTTCGAATCCCACCCTCTCCGCCAATCATACCCACCGGTATCGAGAATCTCAGTATTTCCCCCTAATTGTAAAGGAAGACATTCGGCGACCTGGCCCATAGGATCGGTCGCCGAATGCATTGCTGGTTATTTGATCATTTTAAATGCCTGTCTGAGGATGATACTTACTGTTCCGATGATGGGAACGATGATCAGGCCAAATAACGCGCCCAGAACTGCGAGGCTACTAACAACTGCGACGAATACAATCGCCGGGTGCAAGTTCATCCGCTTGCCCATGATCTGGGGATAGAGCCATATACCTTCAGCAAATTGTACGGACATAAAGATCCCAACTACAAGAATCATGAACCAGAAATTGGTGAGCGGCAGGTAGGCAGAACCCTGGGTCCATGCAATTGCCCCGGCAATAATCGTGGCAATTGCTGGGCCGAGCGAGGGGATCAAAGCCAGAGCACCTGCCAGCAAGCCGATTAAAATCGCGTTCCGCAGGCCGACGGCCGCTCCGCCAATGCTCGAAAGAACTCCGATCACCGACATCATGACCAACTGCCCACGTAAGTATGTATCCCAAACCTGTTTGATCTCAGTGTAAATACCCCGGACCCGTTTCTGGGAACGGGTGGAAAACTGGCTGAACACCCACTCCCGGAGTTTTTCCCAGTCCCTCATCAGGTAAAAGCAGGTGACCAATATGACCGCGATCCAAACGAAATTGGAAGTAGCTGTCTGCATGAACCGGAATAGGCGGTCAGCTCTGGAAAATTGTTCGATCTCATATTCAAGGTCTGCGATCCAGTCACCCAGCGGGATGTTGATCTCGATGGTCTCCTCGAGAGCAGGTTGGATTAATAAGGCCTCATCCATGATGGCATGAAATTGCTGATTTAAAAACTTGGTTTGGGATATGACGACCGGAGTGAGCAACCAGACCGAGGTGGCGATTACGGAGATGAAAAAAACAAACACCAATCCAGCGGCTGCATTATGGGAGGTCTTCAACTTTCTTTTCACGAATTGAACTACCGGGTCCAATAAGAAGGCCAGGATCGCACCGATGATCAATGGGCTGATCACAATATTGAAGGTCATGATCAGCCAATAAAAGCTCAAACCGAGGATACCGATTACCACAATCTTACGGTAATTGTTATTCATGGTTTTCATTATAAACGATGGGTAAAGGTTTCCCGTCCAGAGGTAGGGTTACGATTACCCCTCCAAAACTCAGGTAACTACCGATGATATAATACATAAGCTACCGAGAGAATCCTACCCTCCAGCTCGGTTTCAGATGGGTTCGAATGTTGTCGCATTCGATTGATGATTTGCCCAGTAGCATTGCTATGCGAATAACAATATTCTGCGATCATCGCTAACAATCATCTTGGGATGTTACGCTTCCCAGCACCAATTATGAAAATCCATCTCGCCATCGCTCAGATCAACACGGTACTTGGGGATGTCCAAGCCAACCTGGAAAAACACCTCGCGGTCATCGCGGAGGCAAAACAGTCCAGTATTGATCTACTCGTCTTCCCCGAACTCTCGCTGACCGGATACATGCTCCAGGACCTCGTGCCGACCGTCGCCTGCCGGCCAACCCCCGATGACCCGATATTCAAGTCCCTTATTGAAGCCAGCCATGACCTTGACCTGGTGGTCGGTTTCGTCAACGAAGATGTGCGCTCCCGCTTTTACATTGCGGCTGCTTATCTCGCGCGAGGAGAAGTCGTTCAGGTACACCACAAAGTCTACCTGCCGACTTATGGTCTGTTCGACGAGGGCCGTTTCTTTGCCTGGGGTGACGCCATCCGTGCCTTCGATACCCGCTTTGGGCGGATGGGCATTTTGATTTGCGAAGATTTTTGGCATGCCTCTCCACCCTACTTGCTCTGGTTGGACGGGGCAGACATCCTCCTGTTCACTTCCGCATCCCCCGGACGGGGACTGAATACCGAACCCCAACTGGAATCTACCCGATGGGTGGAGGAGATCAACCAGGCTTACGCCAGCCTGTTTACAAGTTTCATTGTCCATTCTAACCGGGTCGGGTTCGAAGATGGCTTGAATTTCTGGGGCGGATCGACCGTCTTTGACCCAAACGGTCACAAGATCGCCCAAGGCCCATATTTTGAAGAAGCTCTCATCTGTACAGAAATAGATCTGGCCGGTATCCATCGGACCCGCGCCCGGTTGCCCTTGTTGCGCGACGAGCGAACCGCGTTGGTGCAGCGCGAGTTGGACAGGATCCTTTCGAAATAATGAATCTCAGCCTCTTGGAATATGCACATGGATATTGACCTCGCGATTAACCCCGACCTCGCCCGGACGATCCTGACCGGGTTCATTAAATCAGAAATCACGCGAGCCGGCTTCTCGCGGGCGGTAATTGCTCTCTCAGGTGGAATCGACTCAGCCCTCTCCTATGTCCTGGCGGTAGAAGCACTCGGCCCGGATAATGTATTAGCCGTCCGGATGCCGTATAAGTCATCCAACCCCGATTCTCAGGAACACGCTCAATTGCTTATCGACTGGCAGGGCAGCCCATCCCTGACCATCCCGATTACAGAACTAGTCGACCCGCTCATCGAAGAACTCCCCGGGGAGGCAAAAAACCGCAAGGGTAATATCATGGCTCGTGCCCGGATGATCGTGATCTTCGACCAGTCTGAGGCTTTCAAGGGACTTGTCGTTGGCACGAGCAACAAGACCGAGATCCTGCTTGGCTACAGCACGGTCTATGGCGACTCTGCCTGCGCCCTGAACCCGATCGGCGACCTCTATAAAACCCAGGTACGGCAACTCGCCCGTGCGCTGGAGATCCCGGCTGCCATCATCGACAAAGCCCCCTCCGCCGATTTGTGGGCAGGCCAGACCGATGAGGGCGAACTCGGCTTTACATACGCCGAGGTCGACCGCCTGCTCTATCTGCTGGTGGACCAACGTTTCAGCCCGGCCGAGTGTATCGATGCCGGTTTCGAGGCGGACTTTGTCCACAAAGTAGTTGAACGTATCCGTAGAAATCAGTTCAAACGCATGCTTCCACCGATTGCTAAGCTAAGCAACCGGACCGTCGGCTACGACTTCCTTTACCTTCGGGATTGGGGGACTTAGAAAACTGTAATCTCAACGCGTCAGAATTAGGGTAATATTCTGTTGCCTCAATATTCCAAAAAAAGCCAGTTCTGTATCCATGTCCATCCATATTCCCCCTGCCCTGCATCACCGCCGTTTCACGCTGCTTTGGATCGGCTTGTTGATTTCAGTCACTGGCTCACAAATGCAGTTGTGGGCGCTTTTCTGGCATGTCCGCCAGTTAACCGACCAGCCTATCGCGGTGAGCATCATCGGTGCGGTGCGCTTCTTCCCGATCCTGCTCCTGGCGCTCTTCGGCGGGCTGATGGCCGACCGTTACAACCGCCGGAAGATCATGTTTTTGACCCAGTCCAGTTCTATGGCGATCGCCCTGGCGCTTGGCCTACTGACCTATAGCGGGCAGATCCAACTCTGGCATATCTACACCCTGACAGCCATCCAGGCTGCTGCGATGGCGTTTGACCTTCCAGCCCGGCAAGCGCTCGTTCCCAACCTGGTCCCCGGGAAAGATCTCCCCAACGCCTTCTCACTCCAGTCCATTGCCTTCAATACCGGCTCGATCGTCGGTCCTGCGCTCAGCGGGATCGTGATCGGATATCTAGGGCAGGAATACACCTACCTCATCAACGCAGTGACCTTTCTTGGGGTCCTGATGGCTTTGGTCCTGATGGGGCCGATACAGCAGAGAGCGCGGACATCACGTGGGTTGAACCAGGTATTCCCTGAGATCCGTGATGCTATCCGGTTCATCTTGCGGCAGAAGATCATCATCTCCAGTATGGTATTGGATTTCCTGGCAACCTTCTTCTCATCGGCGAATACCTTGCTCCCCTATGTCGCCCAGGATATCCTGAAAGTCGGTCCGCTCCAGTATGGATGGTTGGCGTCGGCTCAATCCGTGGGCGCACTTGGGGCCGGGTTGGTCATTTCACAGGCCAGGGACCTGCGCCGACAGGGCAGACTGCTGCTCGGTTCAGTAACCATTTTCGGACTGGCGACCATCTTCTTTGGGACCGCGTATACCTTCGGTCTTGCGCCACTGTTCAACGAGAAAATCTTTCTCCTGGGAAGGACCCTGGACCTAACCGGTGTCTCCCTGGCATATGTGATGACCTTCCTGGCCCTCATCCTGGTCGGAGTGGGCGATTCCGTCAGTACGATCCTGCGCAACACAATCCGGCAACTACAAACACCGGATGATATGCGCGGCCGGATGACCGGGATCAACCAGATTTTCTTCCAAGGGGGTCCTCAACTCGGAGAAATCGAGGCCGGTGCAGTCGCCCAGATTTTTAGTGTCCCAACGGCAATCATCACCGGTGGGATTGGCTGCATCTTGACAGTAGTTTTCATCAACCATAAGTGGCCGGTGTTGAGAAGTTACAACGGCGATGAAACCATTTTGGCCGGCGCACCCACGACCGCTGATTAGTCCGCAAACGGGCGAATACCCTACTACTGGTATACGATTTCTTGGAATTTCCCCGCTGGTGGTTGACTTCAAAGTCGATTCGTTTTATACTGGACTCAGGAAATTGGCCTATGCGAGTTTTTAGCGACATTTCTTTAAGTGTTCCCAGAGAGGCACGTAGCTGATTATGCGTGTCTTTTATTTTTCTTTTCCCAAGGAGATAATATGGACTCTGGAATGATCGGCAAGATTGAAAAAGCCAAACGCTATGCCAAAGAACGCCATCGTTTCCACTTCGAGACGTTTTCTGTTAACATTGATGGAGAGAACAACGCCCATACGGTAAAATTTGAAAATGGCCATTGGACCTGTGACTGTGACTTCTTCCGCACCCGGGCTGTCTGCACCCATACTATGGCCCTCGAGAAATTGCTCGAAGGAATGCTCCCCACAGCGATATAGATCAGAGCGTAGAAGGACTCACTCCAACAAGGACTTCCGCGGCCTGTGGCATCGGAAGTCTTTTTTTCAGGTAAAATTCAGACCTATGAAATCCATTTCACGACGAGATTTCCTTAAACTTGGCATGGCAACCTTGGGCAGCCTGGCTTTTGACTCTTTTCTGCCGGATAATTCCCTGTTCGATGATATTTCTCTCGCCCGGGTAGCAACCACATCGGTCAGTGTGTATCAGGAGCCATCCGACCAGAGCCGGATCGTAGGGACATGGTACCGCGATGATATCGTCCATGTTTACGAAGAAGTCACAGCCGAGACCCCGGGATATAACCCGGTCTGGTACCGGGTCTGGGGTGGCTACATGCACCGCGCCAGCCTCCAAAAAGTTCGGGTAAGGTACAACATTCCGCCGACGTCGGTCATTGAGTCTGGTCAGCTCGCCGAGATTACCGTCCCTTACGTGCAGACCTACATCAACAGCTCTCGATCCGGCTGGCAGATATCCTACCGTCTTTATTATTCATCCGTTCACTGGATCACCGGGATCGAACCGGGACCGGATGGCGCGCCATGGTATCGCATCCTGGATGAGTTAGACAACTCTGTTTATTATGCACCTGCCACGCAAATGCGTCCGATCCATCCGCAGGAATTGGCGCCGATCACTCCCGAAATTCCTTTCGAGCTGAAGCGGATCGAAGTAGCACTCCGCCAACAGGTCGTTCGCTGTTACGAAGAAAACCAGCTGGTCCTGGAAGTGCCCGTCTCGTCCGGCTTGCTCAGTTCCCAGAGCACCAATACTATCCCCACCACGACACCCAAAGGCACCTTTAATATCCAGGTCAAGATGCCCTCAAAGCATATGGGGGAAGCCAACCTGGCTGCAGGTGTGGAAGATTATGTCCTGCCGGGCGTACCATGGGTGTGCTTCTTTACCGCTCAGGGACACGCCTTTCACGGCACCTACTGGCACGACAACTTCGGTTTGCGGATGAGCCATGGCTGCATCAACATGCGTAATGAGGATGCCCTCTGGTTGTTCCGCTGGACCCGGCCAACCGCCGCCTTTGAGGAAATCAGCACGACCACCCATGACCGTAAAGGTTTCGGAACCTCGATCACGATCGATTAACCTATGCCTCAGCTAACCTGGCCAACCAAGAATATTCAACCAGTACTTCCTGCTGACCTGAAGACTACCGCGACCATCTTTCCAGGAGGCCATGGTTACCCAAACTCTCAGCCTGAGTCCCATCTCTTTCTGGGGGATAACGAACCGGTCATGACCGCTCTCCTCCCGGACTATGAAGGCCGGCTGGGGTTAATCTATGCAGACCCTCCATTCCTGACGAATAAGAAATACCCTGTCCGGATCGGACGCGGCGAAGACTCGCGCAACCCACAGGATTGGCAGTTGACCGATGGCTACACAGACCATTGGCCGGGTATCGAAGCATACCTCGACTTCCTCTACCCCCGCCTGGTTTTGATGTACCGCCTGCTGGCTCCCAACGGGACCCTCTACCTGCACCTCGACTGGCATGCTGATGCTTATGCCCGGATCCTGCTCGACGAACTCTTCGGTCGCGATCGCTTGTTGAATGAACTCGTCTGGGTTTACCATGGGCCCTCCCCCATCCGGAGGGCTTTCAACCGCAAGCACGATACCATCCTGGTGTATACAAAAGGGGATAATTTCACCTTTAACACCGATGCAGTCCGTGAACCGTACAACCCTAACACCGTAAAGACATTCGCGGCTTCACCAAAAGCTGGCTTTGGGAAAGTCCCTGATCTAAAACGCGGCAAGGTCCCGGAGGATTGGTGGTACTTCCCAGTAGTAGCCCGACTGCATAAGGAGCGTACCGGCTATCCAACCCAGAAACCGGAAGGCTTGATCAAACGAATTCTCCTGGCATCCTCAAACCCCAACGATATCGTCGCAGATTTTTTCTGCGGCTCAGGCACATTTCCGGCAATGGCCGCTAACCTGGGTAGAAAGTTCCTGGCCAGCGACGTGACCTGGCGCGCCGTCCACACCACCCGGACGCGATTGATCGAGGAGAAATCACCTTTTGCTATGGTTCATGATGCCGTTATCAGCAACGAAATGGACTCGATCCCCCTGAAAGTGGATATCTCCGGCAGATCGGTTACGATCGAGACAACTGTTGACCTGGATTATTGGGAAATTGATCCCGACTATGATGGTGACATTTTCCAAAGCGCTGCCCAGGCCAGGCGGCCGAACCGGTCTGCGCACATCCCTTTAACCCTCACACTAAACGATTTTCCAAAGCGAGCGCATATCCGGGGAGTCACCGTCACGGGCAAACCCATCGAATGGAAAAAATAAAGACGCCTCAGGGCGTCTCATTCATCAATTATACATCCAGGCAATATCCCACTCCCCGGATCGTTTTTAACAACCTCGGGTGTTTGGGATCCGCCTCGATAGCCTGACGCAACCAGGAAATGTGCACGTCCAAGGTGCGGGTATCGCCGGTGTAATCGGTCTCCCACGCCTTTGAGAAGAGTTCTTTCCGTTCGATTACTTCCCCTCGGCGGTCGATCAAGATCATCAACAGGCAAAACAAGCGAGGTGTCAGTCGGGTTTTCTTGCCCATGCAGCGCACGGTCCGGTTGCCAATATCCAGACGGATCGGACCAACGTTCAGGCTATTCTTGCCATCACTTGGCAGGAGATGGCGGATCCGGTTGACAAGCTTTTGCGGAGTGAAGGGCAACTTCAGGACGATATCGGCATCCACCTTGTCAAGCTGGGACTCAGGCGCAAGGATGAGCACGATCGGGGTTTTATTGGTGTTCATTCTTAAAGACCGGCAAATGCGTTTCCCCGTCGAGCGGAGAGTTGCCGCATTGACGACAATCACATCCGGCTCGAAATCCGCGTCCAACCAGCTCAGCGCGGCAACCCCACTCGCGACAAACTCCACCGTGAAGCCTTTCTTACGCAGGGCAGGCGTAAACACGGGGAGGTCAGCATATTTTCCTTCGATGACTAATATGGTGGCGCTGTCCATTCGCTCGGGTCGGGTGTGTTCTCCAGATTTGCTGAATAATATTATACTCTAATGTTAAAAATTCGCGCCATGCCCCTGGCTTACATTCTCTAAACAAAGGCCTTCCCACGCAGGCTAGCTTCTGGTAAAATGAGCCCCCGGAGCGTGGTACCCTTCGCTCCGAATTCTAATTCCTTTTCGAAAGGGCTTGATAAAAAAATGAAAGTATTACTGGTCAAAGACGTGTATAAGTTAGGGCGCGCGGGGGATGTAAAAAAAGTCGCTGATGGGTATGGCCGCAACTTCTTGATCCCGCAAGGATTGGCGATGCTGGCTACACCCGGCGCTCTCAAACAGGCCGAACGGATCGGCCACAAAGCCACTGAGCAACGCGCCATCCTGAACGAAGAAATGGGTGAGATCGCCAAGGCGCTCGAAAACCTGGTGCTGACCTTTGGCGCCCGCGCTGGCGAGACCGGCAAACTCTACGGCTCGATCACCTCTGCGGATATCGTCGAAAGCATTCAGAAGAAAACCGCTATTTCCATTAAGCGCCAGCAGATTGACATGCAACCGCTGCGCACTCTCGGCGAACACACCATCCACATCCGCTTGACAATGGATCTTGTCCCGGAGATCACCGCGATTGTTCACCGGGAGGGCGAACCGATCCCGGCGGCTGAAGCGGTCCCTGCGATGAAACCGGCGCCCGAGGCAGAATCCGAGCCGGAACTTGAGGCAGTGTCCACGGTAGATGATCCTCCTGCTGATGCAACGGACGAGCCAGGCGAAGCCGACACTGCATCCCCTGAGGCCTGATTCACAAATAATGCTACCCAATTCATCACCGGTCAGCCTGCCAAGGGGAACCGGTGATGTACATTTAAAAACCCATGGACGCCACAATCGGACAACAGCTCAAGCAAACCCGCCTCGCCCGCAACCTGAACATCGACCAGGTTGTAGAAGCCACACGCATCCGGGCTGGGTACATCGAAGCAATGGAAGCCGACGATTATGATGCCCTCCCATCACAAGTCCAGGCGCGTGGTTTTTTGCGTATTTATGCCGAATACCTGGGATTGTCGCTCCCGGAACTGGTGACCAAACAGAAGGAAAGCTTAGAATCGCCTGCTGAGACGGTCATCCCTGAACCGATAACACAACCTGATCACCCGGAGATAGAACCTTCAGAAGTAGATGTATCCATTGAGGCTGCAGAGGTTCACCAGATAGGAATAACCCCTCCTCAGAACGGCCCTTTCCCGGACGAAATGGATCCCGATGACATACCAGGGCCAGGCGAGGAGAACCGAGCGCGGTTGCTGCCCTCCCGGCTCGTCTTTGCGTCCATCGGTGAGCAGCTCCGCCAGAGGCGTGAGTTGCTCAGCCTCACCTATGAAGAGGTGGAACGTCACACACGCATCCGTATCAATGCCCTCAAAGCCCTCGATGCTGGAGAGTTTACAACGCTTGCATCTTCCGTCCAGGCACGCGGGATGCTGGCAGGCTACGCCCAGTTCCTGAACCTGGACGAGGACGCGATCCTGCTCAGCTTCGCCGAAGGACTCCAAACCCAACTCCGCGAGAAGGCTGGCGAGGAACAAAAGGAACCTCCCAAGAGAGGTTTTTTTCGTGGTCGCATCCCACCATCTATCCGGCCCATCCTCTCTGTCGACCTGTTCGTCGGTTTGGGCCTGGTCATCATGTTGGTTGTATTTGCCGTCTGGGGCACCAACCGGGTCATCTCCTTGAGTATCGCTCCAGCTGGAGAGCCAACCGCCCCATCCATCTCTGACATCCTGTTGGTGACACCAACGCCAGGTATCGAGACATCCATTGCCACGAGCTTAATCGCTTCTGTCACTCCGCTAGGGGAGACGGTTGCATCCCCTGCGGTAAATCTTCCTCCGCTTCAGCCCGGCGATGTCCAATTGATGATTGTCGCCATACAAAACACTTGGGTGCGGGTCACAGTGGATGGGGAGGTTAAATTCGAGGGGCGCGTCACAGCCGGGACAGCATATACCTACTCCGCAAACGAGCAGATCGAAGTCCTGACCGGGAATGGCGCTGCCCTGCGAATCGGGTACAACCAGACCGACCTGGGAGTGATGGGAGCATTCGGAGAGGTCGTAAATTTGATTTATACCAAGACCGGCATCCTGCTACCGACGGCCACTTCTACACCCACACCCAGCTCGACTCCTCGCGAGACAGCCACACCTACCCCTCAGCCAAGCACGACACCCACGCTCATCCCTTAATGGTTTAGAACCTATGAAAAATAAGACCTTCCACCTTACATCCCTTGGATGTGCGAAGAACAGTGTTGATTCCGATTCCATGGCCCAACTCCTGCAAAGGGATGGCTTTCAATCTGTCAAGTCTCCCCAACAGGCTGGCGTCATCATCGTAAACACTTGCGGCTTCATCGGCTCAGCGCGCGAAGAATCGTACGCCGCATTGCTCGCCCTGGCAGAAACCAAACGCCCGGACCAGTTGCTCATCGCCGCTGGATGTCTGACACAGAGATACGGGCAGGAGGTCATCCGCAAGGTTCCGCAGATCGATGGCCTGCTTGGTACGCGCCGCTGGATGGACATTGTCCAGGTCATCGACAAACTACGCACTGGTCCACATCCTGAGCCAGTCTATCACCTCCCTGAGGACGCGACCAGAGTCGGCGCTGATGAGGCGGGCACTTTGAGGGCGAGCATCGCTGGGACGAGCGCCTACTTGAAAATCGCCGACGGTTGCCGCCGCCCTTGCGCGTTTTGCGCCATCCCTCTGATCAAAGGTACGGCTGTCAGCCGACCGCTCGATATGCTCCTCGACGAAGCCCGCCGCCTGCGGGATCTGGGGGTACGCGAACTGATCCTCATCGCCCAGGACACCACGGACTATGGCCATGACCTGGGACTGAAAGAAGGCCTGGCCACACTGCTCGACCAACTGGCCAACGCTGTCCCGGACATGGATTGGATCCGGGTCATGTACGCTTATCCCGGGTACGTCACCGACCGGGTGATCGAGGTGATGGCCTCGCGAGCGCAGGTCCTACCCTACTTGGATATCCCCCTACAGCATGCCCATCCCGAGACACTGAAGCGGATGCGCCGACCGGCAAATATCGATTGGGTCCAGACAACCATTGCCAAAATGCGCAAATCGATCCCCGGCCTGGCAATCCGGACGACCTTTATCGTCGGTTATCCTGGCGAGACTGAGCAGGAATTCCAGGCGCTGGCTGATTTTGTCGAGGAACTTCGCTTCGACAGGGTCGGCTCTTTCCAGTTCTCTTTCGAGCCGGGAACAGCCAGCGAAAGCCTCGGCGATCCTGTACCTGCAGAGGTCAAGGAAAGCCGTTACCAACACCTGATGACCCTGCAACAGAGTATTTCATTGCAGATCAACCAGTCGTATGTCGGCAAGCAACTGGACATCCTGGTAGAAGGGTATGACAAGGGGTTGTCGATCGGGAGGTCTTACCGGGACGCCCCGGAAATCGATGGACTGGTCTTCGCAGAAGGGCAAGCAGAGATCGGGGCAATCGTCCCGGTGAAGATCAGCGGGGCGTTGGCTTACGACCTGACCGGTGTCATCGTAGATTAAGATCAACAGGGCAGCCAAATGGCTGCCCTGTGAATTTTTCAAGTTGAACGCGTTTCGATATTTATGGCGTAGGGGTTGCGGGTGGCGTTCCCTCCGGGGTAGGTGTCGCTTGCGGAGGTGGCGGGGGCGGTGGATTGCATTGCAGATATACTTCAGTTGCAGTCGGGTAATATTCCTGGTTATCGTTGCTCGCAATCACAAAAGCCAGGTCGAATTGCTCCTGGGCGCTGCAGAAATCCTCAGCAGCTAAAAATTCCTCAGCCCGTTGGATGGTCGCTGTCCGGTATCGCTCTGTAGCCGTCTTGCAGGAGGCGTCCATCAGGTTGGGTGTTGCCCGGGCAACCTGGTCGAACAAGTACTGCGCCTGGGTCCAATCCAACTCCCAAAAACTGGCGGCGGTGATATACAAGCGGGCATTGCTGCGCAAGCCATCGGCATAGCTATCCAACATCCCGAAGCGTTCCGCCAGGGTCAGGTCGTAGATGCCGCCTTCAAGGTTGGTGTCCTGGCATGCGGGGGCGAAGATCTTGGCCAGACCACGATTGCGCAGGGCCATGTAATACATGCCATCCACGACCGCGACCTGGTAAGTCGGGTCTACCCGGCGGAGAGAATCCAGCGCGGCAACGGCTCCATCCCAGTCTTCGCTGAAGAGCAGCTGGCGGGCGTTGGTGAAGATCTCCTCCGCAGCCCGCAGGTCAGGGGTCGGGGAGATCGTCGGCGACGGGACCGGGCTCGGTGTCAGGGAAATAGAGATTTTGAGCAGCAGCTCTGCATAAGCATCCTGGATGCCTGGATAATCGGGGGCGTTCCGCAGGACGAACTCAAAGTGCTGGCGGGCGACTTCATACCGGCCCTGCTCCATGGCCTGCAGGCCCAGCTGGAACTGTTCCGTGACCTGGCCGGCAAGGTTTGTCCGCTGAGCCTGCAAGCGTTGCCCAATTCCGGCGTTGTAGCCGCCGAAGATGCCTACGAACAACAGGAGCAGGATCACGAACAGGCTCAACCAGGAGGTAATATTCTTCGCAGCCGGCTGTGTTTTCACTGGTTGCGTAGGGTTGGGTTGGGTATCACTGACGTCAGACATGGGCGCTATTATAACCGACGATTACAACCTGAATAACAGGCGGACATCCCGCCAGATAAACACCAGCGAAAGTAGTCCGCCACCCACCATCCCCACCAGGGCAGTCACATAGCCCGGACCAGGGAGATACACTGCAAGCGTATAAGCCGCCAGAGCGCTGACAGCCGCGGCGAGCAAGCCGCGTCCCAGTGAAAGCCAGGCGGTGATTTTTTTGGGAACCCTGCGGTTCAGCCACAACAGCATGAAGAGGGCTTCTATCGTGATCGAAATCTCCGCCAGGGCAATGACTGGCGCGCCGATCGCCTTCAATTGGGTCACCCCGGCTACCCCGATCGCCAGGTAGATCACCAGGCGGATGACCACACCCCTGAAAGGCAACCAGGGCTCCTTCCGGGCGTAGAAAGCCCGCGCCAACACCTCCTGGAGCGTATATCCTGTCAGAGTGACCAGGTAGACCCGCGTCGTCCAGGTTAGCAGGGCCGTCCCGGCCTCATCGAAGCCGAAGGCCACCGCCACGACGGGGCGCAATCCCACCGCGACGACAGCCGCCACCGGGAGGACCAACGCCGTCAACAGCCGGACTGCTTTCTCGACCGTCTCCTGGAATCTGGTCCGCTCCTCACGGGCAACGAACTCTGCCAGGCTCGGCAGCAAGGCAGTCGCGATTGCGGTCCCAAACAAGGTTTCGGGGACTTGCATGATCATCCAGCCATAAGTGAGCGCAGAGACAGCCCCGACCTGGTCCAGCCTGGAGGCGAGATTGTCGCGGGCGATGAACATCAATTGGATGCCGAACATCGTCAGCAGGCGGGGCATGATCAATCGAAGCGCTTCAAGAAGACCCGTGTGACGGAGATCCAGGGCCGGAGTCCACCGGAAGCGGAATTTAATCAGCCCCGGGACCTGGATGCCAAGATGGAGCGCCGCCCCAAAGATGACCCCGTATACCAGCCCATGGACACCCAAGCCGTACGCCGGCAGGGTCAGCGGACCGATCTGGTAGGGTGTTGTCGGCGAGAGCACAACCGCCCCGAAAATCTGGCCGACATTATAGAGCAGCGGCGCCAGGGCAGGAAACAGGAAATGCTGGTTTGCCTGCAAACCCGCCATCACCAGGCCGCTGACCGAGAAGATCAAGGTCGCGATCAGGTTCAGGCGCATCAGCTCGCTGACCAGGGTTTGTTGATCATGGCTAAAACCCGGGGCGATGCCGATCTGCGCACGCACGATCTGGTCGGCGAAGAGGGCGATGACGACCGCCAGCGCAGCGGTGACAACGAACGCCAGGTTTGCTACCCGTGATAACAGGTCCCAGGCCGCCGGCCGGCCCCGTTTGGTCAGGTATTCGGAAAGCAACGGGATGAATGCCATCGCCAGTGCCCCACCCGAGATGAGCGCGAAGAGCAGGTCGGGCAGGTTGTTGGCCACATTGAAGACATCCAGTTCCTCCGAGAGGCGGAACTGCCTGGCGATGATCACCGCCCGGACAAACGCGACGAGCTTATCGAGGGCGAAAAGTCCGCCCAGAAGCAGCGTTATTCGAGTCAGGTGGGAGAGTTTCATCTGCGGGAGGCTAGCCGATGAACAGGCCGATGGCGACGAGGGTGGGCGTTAGCAGGTTGATCAACACATTCTGCCCCAAGGCAGGCATCAGCGCCGGGAGGTTCTCGGCGTTCCGGGATACTCGCCGGATGACCGGCACAGCCAGCACCAGGGTGACCAGTCCCAGCAGGCTGAAGGCGGGCAGCAAGCCGAAAGCCACCCCGAGGATGATGGTCAGATAGGTCGCCAGGAGAAAAGAGATGTACAGCATCCCGCTGAGCTTGCGCCCGACAAGGATCGGAAAATGGCGGCGGCCAACGCTGCGGTCGGCTTCGACATCCGGGAACTGGTTGAGCAGCAGGAGGTTCGAGACCAGGAAGAACGGGATCAGCGATCCGGTCGCGGCAACCCAGGAATACTCACCTGTCAGGACGAAGTGGGTCCCCATGACCATCAAAGGGCCAAAACCAAGGCCCGGGGCCAGCAGGCAAAGGACGGGATTGTACGCCAACCAGACCGTGTACCCGTAAAGCAGGAACAATCCCAGCAACCCGAGGGGCAGCAAACCCCAACCCCAGACCGTGACAAAGTACAGGCCGATCAAGCCGGTCAGCGCAAAGGCGATCCAGGCGGTAGCCAGGGCCGTGCGAGCCATTTCCGGTCGGGCCGGCAGGACGCCGCTCCCTCCGCTGAAGGGCGTCCGTTGCGTGCGCCCATCCAGGCCGGTCTTGAAATCGAAGTATTCATTGAACGCGTTGACGCTGATATGGGCTGCGATCGCGCCGACCGCTGCCAGCAGGAAGTAGAACCAGTTGATCTCCCCTTTGGTCCATAATGCGGTCCCCAGTCCCACCAGGGCGCACGCCGGTGCAAGGATGACGAATGGCAGGCGCATCGGGCCGAGGATGTCTTTTATTTGTGCTTTCATCAAATGTGGATTCCTTCTAGATTTTATTTTTCATGCCTTATCGCATATAGCCAAGGACATGAACCCCCCAGATCCCGAGGGGTTCAAAAGTTGATTTTATCCTAAGGAAAGAATTCTGCGAAGACCGTGGCCTTCGCAGAAAGCAGTTATTCGAGCCTGCCGATTTCCTTCTCGACCTCTTCCAGGATCTCACCCGACTTGACCAATTCCTTCATCGCGTTATGGTCTGGATAGAGAGGCCGGTCGATGTCCAGATGGGCAACATATTTGCGGATCACTGCGTGCGCTTTTTGGGTCCCTTTTCCAGGTGAGAACTTACGGAAATCAAGCGCCTGGGCGGCGGCCATGAATTCGATCCCAAGGATGCCATAGGCGTTATCCAGGATCTGACCATTCTTGATCGCCGTGTTCATGCCCATCGAGACGAAGTCCTCTTGATCGGCGGCCGCGGGGATGGACTGGATGCTCGCCGGGGCAGACAGGATGCGCTGCTCGACGATGAGCATGTCCGCAGTGTACTGGCTGAGCATCATCCCGGAGTAAAATCCCGGCTCAGGGGTCAGGAAGTCCGGCAAACCTTGCGAGAGGGCCGGGTTCGTCAGCCGGTTCATCCTTCGTTCCGAGAGCACGCTGATCATGGTGATCGCTGCGCCGGCCATGTCCATCGGCAGCGAGACGGGCGAGCCCTGGAAGTTCGCCCCGGTAAGGGTCAACTTGAGTTCCGGTACCCAGACCGGGTTGTCGCCGACGCCGTTCAGCTCGATCTCGACCTGGGACCGGGCGTAGGCGACCGCGTCCCGGGCCGCCCCGATGACCTGGGGCGTCGAACGCATCGAGTAGGCATCCTGGACCTTGGTCTTCATCTTCCCGGTGGTCAGGTCGGAGCCCTCGATGCATTTCATCAGGTTCTTGGCGCTGGTGATCGCGCCTTTGAAGCCGCGCAACTCGTGCAGCTTGGTGCTGTAGGGTTTCAGATTGCCCAGCAGGGCTTCGATCGACATCGCCGCGGCGATCTCCGCTTGCTTGAGCCAGCGCTCCATATCGTAGATGTGGATGGCGCTCATGGCCGTCAACAGGTTGGACCCGTTGATCGCCGCCAGCCCGTCGCGCGCCTGCAAGCCGGGGACAGGGATACCGGCGCGCTCCATGGCTTCCGCACCCGGGAGGCGTTCACCCTGGTACCAGGCCTCGCCCTCGCCCATCAACAGCAGGGCTGCCTGGGCCATCGGCGCGAGGTCACCACATGCGCCGACAGACCCCTTCTGGCAGACGACTGGCGTAACGCCCTTGTTGAGCATCTCCACCAGCGTCAGGGTGATCTCGGGACGGCAGCCGGAGTTGCCGTGGGCATGGACATTGATCCGCCCGGCCAGCGCCCCGCGGACATATTCCACTGGCGCCGGCTCGCCAATCCCGGCGGCATGGTTGTAGATGAGAAACCTTTGGAACTCTTTCACCTGCTGGTCGTCGAGCAGCTTCTCGGAGAACTCGCCGATGCCGGTGTTGGTGCCGTACATGATCTCGCGGGCGGCCAGTTTCTCCTCCAGCATCGCCCGGCAGACTTTGATCCGCTCGAGAGCAGCCGGGGCAAGTTCTACTTTCTCGCCCTTGCGGGCGATGGCGACGAGTTTTTCGATGGTCAGGGATGAACCGTCGAGGCTAATGGTCATGCGCTTCTCCTTGGGGATGATTTCGGTACCCGGATTATAAGCCAGATTGGCCATCCTTTGGAAACCCCCAAGCGTTGGCGGTGGCTATAAAGGTGGACTCATTTTCGTATCACCGCAGAGATCGCGGAGCTCGCGGAGAAAAATAAACAGGGAAATCTCCGCTCTCTGCGTGCTCAGCGGTATAAACTCAGGGAGAGCCCACAAGATTAGCCACGCCCCAAGTGTTCTGACCGGTTTGTTTTCTCCCGATATCGATCAGTGACCGAAGGTTCAACTGGCAGGTGCTTCAGGCTTTCGTGCTGTTTGTCCGCAGCCATCCAGCAATCGTTGCCAAATCCAAGGAGCCTTGGGCCACCTGCAAAGTGAAACGCTCCAGGTCCTGGTTGCTGGCCGTCAACCGCCAGCCGTTGATCCTGAGAAACAACCCCGCGGCGGTAATCCCTGTCCGTTTGTTGCCGTCCACGAATGGGTGGTTGTTGACCAGGGATTCCAACAGTGCGGCGGCTTTGGCGGCCAGGTCTGGGTAGAGGTCCTTGCCATCGAAGGATGCCTGGGGCCGGGCAAGCGCAGATTCAAGCAACCCCAGGTCGCGCAGGCCGTGCTCTCCGCCGGTCTCTGCGACCAGACGGGCGTGAATAAAGAGCACCTGCTCGGGGGTGAGAAAGATCATCCCTTGGCCAGGGCTTCCAAGGCAGGGCGGTATTCGGCGATGAACTCACTCACCTGGCGGGCGAAGGTTTCGTCCACGCCGGCTGCAGCGATCGGGATTTCCACCGGGCGGATGACGATCTGGCGGTTTTCGCGATCCAGTTCTACCGAGACATCACATCCTTCCACGAACCCCAGGGGTTCGAGCATATCCCTGGGGATCGAAACGACAGTGCTGTTGCCGGTTCTGAAGAGTTTGCGCAGCATTTTATTCTCCTTTTTGTACTTACAGCGTAAGTATATCATGTCTCAGGAAAAATCAGCGGCTATCCGTAGCACCGGCGATTGGAGAGTAGGATTCTAATGTCCCCGTCAGTCCATGGCATGGCGATCATATACCCACTTGGCAAGTGAAAGATCAGGCGGCAGTTGCCTGCCGCTTGATTGTTTATTGGCCTAAGTTTTGGTCGAACACCGACCGGAAGTTGTCCGCCTCGACATATCCAAACCATCGATAAAGGACCTCCCCCTGGCCATCCAGCAGATAGAACTCCGGCTGGACCCGGAAGCCGAACTGCCTTTGGAAATCGGTCGTCGCCGGGTCATCGGCGTCCAGATAAACAAACTGCACCCTGCTGTAGTACTCTGCTTCCAACCCATGCACGATGGGCGCCATCGAGCGGCAGGTGCTTCAGGTGTAACGGAAGAACTCCACCAGGGTGAGCTGGCCGGAGGCCAGGTCCACCGTGGAGGGGTCCGTCGCTTCGAGATTGGGGCCGCGCGGGGTCGGCACGACCGCCTGTTCCGAGGCGACGGGGGCAGCGGTGGCCGGGGCGGGCGCCTCGGTCTCCGCGGCAGGCGGGAGGGTGGCCGTGGGCAGCGGCAGCGGGACTGCCGGCGCGCAGGCCGTGACCAACATGACAGCCAGCAGGCTGAGCGCCAGGGTAATGGTAGGTTTCTTCATCAGGGTCTCCTTTTCAACTTGATCGATTAATGGTATCATTTATTATAATATTTGTCTAGTTTATCATATTATCTCTTCCGCACAAGCGGAAACAGATGGAGGCAATAATGTCCGGATTCAAACTCACCTACGCGACCATGTTCAACCCGCCCGAAGAACTGCACACCCGCTTCGAGGCCGCCCTGGCAACCGTCCGGGGACGCCTGGGGGCGGACCATGGCATGCTGATCGATGGCAAGGATGTCTTCGCCGACGAAAAGCTAACCGTCTGCAACCCGGCGAATACGGATACCGTCCTGGGGACATTCCAGAAAGGGGATCAGAGCCACGCCCAGGCAGCCCTCGATGCTACCCGCAAGGCCTTCCCGGCCTGGTCCAGGACCCGCTGGCAGGACCGGGTGGCAACCATGCGCAAGGCAGCCGAACTGATCGACGAGCGGCTCTTCGAGATCGCCGCGGTGCTGTCCATGGAGGTGGGCAAGAACCGCATGGAGGCGCTTGGCGATGTGGCCGAGACCGCCGACCTGATCCGCTACGCCTGCGACCAGATGGAGAAGAACGGCGGCTTCATCGTCGAGATGGGCAAGGACCCGCTGGTCGGGTTCGAAGCGCGCAACCTCTCGGTGCTCAAGCCTTATGGCGTCTGGCTGGTCATCAGCCCGTTCAACTTCCCCGCCGCCTTGACGGGCGGACCGGCCGGAGCCGCATTGGTCGCCGGCAATACCGTCGTGATCAAGCCCGCCTCTGATACCCCCTGGACCGTCCGCCTGCTGGCTGAGGTCTTTCGCGACGCCGGTCTCCCCGCTGGGGTAGTCAATTACGTTACCGGCCCCGGGCGGACACTCGGGCAAGCGCTGATCACCTGCAAAGACGTGGACGGGATCACCTTCACCGGCTCGTTCGATGTCGGCATGCAGATCCAGCGGGATTTCTCGGCCTGTTCCTGGGTCCGGCCGGTGATCCTGGAACTCGGCGGGAAGAACCCGTCGATCGTCTCGCGCAACGCTGACCTGGAACACGCCGCGGTGGGAATCGTCCGCTCGGCGTTCGGGCTGCAAGGTCAGAAATGCTCGGCCGATTCGCGCGTCTTCGTCGAGGCGCCGGTTTACGCTGAACTGGTCTCGCGGCTGAAAGACCTGGCTGAGAAGCTGGCCATCGGTGACCCGACCGACCGCAAGGTGTATATGGGCCCGCTGATCAACGCCGGCGCCTACCAGGAGTTCCAGGACTTCAGCGCGGAGCTGGGCAAGGCCGGGAAATTCCTGACCGGTGGGAAAACCCTGACCGGCGCGGGCTATGACAAGGGTTACTTCGTCCAGCCCACTTTCGTCACCGATGTGCCCCTCGATCACCGCCTGTGGAAGCACGAGATGTTCCTGCCGATCACCCTGATCGCCAAAGTGGACAGCCTGGACGAGGCGATGAAGCACGCCAACGACACCCAATACGGCCTGACGGCCGGGTTCTACGGCTCCGAAGAGGAGGTCGCCTGGTTCTTCGAGAACATCCAGGCCGGGGTCACCTACGCCAACCGTCCCCAGGGGGCCACCACGGGCGCCTGGCCGGGGTTCCAACCGTTCGGCGGCTGGAAGGCCTCCGGGTCGAGCGGCAAGAACGCCGGCGGCCATTACTACCTGCCGTTGTATCTGCACGAACAAATCCAGACCCAGATTCGATGATCACCCCCACCTGCGGAGGCAAAAATCCTCCGCAGGTTTCTTTATCGCACTGAACCCCGTTATAATAGGGGCCATGAACGACGACCTCGTCCCGCGCATCGGCACCTTTTTCATCATGGTCGGGATCGGCCTGATGGTGCTCTTCGCCAGCTCCGAGCTGGCCGGCAGTGTGCGGTTCGAGTTCTTCGTTTACAGCCTGGGTGCCCTCATTGCCGGGTTCATCCTCCGGCGGCGCCGCGCTCCACCCCCCGAAAGCGGCCGGTTCCGCACCGCCCGAAGGATCAGTGACCGCCAAAGACAAATCAAGGAACAAAGGAAGCAAAAAAAACTGCAGAAGCAGCAAAAGAAGTGACCCACCTATGCCAAAACTCATCTCCCTAACTGAAGCCATCTCGGATTTCGTCAAAGACGGTGACTGTATCTATGCCGCAGGATTCACCCACCTGATCCCGTTCGCAGCCGGACACGAGATCATCCGCCAGGGCAAGCGCGACCTGGTCCTCGCCCGGGCCACACCGGATCTCATCTACGATCAACTCGTGGCCGCCGGCTGCGCCCGCAAGGTGATCTTCTCTTACATGGGCAACCCCGGGGTCGGCTCGCTGCGCATCGTCCGGACTGCAATCGAAAAAGGCCAGCTCGAATGGGAAGAGTATTCCCATTTCGGGATGATCACCCGCCTGCAAGCCGGAGCCTCCGGCCTGCCCTTCCTGCCGATGAACCAGACCGCGGCAACGGACCTCGAAGCGGCCAACCCGGCGATCAAGCGGGTGATTGACCCCTACAGCGGCAAAGAGATCATCGTCGTCCCGGCGCTCAACCCGGACGTGGCCATCGTCCACGTCCAGCGCGCCGACCGGGACGGCAACGCCCACCTGTGGGGCATCATCGGGGAACAGAAGGAAGCCGCCTTCGCCGCCAGCAAGGTGATCCTGACCGCTGAAGAAATCGTCGACGAGGCGATCATCCGCTCCGACCCGAACCGGACGTTGATCCCGGGATTCATCGTCGACGCGGTGTGCCATGTTCCCCATGCCTGCCATCCCTCCTACGCCCAGGGTTATTATGACCGCGACAATGCCTTCTACATCGATTGGGACAAGGTTTCCGCCGACCCGCAAGCGACAAAAGCCTATCTGGACGAATGGGTCTACGCCGTCAAGGACCGGGAGACCTACTGGCAGAAACTCGGCCCCGAAGTCCATTCCCGGTTGAAAGTCGAAAGCCGCTTAAGCAGCCCGGTGGACTACGGGGACTATTAGCCGAACATGTCCGGCTCATCCCTAGCTGATAGGCCAGAGCGGATCCCGTACGAGCAGATCAGCGGCAGTGGCCCATCCTTGCTCTTTGCCCACGCCAATGGCTACCCGCCGGGTTGTTACCTGCCGTTCTTTGAACTTTTCAAACCGCATTACTCTCTGAAAGCGATCCGGCAGCGCCCGCTGTGGCCAGGGTTGGCCCCCGAGACCCTGGAGGACTGGCATCCCCTGGCCGGTGACCTGCTTGCTTTTCTGGACCAGCAATCCGACCAGGCCGTGATCGCCGTCGGCCACTCACTCGGCGGGGTCACCACCCTGCGGGCCGCACTACGTTCGCCGGACCGGTTCCGGGCGATTGTCCTGTTGGACCCGGTACTCCTTCCGCCGGCCGTGATATTTACATGGAGGTTGATCCGCTCCCTTGGCCTGAGTTCGACCCTGCATCCTCTGATCTCGGTCACGCTTACCCGCCGGCGCGAGTTCGACGACCTCGAACAGGCCTATAAAGGCTACCGGCGCCGGGACATCTTCCAGCGCTTCAGCGACGACGGCCTGCGGGCATACCTCGCCGGGATCACTGCCCCGCTACTTGGAGGCGGTTATGGACTGGTCTACAGCCCGGAATGGGAGGCACGCATCTACCACACCGGCATCTGGAGCGACATGGACATCTGGCACGGCCTGCCCTCTCTCGAGGTCCCGACCCTGATCCTGCATGGTGCCGAGTCAGACACCTTCCGGGCAGGTACCGGCCGGCTCGTGCGCAGAAGAAATCCGGCTATCCGGGTTGAAGCAGTGCCGCAGTGCGGGCACCTGCTCCCTCTGGAGAGACCGGTTGAGGTTTTCGATCTCATTCACCAATTTTTGCAGGAGACATTATGACTGAACAGAGCTATTCCTCTGCCGAACTGATGATCGTCAATGCCGCCCGGTTATTGCATGATGGCGATGTGGTTTTCGTCGGTGTCGGCCAGCCCAACCTGGCCTGCAACCTGGCCAAACGGACCCACGCGCCGAACCTGGTCATGATCTACGAAGCAGGGGTGATTGGGGCGGAACCCGCCCGGCTGCCGCTCTCGATCGGCGACCCGACATTGGTCAGCGGCGCCCTCTCGGTCGTCAACATGTACGACATCTTCGCCAACTATCTCCAGCGCGGCAACGTTGATGTCGGCTTCCTGGGCGGCGCCCAGATCGACCGTTTCGGCAACATCAACGCAACGGTCATCGGAGGCTACGAACAGCCGAAAGTAAGACTGCCCGGTTCCGGAGGCTCCCAGGAGATCGCTGCCTGGGCAAACCGGTGCTACATCATGACCCCCCACCAGGCGCGCCGCTTCCCCGAAAAGGTGGATTTCCTGACATCGGCAGGCTACCTGGATGGCCAGGGGGGACGTGAAAAAGCAGGCCTGCGTGGCAAGGGACCGGTCGCGGTTGTCACCGACCTCGGCATCCTCGAGCCAGACGGGACCGGGGAACTGGTCCTGACTGCCTTGCATCCTGGCAAAACGGCAGCCATGGCCAGGGAGAATACCGGCTGGGATTTGAAAGTCTCCCCGGCCTTGCGGACAACGGAGCCTGTCACAAGCGACGAATTGCGCATCCTGCGCGAAGAGCTCGACCCGGAAGGGATCCACAGCAGAGCGGGCTAACCGGCACATGGAAACTGGCATCGAAAAACGCCCTTTCTTCAGAAAGATCTTCCTTTCAGCGGACGAGCCACGCCTGCGCGCAGGCTGGCGGCTATTGGTCCAGACCCTGCTTCTGCTCGTCCTCTCCGCCTGCCTGGCGATCCCGCTCGGGGTCTCCATCCTGGCCATGAAGCTATCCATCGACTCGCCCTGGGTCATGCTGCTATCCCAGCTTGTGGAGTTGGGTGCCATCGGAGCGTCTGTATTCCTGGCGCGCCGCTTCCTCGACCGGCGTTCGATCACCAGCCTTGGGACGGGATTGAACCGTTGGACCGCGCTTGACCTGGGCATTGGCTTTGGGATCGCCCTGGTGATGATGGCGACCGTGTTTCTGCTCCAACTCGCCCTCGGCTGGATCTCCTTCGAAGGCTTCGCCTGGCATTCGGACAGCATCGTGGATGTGCTCGTCAATGGGATTCTGTTTTTTGTCATCTTCGTATTGGTCGGGTGGAATGAGGAATTGCTCTCGCGGGGGTACCACCTGCAGACCCTGGCCAGCGGGTTGAACCTGGCCTGGGGCGTCATGCTCTCCTCGGCCATCTTCGGGATCCTGCATATCTTCAACCCGGGCGCGAACTGGGTTTCCTCACTGGGGATCTTCTTCGCCGGGCTTTTCCTGGCCCTCGGCTATCTTCGCACCCGTCAGCTCTGGTTGCCGATCGGGTTGCACCTCGGCTGGAACTTCTGCGAAGGTGTACTCTTCGGGTTCCCGGTCTCCGGGCTGGACATCTATCCCCTGATACGGATCACCGTCACCGGGCCGGAGTTGTGGACCGGCGGTCGTTTCGGCCCCGAAGCCGGGTTGATCATGCTGCCTGCGCTTGCGCTGGGCAGTCTGCTGATCTTCGTCTACACCCTCTCGAGACAAAATCAGGCATCGGATCAATCATGACTGCGATCCTCGCTTCACTGCCCATCTTCGTAATTCTCGTCCTCATGGTTGGCTTCCGCTGGGGCGCGGCCCGCGCTGGCGCGGCTGGTTATCTTGCCGCCTTCCTGCTGGCGGTTGCTTTTTTCGGAGCCCGTACTGATGTCCTTGCCTACGCGCATACCAAATCCCTGCTCCTGACCTTCGATGTCCTCTACATCATCTGGGCCGCTTTCCTGCTCTACCGGGTGGCAGACGAAGCCGGGGCGATCAAAACCATCGGCGAAGCCCTGCCCAGGCTGACCCGCGACCGGGGCATGTTGGCAATCCTGATCGGCTGGGTGTTTGCATCCTTCCTTCAGGGGGCAGGAGGCTTTGGCGTCCCCGTCGCGGTGACCGCGCCCCTCCTGGTCGGGCTTGGCTTCACCCCTCTCGTTGCCGTATTGATCCCCTCGATCGGCCACGGCTGGGCGGTCACCTTCGGGTCGCTGGGATCATCGTTCCAGGCCCTGATGTCCGCGACCGGGATGGGCGCTGATGCATTGGCAGCGTTCCCGGCGCTTTTCCTCGGGGTTTCGGCTGTGATCACCGGGCTGCTGGTCGCCCACATCGCGGATGGCTGGGCTGGCGTAAAACGGTTGATGGCGCCCGCGTTGATCATCGGCACGGTGATGGGGACGGTCCAGTACCTGATCGCAGTGGCGGGTTTATGGAATATCGCCGCCTTTGGAGGTGGCCTGGCCGGACTGCTCGTCTGCATCCCGCTGGTGCAATGGGGACAGAAATCCTCGCCCGGGTCAAGGCTGCCCATCGCCGGCAAACCCTTGCTGGTGGCCCTCTCGGCCTACCTGATCCTCGTCCTGTTGACGATCATCATCCTGCTTGTCCCGGCGGTTAAGGATTTCTTCGGTCAGGTCGCCATCGCGGTCCCCTTTCCGGAGACCACGACAACCCTGGGCTATATCTCCCCGGCAGGGACAAACAGGCCGATCCGCATCTTCACCCATGCAGGTGCAATCCTGGTCTATTCATCCCTGCTGGCGTTCCTGCTTTATAAACGCGCCGGGTTGTACAAGAACGGAGCCGCCAAACGCATCCTTAACGGGACGCTTAAGAGCGTGCTGGCATCCAGCCTGAGCATCGCCGAGATGGTCGCCATGGCAGTCCTGATGCAACAGTCCGGGATGACAGAGGCCATCGCCCAGGGGTTGGCGGACGTGGTCGGGGCTGCCTTCCCGCTCGTCGCGCCCTGGATCGGTGCTGTCGGCGCGTTCATGACCGGTTCGAACACAAATTCGAATGTAGTCTTTGCCGCCCTGCAGATGCGCACGGCGGAACTGCTCGCCTACAGCGTGCCGATCATCCTGGCCGGACAGACCGCCGGTGCCGCCCTCGCTTCGGTCGCTGCGCCCACCAAAGTTGTCGTCGGCGCCAGCACAGCCGGGATGGCCGGGAAGGAAGGCGAGGTGCTGCGCGCCCTCATCGGATACACTGTCGTCCTGGTCTCTCTGATCAGCCTGCTCACCCTTCTAGCGGTTTTCATATGGAAATAAGCTATGCTCAAGAGTAAACTTTCCCGCCAGGCGATCGCCTTCGCCGCGATCATCCTGGCATCGATTCTCCTCTTCCCCAGCGCCAGTTCCGGGACGGTGACCCTCACCTGGGTTCTGCTCGCAATGATCCTTGCCTCGAATGTGCTCAGCCTGTTCACAAAGTAACCATGGACAGAGTAGATATGCGAATTCAAGTAGTCTTATTTGATCTTGGCAGCACCCTTGTGTATGACCGCGACCCCTGGCCGCCGATCTTCGAGCAGGCTGGGAAAGCCCTGTTCGATGTCCTCAAGCAGGCCGGAATCGAGACCGATAAGGAGAATTTTTTCAAGACCCATTCCAACCTGGCTGATTACTACTACGGTGATGATCTGGAAGATATCTACGAGCAGACCGCCTTCCGCGCCCTCAAGGACCTGCTCGCCGGGAAAGGCCACACCCAGGTCCCGGATGAGGTATTACGCGCCGCCCTGGAAGCGCATTATGCAACCACACAGCAGAACTGGCACCTCGAAGCCGATGCCCTCCCGGTGTTGGCAGAATTGCGCGCCAGGGGCTACCGGCTCGGGCTGATCTCCAATACGTCAGACGACAAGAATGTGCAACAGATCATCGACCAGCATGGTTTGCGCCCTTATTTTGAATTCATTATCACAAGCGCAGCTATCGGGATGCGCAAACCGGATGGCCTAATTTTCCAGCGGGCGTTGACTCATTTTGGGATCCTCCCGGCAGCAGGCGCCATGGTCGGTGACAGGCTGGATGCGGACGTGCTTGGGGCTAACCGGCTCGGCATCTACAGCATTTGGATCACCCGCCGGGCTGTGTTCCCCTCGGATGGCGAGTTGATGATCCAACCCCAGGCGGTCATCTCCAGCCTCAGCGACCTACCGGCCTTGCTCGAGTCGCTCGAGTGACATCCGTCGCCAGCCCCCTACCCACCAACTACTGCTCCTCGCATATATTTCTGAATTGAATTGACCGGAAATCAAGAGCCAAACGGTGCTTTGGGTTCAAATATTTGCGCAGCACACAGTAAGACTCAACCTCTTCCAGCTTACCTGGTTTTCCCGGGCACGGCAGTCGATCCCCGTAAACCAGTCGTGGATTCCCGCACGGTCAACGGACTGTGCTGGATGGCCTGCATGAAACAACATTAACCCGGGAGAACCATCCTTGCCAGTTGCCTTCCGTACCTTCAAGATCAGGGTCTCGAAAATAGCGAAGGCGATAGCTAACATGTATAATTATAAGTAGGAATATTCAATGTCGCTGGAAATCATCACTGTACTTGGAATTCTGCTCCTGGCAGTCGTGCTATTCATCACCGAGCGCGTTCGGGTGGATGTGGTCGCTTTGCTGGTCTTGGTCAGCTTGGCGCTGACCGGCCTGGTGACCCCTGCGGAGGCGCTCTCCGGGTTCAGCAATCCCGCGGTGGTAACGGTTTGGGCGGTACTGATTTTAAGCGGCGCGCTCTCACGCACCGGGGTAGCCAGGCTGATCGGGAGTTGGATGCTCCGTCTGGTCGGAAAAAGTGAGAGCAGATTATTGGCTGTCATCATGCTCACAGTGGGATCCCTATCCGGTTTCATGAACGATATCGGTGTAGCGTCCTTATTTTTGCCGGTAGTTATCGACATCGCCCGGCGCACCAAACGTCCTCCTTCCAAGTTACTCATGCCCCTGGCTTTTGCTGCGCTTCTCGGCGGCCTGATTACCCTGATTGGCACTCCGCCCAACATCCTGATCAGCGAAGCTTTACGGGATGCAGGCCTGGAGCCCTTCAAAATGTTCGATTTTACCCCGATTGGTGTGGTCGTCATGCTGGCAGGGATCCTCTTCATGGTCATCGTAGGAAGGCGGCTTCTCCCAGCCAGGGATATAACCCAGGAATATTCTTCTGCGAACGATTCGCGAGATTTATACGCGCTGCATGACCGCATGTTGGTGGTTCAGGTCCCAGCGGATTCCGCGCTGATCGGGAAGAATCTGGTCGAAAGCCGCTTGGGGGCTGCACTGGGATTGAATGTGATTGCCATCCTGCGGGGAGAGAGCACGCAGCTTTCTCCCGGGCCAGATGCCGTTCTCAAACCAGGCGACCGTCTGTTGGTGGAAGGCCGGACCGACCAACTCCAAGAAATCTTAGGCCGTCAGCATTTGGTGCTTGAAGATGAACACCTCGCAGTGGAACAGCTCACCTCCAGCGAGATCAAGATGGTCGAATTTGAACTTTCGGGCGATTCACCGCTGATTGGCCAGACCTTGCGCCAGATCGATTTCAGGCGTCGTTTTGGAGTGATCGTGCTTGCCATCCGCCGCGGCGCAACTATCTGGCGGACTAACCTGGAAGTAATAGCCCTGCAAGCCGGGGATACGCTGCTGGCACATGGTTCCGGCGATCAACTTGAAGCTCTCAGTGCTTTCGACAATTTCTTGACTTTTATACCTCTCGATACCGGGGTTTACCACCTCGAAGATAGATTGATGATGGTGCGCTTGCTTCAAAATTCATCTTTGGTGGGTAAAACCCTCACCGAAAGCCGTCTTGGGGATGCCTTTGGCCTGGGGGTAATGGGGATCATCCGGCAGGGCAGCCTGCGTCTCATGCCTGACCCAGATCAGCCCTTGCTGGCTGAGGATTTACTATTGATCAAAGGGAGACGGGAAGACCTGGCTACCGTCGAGGGTTTCCAAAATCTACAGGTTGAAGAACAATCCCTGCCTGACCTCGAAACCTTAGAATCTGAAGGAGTGGGCCTGGTACAGGTGGTTTTGTCTCCCTTCACAACCCTGGTAGGCAAAACCTTGCGGGAACTGCATTTCCGGGCAAAGTACGGCCTGAACGTGCTGGCCATCTGGCGCGGCGGCCGGGCATACCGCTCCAATCTCAGGGATATGGCCTTGCAATTTGGTGATGCTTTGCTGCTTTATGGCCCGCGCGAAAAATCTCAGCTGTTGGGTAGCGACCCCGATTTTCTGGTGCTCAGCGAAGCCGCCCAAGAATCTCCTCGGCTCAAAAAAGCGCCGATTGCAGTGTTGATCATGGCCGGTGTGTTAAGTTCGGTAATCTTGGGTTGGCTTCATATTGCGATCGCTGCGATTGCCGGAGTGGTATTGATGGTGTTGACCGGCTGCCTGACGATGGAAGAGGCTTACCGCGCCATCCAGCTGAAAGCTGTCTTCCTGATTGCCGGGATGCTGCCCCTAGGCATTGCCATGCAAAAAACAGGTGCCGCGCAGCACCTTGCAGATGGAGTAGTATCCCTTGTTGGAGGATTTGGCCCGCTCGCTGTGATGGCGGGTCTTTTCATCCTGGCAGCCCTGGCTTCCCAGGTGATGCCCAACCCGGCGGTTGCCGTCCTCTTAGCGCCTGTAGCTCTCAATACAGCGGCTGATATGGGTATCTCTCCATACCCATTGATGATGACTGTGGCTATCTCTGCTTCGGCGGCTTTTCTCAGTCCAGTGGGGCACTCCGCCAATCTACTCGTGATGGGACCGGGGGGGTATAAGTTCAGCGATTACATCAAGGTCGGTCTGCCGTTGACTTTGGTGGTACTCGTGGTGGTTTTGCTTGCTATGCCGGTTTTTTGGCCGTTTTAAATCACATCTGTTATGGCAGAGCAAGCCATGAAATTTAGCATATCTCAGATTATTTGCGTCCTGGGCGAGCACAAAGAACTCTGAGTTCGGGTAGATTTAAAGCTCCATTTGGGTTCTTCACCCATATCGCCGTTCAATAAAAGGTCGCATATCTCCACGTTCAAGTGCGACCTTGCCACGAAATGCAACTGAGGAGGACATATGTATTTACAAGAGATTCTAGAAGTCGCGGTTGGATTGGTGTTCATGTGGTTGGTCATCAGCCTGGCTGCAATGCAATTCCAGGAATGGATCGCCAACTTGCTCAACTGGCGTTCCAATGACTTGAAGACAGCCATCCGCAAGTTGCTGTCCGACAACACCCTGACGGAACAGTTCTATGACCACCAGATCGTCCGCTCGCTCTCGAAACAGATGAATTGGTGGGAACGGTTTTCCGCCTGGTTTGGTAACCTCTTCCGGAGGGTGTTCAAGCGCCCACTGATCCTGGATAACATACCGTCTTACATTCCAGCAAATGACTTCGCTATGGTTGTTTTCGATCTGGTGATGAAAGCTGGAGAGGACCAAAAGCCCATTGATGAGGTTTTTAATATCCTCATAGCTGACATCAATCAACCCGGGTTGCTCAAACTAAGCGCAGAACAGAAGCACGACGCCTCCGAAGAATTGAAATCCATACGTAGAGTCGCCCGAAACGTCGCCCTCTCCGATCTGAGCGAGGCCATGGTCGATAGCGTTAAAGCGGAACTTGACCGTTTTTCCGCTACATACCCCGAGTTGAAAGAGAAAGTCGATCATGCGGTCTGGAATGTGATCAACGAATATTATCGCAAGATCCTTCAACTCCCCTCCGGGGATCCGGGCGGGACCCCACCCCGTGAACAGACCCTGCGCAAGCTCCGCGTGGGAATCCTGGCGCTCGAAACCACCAATCCTAAACTCTCCGAATCGTTACGGACCCTGATCACCGGCACAGAGGAATACATCTTCGAGAAAGAACGGGCTCTCGCCTATGCGCGCAAACAAGTCGAGACATGGTTCAATAATTCGATGGACCGGCTCTCGGGCTGGTACAAACGCAAAGCCCAGTTGACATCCTTTCTCATCGGTCTCGCGCTTGCCCTGCTGCTGAATGTCGATTCCATCCAACTTGCCTCCTCCCTGTGGCGGGAGCCGACCCTGCGCCAGGCCCTGGTGCAGAACGCCGACCAATTCATCCTGGATACGAGAGAGTTGACAACCGATCCCGCCCAGCCCGGGGAAATCGTTACCGCCCTCCAGGCAGAGTTGGACGCCCTGAACATCCCCTTCGGATGGGACCTGGAACCAATCGAGGCCGCTCCAACCGGTGAGCGGGGCGAGCTGCTCTGCGCATTGATTCCCGGAGCAGATCAGGTCTGGGGTATCCCGGAACAGGACTCCGACGGTAAAGTCATCGCCTGCCAATCGTTCGTGAATCTGCCCCAGGGGATAGGCGGATGGTTGGGAAAGATCGCCGGGATATTGATGACCAGCGCCGCGGCTGCCCAGGGAGCGCCGTTCTGGTTCGATGTCCTCAAGAGGCTGATCAATGTCCGTAGCTCGGGAGCCAACCCCAATGAAAAGAAAGCCTCAGGCTGATAAATTCTGATCAAGACACCCCGGCAAGCAATTACCGGGGTGTTATTTTTAGAAATAAGCTCTTATCGTCCGATCCCCGGGGTTGCTTCGGACCGTTGGGTATATAATGGTTTCATACCTATATCGTCAGGAGCCATATGTCCAGTAAAGTATATTTTGGATCCGCCCGGCAGTCACAACTTCTAGCCAAAGAAACCCTCCCGGCAAAACTTGATTTGATTCTGGAGAAGCTCCAACTGCGCGAGCGGGTCAAGGATGAGCGGGTTGTGATCAAAATGCATACTTCAAACAATATCGGGTACTCGACCATCCACCCGGTGTTCGTCCGCCGCGTAGTTGAGGCGGTCAAAGAAGGTGGCGGGAAACCGTTCGTCGCCGATGTCTCATGGGACACGACCAACGCTGAACAACGAGGCTATTCCCCCGAAGTGCTCGGCTGCCCGGTATATCCAGTTGCCGGACCAGATGAAAAGTATTACTACGAGTTTGACCAGCCCTATAAAAACATCCAGACCTGGAAGGTCGCCGGGTTCATCAAAGATGCCACCTTTTTGGTGAACTTCGCCCATCTGAAAGGACATCCCACCTGCGGATTCGGCGGGGCAATCAAGAATATCGCCCTCGGCTGCATGGCAGGCGAAACCCGTGGTCAGATGCATGACGCCATGCATTTCGACCCGTACTGGTTCCCGGAAAAATGCCCGGATGCAGACACGCGCCAGAAGATCTGCGCCGCCTGCCCGTTCGAGGCGCTCGTCGAGGACAAAGAACGCCCCGGTCACCTGCACATGCACATCGAGCAATGCAACCAGTGTGGCCGCTGCCTGGAGGTTGCGCCACCGGGAAGCCTGAAAATCGACCCGGTTAACTTTCACACCTTCATGGAAGCCTGTGCAATCGCCACGAACGCAGCCCTTTCAACCTTCGACCCGGGTAAAGGCATCCATCTCAACCTCGCCACCCAGATGACCCCGCTGTGCGATTGTTTTGGGTTCACCACAATGCCCATCCTGCCCGATGCTGGCATTTTCGGGTCTGACGACATCGTCGCCGTTGACCAGGCCGCGCTAGATGTGACCGGCCAGTCAGCTCTGATCGAAGAGAACTTGCCTCTGGCAATGGAAGTCCATTTCCGCGGCGGCCATCCATTCCGGCAAATCCATGGACCGCACAAGGATCCTTATAAGATGACCGAGGTTGCGGAAGCGTACAAGCTGGGTATCCGGGCATACGATCTCGAAGATGTCTACCCGCTGGAGAAGGTTTCGCGATCATCCCTGCCGTATACCCCCGCGTAGAACCCTATCATGACAGAAGAAAAAATAACTCCTCCCGAATCTACACTTCGGGAGGAGTTATTTGGATTTATTCTTTCCACCGTCTGATCGTCTAAAGCTGCCTGCGTTCCTGGTGTGATAATGTCATTTAAATACCTGAGCCAGATTTATCCAGACGGGACTAATCATCCACCGCTCCCTGGCTGATCCAATTGCTGATCAGTTGGATCTCCTCGTCTGCCAGAGGCGACCCTTGTCTGGGCATCTCCCCTGCGGTGATCAATTGGATCAGGCGACTATTGGGGGCATCCCCGGGGAGAATAACCGCTCCGTTTTCTGAACCCGCCAGGATGCCTGCAAAGGAATTCAGGCGCAGTCCTGCATAGGTCCGTGAGTCGCCGTGGCAGCGGATACAATTATTCTGCAGGATGGGTAAAACGTCATTGCTAAAGCTGACACCACCATCATCATCCACGGTCGCCCCGGTTTCTGTCGCAGCAGGGTTATTTGTCTGTTGCGGGGACGCTTCGGTCATCACCGATTGCGGTTCGGTAGGGCTTGCCGGGACTGCGGCAGGCACCGGGTCCGGGGTGCAAGCCGCCAGGAGCAGGGTGCAAAATCCGGTGCAAATCGGCCAGTGAATCCGATGTAAATCGGCCACCGATTCTGGAACAAATCGGCCAGTGATTCCGGCGCAAATCGGCCACTTTTTGGATAACATCGGAATTGGTGGTCGAAATCGATCGGAATCTGG
>JBDRPT010000030.1:0-9003 GCA_043826785.1 Chloroflexota bacterium | reverse complement strand
CCCATCAACGAGGTGTCGCCCCAGGTCGAGTGCGCCCAGAAGTTGAAGTCGTTCAGCCCCTCGACGAGTGACACCGAGCAGGATGCCCCCGTACAGGCGAAGTCTACGCCATTGCGGGTGCCCTCCAACTGGGTGATGCTGTAACCGGTCAACGGTCATCGCACTGAGCTTGTCGAAGTGTCGCTCCCGCTCAGGCCGAGGGCAGCCCCGCCGGCGCACCAGCCCGCGCTCCCCGGCTGGGCGCAACCCACCGACCCCGAGACCGTCGCCGGTGGGTGGGTGATCGT
Source organism: Chloroflexota bacterium (assembly GCA_043826785.1). GTDB lineage: Bacteria > Chloroflexota > Anaerolineae > Anaerolineales > Villigracilaceae > JBDRPT01. The sequence continues at coordinate 8,716 of JBDRPT010000030.1, read as the reverse complement.
CGCGGGCGTGCTGGTGCAGCCTGTCTGCCCGGAGCTGCAGCTTTCAATCGAGGAGTTCAGGCTGATCGCACATGGATACGGCAGGGACCCACAAGTCCCCGGCCAACTGGCGCCACAGGACCCCGGGTTGAAGAACCCGGCCACACTGCCCGTCGCCGGGCAGGAGCTCGAGGGAGGGTAGTACAGCTCCAGCGTGCAGGCGTAGTATCCGGGATTGGGGTCGTCGTAGACCGCCAGGTAGTGGCAGACCCGTCGCTCCCAGTTCCAGATCGTTACATCACGGATCGGGCCGAGGTAATCCCTGAGCGGAGACGAAGGGTAATCGGCCAGCACCGGGAACGCCAGGAGCAGCGCCAGGGCCAGGCTGGCTGCGCTGAGTATGACCTTCAAGTGGGGTTTTCCGGGTTTCATCCTGTGTCCCTCCTCGATGGGGATGATCTGTATAGACACAATTATATTGCTTTTTCAGCCAAATGCAACCTACAGTTTCCTCAGATAAGGGCTTCGAGAACCCCGCCTCCGCCCCCCTACAGCCGCCTGCCCTTCCAGGAGACCGGTTTGCGGGCCAGGTGACGGTAGGCCGAGCGGGCGGCGATTGCGGCGAAGAGCGTAACCGTCAGCGGGAACAACAGCGCTTGCCCCAGCGGCAGGCGGAAGCGCAGGTTCGGGATCGCCCACAGGACCACTTGCATGCCCAGCGACAGCGCGGCCAGCGGCAAGGAAACACCCGGGAGCGGGCGGCAGAGCAGGGCCAGCAGGATCCAGGCCAGCGGCGCCCAGGCGACATAGAGCATCCACAACCAGATGAAAGCGAAGACCGCCAGGTTGTAGCCGAAGGCGGCGAACAGGTTCTTGCTGAAGCCGTCCCAGACCTGGGACCAGCCCGGGTACATGCGCGTCCGCACCCGGGCGGAGGCGTCGACCAGGTCCCAGCGCAGGCCATGGCGTTTGACCCGCCGCGACAGGGCGAAGTCCTCGATGACCGAGCTGCGCACCGCGGCGTGACCCCCGGTCAGGGCATACGCCTCGCGGCGGAAGAGGATGAACTGTCCGTTGGCGTTGGCCAGCAGAGGGTACGGCCAGCGCCGCATCAGCGCCACCGGGACGATGGTATGTTCCATCCAGGGGATCATCGGCACGGCCAGCCGCTCGGCCCAGGTGACCGCCTGCTGGGCGGGGATGGCGCTGAGGAAATCAGCCCGGGTCGATTGCGCCAGGGCGATGGTATCGGCGAGCATGGCCGGGTGATGGACGGTGTCGGCGTCGGTAAAGAGCAGGTACGCCCCACTTGCCGCCTGGGCCAGTTGGTGACAGGCCCAGTTCTTGCCGACCCAACCCGGCGGGAGCGGCCGGCCGGGCAACACCCGCAGAGGCGGCGCCTCAGCCGCCAGGCGGGCGAGGATTTCGGCGGTGGCATCCTTTGACTCGTCGTCCAGGACGATCAGCTCGTAATCAGGATACTCCTGGGCCAGCAGCGAGCGGACGCAGGCCTCGATATTGCCGGCCTCGTCGCGCGCCGGGACGAGCACAGATACCGGCGGCGTCCCCTGCCCCGGCGCGGCGGTTCCCAGCCGGCGCATGCCGGCCAGGTTGGCAAACGAGATGAGCAGGAGCACGCCCAGGAAGGCGATGATGCTCCACTGCTGGAGTACAAGGAATTGTTCGAGGGTCATGGGAGGCGGAACAGGCGCCGCAGCCATGGGCGCAGGCGCGGGGGGCGGCGCAGTTCATGGCGGTGTTTCCAGAGCAGAATGACCAGGTTGCCTGCCCACATTGCGAGCATCCAATCCGGGACCGCGCCGCGCAGCAGGTAAGCCAGCAGCGCCAGCATGGCGACCAGCACCGGCCAGGCGTCCGCGGCGGTGATCGCCAGCCCCAGCGCCAGGCTGACGCCCAGCAGGTTTGGCGCCTGCCAGAAGGTCAACCCGGTCCAGACCCCGAAGGTGACCGCCACGGCCTTGCCACCGCGGAACTTCAGGAACGGGGAGAAGGCGTGCCCGAGGACCGGCGCAAGCGCGACCGGGATCATCTCCCAGCCTTCGATGCCGACAACCCAGCGGGCCAGCCCGACCGGGATGGCGCCTTTGAATCCATCCAGGAGCATGGCGACGATGCCCCAGGCCTTGCCCCCGGCGCGCAGCACGTTGGTCATGCCCGGGTTGCCGTCCCCGTAGTCGCGGATGTCCTTGCGCAGGACGAGCCTGCCGACCCAGACCGAAAACGGCAGCGAACCGCTCAGGAAGGAGACCAGGCTCCAGAAGACAATTTCCATACTACTGTTTATACACCAAAAAATCTTTCCGAGGTCCTGTTTTGGTTCACCATCGAGGCCACCTGGTCAGGCAGTCCCGTCGCCCAGCTCGCGGACCTTGAGCCAGATCCCCGCGAGTCGGCAAAGCCTCGCCCACCTGCCCAAATAGGCACGCCTGGAGAAGACATCGTAATCGTTCTTTTCGATCTGATCCAGGATGGCAAGGTACAGGCCAGCGGCGGCGGCGATGGCAAAGCGGCCGTCGCGGGCGAGCATGGCAACCCCCGGCCAGGCCTGGCGATACAACCGGCGCGTCCGTTCGATCTGGAAGCGCATAAAGTCCCGCCAGGCGGGGGTCACGACCCCGGCGGCAATGTCCGCCTCGGTCAGGCCAAAGCGCTCGAGTTCCTCCTGGGGCAGGTAAAGGCGCCCCTGGCGCCAGTCCTCGCCCACGTCACGCAGGATGTTGGTCAACTGCAGGGCCACGCCCAGCCTGACGGCGTAGGGGATCGCTTCCGGGCCGGAGAAACCGATGATATGCATCGCCATCAGGCCCACCGTGGAGGCAACGCCATAGGCGTAGACCGCCAGTTCAGTGAAGCTCTGGTAGCGAGACCTGGTCAGGTCGGTGGCCAAACCATCCAGGAGCTGCTCGGCGTACACGGCCGGGATGGCGGATCTCAGGCGTGTATCCGCCCAGGCCATCGCGACGGGATGCTCCCCCGGTGGGCGCCCGGCAAGGAGGCGCAGCCGCCAGGACTTCAGTGCCCGGACAGGGTCGGCGGTTACGTTGCGGTCGACCATGTCATCGCTGGTGCGGCAGAAGGCATACAGCGCCCGCGCCGCCCGGCGCTTCCTGGCCGGCAGGAAGGCGGAGGCCAGGCTGAAGGTCCGGCTGTGCTCGCGTGTGATCGTCTCACAAGCCCGGTAGGCGCGCGTCAGCAAACGGCTGTCCATTGCCTCCAGGGAAGAACCGGGATCATCATCCAGGCCGGCGTGAGCCAGGGTCAGCAGGTGCGATTCCCAGGGGCTGGCGGCGTGGGCGGTCATCGGACGGCTCCGGGATCGATCCAACGGCAGGACGGCGGCCAGGCTTGCTGGCAGGGTCCGTGGCGGGGATTCAGCGACCCTGCTCCTTGAGAATGCGCTCGACGGTCAGTTTGGCCGAGAGCAACACCATCGGCAGACCGGTGCCGGGGTGGGTGCTGGCCCCGGCGAAATACAGGTTCTTGTAGCGCGGGTGGCGGTTATGGGGTCTCAAGTAACCCACCTGCAGGAACTGATGGCTCAACCCGAATGCCGAACCCTTGGCAAGGTTGAGTTGGCCCAGGTACTCGGACGGCCCCAGCGTCTCTTCCAGAACGATGCGCCTGCCCAGGTCCTTCACGCCCAGTGCCTCCAGCCTGTCGATCACCGTCCGGCGGGCACGCGCCCGCAGTGCGCTCCAGTCTTGCGGAGTGGCCTCATCTATATGCCCAACCGGGACAAGCACCATCAGCGCATCACCATCCGGGGGCGCAAAACCCGGATCGGTGCGCGCCGGGGCATTGACGTAGAACGACGGCGACTCGGGCAGGGTCCGGCCGGCGAAGATCTTTTCGAAGGAGGCCCGGTACTCGTCATCTGCCAGGAAGACATTGTGGTGCAGAAGCTGGGCAGACTTCTCGCCCTCGACGCCCCAGTAGAACATCAAGGCCGACGAGGTGAATTTCCTGCGCAGGAGCCTGGCTGCGCTACCGTCATCCGGCAACAGCTCGGCGTAGACGTAGGGCAGGTCGGCGTTGGCGACCACCAGGTCCGCCCGGACGGTCGTCCCGTCGGCAAGCGTCACGCCTTCGACGCGACCGGCGCTGACCTCGATCCGCGCGACCGGCGTCCCGTACTCGAAGCGGACCCCCAACCCGGTCGCGATCTCGGCCAGCGATTCGATCGTCCGGTAGAGGCCTCCCTTCGGGAACCAGACCCCAGTGGCGAGTTCGGTGTACTGCAACAGGGAGAAAGTCGCCGGGGCATCATACGGGCTGAGGCCGAGGTACATGTTCTGGAAGGAGAAGGCCGCCTGCAGGCGTGGGTCACGGAAATATCTGGCGGTATTGGCGGCATGCTTGACCAGCGCTTTCATCTGGAACAACAGCAGCAGGTTCTTGAGCGAAAAATATTCCCCCAGGGAGGTGAAGTTCCGGCCGACGAACTTCTCCAGCGAGAGCTGGTAATGGCGCTGCCCTTCGGCGATGAACTCGAGGAAACGTCCAAACGAGCCCGGTTCGATCGCCTCCAATTGGGCCCGCAGCTCCGGCAGAACACCTGTCAGGTCGAGGCTGGTCTGGTCGTGGAAGTGGACCCGGTAGGTCGGGTCAAGGCGGACAAGTTCGAGCTGCGCCTCCATCCGCTCCCCCAAGGCGGCATACGTTTCAGCGAAGACCTCCGGCATCAGCAACAGGGTCGCACCGCTGTCGAAGCGATAGCCGTCCTTCTGAAGTAAATCGACCCTCCCGCCCGGGCGGGACCCTTTCTCGAAGACCGTGACCCTGTACCCGGCTTTGGCCAGCCGGGCGGCCGCGGCGATCCCACCGATCCCTGCCCCAATGACGATAACCTCCACTATAGCCTCCAATGACTGCCAATGATAGCGATAGTTTGCGGCAGCCCGCAGCCACGAGCCGTCCGTTGTGGTCCTGGTAGCTATGCGCACCGAGACGGCCCGCAAACTGGGCCAATGGCCGCAGTGGCTCCAGCAGACGAAGGACAAAACCGCCATCACCTTCGGGGGGCTGGCATTCGTCAGCCAACCGGAACTGAAAGAGCTGGTGCCGGGGATCTACCTGGGGGATACGATCCAAGAGGGCAGCAACAAAATCACGAAAATACTGGGATAACAAACGGCGCTGGAATTTTCTTTCTCCAGCTCCGCTTTCTCACTCCTTATACTCCAACTCATACTCCCCGATGCAGACGGTATCGCCCTCCTCGGCACCCGCCTCATGCAGGCGCTTGTCCACGCCCAGGCGCTCCATCAATTTCTGGAAGCGGCGCACCGAGCCATCGTGCTGCCAGTAGGTCATCACCGCGGCGCGCTCGATCGCCGCGCCTGCCACCCGCCAGCCGCCGTCCGGGTCGCGGCTGACCTTGAAGGCGCGCGGATCCTCGGCCGGGCGGTACACCGGCATCTCCGTGGTGATGTCCTCCCGGGCGGGCGTCTCAGCCAGCTTTGCCGCGGCTTCGAGCAGCAATTCGCGCACGCCCGTGCGCGCCATCGCAGAAACAAGGACCACATCGACTTTCTTCTTTTTGAACTGCTTCTGGAGCTGCGCCCAGCGAGCCTGGACCTCAGGCTGGTCGGCTTTGTTGACCGCCACGACCTGCGGCTTGGTGCCCAAGGCCGGGTCAAAGAGCGCCATCTCGGAGTTGATCTGCGAGAAATCTGCCAGCGGGTCGGCGGCGAGACCGTCGAGCAGGTGGACCAGCACCCGGGTCCGCTGAATGTGACGCAGGAATTCGAAGCCCAGCCCCGCCCCCTGGCTGGCCCCTTCGATCAAGCCCGGGATGTCTGCCAGGACGACATCCGTCTCCTCATCGACCGCGGCCACCCCCAGGTTCGGTTCGAGGGTGGTGAAGGGATAGGCGGCGATCTTGGGCGTGGCATTGGTCAGCACCGAGAGCAACGTAGACTTGCCTGCATTGGGCACGCCGACGATGCCGATGTCGGCGATTAATTTCAATTCCAGTCGCAGGCGTTTCTCCTCGCCCGGCTCGCCGCGCTCGGCGGTACGCGGCGCCTGGTTGGTCGAACTCTTGAAGTGGGTGTTGCCGCGCCCGCCACGCCCGCCCTTGCAGATCGACAATTGCTCGCCAGGCTGGGTCAGGTCGCCGAGCAGGTCGCCGGATTTGGCATCGTAAACCATCGTCCCCGGGGGGACAGACACGACCAGGTCGGCGGCGGACTTGCCATATTTGTTGTTCGTGCCCCCGGGCTTGCCATCCGCGGCGATATAGCGCATGGTGTGCCGGAACGCCACCAGCGTATTCAAGATCGCCTTGACCTCGAAAATGACATCGCCGCCGCGCCCGCCATCGCCGCCATCGGGTCCGCCGCGCGGGACATATTTCTCACGGCGGAAATGGACCATCCCATCGCCGCCTTTTCCGGACCTCACGTAAACTTCTGCCTGGTCTATGAACATACTGTCTCCGATCAGGCGTGATTATACCGTCTCTTCAGCAAGGATTGACCAATTGTGCAACCAATGTTACTATATGACGTATAATATATTATATCTATCCTATATAAGGAGTGTCTACTATGTCTCTCGAATTTGCCATCCTGGGTTTTCTCAACTACCACCCCTACACCGGCTACGACCTGAAGAAGATCTTCGATACTTCGATCCGCCACTTCTGGCCGGCCGACCAGAGCCAGATCTACCGCACCCTGGCCCGGCTGACCAAACAGAGCTTCGCCGAGATGGAAAAGGTTGCTCAGGCCGACCGTCCCGACCGCAAGGTCTACCACATCACCGAGGCCGGGCGGGCAGAACTGCTGAACTGGCTGGCCGGGCCACCCCCGTTAGACGAGCCGCGCAGCGCTCCGCTGATCCAGGTCTTCTTCGCCGGGCAACTTTCAGACAAGCAGATCCTGGCCAAGTTCGAGGGCTTTGCGGCCATCATGGGCGCCATCCTGTCCAAGTACGACCAGGTCCCGGCCCAGGTCGGGCCCTACCAACAAGAGATCCATTCGCCGCGCGAGCACTTCTTCTGGATGCTGACCCTCGACAACGGCATCCGCTCGATGCGAGCCAACCTGGAATGGGCCGAGAGCGTGATCAAGCAGATCAAGGCCGGAAAGGTCCCACAGAAATGAACCGTCAACTTCCCCTCCGCCAGCGCGTCCGCAAAGCGTTGGTCATCCTGGCATTCCTGTCCTTCCCGGTGACGATGAACTTCCTCTCGCCTTACGTGATCATCGACGGGGCGATGAATGGGATCGTCAACGGCAGCCTGGTCATGTTCGGATTAATGTTCGTCTCCTCTCTCTTTCTCGGCCGGGCCTGGTGCGGCTGGGTCTGCCCCGGCAGTGGGATGCAGGAGATCGTCGAGCCGGTCAACAACAAGCCAGTCAATGGGCGCAGGCTCGACTGGATCAAGTGGGCGGTCTGGATCCCGTGGCTCAGCCTGATCGTCTGGCTGGCTGTCCAGGCTGGCGGGTACCACTCGGTGGACCTGCTCCTGCACACCCAGAACGGCATCTCGGTGGCCGGAACCCCCGACCGGCCGATCCTGTTCGCCTATATCATCTACTATATTGTCATCGGTCTGTTCGTTGGGCTGGCGGTCGTACTCGGACGCCGGGCCGGCTGCCACACCATCTGCTGGATGGCTCCTTTTATGATCATCGGCCGCTGGATCCGCAACCGCTTCGGCTGGCCGTCCCTGCGGCTCAAGGCCGACGCCTCAGCCTGCGCCGACTGCAAGAAATGCACCGGCAACTGTCCGCTGAGCCTGGATGTCAATGCCATGGTCCAGGCCAGCAAGATGGAAAATAGCGAATGCATCCTGTGCGGCACCTGCGTGGACAACTGCTCGAAGGCCGCCATCCGTTATTCCTTCAGTTCTGGAAAGTAGATCAAAATGAACATCACCATCCTGAATGGCAACCCTGTATCTTCCCCGTTCGACACCTACCTGACGCAGGTCCAATCTGGGTTGGAAGGCGAAGACCATACCGTCACCCGCCTCGACCTGCGCGATATGCCGCTGCGCTACTGCGTCGGGTGCTGGGGCTGCTGGGTCAAGACCCCCGGCGAATGCGTCAACCGCGATGCTTCGCTGGAGATGGGCCGGGCGGTCATCCAATCCGACTTCACCCTGTGGGCCGCCCCGCTGAAAATGGGTTTCCCGGCCGCCCTGCTCAAGATGGCCAACGACAAGCACTTGCCGCTGATCCATCCTTATATGGTGGTCGACCACGGCGAGGCCCATCACCTCAAACGCTACGCCCGCTATCCGCGCCTGGGGCTGCTGCTCGAGAAGGAAGCGGCCACCGATGAACGCGACCTGCAGATCGTGACCGCGGTCTACTGCCGGACGGCGCTCAACTTCAAGACCCGCCTGGAGTTCTGCCTGACTACAGAAACATCCGCCGCCGAGGTCGCCGCCCGGATAACTACCCCCAACGGTCGCCCGCTGCCACTTCCCGGACGCCTCGAGCCCATCGCTGGCACGTCCATCAGCCCACCCACCCGGCTGCACCGCCAGCTTCATGCCGGCGGTATGGCGCACGGGCGGCACGAAGCCGCCCGGCTGACACTCTTCAACGGCTCGCCGCGCGGTCGGCGCGGCAACACGCCCATCCTGCTCGAGCAGTTCGCCAACGGCTTCGGCGGCCCAACCGTGATGCACCACCTTATTCAAGTGAAACAAACCGAGCGGTTCGTGCAGGCCTTCGCCGAAGCCGAGTGCGCCTGGATC
>JBDRPT010000029.1:0-17674 GCA_043826785.1 Chloroflexota bacterium | reverse complement strand
GCCGTCGATGCTATCGCCATACTTTGTCAATGCTGACTACTTGCGTTAGCCTTAATAACATAGCGCTCGATCAAAGCAATACAGGAGAAATACTTATGAAAGCAATTGTATACACAGAATACGGATCACCAGCTGTTGTTCAGCTCAAAGAGGTAGAAAAACCTACGCCCAAGGACGATGAAGTCTTGATAAAAATTCATGCGGCGTCCGTAAATGCATATGATTGGCATTTCCTGACTGCGGACATATTCTTGATTCGCCTAATGGGCGGGGGGCTGCTCAAACCCAAAAACACGAGACTCGGCGCTGACATAGCAGGTCGGGTGGAAGCGGTTGGCAAAAACGTCAATCAGTTTCGGCTAGGCGATGAGGTCTTTGGGGATATTGGTCATGGCGGTTTCGCCGAGTATGGATGTGCTCCTGAAAGTAGATTGGCGCTGAAACCGGCTAATCTATCGTTTGAGGAAGCCGCGGCTGTACCAATGGCTGCTCTCACTGCCCTGCAGGGTCTGCGCGATGAAGGACAAATTCATCCGGGGCAAAAAGTTTTGATCAATGGGGCATCTGGTGGGGTGGGAACGTTTGCGGTACAGATAGCCAAATCGTTCGGGGCTGAAGTCACAGCCGTGTGCAGCCCGAGGAATTTGGACCAGGCGCGCTCGATTGGGGCAGACCAGGTCATTGATTACACGCGGGAAGATTTCACCCAAAATGGGCAGCAGTATGACCTTATTCTTGCTGCTAACGGATATCATCCGCTTTCAGATTATAAGCGTGCCTTAACTCCCCAGGGCATTTATGTCATGGCCGGAGGTTCCATGGCTCAAATCTTCCAGGCTATGCTCCTGGGATCATGGATGTCAAAAACCGGGGGCAAGAAAATGGGAGGTGTATCGGCGAAAATAGACCAAAAAGATTTGGTTATTCTCAAAGAGCTTCTGGAAACGGGCAAAGTCGTCCCTGTTGTCGATAGACGGTATCCGTTAAGTGAGGCTGCTGAAGCGCTTCGGTATCTTGGAGAAGGACATGCCCGAGGAAAAATAGTTATCACCGTGGAGCATCATAACAAAACCTAACCACCGCTTGCACCTGACCGCCTTCGGCTCTGGTAAGCGGCGCGAGAAATGCCAATTTTGGCTACAATTGAATTGGCTGACCTTGCCAGAGTCGGCGAGCCAGTTACGCCAACGTTAGGCCGCCATCACCCTCCCACTAGTCAACGAGTTTACTGAAATCAGTGTCGCGATGAAGGATTGAGAAAATGACCGTAGGTAAGGATGCAGTAACCATTCGTGACTTACATCTCGAAGAGTTGAGCCTGGTTCGCGAGCTTGGGAAGCGTGCCTTTTCTCTACCGATGGGTCTTCTGATGGCCGCCACTGTCTCACCACAGGGGCTGGTGGCTGAAGACGCAACTGGAACAATTATCGGGGCTCTCACTCTGAGGATAGTGAGTGTAGGGAATCGTAAAGTGGGGATACTTGACTGGGCCGTAGTTGACCCGCCACATCAGGGGCAAGGTATTGGCAAAGCATTAACTGACCAAGCGCTGGTGTGGTTGCCTCAGCAGGGATGTGACAAAATCATTACCACTGATGTGGATGGGTATAACTCGGCTTCTTGGAATGCGGCGCACGCCCAAGGTCTGCGTTCTTGGCCGGTGTCTCAGCAAATCCGTGAGTTTGGCTGGTACTGGTTCAAGCTGTTGTTGGTGATTCCGCATATTGGAGTTAGCACTTTCATACTACATTTGCCTTCCAACGAGCAGGAAAGGCAAGAGTTGCCAGCCACAAGCGGCATTTGGACACTCATTGGCGTGATGTTATTCTTGGGGTTCTTCTTACTGCCACTCAGCCGAGTGCGCGAGGTGCTCTGGGAAAGTACTTCGCTATCAGCTCTACTTGCACCGCTAAACCCCACAACCATTTTCTGGGGGGTAATCATCACGACCATCTATATGAGTGTGCGCGCAATTGGGTATTGGTTGGCTGCCCGAGCGCTGCGGCTACCACTTGCTTTTCGCTTGTGGGACTCGGGCCTGATGATAGCCACACTTCTGGCTGTCGCCTTCAGTCCTTTCATCCCAGCTTTTGGGGGCAGTTTTTACGTCCGTCAATCTCGATTCAACTACAGCCAAGCGCGCCCTGCTATGGGTAAGATTATGCTAGCTGGTGTGGCCCCATCGCTCATCCTGCTTACTATATTCACCTTATGGGCCAAATCGGATTTCGCCACGCCTGGTATAGTTGCGACACTTGGATGTTATATTGGCGTGTCGTTCGGTCTGACTGATACACTGCTCTTCTTCGCGCCTTTTCAATCTTTGCCAGCAGGACATCTTTGGCAATGGCGACGCATAGTGTGGCTCGTAGTATTCGTGTGGTTTCTCGCCATTGGGTTCGTCTTAGCACGTATGCTATGAAGCCTAGAAATCGAAGGACGGGGCTTATCACGAGCGAAGGCTGTAAGAGCAGTTGAAAGGCAGGGCGTACACCTGAAAGTCAGGAAGCGGCCTAACATCGTGTGGAGCCGACGCCCACCCTTGCGCTTTAAACTAACATGCCTTGCCCGCCAAGGTGTCAGTAGTTCAGGTAGGTCTGGCTAGCGGGGGCGGGTGGGCGCGGCTCACACCAACCGTTAGCCACCTCCCTCCAACAGAGTTTCAAAATCTTTCCGCTATTGGTGTAAAATCAATGCAGACCGCATAGTATTTAGCAAATGATGGAGTAAAAAAAGCCATGACACTTGATGAAAAAATCCACCAATATGCACAAAAACTTCCCCATTCTTTTCAGGAAGAATTGTTCGACTTCGTTCAATATTTGTTGATGAAGGCAGAACAACAAGAAAAACAAGATTGGGCTTCTTTATCGTTATCTTCCGCAATGCGTGACATCGAAGATGAGCCTGTTTTGTATAACATTTCTGATATACGGGTGGTTTTTGCATGAAACAAGCAGGGCAAGTTGTTGTATTTCGTTTTCCGCAAACTGACCTTGAAGAAGGCAAATTACGTCCCGCACTATTATTGGGTAAATTGCCTAGCGAATATGACGATTGGCTGATTTGCATGATTTCGTCACAAACTCGCCAATACATTGCAGGGTTTGACGAGATTGTGAATGACAGCGATGAAGATTTTGGGGAAAGCGGATTAAAAGTTACAAGCGTAATTCGAGTCGGGCGTTTAGCCGTTGTGTCTGGGGAAATCCTTCTCGGCGCAATAGGTCAAATTACAAGTGAAAGATTGAGTCGTGTAAAGAAACATTTATCAGATTGGCTTTCTGAAAAATAAAAACGGTGGCTAACAAAGCGTTCTCAGAAACCGTCATCATTAAAAGACAACTGAGCTTCGCCCAAGCAGGCTGATCCGCGCAAATTCAGGCCGAAACCGCAAAAAGCAACCAATTTCCCAAGCTCGATTTAATGCAAAGCAGGCGTTCTCCGTGTGAGGACGCCTTTTCTCATCCCAACTCGTCGCTCTCAGGCTGGAACGAGTTGCACGAGTTGGTAGCCGAGTTTTGCGGCCTTCTTCTTCATGTATTTGAGTTGTTGTTCCTCATACTTCTTCTCGTACTCTTCCACGCTGATCGTCTCGTACTCCACCTTGTACTTCAACATCCGGTACACCACCCGCGCTATGGCGTGCGCCGCCACACCTGCACTGCACCAAACGCAGTGCGGTGCAAGTGTCCGAAACGCTTGTCCCGCGCGGTTCTTCGTCTTCAATGTTTTGTTCTTGAGCACTTTTCCGCCCGAGATCTCGTGCTTCGGCGCCAATCCCAGCCACGAACAGAAATGCTTGTCTTTGGGAAATTGGCTCATATCTGAACCGCACTCCATGATCACCGTCTGTGCCAGTGAGACCCCAAATCCGTCCACCACACTCAGGTCCACCCCACTGATGCGTTTCCCTGGCCTAGCCCGCCAGGGCAGGCAAGTGTTTGCGGATGCTCTCCGGGTTGCTTGGCTTGTTCTTACTGTGCGAGTTCCGCTTGCGTTCGCTCAACGGCTGGACATCGCCCCCATCCCAATCTGGGCGCGTCTCCCCATACACCCGCTCTACCTCATCGTCACATGCCTGGATCTGCTCGGTATAAAAAACATACATCTCCATTGACTGTTTCAAAACAAATAGATGCTCATCCCGCCAGGTCCCGGTCAATGCCTTCCCGATCTCCTCCGCACTCTTTTTGCAGCCCGGCTCTCGCAAGGCTGCCAGCTTCTTTGGATCCCGTTCTCCCGCCAGGATGGCCCAGATGATCGCACGCCCTGTGATGCCCGTTACATCACTCACCGCTTGTGACAATTGCACGTTCATCTGCAACAGCGCCTTCTGCATGTGTTGAATATGCGGCGAACGATGCTCTATCAATTGACTGCGATGTCGCAACAACGTTCGCAACGCAATCAACTCTGCCTGCGGGCGGAACGAACTTTCCAGTAGTCCATAATTATGCAGGGTCTGGATCCATTGCGCATCTTCGATGTCGCTTTTTCTCCCCGCCACCCTGCGCAAAGATCGTGAACTGATCAACAGGCATTCAAACCCTTGCCGCTCCAACTCTTCAAACAACGGAATCCAGTACACCCCCGTGCTCTCCATCGCCACCGTCTCGACCTGGTATTCTTTCAGCCACCTGCCGATCGCTTGCAGGTCGACCGTGTAGTTCCCAAATGCTCTCACGATCTGTGTATGCTCATCTCCCGACACGCAGACCACGATCTCCACTGCCCCAATATCCACCCCGGCCGCATTCGGATTCACCTGGCTCATCCCCGTGAATGGATGTGCTTCTTCCATCCCTGCCGTGCGCTGGCCTTTTCTGCCCATTCCACCTTTCTCCTTTCGAGATGTTTTGGCAGGCCCGGTCACTTTCGGGTATTTAGCTTTCTCATCGGGGTCGCCCTCCCTCGCCACCAGTATTTAAATCAATTTGACCGGAAACCACGGTGCACTGCGGGACTGCGACTTTGCGCGTCTCCATTGCTTTGTACGGCTTGCAAGCCTGCCGATTCTGAGTATACTTTTGTCAAGGCAACATCCTTCGCCAGACTCAGATCGGCGGTTTCTCTCGCCAAAAATGATGGCCCCGCCATCTTCTTGGGTGCACTGGACGCTGGGGTACGGCGCGGCTTTTCGAGCATTTTTCCCCGGCCTGAACCGCCGGGACAGGCTGGCTTCGAGTTTTTCCTGCTCCCACCTGTGCCTGCGCCACAGGTGCAGGCAAGCATTGTCCACGCCCGCCCACCTGCCGGTACCCTTTCAGGGTACCCTTCGGGTATGATATGCTGCGCGACCCCCTTCGGGGGCGCAAGCGGACGAAAACCGTTCTCGCCCAGACATGGCTCAGGCTTTGACCAACCCGACAGTGACCGTCTCTCCCTCGAATGCATCCTCAACCTTGATGGCGGCGGCCGGGGGGGCCGCGAAGCGCAGTTCGATCGCCAGCGTCTCAGTGGTGATGTAATCCTTATGTTCTTTGATCGCCGCCTTCAGTTCCTCTGTCGCCTTCACATACAGCTTGATCCGGTCAGCCACGTTTAGATCGGCCTGTTTGCGTAAGTCCTGCACCCGGCGGACGAATTCGCGGGCCAGGCCCTCCCGGATGAGTCCCGGCGTCAGTTCTGTGACCAGTGCAGCCAGGTAGGGACCGTCGTTGGCAACCGCAAACCCTGCTTTTGCCTGCGCACGGACCTCGACCTCGTCAGGCTGGATCGAGAAAGTCTCCCCGTCTAGATCCACGGAAATATTCTGGCCTGCGAGCAGAGTCCGGGCGACCTCATCGGCGTTCATTCCCAGGATCGCTTTGGAGATCGGCGGATATTTGTTGCCATATTTCTGGCCGAGCTGTTTCGGTAACGGCTTGACCGTAAACGCGACCGCCTCCCCGGCGGCATCCAGCATGCGGACAAGTTTTACATTCAACTCGTCTGCGATCACTTCCGCATAAACTTCGATCGGGCGATAATCCTCGAGGTTCCCCACCGAGAAGGCCACTTCGGCCAGCGGTTGGCGGACCTTGCGGTTGGCTTTCTGGCGGGCAGAATGACCGAGCGAGACCATTTTCATCACCAGGCCCATATCCCGGTTAAGACCCTCATCGATCAGCCTGGGATCATATTCCGGCCAATTGGCCAGGTGGACAGATTCGGGCGCCTTCGGGTTTACCGAGAGGACAAGGTTCTGGTAGATCGCCTCGGCCAGGAAGGGCATTGCCGGGGCGAGCAATTTCGCCAGGGTCACCAGCGTGGTATAGAGGGTCGCGTAAGCGGCGCGTTTATCCGTATCCGACTCGGATTTCCAGAATCGGCGGCGGGAGCGGCGCAGGTACCAGGTTGAAAGCTGCTCAACGAACGTCTCAAGCGGCCGCGTGGCGCCGGTGACATCATAGGCATCATAGGCCGCGGTCACATCCCTGACAAGAACATTAAGTTCAGAGAGGATCCAGCGGTCCAGGTCGCTGTAGCCCAATTTGGCATCTTTGGCGGTCGGCTTCCAGCCATCCAGGTTGGCGTAGGTGACGAAAAATGAGTAGACGTTCCAGAGCGTCAGCGTAAAATTCTTGATCACATCCCCGACCATGTCCACCGAGAAGCGCCGTTCGTTCCCCGGGGGAGTGGCGGTATACAGGAACCAGCGGAAGGCATCCGCGCCATGGGCATCGATTACATCCCAGGGATCGACGATATTGCCCCGGCTCTTGGACATCTTGTAACCATCCGCATCCAGGATCAGACCAAGACAAATTACATTCTTGAAGCTCACCGTGTCGAACAGGAGGGTGCTGATCGCATGGAGGGTATAGAACCAACCGCGGGTCTGGTCAACCGCTTCACAGATGTAATCCGCCGGGAACTGCTGTTTGAACTTTTCCTGGTTCTCGAACGGGTAATGCCACTGGGCAAAGGGCATCGCCCCGGAATCGAACCAGACATCGATCAGATCCGGGACCCGTTGCATGGTGCCGCCACACGCAGCACAGGCCCAATTGATTTCGTCCACGTATGGCCGATGCAGGTCGAGACCGGCCAGGTCCCGGCCGGCTTTTTCCGACAGCTCAGCCACCGAACCGACACATTCCCGCTGATCACATTGCTGGCACACCCAGACCGGCAATGGCGTGCCCCAGTAGCGCTCGCGGCTGAGTGCCCAGTCGATGTTATTTTCCAGCCAATTTCCAAACCGACCCTCGCGGACGTGTTCGGGGACCCAGTTGATTTGATTGTTAAGCGCCACGAGGCGGTCCTTGAACTGGGAGGTGCGGATATACCAGGACTCGCGGGCATAATAGAGCATCGGCGTATGGCAACGCCAGCAGAAGGGATACGTATGCGTATACGTCTCCGACCGCAGCATCAAGCCCCGGGCGGTCAAATCCTGAATGATATACGGGTCAGCGTCTTTGATAAATACCCCTCGCCAGGGCGTGACTGCATCCACAAAAGTACCGTCGGGGCGGACGGTCATCAAGACCGGAAGATCGAACTCGATCGCTGCCTGCATATCCTCGGCGCCGAATGCCGGTGCCATGTGGACCAGGCCGGTCCCATCCTCGGTGGTGACAAATTCTCCCAGAACGACATAATGGGCGGGTTTCTCCAATGGCATAAATGTGAATAGGGGTTTATAACGCGTCCCCTTGAGCTTCTTGCCCTTGAAACGGTCAACGACCTGGACCTGCTCATCCCCGAACACTTTCTCAACCAGGGGCTCGGCCAGGATCAGTCTCTCGGTCCCGCCCTCAGGCAGAGTCCGCTCGATGGTGACATATTCCACCTCGGGATGGGCCGCCACCGAGACATTGCCCGGCAGGGTCCAGGGGGTGGTCGTCCAGATCAGCAGCGAGGTGCCCGGTTCATCCACCAGGGGCATTCGGACGAAGATCGACGGGTCGGTCGCGTCGTCGTAGCCCATGGCGACTTCGTGATCCGAGAGCGGCGTCCCGCAGCGAGGGCAATAAGGGACGACTTTGTAGCCCTTGTAGAGCAGGTCACGGTCCCAAAAACTCTTCAGGATCCACCATAGGGTTTCGATATACTCGTTTGTATAGGTGACATAAGCCTCTTCCAGATCGATCCAGAACGCTGTCCTGTCGGTCAACTTCTCCCAGTCCTGGATATAGTTGAATACAGATTTGCGGCACAGGGCGTTAAATTCGGCGATCCCGTACTCTTCGATCTGGCTTTTATTGGTGAATCCAAGCATTTTCTCGACTTCGATCTCAACCGGGAGTCCGTGGGTATCCCAACCGCCCCGCCGGGAGACATGATACCCGCGCATGATTTTGTATCGAGGGATCATATCTTTGAAGACGCGGGCGAGGACATGATGGACACCCGGCTTGCCGTTCGCGGTCGGCGGCCCCTCGTAGAAGACAAATTCAGGCCCCCCCTTGCGAGTGAGGGTCGTCTTCTTGAATATCTCCTGTTGTTTCCACTGTTTCAGGATCGATTCTTCGAGAGAAGTCACATCGAGCTTGGAAGAGACTGGGTTAAACATTCGCACTCCTTGGTCATTGCCATGATAACAAAAGCTCCCATCTCATGCAGAGACGAGAGCAAAAGCACCCGCGGTACCACTCTGTTTCCTGCCAATCGGCAGACTCTCATTCCCAGTGAACAGTAACCGGATCCGGCACTTATCACTCGCCTATGATAACGGATGGCTGCCCGGCTTTCCTACTCACCGTCGGTTTTCAGATTGCGGCTCCGGGAGGATATTCAGCCCTTCCTGTTGACCCGGCTTCCACCTTTCCCGGGCTCGCTGACAGTGGTTGGGGCTTACTCGTTCCCATCATAGCCTTTGCTTTCGTCAAATTATGCCATAGAAACAACCGCAGGACAAGGCTCGTCTTTGGTATACTGGCAGGCAAATCATAAACCTCCGAGGAAAAAGGACGCCATGCACCCAATCATTCAATCGTTAACTGTAACAGCCAGGCAATCCCGAAGCGATACGGACGGACGGATCCTCTCCGGTGCAGAGATCGGGATCACATTCCCATTCACCCCCAAGGAATACCTGATCCATGGTTGGCAATCCTGGTCGCTTTCGGCCTGGGTAGATCCAACACGCCGGTTTCTGTCTCCCAGACCCACAACCTTATTACCAGGCCAGACTGATCTCGTCTTTGCGCCGGAAAAACGGCCGCACGGTTCCTGGCTGGGAGCGGTGGATCTGCCAGAAGGAGGAATTCTCCTGCTCGGTGCTCTCGGGCTGGAGGGACATGTCTTCCTCCACGAAAACTCCTTCCGCGGTGTCTATGAATCTGGCGATGGGGATTGGTTCCTCGGGGCGGGCGATGAGCGGATTGTCTTCGAACGATATGCGCAATTGTTACAACGCCGATTCGGAAAAGGAAGGGCTGCCAAAGAACCGCGTGTCTGGTGTTCCTGGTACTCCTTTTACAAACAGATCAACGAAAATCGGCTGCTGAACGTTCTTGCCGACCTGGGTGACCTTCCTTTTGATGTTTTCCAGGTCGATGACGGCTGGCAGCAGGGTATCGGCGATTGGGAGCCAAATATGAAATTTCCATCCGGGATGGAAGCGCTCGCGGATACGATCAAAGCGACAGGCCGGACCGCCGGCTTGTGGCTCGCTCCATTGTTGGTCGTCCCTTCATCCGCACTCTACCGCCAGCATCCAGACTGGCTGCTGCGGGACGAGTCGGGCCGGTTTGTCAGTGCCGGCTATAACTGGGGTGAGCCCCTTTTTACGTTGGATACCACCCATCCGGCCGCGCTGGAATGGCTGGATGACCTGATGAAGAAAGTCCGCGCTTGGGGATATGACTACCTGAAACTCGATTTCCTGTATAGCGGGTCCCTGCCAGGGAAGCGATATGCAGACATGCCACGTGAGGCCGCCTTCCGGCAAGGGCTTCAAGTCATCCGGGAGGCGCTCGGGGATGCCTACCTGCTCACCTGTGGAACACCGATCCTTCCATCCCTTGGTTTGTGTGATGGCATGCGCATCGGGCCGGATGTCAGCGGCGTCTGGGAAAGCAGCCGAGATAGCCGGATGTTGGCCAACATGGCCACACCCGGTGCCAGGAATGCTATCCGCACTTGTTTGCATCGCCTCTGGCTGAAACCTCTTGTTCAGATCGATCCGGATGTGGTTTATTTCCACTCGCGCCAGCTCAGCCTGACAGCGCAAGAAAAGCTGCTCCTCCAGGATCTGGCCCGACTATGCGAGTTTAAAGCCACATCTGACCTGCCAGCATGGTTGCGGCAAGACGAAATAGAGAGCCTGCGTTCCTTCCTGCAGGAAAACCCGGCCATTACCCAGACAGGCAGATATCAATATGTTATTGGTGGGAGAACAGTCGATTTTGGCCCCGCTGCGGAAATGCCCACTCCTTTGAGCGGGTTCGAGAAGGTAACGGCGGTGTTTATTCGCTGGGTTTCCGACCAGCACTGGATCTTGAATTTGTTTGGGAAATTAAGCGACCGGGCAGTTGAGAAAGCCATCCAAAAGAACGGATAACCGGTTGGCGCTATCGCCTGCCAAAGACCGCGGTCCAATAGATCGTGTATGGACTTCCAGATAGATAGACATAGCCTATCCCGACTTCATTGACATTCGTACTGAGGATATTTGCCCGGTGTGGTGCGCTATCCATCCACGATTGGACAGTCTGGGCAGGTGAATTACGGCCGGCAGAGATATTCTCACCCCACCAAACAGCTACATACCCCTGGCGAAGCATCCTATCCCTTGGGGTCGATCCATCCAGACCGGTATGGGAAAAATACCGGTTGCAGGCCATATCCTGGCTGTGCAAGCGAGCTGCCAGGACAAGCGACGAATGGATCGTATACGCCGGCAACCCTGCCAGGGCTCGCTGCTCATTGAACAACGTCACCACCTGGTTCTCGAAGTCGTAGTTATAGGTCGGGTTGCAGGATGACGATGTGGCCGTATTGGTAGGAGGGATGATTACCTGGGTATTCGTTGGAGCAATGGGTATGAACTGGGTAGGTGTACTGGTCGCGCTGGCGATCGGGGGGAGAACGCCAGGAACTGTGGATGTGGGAGTGTGAAGCTGGAACTGAGTATGTGAAGCAGTTGGGAAGTGGATCACCAAAGGTGTTGTTGAGACGGTGGTTGTCCTGGTTGGAGAACGCCACCAGGTTGGCGTATTGGTCACAAAGCGGGTTTGAGTCGCGGTCTGGACCACCATCGTCAGCCCGACCTGCGTGCTCGTCCCGGTTGTGGTTGGGGTGGGAGTCTCAGTCATCGTAACAAACGTAGGCAGTGTAGCAGTTGCAGCACCAAAATCGGTCGGTGTGTGCGTGCGCACCAAAGGGAATGGATCAGGTGTTTCTGTGACAGGGATGATCACCAGAGGAGCCGTGCTTAAGATTTCACCATCGGGCTGGAAAGGGGTCAGTGTCAGCAACGATGCAGATTCAAGATGAGCAGGTGCAACCATGAATGGTAGATAGGGAATACAACCTGCCAGGAAGACTAGCGACACAATCATTAATAATTTCTTCATACACAAAGATAATACCGCGTTTGGCTGTGCGGCAACCTTACAAATCTAATAACACTTTCAGATGTCAAGTACCCGGACATGCTAAAAGTGATTGATGTGATTTTGAGTTTATCCACATAATGGTCGCGCCATCGGCGACCATATATGGACAGTTTTTATCAATCAGAATCAGCTTGTCCGGGCACAAGTAGGTTAAACAACAATGTTTTGGATTGCAAATGGATCTGCAAGATGCGCCTGTCTCGCCCGGCAAGAGCTTCATAATCTCCCGTGGCCTGGGCCCTTTGTAATGCCCCGAAGGTGATTCCCTGCCCGGGGATTTCGATGTCCGCCTCCGGTTCCGCGGTGATCTGGATGAACAAACCTGAATTTGGACCGCCTTTGTGTAACTGTCCCGTCGAGTGCAAAAAGCGCGGCCCAAAACCGAGCATCGTTGCCTGCCCGGTCCGCTCAAAAATAGCTTTTCGCAGTTGGGATAATTGGCTTGTCATCTCTTCGGTCCTGGGTAGATAAGCATTAATGGCAATATAATCGCCTTCTTTTGCCAGGGATAAGAATCCCAGGATTATTTCAGGAAGCGAGGCACCAGCAAGTGACTGGGGAGAATAAACTGCGATCCCATCCTTCGCCCAGATCCGGGGACCTTTGATAAGACGTGAGTTCTGGCTATGCGAAACTAATATCGCTTTCGTTCTGTCCTTGGTCTCCTGGACATCCGGTTGGTCAAAGGCATTCACTCCCAGGATACTGCAAGCAATTGCTGTTGCAAACTCCCAACGGTAAAACTCTGCACCAAGGTCATAGGGGTCAGTGAAATCAAACTCCAATACAGGAAGGCCGGCCTCACGCAGGGAACTTGTATGCGAGTCAAGGCTGCCATCATGGCGCAGGTACACAAACAAGCGGTCATCTCTATATCCATCCGGATCCTTAACCGGCTCTCCGTCAATGACAACAATTCCCTTGCCCTGTTTCCCGGTCGATTCAGCGATCAATTGCTCCAACCATGATCCAAAGGCTGCGCAGGCTGGATCTGCCAGCACGGTAAATTTATCGCGTCCAGCGATTGCAGCCTGTCCGAGAACTGTTCCCAGCACCAAACCCGGGTTCCGGTAACCGGGCACATCCGCCTGACATTGTTTCATCATCCATTCTGCCCGCTCGAGCAGCCGGGCCACATCCAACCCCAAAAGTGCAGCAGGGACAAGGCCAAAGTGTGACAGCGCCGAAAAACGGCCACCGACGCTCGGATCCGCCAGAAACGTCCTGCGGAACTTGTGCGCGCTCGCCAGGGCTTCCAGGGAAGATCCGGGGTCCGTTATGGCGATGAAGCGGGAACCGTCTTCGTTGGTAAGATTCCAGAAATAATCAAACATCGCCTTGACCTCTACCGTTCCCCCGGACTTACTTGAGACGATGTAAAGGGTCGTACCTGGGGGAAAATCCTGTCCAGCGCGTCTGACCTGGGCGGGGTCGCTGGAATCCAGGATGGCAAAAGGGATGGTTGGGTGACCGAAAGCGAGACTCAATACCTCGGGGGCGAGCGATGACCCACCCATTCCAAGCAGCAACACCCGGTCAAGCCCAGCTCCGCTCACCTCCCCCACGAGTGCCGATAGTTCACCCAGCATGGATTTAGAGGCCAGCGGCAAGCGCAACCAGCCAAGACGGGCGCGCGCTTCCTCCTGACCGTCTGGATCGTTCGTCCACAACCCCGGGTCATGGTTCCAGATCCGTTCGGTTACGGATGTGGCAACCAATCCTGCAACCTGGCGTTCAACTGAAACCGCCAGCGGTCCGAGTTGTGCCAGAGCAACCGTCCGGCGCGAATCGATGGTCTTAAGCAAATCAGCAAACGCGGCCTCGAAGGAGCTCACCCCTTCTTCTTCCAATTGCTGCGTGACCTGGGCCAGGGAAATCCCGACATCTTCCAATTCATTCAACAATTGTCGCGCTTCTTCGACTCCCTCCGTGATTGATAGTTCTGCTACTCCATGATCCCGAAAAGCATCAAGCGTATGCGGTGGGACGGTATTGACCGAATCTAGCCCGATCAAGGAGTCAATGTAGATCGTATCCGGGTAAGCGGGATTTTTCGTACTGGTAGATGCCCATAAGGGACGCTGTGTGCGGGCACCAGCCTCCGCAAGCTGCCTGAACCGTTCTCCAGAAAAAACCTTGCCGAATTCCTCGTAGGCTAATTTGGAATTAGCCACCCCTGCCCTGCCGCGCAAGGGGGATCCTTGCGGTAAGACAGCATCGATGTTTGTATCCATCCTGGAAACGAAAAATGAGGCGACTGATGCGATCCGATCGATCGAGCATTTAGCGCTGACACGATCTTCCAATCCTGAAAGATAAGCATCCATGACCTGACGGTATCTGTCGATCGAGAAAATCAAGGTAACATTGATATTTATGCCTGCTGCGATAGCCTGGCGGATCGCGGGCAATCCGGCAAGGGTGGCAGGGATCTTTATCATCAGGTTGGGACGGTCAACAGCCCGCCAGAGATGTTTGGCTTGCTCAAGGGTCGCTTGTGAGTTATGCGCCAGGTATGGGCTGACCTCCAGGCTGACAAACCCATCCCCGCCATTTGTTCCTTCGTATATTCCCTTAAAAAGGTCGCAGGCGGAGCAGATATCTTCGATAGCCAATTGCCAGAAGATCTGTTCAGCATCCCGACCCGACCATGCTAATGGGATCAGCGCAGAATCGTAGTCATTGGACTTGGCGATTGCCTGGTTAAAAATGGACGGATTGGAGGTAACTCCCCGGATCTCACCCCGGGAGATCATCGCAGCCATGTCCCCATTTTCTAGTAAACGACGCTGAATGTTGTCATACCAAAGAGACTGACCAAGTTCATTCACTCGCGCGATCGATGTTTTCATTGAGACTCCTGACATGGGAACTCAGAGTTGCACACCGACAACTTCTGGCGTGAAGTTATTTTTTATCGGTTTGTTCCAATGCGCGTAATTTCATAACCCGACGGGAATGCCGTTCTTGACCCGGGTCCCTGCCAATATATCTTGCCCCCAAAAAAGTCTGCACCAGTTCCTTGGCAACTTCCACCCCGATGACGCGCGCGCCCAGGCACAAGACATTCATGTCATCATGTTCTACCGCCTGATGCGCTGAATATGTATCATGACAGACACCCGCGTAGACACCCGTCAACTTATTTGCAGCGATACAGGCGCCAACACCCGACCCGCAGAGCAGAATTCCGCGCTCGGCTTCGCCGGTTAGAATTGCATGCCCTACCTTTTCAGCTAAATCCGGATAATCCGATGGATCCTCAGAAAAGGCTCCCAAATCGATGGCACTGTGACCAACGGCTTGTATGGTCTGGATGACGGTAATCTTGAGGTGATACCCGCCGTGGTCGCTTGCAACAGCTATATTCATGATCCATCCGCCTTCATGATTTATTTTATGCTCGTGATTCTACCATGCCGAGATTTCAATCTGGTCAGGTTGCGAACCACCGACATTTATGCAATAATAGACCAAGGTTTAAGATAATACCCGCATTGAAAGCAGGTTCCGTTCATGCAAAAATCCTTTAGGAGGCAATATGGCCACACCAAAACCCACGCCCAATCCTATCCAGGAGATAGCCGACCAGATCAGCGCGCTGCAAACAAAGATCGGCTGGCTCCAGAGCAGTGTCCGCCTGACTTCGACGCGGGATGCAGTTGAAGATTTACACACCAAAGTCACGGGAATGGAACAACGGGTTGCGATCCTGCGCGAGCGGGGTTATGTATTCGAGAAAGAACTGGAAAATCAAGCAAGTACTTATGTTGCACAATGGAAGACTCTCCAACCAACACTTAATGCTCAAGTCAGCTCTCAAGCCGCCGGGCTGCAAGCGTCGCTACGACCCATCGAGACCCAGATGGCACAATTAAACAGCGCTGCTCGTAATCCTGCAGCAGCCCGTCCCTTGCTGGCAAGCATCGGGTCGTCAATCGATATGCTCGAAGACAAGATCACCGCTGCCGAGCGAACTGTCCGCGGTATGTATGACACATTTGACAATCAAGTCTATCAAACGCTTAAACATCTTGACGATATCGAAACAATGTTGAAACACCTTGATGAAGCGAGTTTCAAGCTAATGCCTACCGAGGGTGGAATTCTTGCGGTCAAGGCTGTATGGTGCAAGATCGGCAAGGAACAAAAAAGCGACCCGGAGGGAGTCCTCTACCTGACTGACCAGCGGTTAATCTTTGAGCAGAAACAAGAAGTGGCAAAAAAGAAAGTCTTGTTTATCACGACCGAAAAGGAGAAGGTCCAGAGCCTGCAGTGGGAGATTCCCGTAGCAATGGTTGACAAAGTAGAAACAAGCAAGCTAGGGCTCTTGAAGAACGAAGATCATATCGAGATCCGTTTTCTCCCTGGCGCGCAATACGAAGTGATCCATTTACATATCTGGGCTGACTGTGCAACCTGGCAAGGTTTACTCAACCGGGCCAAGGCCAAGGATTTTGATAAGGGTCGAGCTGTGCAAATCGATCAAGAGGCAGCAGAGAAGGCCAGGGCTGCTCCGAGCCAATGTTCAAGTTGTGGTGCGAACATCTCGCAGGTTATCCTTCGGGGGATGGATACCATAACATGTGAATACTGCGGGTATGTGATCAGACTTTAGTTCACATTTTGATCAATTAGAGCGCGCCGGGTATCAGATGTTCCCTGATACCCGGCGCGTCTATATTTCAAACCTGAAAACTGTGTTACGAATATTCTTCTTTCAATCCGGTGGTCGGGAGAACGATTTGTCCTTCTTCCTTATCGCCAAGAAGGATTACTTGGTTTGGTTCGCGTAAAGAAAGATATGCTACATACGCTGCCATAATGGTATCCAATTCCTCCGGGAGATAGATCAACTCTGTTGGAAGAATTCCATTTATTAATTTATAGCGGGTAATTTCCTCGAAGAAATCCATCGGGTCATTGATGCCAATCTGCCGGGTGAATAAGCTCAACTGCCGTTGCAAACGACCCTCTAACATCGGTTTAGGCATCGGCACCTGGTCCAGTAATACACAAAATGCAGCATGTGGATGGGTTTCCATAAACTGCCGCGGGGCATCACCTGACGGATAGGAGCGGAACCCTAATTTCCCAAGCTGACGATATAATTCGAACCCCATCCGAGTCCAAGCAGAACAATATTCCTCCTGCGACGAGGTGGGGGAGACCGTTATTGAACGCTCTCTCAATTCGTATTCAGCTAAACGCATATCCGCGCCTCTTAGGGAGCTGGCTTGCGGATTCTGATCCTGCAGGCGTTTACGCACCAAGCCAAGGTTGGGTCTTGCGGGAGCATTAATCGCGACCCGGGCCGCGGGAAAACCCACGATAAACGAAAGGACGGACTCCATCTCCCCGGATGAAAGCGTGATCAACCGACATTTTTCATCCAGCGCAGCATAGGTAAAAGGCTCGCGCCCAGCAGTTGGGTCAACACCGATGAATACGGGGGCATTCTCTAACATAATGAGGGGGAGCTTTCTTTAGATGGTATGATAGACTCCTGCATATAGTTTAGACGAAAACGAAAAACCTTGCAACCTTCCTACAGGCGTATTCTCTATCTCTCAACCATAGTACTCGCTGCAGTCTGGATCTGGTTAACAGCCTCCAGGACCAGTGATGATTCATCATTGATCGAAGCTCCACAAACTCGTTTTCTTGCACCCAATTTCAGCTTGCCAAACCTTGATGGGGACTTGATCTCCCTTTCAGCCCAGCGCGGACAGGTTGTGGTGATCAATTTCTGGGCAACATGGTGTCCCCCGTGCCGCGCTGAAATGCCGGCGCTTCAAAGGATTTACTCTGAATATCAGGATCGAGGGCTAATCGTCCTGGCAATAAATCTCACTTCTCAAGACCGCCTGAATGCGATCAACCCCTTTATCCAAAATAATAATCTAACATTCCCGATCCTATTGGATCAAGAAGGGATCGTATCCCACCTCTATAAAGTAACTGCTTTACCTACCACTTTCTTTATTAACTGATGTTACGCACGAGCCAGAGTAAAAATCGGGTAAGATTTGGGCATGAACAAAGAATACTTGGAACTGTACACAGATTATTTGCTCAGCACGTTTGGTTATGCCACCGCCACCGGTCTTTCACGGATGGTG
>JBDRPT010000028.1:0-9672 GCA_043826785.1 Chloroflexota bacterium | reverse complement strand
CGGATCGCCTCAAACAATTCTCGCTTGCTTCGTTGACTCATCATGTTCTCCTCCGGCGCCTTTCGGCTCCGTCATAAGGTAACATTCTTTCTGAGGCAACGATATTACCAATAGTAAGATTCTATTTGAGGCAATGCGCTGACACTTGCATGACCCCGCCTCATGGTATAATCCCCCACCGTATGAGCCCAGAATCTGCATCCAACCCGCAAAAACTCTGCCCGACCTGCGGGACGCGCCTGACCGAGAAGGCAACCCGCTGCGTGGTCTGCGGCGCCGAATTCACCCAGGAAGCGACCTCCAAGAAGGAGCTGCGCGGAACGCGCATGCCGGAGCTCACCTTGAGCCTGCCGGTGGCCATCGGTCTGTTGCTGGTGGTGCTGGTCATTGGCGCAGCTGTGGTCTACTTCACCCTGCAATTAACCGGAAACCTGGTCACGGCCACGCCCGTGCCGACGCCCACCGAGACGGCGACGATCACGCCGACCGCCACGCTTGCTGCCACCCCCACTGAGACACTGACCCCGACCCCCTTGCCGCCGCTCGAGTACCGCGTCCAGGCTGGGGACAACTGCCTGAACATCGCGGCGCTCTTCAACGTCTCTTCGCAGACGATCATCCGCGAGAACAACCTGAACTCGACCTGCACCGACCTGCGCATCAACCAGGTCCTGCTGATCCCGCAACCGACGCCCACCCCGCTGCCTCCGGCCACGGCCACGCTCGAACCGGCCGAGGCCACCCGGGCCGCCTGCCAGACGGTCAGCTACATCGTCCAGGCCAACGACACCTTGAGCAGTATCGCGGTGAACTACAACGTGTCGATGTCGGCGATCAAGGATTGGAACGGGCTGACCACCGATAACGTCTACCTCGACCAGCCGCTGACCATCCCGTTATGCATGCGGGCGGCCACCCCCGGCCCTTCACCGACCCCGACCCTGCCGGCGCCCTACCCGGCCCCGAACCTGCTGCTGCCACCGGACGGCGCGCCATTCACCCTGGCCAACGACAGCGTGACCCTGCAATGGGCCTCGATCGGCATCCTGCGCGACAACGAAGCCTACCAGGTCATCGTTGAGGACGTCACCGCCGGGACCGGACGCCGGCTGGTCGAAACCGCCACCGACACCAAGTTCATCGTCCCGGTGACCTTCCGGCCGCAGGACAACCGCCCGCACGTGATGCGCTGGTGGGTGGTGACCGTCCGCCAGACCGGGGTGACCGAACAGGGTGAGCCGATCTGGACACTGGCCGGGACCGCCAGCCTGCAGCGGGTCTTCACCTGGACCGGTTCGGGCCCCGCGGCCACGCCGACGCCCTGACGCAGTCCAATATCCTGTTGCTGAATGGCCTCATGGGTAATCGGGAAAACGTCCCGAAGGTTGTGCAGGCAACCGCTTAAAGTGCAAGAAAAAATCCTTCGGGACGTTGCTTACATGTTTTCGCTGCAAATTTCAAATGATGATAGCTCCCTGCAGATACTCGTGCAGGGAGTTTTTTCACGCCGGGGGCGGGTGCAGGTATAATCACCCCGAGGGAGCGCAGATGCCCAAGCCCAAGATCAACGTCCTGACCTACAACCGCTTCGCCTGGGACCGCCAGGTGGAGGACGGCAACCCGTTCACCATCCTGGCCACGCCCGGGGAGATCGCCGCCGCCCGAGACGGGGAGTTCGCCGTCCGCCTGACCGAGACCAGGCCCGTGCCACGTGACTGGTTCCCGCCGTTCGCCGGGCTGGACCTGCTCGGCCTGGCCTGCGGAGGCGGCCAGCAGGGGCCGGTCTTCGCCGCGCTGGGGGCCAGGGTGACCATCCTGGACAGCTCCCCGGCCCAGCTCGAACAGGACGACCGGGTCGCCCGGCGCGAAGGCCTGTCCATCGACACCGTCGAGGGAGATATGCGCAACCTGGCGATGTTCGCCGACGGGTCGTTCGACCTGGTCTTCCACCCGGTCTCCAGCCCCTTCTGTGCGGAGATCCGCCCGGTCTGGGGCGAAGCCTGGCGGGTGCTGCGCCCGGGCGGGTTGCTGCTGGCCGGGTTCGCCAACCCGGTCTATTACCTGTTCGGCACCCATATCGAGGAGCAGGAGACGCTGACGATCAAGTTCCGCATCCCCTATTCGGACCTCGAGAGCCTGACCGAGGCCGAGCTGCAGGAATGCCTGCAGGAGGGCACGCCGCTCGAGTTCGGCCACAGCCTGAGCGACCTGATCGGCGGCCAGGTCGAGGCCGGATTTGCGATCACCGGTTTTTACGAGGACATCTGCCCGGATTCGCCGCTCAGCAAGTACCACCCCAGCTACATCGCCACCCGGGCGGTCAAGCCGGGGGCCTGAGCGGAAAGGAGAGCCCATGGACCCTTCCAAATCCCCCAACCCAGGCCCCGGCGGCGACCGCATCCTGCGTATTGCCCTGGCGCTGGTCGCCCTGGCGGCGATCATCTATCTGCTGGTCCAAAGAGGCCAGTAACGGGAGTGTACCCCAGCCCAAGGATTACACATACCGATCGACGGAACAGGTGATGCCGGTCACTGGGTGGCTCCGGAGGGTTGCGAGCCATAATGGTCGCCGGTTGCGCGACCATGGTGGTCGCCGGTTGCTCTGTAGCAAACACGCGTTGAGTGTCACTGCGAGGGCGCATTCGCGCCCGAAGCAGTCTCAAAATGGACAGGGGGATTGCTTCACCCCTGCGGGGTTCGCAATGACAGTTCTATAAAGTTTTTTCACCCCTATTATAAAAAAACTCCCCCGCGACCCGGGGGAGTTGGTGGTCAAGCCAGGCTCACTTTATATTGACCGCCGCCTCGAGCATGCCTGTGGTGACCGACTTGGGCCGCTCGATCGGCTGGCCGAGCGCTCGGGCCCAGACCGCGTTTGCGGTCACGCCCAGGGCCCGCCCGATGCCGAACAGGACAGTATAAAAGTCGAACTCGCGCACGCCGTAATGGTGCTGGAGCGTGCCGCTGATCGCGTCCACGTTGGGGGCCGGATTCTTGGCCTTGCCCTGCTCCTTGAGCACCTCGGGGACGACCGCGAAGACCAGGTCTGCCAGGCGGACGAGCTCGTCTTCGGGGAAATGCTGTTTGGCAAATTCCATCTGGGCGCTGAAACGCGGGTCGGGGACGCGCAGGACGGCATGCCCATAGCCGGGAATGACCTTGCCGGCGTTGAGCGTGTCCCAGGTGAACTGGCGCAGTTGGTCACGCGAGGGCACGCCGCCGAAGCGGTTGCGCACATCGAGCAGCCAGCCCAGGCACTCCTGGTTGGCCAGCCCGTGGAGCGGACCGGCCAGGCCGTTCAGGCCGGCCGAGAAGGCATAGTAGATATCGGAGAGCGTCGAGGCGACCAGGTGGGTGACGTGGGCGCTGACATTGCCGCTCTCGTGGTCGGAGTGGATGATGAAATACAGCCGGGCCAGGTCGGCGTAGCCTGGATCCGGGACGGCGAGCATCTGGGCGAAGTTGGCGCCCCAGTCCAGCTCGGGGTCTGGGTGCGGTGCGGCTCCGGACTTGTACTTCAGGTTATAGATGAAGGCGGCGATGACCGGC
This sequence comes from Chloroflexota bacterium, assembly GCA_043826785.1. Taxonomy (GTDB): domain Bacteria; phylum Chloroflexota; class Anaerolineae; order Anaerolineales; family Villigracilaceae; genus JBDRPT01. The sequence goes on along the minus strand of JBDRPT010000028.1, from coordinate 6,123 downwards.
AGCTTGGCGGTCAGGTTGAGGCTGTCCTCGAGCATGGCTTCCCAGTAGTCCTCGCGGGCCATGCCCTGCTGGTAGCGGCGGGCGAAGACCGAGGAGGGTTGCAGGGCCAGGACGGCCTGCGAGAAAAGCTGCATCGGGTGGGCCAGCGGGGCCTGTACACGGAGCAGGTCGAAGACCTGCTGGGGGACCGCGCTGCGGGTCTGCCACTCGGCTTCGACCGCCAGGGCCTGCTCAGCGGTCGGGATCTCGCCGGTCAGCAGAAGGTAGTACAGCCCGCCGACATAAGGCATCTCCGCTCCCTGCGGGCGGGGCAGTTTTGCGAGCAGCTCGGGGATCGACAGGCCGCGCAGGCGGATGCCCTCGGCCGGGTCGACGAACGAGATGTCGGTCACCAGCGCTTTGACGTTGCGCATGCCCCCGTAAACCTGTCCGAGGGTGACCTGGTCGATGACCCTGTCTCCATGCTCGCTGACCAGCGCCTTGACCCGCTGGCGCCATTCGGGCAGTTGGGCGGCGATTTTTTCATGCAGGATCATCGCGGCCTCCTCAGACCTTGACCAGCGAGAGCATGACCTGGATCGATTCGCGCACCGCGGCAGCCGATTTTTCGAAGGCGGCTTTCTCGTCTGGTGCGAGCGTATATTCGACGATCCGCTCGACCCCGCCCCGGCCGAGTTGGACCGGCAGGCCGAAGAATATGTCCTGCAAGCCATACTCACCCTGGGTGTAGGCCGAGGCCGGGACGATCAGGTGCTTGTCCTTGAGGATCGCCGCCACCATCTGGGCGACCGCCGCCGCCGGGGCATAGTAGGCCGAGCCGGTCTTGAGCAGGCCGACGATCTCGCCGCCGCCCTTGCGGGTGCGCTCGACGATCGCCGCCAGGCGGTCTGCGGGCAGGTACTCGTTCAGCGGGACGCCGGCGACGTTGGAGTGGCGCGTCAACGGGACCATCTCGTCGCCGTGGCCGCCGAGGACGTAGCAGTGGATGTTCTCGACGCTGACGCCGGTCTCAAGGGCGACGAAGGCGCGCATGCGGGCCGAATCGAGGATGCCGGCCTGCCCGACGATGCGTTCCGGCGGCAGCTTGCTGACTTTCTTCGCCAGGGTCGCCATGGTGTCGAGCGGGTTGGTCAAAATAATGTAGATGGCATCCGGGGAGTGTTTCAGCGTCTGCAAGGTGGCATTGCGGACGATCTCGGCATTGGTGGTCAGCAGGTCCTCGCGGCTCATGCCCGGTTTGCGCGGCAGGCCGGCGGTGATGACGATGATGTCCGAGCCCTTGGTGGCGGCGTAGTCGTTGGAGCCAACCACGGCCACGTCGCTGCCGACCACCGGCAGGGCCTCGAGCAGGTCGAGGGCCTTACCCTGGGGCATCCCCGCGACGATATCGACCAGCACCAGGTCGGCCAGCTCGCGGGCAGCCAGCCAGTGGGCGGTGGTGGAGCCGGTCATACCGGCACCGATGATCGAGACTTTGGCGGTCATATTTCCTCCTGAAAAGATTTGCTGCGCGACAGGGTCCGGGAGAGCGGCCCACAGGCAGACGAGGAATTTATACTACAATTCGGGTCGCTTAGGTAGAGTTTGGGCGGATGGATTTACATCTTTCTAACAAGCGGGACCGGCAAGGGCTTTACTCTTCCTGCTGCTCGAGGAAGCGGGTCGCTTCGATGGCGGCCGCAGCGCCCATCCCGGCCGAGGTGACCACCTGGCGGAAGTGCGGGTCGGCGGCCTCGCCGGCAGCGTAGACCCCGGGGACGCTGGTGTGCATCCGCTCGTCCACTTTAATGTAACCCTTGTCCATCTCGAGCTGGCCGGCGAACATCTGCGTGTTGGGGGTGTGGCCGATGAAGATGAAGACCCCGTCGGTCTCGAGTTCGGACTCTGCCCCGCTGTGGACGTCCTTGAGGCGCACGGCGGTGACGGCCTCATCGCCTTCGATGGCGGTGACGACCGAGTTCCAGACGAAGGATACCTTCGGGTTTGTGCGGGCGCGGTTCTGCAGGATCGCCCCGGCGCGCAGCTCGGCGCGGCGGTGGACGACGGTGATGGCGCTGGCGAAGCGGGTCAGGAAGAGGCCCTCCTCGAGGGCCGAATCGCCGCCGCCAACGACGACAACGCGCTTGTCCTTGAAGAACCAGCCGTCGCAGGTGGCGCAGTAGGAGACGCCCCGGCCGGTCAGCCCGGTCTCGCCGGGGACTCCGAGGTGGTTGGGGCTGGCCCCGGTGGTGATCACCAGACTATCGGCAGTGTACTCGCCGTTGTCGGTGACGATCTTGAACGGGCGGGAGGCGAGCTCGACCGAGTGGGCAGTGTCGAACTCGACCAGGGCGCCGAAGCGCTCGGCCTGCTTCTGGAACAGCTCGCCAAGCTCGGCCCCGCCGACGCCGGTGGGAAAGCCGGGGTAGTTCTCGATGGTGTGGGTCAGGGCGGCCTGCCCGCCAAGCTGGAGGCCGGTCAGCACGACCGGGGCCAGTTCGGCCCGGGCGGCGTAGAGGCCGGCCGAGAGACCGGCGGGTCCGGAGCCGAGGATCAGCATCCGGACGTGGCGGGGTTCGCCCCTGGACGTGGGTACAGCGGATAGGTTGAACATGTTCACCTCATTCGGTTATTGGATGCGGCGGGGCAGGAAAAGTTGCACATGCGTACAGGTCAGCGGCGACCCAAACAGCGGGAACCATCAACCCATCCGGGTGTGCCCGACCCAGGATGGTTTCTTGATCCGACCCGCAAGAGACAATCCATGGCGCTCAAGGATCAAGTGGGCTGCGAACAGCTTTTGGACCGCGATTGAGAACGTGCGTGTAGATCATGGTCGTTTTTACATCTTTGTGGCCGAGCAATTCTTGCACAGTGCGTATATCGTAGCCATTTTGCAGGAGATGGGTGGCAAAGCTGTGTCGAAAAGTATGCGGGCTAACGCGCTTATCCAGCCCGGCAGCCTTGCCCGCAGCTTTCACAGCCTTTTGCAGGGCGGTTTCATGGATGTGATGGCGGCGTGCGATTCCGGATTCAGGATCGGTGGAAATGGCTGCGGCGGGGAATGCGTACTGCCAGATCCATTCGCGCGAGGCGTTGGGATATTTCTTTTCGAGCGCATAAGGCAGGGTAACAGTGCCAAAGCCTTCGTAAATGTCCTTTTCATGCAGGGATTGGACGTGTTTCAGATGCAGGCGCAGGGGCTCGAGCAGGGTATCCGGAAATATGGTAACGCGGTCATTCTCGCCTTTGCCATCCCGGACGATGATCTGGTGGTTTTGGAAATCCAGGTCCTGGACGCGCAGACGCAGGGCCTCCATCAAGCGCAAGCCGCTGCCGTACAAAAGCTGGGTCAGGAGTTTGTAGACGCCATCCAGATTGGCGATCACCCGCCTGGCTTCCTGCGGAGACAAGACGGTCGGCACCCGTTTTGTTTTGGCCGGGCGCAGGGGAATAAGCGCCTTTTCGTTCAGTTCGATATTGAGAACATGCCTGTATAGGAAAAGGATCGCGCTGAGGGCCTGGTTCTGGGTGGAAGCTGAGACATTTCTTTCATTGACGAGGTAGGTAATAAACGCATTGATTTCGGGAACAGCCATCTGGCGGGGATGGCGTTTATTGTGGAAGAGGATGTATTGGCGCGCCCAGGAAAGGTAGGTATCTGCGGTACGCGGGGAGTAATGGCGGTTGCGCAAGGTTTCGCGGTACTGGTCAAGCAATTTTTTTGGCCTGAGTGAAGTTGTCATATTTTCATTTTCCAGAAGGGTGGGGATGTCTATTGTCATTTCCGCAGGTGACATATATAATTATATAAATACTTATGCGGAACACTTCCGCATAATACCACCAATTCAGGGTTTTATAAAGAGGGTTTCCGCCTAAGTATAGTTCGGCGGCTTCCTTGCCAGCCGAGAGAAAGGTAAAACAATGTCTTCAAGTTCCTCAAGTTCTTCATCAGGTGATGGGGGGTGTGGTGGAGTGATACTGCTAATCATAGTAATATGGCTGATTTTCTATGCCACAAGCGGTGACGTGAGAGAATGGACAAACCGTATTTTCAAAAATGAAGAGACAGCCGAAAATGCTGGGGATACTTGGGCAGAAAATTATCCATGGCCCCACTCAGAAGTTGACGCCATCAAAAAATGTATCTTCGCGATTCAATCACGTAATTGGGAAAACTATAAAGGCTGTTTTGAGCCAAGCGCAGTATTTATACAAGAGGAACCTGGTTTTCCAGGCAAATTTGACTTCATGTCTTACGAACTCCTTGATAGTGACGGACAAGTCGGAATTGTACGGGTTACAGGATATTGGTATCCTTCGCCGCTAGCTGGTCTACTAATAGACGACTACGTTGAAATTTCTGAAGACATTACTGTTGTGAAAGCGCGCAAAGGATTTTTAGACGTTCAAATCAATGTAGATTTTGCTATGGAAGGCTGGTTTCTCGCATATACCGAAAAGGATAAAATGCCATTCAACTTTAGTTCACGAGTGCCTTCGTTGCAACCGACCTCGACTCCAACACCCACAAAAACCTTGACACCAATGCCAACATTAACACCAATGTTCACACCTGAAATTACGGTGACGCCATAATAGAAGAGCCGCCGAACAAAGCGTGCAGTGGATTGGCGGGATTCTGCGCGATTTACAAGCATTTTTCTGGCTTCGGGCTTTTTCTGCTCCCAAACATTTTCCCAGCCCGCCCGCCAACCACTAACGCAAACCGTTGGGCAGAGCATACAAAGGGAGAACCAAATATGAAAATCATAATTGCTGGAATTACATACACATTTGATTCTCTCGATCCTGCTATGGATCAGTGTTTTGTAGATTTACATGCCGCATACTTTAGCAATCAACCGCTACAATGGGATTATTTTAAAAGCCAAGCAGCAACCTTTTTTGATAAAAACCACTCTGACTATCAGATAACAGCAGGATACTTCCATAATTTTACGATCATATGGAAACGGTACATAAGCGAAGGATTATGGGATTTGGCAGAAGGCATATGGAAGCTAGCTCTGGAACCTGTCATCGAGTGGGAATCAGTTAATAAAGGAAAGCGTATTCATAAAGGTAGTCTATACTACTTCTGGGGAATGACAGTAATACAACGAGGAGACCTCGATCGAGGCTACGCCCTTATGCACCAAGCACTTGAAGAGGATGTTATTACTCATGGTAACCAGTATCCAGATACTCCTGCTTTTGCATTCGCCGCGCTTAATTATGAAAAGGTAGATCAGGCGTTTCGTGAATGGGTATTACTAGAAGCTCAATACATAGCTCAGAAAATCGAGTGTTATTGTTCACAGCTTGGATATACTCTCACCCTTGATGATTTCAAGAAGAAATTTCTTCAAGCACCTCCTAGTATTGATACTATCTACATACTAGCCTATACAATTGCAAGACTGATTAGGCTGGAGAGTCTTCCCACTTATCTCCTCTCTAGTCCTTTTGCAGGGCAACTAATTCAAAACTTGCTGTTTGATTTGGTACAAGTCGTAGATGTGACTGTTGCAGAAAAGAATCAGCCTAACTGGCAGATGATTGATCATATTCATTTTCTATCTCGTAGGGCTGGAATACTTATTTCTAAACCTAATCTTAGGGATGCAAATTCACAATTTCAAGCAGATTTTGGGAGGGCCATTACTGAAATTCTTGATGGATCTTTCAGGTTCAGAGATGGGAGCACCCCTACACTTATTCAGGCAGATCTCTTAATATTATATGGGTTAAGAAATCGAGGAGCACATGGCATATCATCAGTACCTATAACGTGGCAGAGATTTAGAGAAATTCGAAATGCCGTATTCAACTCTTTGTTTCTTGCGGTGGAAAAATTATATTGAGTGTGGTCGCTCTGCCCAACACCGGCTCCAGTCGGACAGCGGCTCCGCCGCTCCGCGCAGGCGCGATTTGCCAGAAATGTGCAATAATTGGTAAGGAGTCTCGCCAGTTCCGCCGCTGCCGCTGAGCCAATCCGTTGAACTAAGCGCTTCGCGCAGGTAAGTTAAGACTCTCGCTCTTCCCACCAGATTTTCTAGAATCTCATATTTTGTCCCGATCGGGGCTATATTTCCTGTGAACGCCCATTCCACTCACAGGAGGTTTAGCTATGACCAC
>JBDRPT010000027.1:0-61235 GCA_043826785.1 Chloroflexota bacterium | reverse complement strand
TCCCCATGAACTGCGATACCTTCGTGATCGCAGCCGTCAAGGTCGTCTTCCCATGATCAATATGTCCCATCGTCCCCACATTCAGATGCGGCTTCGTCCGCTCAAATTTCTGCTTCGCCATCTTCGCACTCTCCTTCCTAGCTAATGAATCAAATTATGAGTCAAGGATACCCTTTGCCACTGATTCTGGGACCGGGGCATAATGATCGAACTCCATCGTGAACACGCCACGCCCCTGGGTTGCGGATCGCAACTCAGTGGCGTAACCGAACATCTCACCTAAAGGTACTGAGGCATTGACTGCCTGTGCGTTCCCAGGGCGGAGGTGCATACCCTGGATATTCGCCCGGCGACCATTCAAGCCGCCAATAATCTCGCCAATAAACTCTTCCGTCACGACAACTTCCACTTTCATGATCGGCTCCAGCAGGACAGGGCCACCTCGCTGGACACCCTCACGGAAGGCTATGGCCGCAGCCATCTTGAAAGCCATCTCGTTGGAATCGACTTCATGGAATGAGCCATCATAGAGAGTCACCTTCAGGTCCACGACCGGGTAACCAGCCAGGACACCACTTTCAACTGCCTGGCGAACGCCCTTCTCGATCGCCGGGATGTATTCCCTCGGGATTACACCGCCGATGATCTTGTTTTCGAAAATGATACCGCTGCCGCGTTCACCGGGTTCAAGCGATAAGACGACATGGCCATACTGGCCGCGTCCACCCGTCTGCTTGACGTAGCGGAATTCTGCTTTCGGGACCGGTCGGGTGATCGACTCCCGGTAGGCGACGCGCGGCTTGCCGACATTTGCCTGGACACGGAACTCACGCAACATCCGGTTGACAAGCACATCCAGGTGCAACTCGCCCATGCCAGAGATGATCGTCTGCCCGGTATTCTCGTCTGAGCGGACGCGGAACGTCGGGTCCTCTTCGGAGAGTTTCCGCAGGGCTTCCGCCATCTTGTCCTGGTCGGCGGTTGTCTTCGGTTCGATCGCCACCGAGATGACCGGCTCCGGAAAGGTGATGTTTTCGAGTACGATCATCCGGTTGTCACAGAGCGTATCGCCGGTGAAGGTATCTTTGAAACCCAACACCGCAGCGATATCACCCGCCCGCACCTCGGTGATATCCTGGCGTCGGTCGGCATACATGCGGATCAATCGGCCGATGCGTTCACGCTTACTCTTGGTCGAGTTCATGACCATCTGACCCTGTTTCAGCGTTCCGGAGTAGACCCGGAAATAGGCTAACCGACCTACATAAGGATCGGTCACGATTTTAAAGACCAGCGCACTCAGCGGGGCATCGTCCTGGGCGGGCAATTCCAGAACATCCTCCGAACTCGGGTCTATCCCGCGGACCGGGGGAATATCGAGGGGTGAAGGCAGGTAGTCGATCACCGCATCCAGGACCAATTGGACACCTTTGTTGCGCAAGGAGCTGCCACAGAAGACCGGGGCAGCCCGGTTGGTGATGACCGCCTTCCGCAGGGCTGCCTTCAGCTCCTCCACACCAATATCGTCGCCTTCGAGATACTTGACGGTCAGGGCATCATCGAGCTCGGCGATCCGCTCCACCATCGCATGCCGACGCTGCTCAGCTTCTGTCTTCAGGTCTGCCGGGATTTCGGTTTCCCGGGCTTCCCGTCCCTGCTCATCTTCCCAGTAGATCGCCCGTAATGTCATCAGGTCGATCACCCCGTGGAAAGACGACTCCGACCCGATCGGCATCTGCATCGCGATCGGGTTCGCGCCCAGGCGCTCCTTGATCGACTCGATCGTATTTTCATAGGAAGCGCCAACGCGGTCCATCTTGTTTGCAAGGCAGATTCGCGGAACACCATACCGGTCAGCCTGCCGCCAGACCGTCTCGCTCTGAGGCTCAACGCCCTGGACAGAATCAAAGACGACAACGCCGCCGTCGAGCACGCGCAAAGAGCGCTGGACTTCGGCAGTGAAGTCAATGTGCCCGGGAGTATCAATGATATTGATCAGGTACTCGCGCCACTCCGCCGTAACCGCAGCCGAGACAATTGTGATTCCTCGCTCACGCTCCTGGTCCATCCAGTCCGTGACGGTGGTACCGTCATCGACCGAGCCAAGACGATGGGTCTTGCCCGTGTAGAACAGGATGCGTTCTGTGGTTGTCGTCTTACCTGCATCAATATGAGCAATGATGCCGATATTCCTAAACCGTTCGAGCGGAAATTCACGTGCCATTCTCTATACCTTTTTTAATGTTCAACCACAAGATCTGCAGCTTAGGCACGGTAGTGCGAGAAAGCGCGGTTGGCCTCCGCCATCTTGTGGATTTCCTCGCGCTTCCGGATAGAAGCGCCTTCGTTCTTGGCTGCATCCATTAATTCGTCCGCCAGTTTCTCTGCGAACGATTTGCCTGCGCGCGCCTTGGTGGACGCTAAAATCCAGCGGATCGCCAGGGTCATCCGTCGACTTGTCGGGACTTCCATCGGGACCTGGTAGGTCGCACCACCCACTCGCCGTGGACGCACTTCCATCACAGGAGCGACATTCTTCATGGCCGTATCGAACACCTCGACCGGGTTCTTGCCCGACCGTTCCTGGATGAGATCGAGGCAGTCGTACATGATGCTGATTGCCACGCTCTTCTTGCCCCTTTTCAGCATGTGGTGGATCATCTGCTGAATGGTTACATTATTGTGACGAATGTCAGGGGGAATTTCCCTTCGTTCTGGTTTTGCTCTTCGCATGCCATCACTCCATCTAAGCGCAGACTATGCTGCAGAATCCTTCGGACGCTTGGCGCCGTACTTCGAACGGCTCTGTCGCCGGTCGGAAACACCAGTCGTATCCAGCGAACCGCGCACGATATGGTAGCGCACACCCGGCAGATCTTTCACACGGCCCCCGCGCACGAGCACGACAGAGTGTTCCTGCAACTGGTGCCCCTCACCGGGGATGTATGCTGTGACCTCGATCTGGTTGGTCAGCCGCACGCGGGCGATCTTGCGCAACGCAGAGTTCGGTTTCTTGGGAGTCGTGGTGCGGACCACGGTACACACCCCGCGCTTCTGCGGAGCACCCTTGGCCTGCTTGACGCGGCGTTGTTTGTACGAGTTAAAGGTGTATTGCAGGGCAGGAGCCTTGCTCTTGACCTTCTTCGACTGGCGACCCTTGCGGATCAATTGGTTGATTGTTGGCACTTTGCCTCCGATCTAAATCCTTGAACAAATTTCTTTCAATAAGCAAGGCCATCACCAACGTGCCAGATGGCCTCACTCGTTTCGATTAAGTATGGAGCAGCGCTACGCTACTGCCCTGGGCAACGAAGAGTGATTCTATCACAACGGGTAATTGACCGTCAAGGCATTTTTGACTACTCATTTCTTAATTTTCTACCCAAATCCTCGCCAAGCCCCAGCAAACCGGTCCCGAACCTCGGTGGGTGAACTTTTTCCTCATCTTTCCCGAAGCGGATGACATCGCCTTCGTCAGTCATCGCTTCCACGGCCAGGCCGAGGCTCTGCAATTCCTTCACCAGGACCCGGAAAGCTGCCGGGATGCTCGGCCCCTCGATCGGTTCGCCCTTGACGATCGCCTCATACGTATTAACGCGCCCCTGGACATCATCCGACTTGACGGTGAGCATCTCCTGCAAGGTGTAGGCAGCGCCATATGCTTCCAGTGCCCACACTTCCATCTCGCCAAAGCGCTGGCCACCAAACTGGGCTTTACCGCCCAACGGTTGCTGGGTGACCAGGCTGTACGGTCCGGTAGAACGGGCGTGGACCTTGTCTTCAACCAGGTGGTGAAGCTTGAGCATCGTCATCACGCCGATGGTGACCGGCTGGTCGTAAGGCTTGCCGGTCTTGCCGTCGCGCACTACCTGCTTGCCCAGCGTTGGGGCAGGGGTGCCCGTTTCCAACATGACCTGCCTTACTTTAGCAGCCAAGTCTTCGGGCTTTACGTTCTCGTAGCCTTTGCTACCCAGCCAGCGCTGCGAACAGATTTGGAGAGTTTTGCGATCGATCTCCATCCGAGTCTCGAGATTCTGGTTTATCGGTGCAAATACCTGATCCGGATCGTGGCCGCGGTCACGCAGCCATTCCCTGGCCGTCGAAAGCCGGGCGTAGTTCTCATCGGAGGTCATATTGTAAACATCGTAACCGCGATCCCCCAGCCATTGCTCGAGATAGAGCCGGCGGACCTCATCATCGTCCTGGATCATCTGCGGTTCATACTCTTCCTGCTTCAACCAGGTCCAGGCAACATCTACAGTCTCCTTCCAGGCATGATCGACTATCCAGGCGCGGGCCAACTCTGCCTCGATCTCCTCTTCAGTAGCGCCATCGAACACTGGTGTGATCGCCCGGAAGCCAAGCCGGGACGCAGCCCATCCAAGGTGGACCTCAAGCACTTGACCCAGGTTCATACGCCCGGGGACTCCGGTCGGGTTGAGGATGATGTCGATGGGAGTGCCATCTTCCAGGAAGGGCATATCCTCCACCGGGACAACGCGCGAGACGACTCCTTTGTTGCCATGCCGGCCGGCCATCTTATCGCCAGCGGTAAGCTTGCGGCGCTGCGCCACTGAGACACGCACCATCATGTCAACACCGGCAGATAGGTCAGTGTTTTCTTCCCTGGTGAAGACTTTGACATCGACAACCTTACCGCGCTCGCCATGGGGCATGCGCAGCGATGTATCCTTCACATCCCGCGATTTTTCTCCGAAGATGGCCCGCAATAGGCGCTCCTCAGGAGTAAGTTCTTTTTCGCCCTTCGGCGTGATCTTACCGACCAGAATATCGTTCGGGCCGATCTCCGCTCCGATGCGGATGATTCCACTCTCGTCGAGGTCCTTGATCGCATCGTCTCCGACGTTCGGGATATCACGGGTGATCTCTTCCGGGCCCAACTTGGTATCCCGGGCCTCGACTTCATACTTCTCGATATGCACCGAGGTGAAGCGGTCCTCCTGGACAAGCCGCTCAGAGATGACGATCGCATCCTCGAAATTGGCCCCTTCCCAGGAGAGGAAGGCGATGACTACATTTTGACCGAGGGCTAGCTCACCACTTTCGGTGGAGGATGAATCTGCAATGATATTACCCCGCTTGACGACCGAGCCCTTGACCACAGCTGGTCTCTGGTCGATGCAGGTAGACTGATTGGAACGGTGGTACTTGCGCAAATGGTATGTGTGCTGGTTGCCGTCCGTCTCGCGAACGACGATCTTCGATCCGGTCACCGAGACAACATCACCATCCGCCTCAGCAATGACGACCTGGCCAGAGTCGAACGCAGCGTGGTATTCCATGCCGGTGGAGACCAACGGGATCTCCGGGCGCACCAGCGGCACGGCCTGAGCTTGCATGTTCGAGCCCATCAGGGCGCGGTTGGCATCGTCATGCTCCAGGAAGGGGATCAGCGCTGCACTGATACCGACAACCTGGTGCGGGGCAACATCCATATAATCGAGGTTCTCAGGGTTGGTGAACAGGAACCCCGAGTGGTAACGGCAGGAGACGCGCGGGTTGACGAACTCCCGGACATCGTTTAACGGTGCGTTCGCCTGAGCAATGACATACTTGTCTTCCGCATCCGCCGAGAGATATTCAATCTCATCAGAGATAAAAGGAACGATGCCTAAGTCCCGCTTTGCTTTGGCAAGCGTTTTGAGCATTTTAGCAGTGATACGCTCCCCGGCGGGGACAGTCACTTCGCCGGATTTGGCATCGGTCAGATTTTCGCGCAGCACCCGGCCTTCCATGGTGGGGTCGTTGCAGGCCATTGACTTGATCACCCGCCGGTAGGGTGTCTCGATGAACCCGTATTCATTGACCCTTGCGAATGAGGCCAGCCGGCCGATCAGGCCGATATTCGGGCCTTCGGGGGTCTCGATCGGGCAAATACGCCCGTAGTGCGAGTGGTGGACATCGCGGACATCGAATCCGGCTCGTTCCCGGCGCAGGCCTCCCGGACCGAGAGCCGAGAGCGTACGCTTGTGGCGCAGTTCGGCCAGCGGGTTGGTCTGATCCATAAACTGCGAGAGTTGGCTGGACCCGAAGAACTCGCGCAGCGCGGCGACAACCGGGCGGATGTTGACCAGGGTGACTGGGGAAAGTTGTTCCTGGTCACGGATCGACATGCGCTCCTTGATCACCCGCTCCATGCGCCGCAGGCCGATGCGCAATTTGTTCTGGATCAGTTCGCCGACCGTTTTAACCCGTCGATTGCCGAGGTGGTCGATGTCGTCTGGCGGCTCGATGCCATTGTTGATGAGGATCATCCGCCGGACAAGGCGGACGATGTCCGCCTTCGTCACCGTCCGATGCGGGATGGGTACTTTCAGGTTGAGTTTTTGGTTCAGCTTATAGCGACCGACCCGCTCCAGGTCATAATGGCGCTGGTCGAAAAGCTGTTCCTCCAAGAAGTTGCGGGCATTGTCTAGGGTCGCCGGGTCGCCGGGGCGCATCCGCTTGAAGAACTCGATCAAGGCGGCTTCCGCCACGCTAAGCCCGCCGGTGCCATCCCACTCTGGCTCCTGGCGCAGCGTCGAGGCGATGTACATACGCTCCGGGTTGGTGTCCACGTCTTGGAACAAAGACACGATCTCCTCGTCGGACCCATTGACGAGAAGGGTCTCGCCACTGTTCCCGTCGTTGACCGCTGACAGGGCGCGCAAGAAGACAGTGATCGGCACCGTCCGCTTACGATTGAACTTGAGGATGATATAGTCGCTCTTGCGGGTCTCGAATTCCATCCATGCACCACGGTCAGGGATGAGCTTGGCCATCGCCAGTGGGCGACCCGTCGAGCGGTCGGTTGGCGCTTCGAAGTACACCCCGGGTGAACGGATCAACTGCGAGACGACAACGCGCTCGGTGCCGTTGATGATGAAGGTGCCTTTATCGGTCATCTCGGGGAAATCGCCCAGGAAGATGTCCTGCTTGAGCGGTTCGGGGATATCCGGTCCAGCCAGCAACACCGAGATATACAGCGGGCTGGCGTAGGTCAGGTCCCGTTCGACACATTCTTCGATCGTGTGTTTCGGATCCCCGAACCAGTATTTCAATCCCCATTGCTCAGACTCCGGGCTGCGGCTGGGGAAGTACAGTTTCATCCCCTTGTTATATGACTCGATCGGCGAGATTTCGTGAAGGAGATCTCCCAAACCATTTGCTTTAAGCCGCTGGAACGAATCTAATTGAACCTCGATGAGGTTGGGGAGATCAAGAGTGACCGGAACACGCGCATAATTCTTCAGGGGCAAGACAGATGCCATTCGATAACTCCTATGATTGATACCCTTTGCAGGAACACTGCCGCGTGTTAAGCCCACTAACGGCAGCGGGCACGACGGTGCAAAAGGAAATTATAACGAATTGGTCAAACAAAGTCAAGAAATTAACCGCTAGATTTTACCACAAGATTCCCCCAGCGACCAAGTTGTTGACAAAAATACCTGACCATAGTAAGATTTCTGCGCTCCGGCGAGGTAGCTCAACGGTGGAGCAGGGGACTCATAAGCCCTTGGATGTGGGTTCAAATCCCACCCTCGCCACTCGAAACCCGCTTTCTGGCGGGTTTCTGTTTCCCCACTCATAACTATTACCTTCAGCCAGGAATCGCCCATTTCTCTCCACTTCAGGCTAGTGGGTTGTGATTGTCTCTCAGGTTGACTTGAGCAACCAGAGATATTCAAAGGGCTGGAGATCAATATCCCCTGAACGGAGTGTTTCTCCGAAAATCTTTCCCGTCAAGATATCTGTCATTCCTTCACCTTGAGGAATGCCGCGGACTGTTTGTGGCCTATTGCTCAGGTTGTTGAGGATAATGAGCTCTTCTTCGGGGAGAGTCCGCCTGTATGCAGCGACAGCCGGGGCAGTTCCGTCAAGCCATACGAGTTCGCCGTACCCTAGGACAGGATGCGTTTTCCGCAGGGTGATCATCCTTCGAAGCGTATGCCAGAGAGAATCAGGATTGGAGCGCAGTGATGCCACACTGACTTGCTCCGGATGGTAGGGGGGGATATCTATAACAGGACTATAAGAAAAGCCGGCTCTCGAAAAACCTGCCCCAGGTGTTTGCTCCCACTGCATGGGTGTTCGGACTCCATTTCGGTCGGACAGGGAGAGATCATCTCCCATCCCAATCTCATCCCCATAATATAGGATAGGAGAACCAGGTAACGTGAAGAGCAATGAATTGGCCAATTTGATCTTATTCTTGTCATTATCTAACAAAGGAGCCAAACGACGGCGAATGCCCAAGTTGAGGCGCATGGGCGCCTGTGGGGCATACTCCTGCCACATCCATTCCCGCTCCTCAGCAGTTACCATTTCGAGTGTCAGTTCGTCGTGGTTACGCAGGAAGATGCACCACTGGCAATTCTCTGGTACCGGGGGGGTCTCAGACAACGTCCAGCGGATGGGTTCTGCTGTACCACGCCTCAAAGCCATAAAAATGCGCGGCATCAGCGGGAAATGGAAAGCCATGTGGAATTCATCGCCCCTGCCGAAATACGAGCGAACCTCCGTAGGCCACTGATTAGCTTCGCACAGCAGGACCCTGTCCGAGTAGTTTTTATCGATGAATCGACGCATATGCTTGAGATAGGCGTGCGTTTCAGGAAGATTCTCGCAGTTCGTCCCCTCCCGTTCGTATAGGTAGGGGACCGCATCGACTCTGAATCCGTCGACACCCAGGTCAAGCCAGAATTTCATCACCTTGAGCATTTCCCGACGGACAGCCGGATTGTCGAAGTTCAGGTCAGGTTGGGATGTGTAGAAGCGGTGCCAGTAATACTGGCCGGCAACCGGGTCCCAGGCCCAGTTGGAGGTCTCAGTGTCGAGGAAGATAATCCTGGCATCATTGTAACGCCCTGGATCGTCGCTCCAAACATAGTAGTTCCGGTAAGGCGACCCCCGGTCCCGGCGGGCGGCTTGGAACCAGGTGTGCTGGTCTGAGGTGTGATTCAGCACCAGGTCCGTGATGATGCGGATGCCGCGGGCATGGGCGGCTTCCAGCAGGCCTTCAAAATCCCGGAGCGTGCCATAATCAGGATGGACGGCATAGTAGTCTGAAATATCGTAGCCGTCATCTTTCAGCGGGGATGGGTAAATTGGCATCAACCAGAGGCAATTCACCCCGAGTTCTTGCAAGTAATCCAATTTTTGGGTCAAACCCTGCAGATCACCACAACCATCGCCCTTGCTGTCGTAGAAAGCACGAATGTAGACTTCGTAGAAGACGGCGTTCTTATACCAGAGGGGCAAATTCATCAGCTATTAATTACTCATTATCCCTTCACTGAACCGGCCAGAAGGCCACGCACGAAGTAGCGCTGGAAGGCAAAGAAGACGATCATCGGGATCAGGAAGGAGAGGAAGGCCGCGCCGGTCAGGATGTGCCAGTTGCCGCCGCGCGGGTCGATCAGGTTTGTCACCTGCACGGTCAGCACCGGGTGGGCATTTAGAAATATCTTGGCGACCAGGAAATCATTCCACACCCACAGAAATTGGAAGATACCCAGCGAAGCGATAGCCGGTAAAGACAGCGGCAGGACCAGCTTGCGGAAGGCCGTCCAGTGGTTGGCCCCGTCGATGTAGGCTGATTCGAAGATCTCGCGTGGTAGGGAACCGATGAAGTTGCGCATCAGGTAGATAGCATACGGCAGCCCAAAACCGGTGTGAAATAACCAGATTCCAAAGAAAGTATTCTCGATGCCCAGTTGTACGTAGAGGCGGGCGATTGGCACCAGGGTCATCTGCAAAGGGACGATCTGCAGACCGACAAGCAGTGCGAAAATCCACTGCCTCCCCTTGAAATCCAGCCAGGCGAAAGAGTATGCGGCCAGGGCAGCGAAAAGGATCGGTAAGACCGTCGCCGGCAAGGCAACGAAGATCGTGTTGAGGAAAGCCCGTCCCATGCCTTCAGGGTTGAGCAGGTCACTGGCATTGCAATCGAACTTGGCTTGCGAACTAGCCAGTCCCTGCTCACAATCGGTCAAATAGTCCTGGGTGCCCTTGTATCCTACCAGTGCGTCGGCGTAGTTACGCAGGGTGAACCTGTCGGCAGTTGTGCCGCCCCCAGAGAGGGTCTGCATGTACGTCATGATTGGAGAGAGCACTTCCAGAGCCTGGTTGGGATCCTCTGGCAAGAGGGGATCAACCAGGTGCGGACCGCCGCCAACCTCCTGCCTGAGCATGACCAGCAGGCGGTTCGAGCGTGGGTACAGGGCCACCGTCTCCGGGTCGGACAGGTCAACCGCCAAGAGGGCCGCGCCATCGTCTCCGTGACAGGAGGCGCAGTATGTCTCGTACTCCTCCTGGCGGGTCTGTTGCTGTGGCTGGAGGGCCATCCACCAGCCGGAAGTGCGCACGTCTTCTCGCGAGCGAAAGGATGTGACGAACAACCCCAGGGTTGGGATGATCCAGAGGACACACATGCCGATAATCGCCAGATGGACCGGCAGTCTGCTGAGAAAGCGGTTCAGGTCCGCGAGCGGTTTCATCGGATGGCCTCCTGCTGGCGGAAGCGACGGATGTTGATGATCATGATCGGGATTGTCAGGACAATCAGGATGACGGCGATAGCCATCGAGCGCCCGGTATCTGTAACAATGAGCTTGAACATCCGGTTGGCAATCACCTCGGTGCCAAAGTTGCCACCAGTCATGACAAAAACGATATCGAATATCTTGAGCACGTTGATCACCATAGTGGTGATTACCACTGTGACCGTCGGCATGATCAGCGGTAGCATGATCCGGAAGAAGACCTGCCACTCATTAGCCCCGTCGGTGCGAGCGGCCTCCAGGACCTCGGCTGACAGGCCTTTGAGGGCCGCTGACAGGATGGTCATGCAGAACCCAGCCCACAACCATACCCCCACGACCATCAAAGCAAAATTATTGATTGCCGGGTTGCTCAGGAAGGCCACCGGCTGGCCCCCCAAACCGACCAGGATGGCGTTCAGGATGCCGATCTGCTCCCCACTGCCGGTCTCGATGTAGTAAACAAAACGCCAAATAATGCCTGCGCCGATGAACGAGATGGCCATGGGCATGAAGATGATCGCCTTGGCCAGGCTCTCGTAGCGCACGCGATCGGCCAGGACCGCAAACAACAGGCCGCAGATCACGGTCCCGGGGACCATGAGCAGCAACCAGAGGGCGTTGTTGCGGAGGGCATTGACCATCTCGGGATTGGTCAGGGCGTAATGGTAGTTCTCAAAAACGTCCCGGCACGATTCTCCCGGGACGCAGTTGACAGCGGCCGACTGCACGCTGTTCGCGTCGAGGAAACTCAGATAGATTGTATTGATAGTCGGGTAGACAACAAAGACAAGCATGATGATAAGTGCAGGCAGGAGGTATAACCAGGGAGCCAGGCGCCCCTGCCGCATGATGGATTGGGTCATAATTGGGGCTCCTTTCATCATTCCGTCAGATGGTCGGGGAGGCCGGGGAGACGAACCAGGTGCTCCCCCCGGCCTCAGGAGAAATGAAAGGATTATCTGCTGAGCGCTTCGACCTGTGCCGCGGCGGCGGCTTGCAATGCCGTAGCAACATCGCCGCCCTGAACAACAGCGATAAGGGCGGCCCACTCGGCCTCGCCGAACGGGGCACCGATGGTGTCACCCATATCAGGCGTGAAGCCGGTCGCGTTCGCCAGGGCTTCGGCCTTCTTGGCAAGCTGCTCGTCCGTGTACATGCCAACAGCCTGGGTGTTCGGAGAAAGGTCGAAACCGACCTCGGCCCAGGTCTGCGCACCTTCCGTACCGGTCAGGTAAGCGACCATGGCCTGAGTTGCCGGAGAGTCGTTGAAGACCATCATGTAGTCGGCACCACCCTGCATGCCCTGGGCACCCGGGAAGGCGAAGAAATCGAAGTCCGTACCGTAGACCAGGTCGGGGTACTGGTTCAGGATCTCGCCACCCGCAAAGCCCGACTGCTTGACCATCATGGCCTGTGGCGGGTCGGAGAAGACCAGGTAGATCGCATCCAGGAAGCCGGTGTTGAGTGTGCCGTCGGTACCGCCCACGGTGTAGATAGGATCCGAAGCCCAGCCTGCATAAGTTTCATAGGCCTGGACCACACCAGCGTCATTGTAAGGCATATCGCCCGAGATGAGCTGCATGACGTAGTCCGGACCCTGCTGGGCGAGCAGGATGTCCTGGATGAAGTCGGAACCGGTCCAGCCGGTCGCCGGCCCACTTTCCATGCCCATCGACCAGGGAATATTGCCATCAGCGACCATCTGCCCGACGAGGGCGTTCAGTTCTTCGAAAGTAGTCGGGACGGTGTAGCTGTAGAGGTCGAATTGGGTCGGGCTGTACCAGACGATGGATTTGATATCGGCCTTGACAGCAATGGCCAGCCAGCGGCCATCCGTTGTACCCATATCGATCCAGTAGGGAGCATAGTTGTCGGCATCTGCACCGGCCGTATCGAGATCGACAAGCCGATCGGAGTACAGCCGCAGAGGTGATGTGTTGGGCCAGAACAGAATGTCTGGCGGCGTGCTCTGGACGCGGGTATCCAGGACAGCATCGTCACGGGTTGATTCAGCCACGATTTCGATGCCACAGGCATCTACAAGCGGGGCAAAGATGGCGTTGATTTTCTCTTCCTCGGCTCCTGACCATTGGTACATAACCGTGAGGGTATCGCCAGGTTGGGCACCCATGCACATGTCAGGGGCAGTTACCGGCTCATCGGTCGGGGCATCTGTCGCCGGGGGTTCGGTGGGGGGTTCGGTGACCGCAGGTGTCGCTGTCGGCCCGCAGGCAGCCAGCAGCAGAGCGATCAGCACGAACATGGATAGCACAAGTTTCTTAAACATCTCGTTTTCCTCCTAGGAATGAGTGGTATAGAAAAGGTGAAATTGATTAAAGGTTGATTATCTGGGATGGTTTCATCACCTCCTTCAACTAACACGTGTTAATTGACCTGGAAAAAAACACATTCACGTTACCACACTCGACTTACGAACAATCAACTCGGCTTCCAGCAGGATGTCGTTCTGATCCAGATCCTTGTTCAGCATGTTCCGCACCAGGCGCTCCCCAGCCGCCCAGCCCAGACCATAGGCCGGCAGATGCATGGTGGTCAGCGGTGGGTCGCAATATGCTGCTATGGGAACATCATCGAACCCGACAATGGCGATATCCTCCGGGATGCGCAGCCCAGCCCGCTTGATCGCCTGGATGGCACCCATGGCGACGACATCGCTGGCAACGAAAACTGCCGAAGGGCGCGCGGTTTGCTGCAATAACGCGAACATCATCTCGAAACCGCTTGCCGGGGTGTAATTGCCCTCCCGCACCCAGATATCCCGAACCGGGACACCGGTCTCTTCCATGGCTTGCCGATATCCGCTGCAACGTTGTTGGGCAGAGGTATAACTCAATGGTGCATTGGTGATCAAGGCGATGTCCCGATGCCCGAGTTCGATCAGGTGGTGGACAGCCATGGCCGCGCTTGCGACTGTGTCGATGTCGACGAAGGGAATGTCGGTTCCGGGCAACTGGCCCATCAGCATGATCGGCACGCCTTCACGATGCAAGGCGACGATCTCTTCATCGTCTTGTCGGGGTCCAGAAAGGATAATCCCGTCCACATGCTGTTCGTTGATCAACCGGATATAGCCACTGGCATCTTCCGGGTCAACCGGCTTGAGCAGGACATGGTAACCATGAAGTGAGACGGCATTTTCGATGCCCAGCATGACCTGCAACAAGGCTGCATCGGTAAATATTTGTTCCGGGCTCTGGCGCAGGACCAATCCAAGAGTGTTCGACTTTCCACTGACCAGTTTCCTCCCTGTCGCATTAGGATGGTAGTTGAGCTTTTTGGTTGCAGCCATGACACGCTGGCGGGTCGCTTCACTTATATTGACTCCCGTGACATTGTTGAGCACAAACGATACGGTTGTGCGAGATACCCCAGCCAGCTTAGCAACATCAAAACTTGTCGCACGACGAGCAGCCATGTTCACCAATCCTATAGTAACACGTGTTACTATATTCAGTATACAGATTTTTAAACGGCTTGTCAAGCGGGTATCGAATCAATCACGGCACCCTCCTGCCCTTGAGGAACCTGTAGGTCGACGGGCTGATTGCCCCTCTCAACGAGCGGGAGGTCGAGGTCGGCGGGACTCTCCAGTCCGATGCTGGCACGCACGATCCCATCCCCAAACCACTCCCGGATGCTCGCTTTCTGCACCGGAGACAGGTCCTTCTACCGCACCAATGTACATATCCATCGAGTAGTAGAATAACAAGCTGTGGGCGTGGCCAAGCGAGGTAAAGGAAATTCCATTCAGGGTCAGATCCGAATGTGGGACGGCAGGTGCCGTCCCACATTTTTGAGGAGTTCTGAAGTCAGGGCTTGGCTTCCATTATCCTTTACTGGAGGCGCGCTTCTTTCTGGCAGGGGCCGGTTTCTCGCCCAATTGGATGGAGAAATATTCCGAGCGACCGGCCTCGTAGCGGAGGCTATCGCGCGACGAGTAGAGCGTTTTCCCGCTTGCGTCACTGACCATGACGTACAACTCCGGGAGTTTCTCGCCAGACTCCATGAAATCGCGCTCGTGGTAGATCACCGCGAACTGGCCGTTTGCATCGGTCTCGGTCTCGCCAAGCAGGTCATCGTACTTGCGGTCACGGTCATATACCCGGACGGTCAGGTCACCGGCCGGTTTTCCATCCTTGTCCACGATACTCCCGAAGACAACCCACTCGTACGAGCGCAGCTTCGGGAAAGCCTTGATGCGGTTTGTCTCGGTTTCCAAGCGGACCTTCAGGCCGGTGGCTGCCTTTTCCAGCGCCTCGACTTTCTTCACATGCGGGTGGTCCTTACCCAGTTTGGACTTGAGGGTCTTGGCCGCCTGCTTCAGCCGGGTGACCCGCCGATGTTGCAACTGAGTAAAGGTTTTCAGCGCCGGCGCGCCTGCTCCTGCTGCCTGGGTCAGCATGGTTGCCAGCGTTTCCTGTAGTTGTTTTGGATCCACTTCCCCGGCGGATATCCCACCAGTGAATTTTTCTTTCGTTTCCATAACTGCCTCCAAATATAATGATACTCCCGGTCATCGACCGGTTCAACTGGTTAGGCTGAGGTTGTGTTCCTCGACCCGCTTTGGCGAGGTCGTCATGTAGCCGTGGGTAGCCTCATTGCCGGTGGTGATATTCATCATCGTCGCAATGGATGCATACGACACGCTGTTGGAATACAAGCGCTCACTCAGGCCGTTGGCCGATGCCCGGACGGCGGTCCCGAGCGAGGCAACGTGGATGAATTTCAACAGATAAGCCATCAGGTCAGCGACAGTCATCTTCTTACCGATGTACTTCTGCAACCCGGTGAGTACATAGGCCGGGACATCCGCCTGGAACTGGTCGGCCTGCACTGAGATGTCATCCAGGGAGATCAGCAATGTCGATAAGAATGCCTGGTCCCAAGCTTTGGTAATCCACTGGTCGTCCAGTTTACCCAAACTCTCCACATCCTCCACCAGTGCAGTGCGGAAGACCACCTGGTTGTTGTGGAACGCCAGGCGCCCGTTGGGGAAGCCGGAAAGAGCTGTCTCCAGTTGCTGTAATCCTTCGAGGTGCAAGGTGACATTCTTGTTAGCCATCGCCATCAAGAGCAGGGCGAAGTCCTGCAGCCAGACAGGTAGCCCAAAGTCAATGATGTAGACGCAGCCAGCCTTCTCTCCGAAATTGAGGGGTTCGGACGGCTGGGTCAACTTTTCGCGCGACACGAAAGTGTTGCCTTCGACGAGCACATCACCAAGAGCTGTGACGGTCAGTGCCTGCCCGGCGGGGCAGACCACCTGGTTGCCGCATACACGCAGGGCCGGGTAACCCAGTTCGCCCCCCTCGGTCTCCCCGATCCCAAGCGAGTTGCCGAAGACGAACTGGGCGGCGATCCCTGCCTGGTAAGAGTCGGGCTCGGTGATGTTCTCGACCGCCCCGTTCTCGATGACTGTGTTGTCAAGGATATCGACCGCGCTGCCATCCAGGACGAAGACCCCGCAGGCAGGGGTATTCCCACCGCCATTGCCAGCGATGAAGTTGTCGACGATCCGGGTGCTGAAGACCCCGATCAGGGCGATCCCCCCGCCAACACGCGTGTGGTCGCTCAGGAGCACATCCGGCACTTTGCAACAATCGACGATCTGGTTGGCGCTGATCTCCAGGTACTCCACATCACCCAGCTTGCTGATCTCTGCCACGCTCGACTCGGTGATGATGCCGCTACCCTGCATGGCGGCGATCAGGTTGCCGACGATGGTCACTTGCCGCATCCCCGCCAGAGGATTGCGGGCCTTCGCCGCCTCATTGTACTCTTTCGCGGCGCCCTCTTCCTTCATGCGCTCCTCGACAGCGAAATAATCGTAGATATCCTTGTCGCCGCCACCGAGCTGGATCCCCGGGCCCATGCCCTGGCTGATCACATTGTCCTTGATCCAAACAAGCGAGGAGGGTGGGCGGATCCAGATCCCGCCACCCACAATGCGGTTGCGTAGAATATTGATCTCCCTTCCGTCCACCTGGATGGCTGGGTATCCCAGAATGCCGTTATCACGGATCTCGACATCCTTGCAGTTGTCCATAAATATCACAGGGGCAGGCGGCGCGAAACCTTTCTTGGCATTCTCCAACATCTCGTCGCTTAGTTCCAGGTTCTTGGGCAACGCCCGATTGAACACGCGGCAGTTAGAGACCACCACCGACCCACTATCACCGAACAGGATTGCCCCATCCGGGGCTGAGGCTGTGATCCACAAATTGTCGATCTGGACATTGACCGTCTGGTAAAACTTAAAGACCGATTCACCCTGCGGGCCGGTGATGCGGGTCTGCGGGCCGCAGCCGCTGATGATCAAATTGCGCTGCTCCCCGACAAACACCATCTCGGGAAGGATATGCTCCCCCGGCAGCAGGCAGACTCGGTAGGCTTCGGCCTCTTCCGGACGGGCATCGATGGCGGACTGGATATCAGCAAAATCGCCACCCTCTCCAACTGTGACCGAACAGCAGCACTTGCCACCTGCCGGGAGCTCGGTGAGGGGCGGGAACTTCTTGCGGCAGTCGTCTACGTTAGTGATGGCGACTGCCCCGCTGACCATTTCGGCAGTGATCACTGCCAGCCGGCAATAGTGGTGGGTGATCCCGAAGGGCAGCAGCACGGCCGGGTTGCCCCCCTCCTGCGGCCACTCGATCTCGCCATACTGCCCGGGGATGGTGCGGGCCGGGATCAGCCAATAGTCGCCGGTGCGGAAGGTGCCGAGGGTGAACTTGACCTCAACGCCGCCTTCCAGCGGGAGGTAGCCGTCATTCCCAGCCGGGATGCTGACAGCAACTGCGCCAGCCGAATCCCAGCGCCGGACTTTGGGATGACCGTTGATGTCATACCCGGTGACCGGGCCTGAGAGGGTCAGGATGTTGTCGGGATCGATCTTGGTGATCTTGACCAGGGTGCCTGGATTCCCGGCGAGTTCGGTGGCATCGTCGGACACCTCGACCCAGTCGTTCTCGTGCAGGCCGAGCACGTCATCACGGCCCAGGCTGGTCACACGGACCTTGGTGTTGGCGCCGTCGACGGCAAACTGCGAGACGGCCACCACCACTGAGCCGTTATCGCGCGACCACTTGAAGGTCGGGCCGCCAGCCACTCCGCTGCCCTTGTGGATCTCGACCCGATAGAATTGGTTCTCGAGGCGTTTGTACCCCGCTCCCGGGGCGACCGAGCAGGGGTCTGCGGGGGCAGCCTCCGGGTGGGTACGAGCGCTCAACTTGCCGGTACTGGAGTCGGGCCAGGATGTCAGGTCGTCGGCGCAGGTGATCGTCTGGCCGACGTTACCCACCTTCTCCAGGACTGCCTGCCAGATTACCTGGCTGCGAGTGGTCGTATCCGGGCCGCCCAGAGCCACCTCGCGGATGGACGGGTCTTCAAGGGCAGTGATGTGCCGATGCCAGACGTCCAGGTAGAGCAGGTAGATGCCTGCAGCGGTGATCTTACCGGCACCCTTTGGCAGGACATGTGGCTGCTGGCTGATAGGTAGGGTATCGTCGTTCTCCAAAAGGATGCCATCCACGTAGGCGCGGCCGCGGGTCAGGTAAAAGTCGCCGGCCGTCAACGCACCGATACCCAGGGCAGTGAGGCGATCCTTCTCCTCCTGGGAGAGCAGGCTGATATCCTTGACGACGCCGAATGCGGCATTATGGATGGGAACGCCGCATTCACCGATCACGTCGATCGTCTCGGTCTCGATGCGGTGCAAGAGGAGCTCCAGGTTCTCGTTCCAGTCGGAATCGAGCTGGACCCGGCCCTGCTGCATCTGAACGCCGCGGTAGTGCTTGCGGGGATCAAAGGTCAAACGGGAAAAATCGCCTTTCATAATCGTATCCTCCAAAAGATAGCTTGCGGGTGTCATGGCGAGCGACCGCCAGGCAGCGGCGGCTCGCGGCGACATCACGTCACATAGAATATTCCGGCCTCAAGGCCAAAGCGCAGGTACTCGTCCAGGGCAATCCGCAGGTTCGCAAGTCGCTGTGGCTGTTTGAGCAGGCTGAAGACGCCCATTTCCGAGCCATCCTCGGCGCCGGTCTTGATCTCTTCGGCGCAGGTTGTTGTTAGTTGGGCAAAAGCTGCCTGGCCGTAACGAACGCTGGTGAACTGCGGCCTGACACGCAGCACGATCTCGTCGCGCTCGGCGGTTGGGAGTGGGGCGGGGTCGAGTTCCTTCTCGCGGGCCGCGATCGCCAGGTCAGGCTGGCAACGGTAGCGGCGCGGCGTGTGCGAACCCTCCGGGATGTAGCTGAAGCGGGCACAGCCCACCTGCCGCCGGTCGGCGATGACCGGATGGACGAAGATGACATCCGAAGCCAGGTCGAGCTGTTTGACATGGACCCCCCCGAAGACGGTGACCCGCTCGAGGGTCGTGGCCGGACCCGGGTTCGCCCCGTCCGCGTTGGCGGCGATCGCCGCCCGGGAGGGTTCGTCCGCATCCTGGGCTAGAGGGGCGACGATCAGGCTATCGCTGACAACCAGGCCGCGGCAATCTTCCGGCATTTCGAGCGGCCCGACGATGCTACTGTCGATGGTGATCGTGGTATCGACTACATCCGTGCCGCTAACGATGATACTTGCCTGGCCATGATCCTGCGGGTAGCTGTCCTCGTCCAGTTTGCGGCCGGGGACCAGGGTGCAGTCGGTGATGGTCAGGTCGAGCTTACCACTTGCCGACAGGTTGCCCTCGATGACCAGCCCGCTCAAGGTGAATGAGGCTACCTCTTCAGCGTTAACGGCCGCAGAGGTGACTGCCAGGGGCGAGGCGTTCAGCAGGGTCGGGCGTTCGCCGTTCTCGCAGTCGATCACCAGCATACCGTCGGCAGGCAAGTTTACGGTCAGGGTGGCGGTGTAGCTGGCGCTATCGTAGATGCGGATCACAGCAGGAGGTTTGCCATCCGTCTCCCAGGCGGTGATCGCAGAGGCCAGGGTGGCGTGAGGCTTGCCCGCCCCGACCGGATACTCCACCACCGGCAGCTTGACCGCGGCAATGCGCTCGCGCCGGTCGTAGGGGCCACCACCGATGTCGGCGCTGAAGCCATAGTTGTACGAGACGTCTGGATTGGAGGCAGGCTCCTCGCCGATTGCGAAGGAGATCCGACCGAGGCGCACGTCCACAGCCACCTTTCCAGTCGGGGGAGGCGCCCAGCTACGCAGATCCTTGCACAGGATGTCCTTCGGCGCGACCGGGGTCCCATCCTTGATAATCTGCAGGCTGCACCCGGGACCATAATAGCGGCTGTTCAAAGGAGGATTGGGGTCCGAAGCGAATTTCTCCTGGTAGGTTTTCAGATCCAGATGAAAGTCGAGGGGCCGGACTGGGGCGGGAACCTGCTGCTCATCCGGCACGCCGTTCCTTACCGGGGTATTGAATAGCGGTGCCGGGTTCCCCAGCGGGCTGAAATGGTAGCCGTGAGCGTTGGGCGCCTCCGCCTGGCGTGCGGTAACCTTCAGGAGCGGGTAGTTCTGCAAGCGCCAGAGGAAAACCCCGAGATTGGGGATGTTGTGCCTGCCGCGCCGGTTGTAGATGTGGCGCACATCGGCGGTATGCGGCAATGTGTCGAATGGGGTATCGAGCAAGTTCAGGCGGTTCGTATTGCGCAGGTCGGGGGTCGTATTGAAGAGGCGCAGATGGTTGAGGTACTGGGTGGTCTGGAGCAGTTCGAAGTATTCGACCACCTGGGCCGGCCAGCCGGTCACATCCCGGGCCAGGATTTCGAGCACGTAGGCTGTGCCTTTGCGGCGGCGGTAGAATAATGTGTTGGCCACATAAGCCCGCTGGCTGAAAGCTGTGGAGGGAATGGTATTCAAGCCGCGCACGCCAAGCAGGTCCCCGATGTAGGGTACGACCCACTCATCGCTGGTCTCGATGAACCAGTTTTCATACAGGCCGGTGATATCTGCCTCAACTGCGGAGAATTCGTCGCTGATGATGCCCAGCAGAGCCCGCAGCGGTTCGCCCTGTTCCGCATCCCGGATGCGGTAGATGGCTGGCAGCAATTGATAGAGACGGTCGGATGCAGTCATGCCTGCACCTCCTGGAGCGAAACCCCGAGGCTATTAAGCAGCAATAACCGGGCCCGCTGGATGACGCCAGCGGATACGTGCGCCACCTGGCTGGGAAGGACCTGATTGAGTGTAACGGGGTTACTGGACAGATGGAGCGAATCGAGATCTACGTACACCACGCCGGCCACTTCCTGGATCACGGTGGTCACCTTGGCCGCCGAGATCGGCTGGCCAAAGGAACGCTGCGCGAACGAGAACGCCTTCTCCAGTCCAGCCCGTATTTCGGCGAAAACTTTTTCAGCAATATAGCGGTCGTCCACCGCCAGGTTGGCAGACAGGTCGAAGGTAAACCGGTCGAAGGTGTCAACCTTAACCAACTGGGCCGGGTCACGGACCGCATCCAGAGCGGCGATGAAATTCTTTATGAATTTGGCGTCGGTGACCGGTTCCCCATCCGCCCCGGCGATGGTGACATGAACGAGTTGATGTTCCCCGCTCCACAGGTCGACGGCCTGGGCTTTGCCAACCCCAGCAAAGGCGTTGGCAAAGTCCTCGTAATCCTGGCGAGAGACGATGCGGTCGAGCGTACGCACGGTGAGCGGGGCGTTCTGACGGGCAGCGTCCATTTTCTCAGGGTCCCCTGCCCCATTGGCGGCCAGCGGGTTAGTGACACTGCGCACGCCCAGCGGCTTGGATGGCAGCAAGGTCAGGATACGGGCCGCCACCTGGCCTTCCAGGCCGATACCGCTGCGGTAGATGGCGGTAACATTGTTCTCACCGGTCGGCAGGCGGGCGCCTTTATGGCCATCCCCAAACTGGACTGTGGCCTTGCCGCCTCCCCCAGGGTTGTTGGGGTCGTCGGCGATGCGGACGATGTAGTCCTCGTCCTTCGAACCGAGGCCGTAGAGCGAGGCGGACTGCGTCCACAACAGGTCGTTGACCCGCAGTTTCAGGGTGCTGGCCGACCCGCTTGGCGTGACCGCGGCGACGTGGGTCAGGGGTGGTTTGTTCAGGGTGAACCTTTGGTGCACCCGGGCGCCGTCCCCGCTGCCGAGCGTTTCTTTGACAGTCTCGCCATGCGTGGCAGGGACGGCGTTGGCGTTGAGCGTGAGAGTATCGTGTTTATAGGGGAACTCCGTGCCATTTTCAAAGGTCAGAGTTGTCAATCCGTAGTTATGCTCGATCTCTTTGATGTACAGAACCTCACTATTGGTCAAACCCTGGGCGTCAGAGCGCTCGCCTGTCAATATGATCACCCCCCCGACCTGCAGGCCGAAGAAAAAGCCGTCCATTTCGATTGCGGTCGTACCGGCTGCCAAGGCGGTCGTCAGCGGTTTCTCAGCCGGTTTGAGTTTTTCGCTCTGCACGTAGGCCGTGGTGGCGCGGACCTTGTAGCTGGTCAGTGCCGGGGCGTCGAACGGTACCGTGACCGTCAGCCCGGTGACCTTGGCGCTCATGCCGTAATCGGAGAGGCTGGTCTCGCTGACGGCTGTGATCGGGTAGACCCCGAAACCGGATGCATTCTTGAGAACGACGAATCCGCCGGCAGAGACCGCTGGGACCGAACGATCGAGGTAGAGACTGACCCCGGCCGGCAGTGCACCCCCTTGTGACGTGGTGGTGATGTTCCGGTTTTCCCAGGAGTCTTGATAGGCAGGAGGTTTAAACGTTTTAGTGTATTGACTTGTCGAATCGGTATAAGCCCACTCGCCGTCGCGCTGGCTGACAGGCAAAGAGTCGTACTTGGGGGCATTGTTACCGAAAATTCCCAGCCGGGTCTTGAGGCCATAAGCGTAACCGACAACCGCTGGGGTGTTGGAACGGTACTCCTGCAGATACTCGATCAAGTCCTGTGCATCCCACTCATTGGCTTGAAGGAAGGCCCCCAGGTCGGCGTCCTGCCAGGATTTGTCCAGGATCTCCTCCCGGACGGTCGTGGCATTGAAGGGAATCTTCTGATCGCCCCAGTAAGTGGCGCTTGAACTGGTCGGCACACCGCCGAGGGAGGCCGTGGTCCGGTCGAGTGTGACCCGGGTGAGCTTCCTGGCCTGGTCGAAGGCCACTGACTTGACGTGAGCAGCGCTGTGATATACCCCCGAAGAGAGAACAACAACATCCCCAGCCTGCAGGCCGCTGTCCATGCCTCTCAGGTAGATTTCGTTAACTCCCAGCGTCAGGTTCTGGGTCTGAAACCCCCGCGGCCGCATTGCGTTCCACGCCTTGCTGGCCTGGAACTTGGTGGTTGTCTCGAAGGTCTGAGGTAGCTTGCCCTGCGGCGGGATGCTCTGCACCTTCGTGCCAGCAGGTATCTCAGCCACCCCGGGCGCGCCTTCGGCGTCTTCGACGGTGAAGGCCAGGGTGACCGCGGCGGCCACCCCCGGGCTGAGTTCGTAGCCTATGGCACGCGCTAGTTCCAGGATCGAGCGCCTTTCGGAAGCGGTGCGCAGGAAGCCTTCATTGGCAATCCGCTCCTGATAGAAGGTCAACACGTCGGTCACCACGGCACTTGCATCCATCAGGGCCACCGAGGCATCGTCCAAGGCGCGGGTGGTCAGGGCGGCCAGGGGGCGTGACCCGGCAAAATCACCATCCTGGAGGGTGTACAGCCCGATCCGGCCCATCATCCGGCTCAGGACAGTGGCATAGGTCCCGGCGCGGTACGAAAGGGCCGGCAGGCCAGGGCGGTTGTTTACCGGTCCCGGTTCAGGGTCCGGCGCGCAGCATCCACATGTATCGAGGGAGGTATCCAATAATTCGCTCACAATCCACCTTCCATGATGAAATCGAGTTTTCCGTGCTCGGGCAGGCTCGGATCGTTTGCCAGGCGGGCGATCTCAAGGCGCTCGAAGGAGATCATCCCGGCATCGAACTCACCGCGCGAGGGCTGGCCCCAGCGGCGGAAGCGGTTGGGCTCCCCGGGTGTATCCTGGGCATCGACCCACTGCACGCCGGGGACCGCCATCGCCAGGGCAATCACCTGGCTCAGGTAGACCGGCTGCCCGAAAGCAAAGTTATCCGGGTGGAAGAAACCCCGCCGGCCGTCGGGCAGGTCCCGGTTGCTGAAAGTTTCCAGCAGCTCGGACTTGACCTGGATGCGGTAGGTGCCTGGCTTGACGCAGACGGTCATGACCAGTTCCAAGGAGATGAAGTTGGGCCCATCGACTTCGATATCCTGCCCGGCCATACGGTAACGCTCCACGAAGGCGCGCAGCTCGCGCTCGAAGTCCGCGTCGACAAACCGCCCGCCAGCACGGTCAACTGTGTTGAAAACGGTGTACCAGCTGCCCGTCCAGCGCAGGCTGGCGGCGGCCTTCTGGACCTGTGGATGGCGCTCCGTGACCATGGCATAATCGGTGGTTGTGACGGCACGTTCCTGGGTGCGGAAAGCCTGTGGGGCGTACTGGCGCACCTGCTCCAGGGATTCGGGTTCCACCCCGCCGCGGACCGCCAGCGGGTTACGGACGAGGCTGATGCCCGTCCCGGTGAGCACCACCCGGCTGATGGCTGCCGCGCCGACATTGCCGGCCGTGCCGTTTCCGATGCGGTAGTTCGCCGCGAAGGTCGAATCAGGTTTGGGCTTGGCGCCATGGAACCCGTCCCCAAAACGCAGTTTCGAAAGGCCATGGTTATCGACCTCGACGACGAAGTGGCGGTCGAAGCGGCTGCTGGCAAGCAGGTCGTGGCGGGACAGCCAAAGACGGCTGGTGTCGCCGTTCTCGACCAGTTCCACAGCAGCTAAAGTGTCCCGCATCTGCCAGGCTAAGGCGGCCACGGCCGGGGCCTTAGGATCAAAGACCACCGCCTGATTATTGGCGTCGCGCACCAGTTCACCGAACCGGTCGCGGGCATAGCCTTGCTGGGTGACAGGTCCTTTGAGCAGTTCCGGACGGGCCAGCCTCCCGGCGGAATCGACACCAATCTTCCCGAGTGCCTCGCCCAAGATCGTCCGCCCGTGGTCAGCCAGGGCGAGGTTGCCGCGCGCCACGCTCAGGTCCAGGATCAGGTCGGGACCGGCAATCGTTTCAACCTGGGCCGAGATGCACAGCGGGAACGGCAGGGCATCCTGGGGGTCCCAGGCGATCTCGGCGATCGGAGTATCATGCAGAGGATCAAGGAGCGGGTCGCCGTGGCTGTCCTCGGTGACCACGCTCGTCAGGCGGACAACGTGACGGTGGGCCGGGTCGGCATCCGCGGCGAGCCCCGTAGAAGGGCTGATCACCTCCTCGAAGACCAGCACGTCACCTACCTGCAGGTCGAGCTGCGGGTCGTTGTGCAGGGTGGCGCGGGTGGCGCCCCTCGGGAGGCAGCATTCGGCATCGTCCCAGGTGTAGAACTTGATCTCATTATGGCTGCTGTCCAACTTCAGGTCGTGCAGGGTCTCGAAGACCAGCGGAGACTCGTCCCGCAAGACCGCTTCGAGCTTAAGTGGATCGACGATGCTGGCCTGCTGCGGACCGCGGGTCAGTAGGGCTGTCCCGGCGGGCAGGGTCAGCCCGTCAGCAGCCCCGCCCTTCTCAACCTGGAAATGGACCCAGGCGCGGGCGTTGCAGCCGTCGTGCATGGCATAATCGAGCAGGCGGGCGTGGCGGCGCAGCGAGACCCGCTGCCGGGCTGTGCCAAGATAGGCCTCGGTGGCGACCGCATCCTGGTAATAACTCAAATGATCGCCCAGGTAAGCCACCGCCTCCACCAGGGCTACCTGCTGGTCAGCGGGGTTGCGCTCCTTCCAATCGGGCAGGATAGCCGAGAGCCGGTCGAGCATCAAGCGGCGGAAACTGGCATAGTCCTTGGCCAGGTAGTCGATCAGTGGGGCGGGAAGGCTCTCGGGAGGGCAGACTTCCTCCGGCTGGCAGTCGAAGTCGGATGGACATTCGATCTTGAAAGAGAAGGAGACCATGGCAAGTTGCGGGTCGAAGCCGGAGGGGGGCAGTTCGTCTTCCTCGCCGGTGACCAGCTGCAAAGAGTAAGTCGAATAATCACCGGCCTGATTGACAACCAGAGTGGCAACGTTGTCCGCCACAGAGAGAGTATCGATCTTGATGTCCGTAACCCGCACTCCGCCTGTGATGACGAAGTTGCGCTCGGTCATGACCGGCGCGGCAGGGAAACCGTCCGTCTCGCCAGGCAGGTTGTGGATGAAGTGAACTTCTAAGGTTTTCTGGTCTACCGAGGCCACTTCGAGATAGTCGATCCCATTCAGGATGGGAATGCCTCCCGGTCCGGTGGTGAGGCGGACGGCATCCCGGCGATTCA
Organism: Chloroflexota bacterium; assembly: GCA_043826785.1. Classification (GTDB taxonomy): domain Bacteria; phylum Chloroflexota; class Anaerolineae; order Anaerolineales; family Villigracilaceae; genus JBDRPT01. The sequence goes on along the minus strand of JBDRPT010000027.1, from coordinate 35,403 downwards.
TGTTGGCACAGAAATATTGGGTTGCCATGTCACACCTGCCTTTGGAAGTGCGCCTGTTGCTTTTCCTGCGTACGATGCACAGTGTAGTTGACGATGACACGCAGGGTCGAGTCCTGGCTTTCGACTTCGATGGTCTCGACCTGGATCACTTCGCCGAGCCATTGCTGCAGCGAACTCTGCACCAGGAACTTGGTGGCGGTCGCCAGCTCGGGGCTGTTCGGCCCGAAAACCATTTGGAGCAGACCGCAGCCGAAGGTCGGGCGGTTGAGGCGTTCTCCCGGATTGGTGAACAATACCTGCTCGATCATGTCACGGATATGGTCATCCGTGCCGGTCTGGGCGGTACGCCCGTCGCGGGCGATATGGTATGGATAATCGATTTGCATACGAACCTCGTTTCACATCCCTTTGACGCGCGGCTGGGTTACCACAACGGTCAGGGGCACACCGTTGGGGATGGTGATGGCCTGGCTGTCCTGCAACAGCACCGGCATTCCGCTGGCCCGGACTCGCAGGGCGCCGGTCACCCACTGGCCGGTGACGCACGGCAGCGGTCCACCCGGAGTGGCGAACGGGCAGCCGGCAACCGTGTACGGGGCGGTCTGGGTGACGACCATCTGGCTGCTTACCTTGACGCGCGGGTTGGGAACGGTGGGCATGGCTTGCCCGCCATGGCTGCAGATCACGGTTGCACCTTGGTGGAGCAGGAAGCCGGGCATCAGGTCACCTCCAGGGCGCCGCTGTTGATCTTGACACCAGTGGGAGTCAACTCGACCGTGCCGAGCGGACCGGCCTCGAGTTTGACTCCCAGGCTATCGAAAGTCATCTTGAGTGGCAGGGCCACGACCGGCGGCGAAACCTCCAGGGTGACGCCACCCACGCCAGGCAGCTCGCTCAGCGTGAGGGTTATGCCGTCCATCTTGATTACCTTCATCTGGGGAATGGCCGGCGTGGCAGGGACCTCGCCCAGCCCCCAGAAACATCCGCTCCAGATTGGGTAATCGATGTCGCCGCCTTCGAACTCGACCCATACATTGGCGCCATTCGGCGGGATCATGAAGAATCCCACCCCGCTGCCGGCAAATGGCACACAGGGCATGGCCCAGCTCAGGCTGCCCTCGCCGAGCACCGCTGGGACGCTGACCTGGACGCGGCCGAGCATCATCGGGTCGATGTTGTTTTCCACTTGTCCGCGGTACTTGCCGTAATAAGTTGTCATCATTCCCTTTCGTTATGGCACTACCACCGGGCTGAGAGCACCGCTGCCATCGCGGGTGAGTGTGAAGCTCTGCTTGTAATCGCCGCGGGTGATGTTGTGGGTGACACTCTTGACATAATAGAAGCCGTCAAAGCTGAAGCCCACACCGCGCATGCCGACCAGGCTGCGGGCGCTGAGCATCGCCCCGTAGCGGACCGAATCCAACTCGCCGGAGACTGTCACGGTGTCGTCGGTGGAGGCGTCGGTCTGGGCCTGGGCCCGCCCGAACGACTGGGCGATGTTCAGCCCACTGCCCTGGAAACGCCGCGTCCGTACGTTGGGCTGGTTGGTGATGACAGCCGGCTGGCTGGAAAGCGGCGGACGGGTGCTGGCGAAGGTCTGCACCGGCACGGTCAGGTTGGTCTGGCGGTCCTGGAGTTGGCCGGCGACCAGGGTCGGGGCCAGGCCGTTGTTCTGGAAACTGATCGTGTTGACATTCGTTTGCGGCCCCAGGTTGACCGAAAGCGCCCGCTGGGGCAGCCCCACCCGGACGGGTGGTCCCCAATAGGCAGTATTGACAAAGGGCGCCGGCCCCGGTGTGACATAGAAGACATAACCGTGCCGTCCGGCCATATCCTTGAGATATTCCAGGTCGGTGCTGCGCTGGGCCGGGATGCGCTCGATCGGCAGGGGCACGTCCATCGCCACAGGCGGGATGACTATCGGGATCAATCCGTATTGTGGATAGCTCAAGATGAGCTTGTTGGCGATTACCAGCTCCGGCTGGGCCGGGTGCTCGACATTCTTCTCCTCCATATCCATCATCACGCTGACATCCTCTCCGGTGACTGTTATCGTGCCCGTTCCGGGCTGGTCACCGGGGGAGAGCTGCTGGTTGGTGATGATGCCGTCCATGAGCACCTGCGGGATGGCATTGATGGTCACGATCAGGATCACCCGGTTAAAGACCTTCAGGAGCGGCAATGCCAGGAGCGGATACTCCATCACGCTGGCAGGTCCTGGGCGCCCGGCCTGAAAGGTGAGCTGGAATCCCGAGCGGCCGGTATCGTTGTGGGTCACCTGCAGCGACTGCAGGGTCTCCAGATAGAGCGGCGGCGCCGGGACGGCCACGGTCGGGCCGATCATCAGGGTCAGGTGGATACCAAGCGGAGTCATTGCGGCTGCGGGATCGGGAACCGGACCGTCTGGCCGCTCTGGTCGGTCAATTCAGACGGGTTCATGGCATTGCTGGCATCGCAAGCCCGCCAGAACTGCTCCGGGTCGCCTATGGCGCGGGCAGTGAGCAGGTCCAGGCGGTCGCCCTGGGTCACAGTCAATTCGACCAGGGTGGCCAGGTCATCCGGGCGCGGCAGAAAGCGGCGGCGGATGTAGACAATCTCGCGACCGACAGGGTCTGTCAGCGCATCAGTTGGGGTCTTCGAATATCGACTATTTGGATCGAACATACACACCTCACATCAGACTCAAGCCAAATGAAGCAACGTTGCCCACGCTGCCGACAACGGCCATGGCTTCCTTGATGCCCTGGTGGGCCAGGAACATGGCAAAGCCAGGGTGGGATACAGGGAAGTCGTTGTAGTTCAACACCCGCATCCCAAGCGAAACCTTGGCCCGGATCGGGTTGAGCAAGGGGTCGTGGGCCTCCTCGGTGATCGAGAACTCGGTCAGGCGCACCGGCAGGACTCGCTGCGGTCCCCAGATGAACAGGGTGAACGGCCCCTCGACCGGCACGACCTCGATCATCCCGGTCGCAAGCAGGGCACTGTTGGCAATTACCGTCAACATCTTCGGATAGAGCAGCATCTCCAGGGCCGCCAACTGGGGATGGATGCCTACGGCAACCGCCGGGCCGCCGGCCTCGAGCTGGTCGGTGGCGTCGATCTCGACATCCAGACGGATGTTCTCGATCGGCGGACCTTTCAGGCGCTGCGGCTCGGAACGGCTGCCCGATTCGCCCCCGCTGGTCTGGGCCTGCAGGTTGCGGGTGAGTGTGTCGGGGTTGTACTGGAAGATGGCGATGCTGGCCACCGGGTTGGCGACATCGATGCCGATGATGGCGCCTTTGATCAGTCGGGGGGAGATGGGGGATGAGGTCATTTTCGGTCCCTTTCATTCATTGAAGGAATTCTTCGACGGCAGGAAGGAAATCGCTGACAGGAGGCCGCCCAGGCCCGGTGAGGGATGTATGCCGGGGAGCTTCGAGGGTAATCACAGGGATCGTTTGACCCGCAATGCTGCGGGTGGGAGCGTAAGCGCCCAGGCTGCGGCCACCGGTGGCAGCTCCAGGGTAAACCGGGTTGCATTGAGTCGATGTCAACTGATTACCCAACCGATTATTGGGATTCACGATCCGTCCCGCCATCGAACAGGCCAGTTGCCGGGCGGTGGGATCGGAACTCGGGTCGGCATAGATCCCAGCATCAGCAGCGTTGCTGATGGAATGCATACTCAGGGTGCGGTTTGGTTGGAAATTATTGATCACATCCACAATGGCCTGCGTCTCCGGCTGCACACCGGCTGTAGCCGTATTGGTACAAACCGGCGAGGAGGTGGAGGCGCCTGGCACAGGGAGATTCCGGTTCAGATCGACGTTATTAGCATTACAGCGACTATTGTTTACATCACCCCAAGGATTCACACGAGGGACCACAATCGTATGGTAGTTAAGACTTCTGGCTAATGAGCCTGACCCGGAACGTAAATCGGCTACCAATGCATCCGCAATTTCGATACCAGGCCTCTCGTTACCATGGATACCCCCCAATACCAAAGCACGCCGGTCGTGATGGCGGTTCAGGTAAGAGGGAAAGAAAACACCATCGATCGGTAACGACGGCTGACCAGCCGACCAACCGACCTCCCCAGAGCGCTCACCCATGACATGCAACCAGGAGTAAAGCGCTGGGGGCGTAGTCATGCCTGTCTGGATATCATGTCGGATATCGGAAATGTCTAAGGCGGCACGGGAAACGCTCACTGGTGCCGAATGCGATACACGGAAATCGTGCCCTGTCGAGACAGCTGTTGCAACCTGCTCTGCCTCGACTTCCGAGGAATGGTCTGCGGGTGACAAAGCCACCCTAGCGGGGAGACTTTGGAGGTTTCCTGATTGTTGGACCACATGAGCCAATTCGTGTGCCAAAAGCCTCTTCCTGCTGATATCACCTGGGAGATACTCACCAGCGCCAAACACAATGTGTTGGCCAAGTGTGAACGCGCGCGCCTGCAAGAGCTTCGCAGAGCGGGCTGCGTTGTCGTCCGTGTGTAATCGCACCCGGCTGAAATCCTGACCAAAGCGCACTTCCATTACCGACCTTTGCATCGCATCCAAAGGCATACCAGCCGAGGATTGCCGCGCGTAAAACAGGGGGGGAGGTGATGCAGACCATTGGATCGCCCTGTCCGGCAGCCGGTGAGACGAGAGCTTAATCATTGCGTTGTCCCCTCTGTTGGTGAGAAAGTGCGTAACTGGGGCGCTGTGCCAGCCCGCCTTCGGCTCCACCATTCGGATATGGCATCTGTGCTTACCGAGTAGCTTGACCCGCGGACCTGACAAGTGCCTCGGTTGACCCCGGCATACGATGTTCGTCCGGTCCAGGCTTGCACCGGCCGGCCTGTCCGGTTGGCGAAGTTTTGCGCCAAGCTGGTTTGCCCCCCAGCACCTACGCCGGTGTTGCATGAATTGAACTCAATCGTCGCATCGGGCGTGAATTTGCTGGGAGCTAAACGGGCAATGTCATTCAAATTAAGCCCATAATCGGGCAGATTGACCGCACCCCAACCGTACCGTAGGGCGACCAATCCGGGTACACCGTGGCTGTAAACGACTAAACGGCTGATACTTCGATCAGGCATGGAATTGATCCAACCTGCCAAATTCTGTGAGGGCGAAATCCAGCCATAGCCGCCCATAGGGGCCTGGTCGGTTATAAATCGAGGGTGGGTGCCATAAATCATCTCATACCCTGAATGTTCTACCAACCAGATGGTATTGGCATCCCGTGGGTGACATAACGCAGCCGTTACAAACTGAAAACCATATGCCTGGGAGGAGGACGGCGAGCCAATCACGATAACTGTCTTCGGAGGAGCAGACGGAGGTAGAGACGGAGGAACTACCACCGGAGGTTGGGGTTGAGGTGGGGGAGGAACCTGCCTGGGTTGCTCAACAGGCATGACCGAGCGGCGGGCTGCAGCGTATGCTTCCTGGGATATTGTCGAATAATCAAAACGGCGACGATACGGAATCCGGACGAGCATATGACGGCCTTGTACGCTTTGACCCCGACCAAGTGATTCTGCCGCGCTGCGAATACCATCCATACAGGCGTTGATAAAATAGTCGACATCGTCTGAATTCCCATCAGGAGCTCCCGTGACAGTCAGCGTCACGTCCCATATCGGCCCGGTCTCGAATGCGGCAGTGGCATAACTCCGGCGCAATGTCCTACGCTGGAGCACTCTGGGCAACCTCGAGGTGGTAACCAGTATCGGCGCGGCCGGGATATCCCTGCTCATGACAACCTGTTGAGCTACATGATCCGCCTCAGCTTCTGCCAGGCTGTCAGGATCGCTCACGCGGAGGGACGCGATATCTGGCAAGGTCCCTGATCCGGAGGCTATGCTGGTTGTGCTTTGTTGAAGCGTGTGGGCTAGTTCATGAGCAATTAATTCCTGTCCGCTTGATGTTCTCGGAGACCAGTATTCGGGACTGGAAAAGATATGGTTTCCGATCGTATAAGCCTGAGCGCCAGTCGCATGGGCAGATTCAGCAGCCTTGGCATCAGAGTGCACCCTGACCCGGCTAAAATCGTGACCAAAGCGCGGCTCCATGAATGCGCTTGTCTCTGAGTCTAGCGGCAGGCCAGGCGCGTTCAGAGCCTCACCCAGTGCAGGGATGGGTGGTTGCCTATTCTTGGTACTCATCCTCTTCGTTGTAACCCGTTCCATCCAGGACCCTCGATCAAAATACTGGAGCTCAATCACATACCACGGGGTATGTCCCTACTGCTCTCGTGCCAAGGGACAACCGAACATAGTTCCGATAGTTTTCTCCAGCCTGTGATGAACAGTCACACATAATTGGGAACATTGGATGAGAGCTTTCACAATTCTCGCGCTGATTTTTTATGCACATTTTTCCTCGCTGTATAAGTTGATTGGTCATTCATTTTCGTACAACCGTCCAAAAGCCTGCTGTATGCGCCCGTAATTCAGTTCGAGAGATCCTGATGATATTATGTCCAGCAGGATCAATCACGTTGAAAGAGCTTGCATCGGCATTGATTTCATTTAGTACCATATAATGGCCTCCATAACTCCTGTCTTGACCGGCTGAATTCTGCCCCACGCAATTGCGACACAGGAAGATGACCAGATTGCCATTGCGCAGACTGGCAATCGCCTGTTCAAGTGTTATCCGAGAACCGTGAAAACCCGGCCATCGTGTATGAACGTTGGTCACCATCGTATCACCTGCCGTACCGTTATTACATATTCGACCGTGTGTTGCGGCATAATCGACGGTTGCGGGTGGGCGTACCATTTCCAGATCACCACCCGCCATAGCTTCAGGGTCATCTTGAAATAGATAGTTCAGTAGAATTGCCAGAGAAGTCGGACCACAGCCTGCTTCTGCTACATTGGTACAATGAGGAGATGTTCCATACCGCTGGCTACCCCAACGCGGATCTCCCTGCCGAAATCGGATAGCAGAAGAAGTCAATGTTGATGCTAGTTGCCGCTTGCGTTCTTCCAGCCGAGCCCGTCTGGCCATCAATTCCTGTACGCGTGGATCATTCATCTCGCTCGCTGGCCGGCTGGGGTCTAAGGGAGGTAAGGCGCGAATATCCCGGTTGATCTGATCGATCTGACCTGGTATCGCCTGGAGTTCCCGGCGCGCCCGCCATAGCCGCAAAGGGCGTAATTGTTGTTCATGTTGGCGCAGTTCCCTTTCCCGTCGATTCAATTCATTCCCAAGTGCGCTCAAGTGGGGATGTTCGGCTGAGCTTGTTGGATTGGGTCCTATGCGGGTGTTCAGGAACAGGATCTCGATGCGCAGTACTTCAATCCGTCGGCCCAACAACCCGATAAGGTTCGTTCGGCATTGGTTGAGACTGCTCTCAAGGTGGTCACGTTGGAGAGAGGATGTTGGAGGCAGGGCATCTATCGCGGTGCGGAGCATAATACTGGTTGCTGTCTGCACAGTGATCTGGGAAAACAACTCGTCAAGTTGTTGCAAACGTACTGGATTTACATCCGACGGAATCTCAGAGTAAGGACGCAACACCTGTCGCTGGATAAGGGTACTCGATCCAGTGATCCCACCATCCCACTTCATTCCGGAAGCAGATCTACTCGCCTGTTGAATCACATGGGTTAATTCGTGGGCAATCAGGCGGCGGCCCTCAGCCGTTGCGGGTGCGTACTGGCCGCGTCCGAAGACTACATTGTTCCCGACGGTGTATGCCAGAGCGTTCACCTCCCTGGCCGATTCAGCCGCCCTGGCATCCGAATGCACGCGCACATGATGGAAATCTTGTCCAAAGCGGCCTTCCATGAACCTGCGCACTCCCGGCTCAAGCAATTTCCCGGGACGGTTGAGCACATCCCCAACCTGCAGCGCATCCAGCACTCCGGTTTGAACCACCGGAGAGACACGCTGGATCTGAACTGGCGAATCACCCGGAGCAGAGACACTCCCACCGTCGGAGAGAACTTGCTCCGCCACCCGGTCAGCCTCCTGCTCATAACGATCCCCCGGCTGGTTGACGACAAGCTTGGCTTGCACCCTTGCCGGGCAGGTGTGGCAGGCCCCCCCGAAGGGACAGGTACGCGGGCTGGCCAGGGACATCGGACAATTTCCGGCGGCGATAGGCGACGAATAGACTGGCACGCGGTCGAAGGCATGGCCTGGAAGGATTGAACGTTGTTCCTGAGCCGGGATCCGAGGTGCCTCAAAGGTGTGCGCTTTTGGCAGGCTGCGCGCTGGTATCGGCGTGTGGGCCACCTTCATTTTCGTATCTGGAACTGCTCTGGCACTCACCTCAACAAACCTCCGATATGAGCCCATTCTGTCTTGGAATGGGCACGTAATCGTACCTGATCACGAATACCGGGATATAGCGCGTAGGCCCTAGCCATGGTCAATCCTGAACAGGACAGCAGGCTCAGGAGATACCATACCGTTGACCCAACCGTTTGAACAAAGAACATTAATCGCTTCACTTGTAACCCCAGAATTTTGTCCTGTAGTTGTACGCCAGGCGTGCGTACGAGCGCGACAGGCTCTCGGTTACGCCAGGCATGTGTACAGCCAAACCGGAGTGCATCTCGACCACCCGGTCGTAGTGCGTGCCCAGGCTGAAGAAACCCGGGCAGATGTGGATCTCGCCCCCGGGGGTGGCCGGAGTGGTATCCGCGACGGGGGGCGGCGCAGGTGTGGTCGTTGTCGCGCCAGCTGGCGACCCGCTGGCGGGTGTTGGCGTGATGGTAGTGGCAGAAGTAGAACTGCTGGCCGGTACCGGTGTGGTGGTTGTCGCGCTGGCCGACGGTCCGCTCCCACCCGTTGGGGCGGTCACGGTCGGCTCAGGCAGGGGACCACCACCCGAAGGAGAGATGGGTCGGGTCAGCGTCCAGTGGACATGGCGCGAGCCGCGGCAGACAGGATCGCTGGCCGGCACACAACGGATATTGTAGAAAAGCCTAAACCACTCACGCATTGCCCGGTAACGATCGTAGAAAGCGGCGATCGCCGCCTTGTCTGATCGTCCGAAGTGAGCGTTGTGATAAAAGGCCATATAAGCCCTGGCACTCGGGTTGCCGTAGGTCTGGGCAGTCCCAAACAGGGCATCGGTGTTCCAGCGTTCTGCCCAGGCAATGGCCTTACGGACCAACCCTTCACTTCGCTCGTTGTCGTTACAACCCTCGACCCGATCTGGGTGTTCCGGCCCAAGACGACGGGCACGGCCATTCATCTCTAAAATGAAATCGATGACTGATTGTGCATTATTCAAAGCTTGCTCTGTACTGAGGAGAAGTATGGCCCGGTCAGCCTGATAGGCCTCGTCGCCGGTTGGCTTCGAAGAGATATGCGATGATTCGTGCATCAGGATCTCTTCCTTTTTATCCGAGTTCTTTGGATTATTGAAGAAGGTGGGGCAGATCGTAATACTCTGATAACGGCGGCTGGCATTCGCCGGTGACCCCGTGCGGCAGGTGGGTTCATCCATCGTCCCGCATTTGAAGGATGGCTGCCCGGTCGGCCCCAGGGTTTCAAGAACCGTCCCGACGGCTGCCACCCGATCACGGACATCACCAGCCGTTTTTACTGAATCATCATTTCCGAAATACAATCTGAGGGCGGCTGCCACTTGCGGGTCTTTTGGCTCTTTCTCGATGTAATCCTTCAGTCGTTCCAGGGCACGACCTGTCCCGGCGATCATGAGCCATGCATCGGTCCGTATTGTGTTGATGGCAAGGGCAATTTCTGGTTCGCAGGCTTCAGGTTTGGTGCCCTCACAGAGACGTTGTGATTGGTTGCTTCCATTCCGCATCTCTACGACCCGCCAGAAACGGTAATTATATTTATTGGCACTGCAGGCCAGCCGGGTCTGGCGGTGGACCGTGCGGTCTGGAGGTCGGAACCCGGCCTGGTCGAGCAGGTTCTGAACCGCATCCAGGCGGTGCTCGATCAAGGGAGTGTTGACCCCCGCCCCACCCTCCTCCGAGGCAAAGCCGTAGAGAGTCATTTCGTTCTGGTTGGCCTGTACCGCCGCCCGGCCCTTGTCCGTCGCCTTGGCCTGCTCGGCCAGGTCGAGGGCACCTTCTGGAGGGCTGTCCCCTGTCGATGGACGACCGAGGTCGAAATAGACAAAGTCGCTTTCCACGGGGTCGCCCCGGTTTTCGTACAGCCCGGTCACGCTGAACGGCGAAGCTTGGCGACGGATCAGCGGTGTACCGGTCCCCTGCTGAAGGGTGTGGGCCAGTTCATGGGCCAGCAGGCTCCGTCCACTGCGGGTCTGGGGGGAGTACTGACCCGTGGCGAAGACTACATCCCGCCCGACCGTGTATGCCAGCGCGTTCACCGCCCGCGCCGACTCGGTCGCCCGGGTATCAGCATGCACCCGCACCCGGCTGAAATCGTGCCCGAAGCGCGGCTCCATGAAGGAGCGTATCTCAGCGTCGAGCGGCTGACCGGGAGTCTGCAGGACCGACTGCACGCTCTCCGGCACCCCCGCGGTCGACCCTGCGCTTGTCGGCAGGCGCATCAGTGCCTGCCCTGCAAGGGGTGTGGCTGAGCGGACCATGTCTGGCCCGTGCCCGGCCAGGACATCTGCTGCCACGCGGTCGGCCTCCTGCTCCCAGCGGTCTCCCGGCTGGCTAAGCGCCCGTTTGGCCTGGACCCCGGTCAGCCGCTTGCGGTGGCAATCTTCGCAATCACTGGCAAGCCCAGCGCTCCCACCGCAGACGCATTTACGCTGGAGCAGGAGGGTGGATGCAGGGGTGATCTCCGCTTTCACCACAGGAGCCGCGCTCTGGTTCACATGCGCGTTCATTTCACACCCCGGTCTTCCTGCAAACCCAGGCTAGCGTGGACAGCCCCGGCGACCTGCCTGCCGGTTGCGTCGGGCCGCGCCCCGGCCGTGAGCTGGATATTCTCCGCCCGCAGGCGGGACGCGTCCTGCAGCCCGGAGAGAGCCTCCAAGGCCGTACCCGCCACCAGGCGACCGAGTTCCTGCTGGAGGGCCTCGCCGACGGCGTAGCGATCCGCCGGGGAGAAGCCGTGCAAGACCAGTTCGTCGACCAGGATCTCGACTCGCGGCCGCCGGCTCATTTCCAGCCTCCGATCTCGGCTTCACTGAGCGGCTTTTCGATCTTGGCGTATTCGACCCGGACAGCCCTAAGCAGGTGGCTCATGCGCAACGACTGACCGGCTTCGGCGGCCAGGAAGGCAGCGTAGAGGGCGATGTTGCAGATGTTGCCACCGGTCACGCTCAAGCGCGCCAGGCGGTCGATGTCCAAACATTCGACCGGCGTCTCGGGCGGGAAGATACGCCGCCAGATCTCGGCCCGCTGGGATGCATCCGGGAAGGGGAACTGGATCACGAAACGGATGCGGCGCATGAAGGCAGTATCGATGGCATCTTTCAAGTTTGTAGTCAGGATTGCCAGGCCGCGGTAGGCCTCCATGCGCTGGAGCAGGTAACTGACCTCGATATTGGCGTAACGGTCGTGGCTATCCTTGACCTCGCTACGCTTGCCAAACAGGGCGTCTGCTTCATCGAAAAGCAGGATGGCGCCGCCCTCCTCAGCCGCGTCGAAGACCCGGCGCAGGTTCTTCTCGGTTTCGCCGATATACTTGCTGACCACCTGGCTCAGGTCGATACGATACAGGTCCAGGTTCAGTTCGTTCGCCAATACTTCGGACGCCATGGTCTTGCCTGTCCCGCTCACGCCGGAGAAAAGGGCGCTGATCCCCAGACCACGCGAATTCCTGGCGGCGAAGCCCCATTCCTCGTAGACCTTCAAGCGTTGGCGCACGTGGACAGCGATCTCACCCAGAGTCTCGAGCTGGGCCTCCGGCAGGACCAGGTCTTCCCAACCCGCCCGGGTCTGGATGCGCTGGGCCAGTTCCCCCAGGCGCGGGTGCGCCTGCGCCCGGCAGGCTTGCCAGAGCCGTTCGCCCAGTTCACAAGCTGGCTCCTCATCGATCTGCAGCAGACCTGCGGCGATCGTGCGGATGTTCCCGGCGCTCAGGTCGAAGTGGCCCGCGACCGCTTCCAGGCGGCCATTGAGACTCCCGGTCGCCGGGCAGAGCGCCTGGCGCCACAAGGCTATCTGTTCGAGCGGTGTCGGTTTCCTGACCTCGAAGCTGAGCATATGCCTGCTCCCGGCAGGCAGACGTTCGCGAACAGAGAGAATTAACGGCGAGCGGACCCGCTCGAACCAATGCGGCCCATGGGCGGTATCCTCCACGTCACAGTCGAGTAGCAACACCTGGTTCCCCAAAGCCGCCTGGCGTTCCCACAGGCGGGCCAGGGAATCCCGTTCAGTCGGGTTGGTGGGGACAGAATCCAGGCGCATCACTGCCAGTCCCAGCCCGACCTGCTGCCCGACCACGGCCGCAACCGCCTGACGGGTGGTTGCATCGGCGCCGCACAACTGGATGACCGGAGGAGACATACCCGCCGGCGCGCCAGTCCACAAGGAAGCGATCCGATTGGCAAGCGCCTGCTGCGTCGGGACCAGTTCCCCGGGGGGCAGAGGAAATTCGACATACCCGGCCAGCCGGTCATCCAGGTAGCCCGCCCCGGCCAGGAAGTGCAGGATGCTCTCATCGATGCGCAGCGTGGCCTGGGTCAGGGAGGCACCCGAGCCAGGCTCTACCAGGCGCCAGCGGCGCAAGGGGGCTGCCGGGTTGACCGCGCTCCAGTGCGGTTGAGCCAGGATCCCCAGCGCCAGGCTGAAGGTCGGCCCAGGCTGCGGGGCGAACAACTCAGCAAAACGCGACTCGAGTTCGACCCCGGCGCACAGCAGCAGCAGGTCACGCTCGAAAAGCGAGAGCCCAAACAAAGCGCTGAGAGTATCCACAGCCGGCGGCGCCGGCATCCTCTCGACCAGGGCGGGTAGTTCCTCCTGGCCGGGTAAAATTTCCGGCCTGGTCTCCCCGGCAAGGTGCCCTTCCAGCAGGCCGCGCAGGCGCGCCAGGTGCAGATTCAGGACACGCTGGTTGAGGTCGACCCAGGTTTGGACAGAATCGGGATTCATGCGATCGTCACCTTCGGGGCAATGTAGAACGGATTGGCGGGATCGGGGCCCGGGTCAAGCGGACTCTCGGCCCCATCCACCTGGACGCGTACCAGGTAGTCACCCGCAGCCACGTCGACGACGCGGGTCACGATGCTGGCCACCGACGTGTCGGCTGGGTTGGGCGGCGTGAATTGCACTTCGAAGCGGTAGGACCATGCCGGGCGGGTAGTGGGCGGGGTGAACTCGTTCAGCAGCAATACCACCCGCTGGCGGACGCCGACCCGCGGGGTGAAAGTGAGCGTCACGTCGTCAGTGCACAGCGTCACCCCGTCCACCAGGTGGTTGGAGACCGGGACGGCAATGGCGGTGACTGTCGGGCGCAGGACGAAAGCCGCCACGTTGGATTCGGCGCCTGCATGCTCTATTGGCGGGGTGCCCATCATCAATCGGTGCACAACCTGGACGCCCTGGACGCCCGCCCGCAGACTATGGACAGGGAAGGGCGGCATATCCAGGACGAACTTGATCTCGCCCTCCGCCACATCGACCGGGGTGATCTCCAAGGCGCCGAGACGCACGCGGGTCACGTCGCCCAGCAACCGGTTGCCGTGCAGCACCAGGATGTCGCCGGCGACGATCGGCTGGTCGGCCAGGACCTCGTCTGCGGGGGTCTTCTGCGAATATACCTGCTCGACCAATGGTTGCTGGAAGGCGCGTACATACAGGTTCCGGCTGAGCACCGGCAAGGCAGGCTGGGCCACTTCCTTCCCATCGATGAAGACCACCGAGGCCTGGAAAGCCACCGAGAGGTGGTAGGTGGTCTGGAAGAAAACCGACCAGAGCTTGGAGAGTTCCTCCAGGTTCATGGGGTTTAGCGAGACTTTGACCGTCTCAACCTCGGTCTCCACATTGGCGGCTGCCAGGAACGGTAACGACATTTTGATGCTCTCCAGGCGTTTGCGGGTCAACACCGGCACGGAGTTGAGCACACGCAAGGCACTGCCCAGCACCCGCTGGGGCTCGAGGTTGGTTTCGCTCCCATAGAAGGTCAGTAGATAATGCAGGTCATAGGCCGCCCGGGTAGGCGAGAGCAGGCTGCCGTCGCTGCGCCGGGTCGGGGCGTCCACGTTGCGAAACGTCCCGTTAGGGGTGACCTGGTACAAGAAAAGGTTCACGCCCGAAGCCGGCGGGCTTCCCGGCTGGCCGTTGTTGGTCCCCGAAGTCGGGCGGACGGCGGTGGCGCTCGCCCCGGCTACCCCCGAAGCGGTCGCCGCCTCGTTCAACACCTGGCGGAAGGCCTCGGTGACCGCTGCAATCGACAGATAATTGCTCATCGTTTCGCCTCCCGTTTACGCAGGTATTCGTCAAGCGACATCTTGGGTTGGGACGCTGATGGTTGCGCTGGGGCAGGTGTGGATGGTGGTGGCACCGCCCGTACATCGATCCGCCCGATATGGATCTGGACGATGTTCTCGGCCTCCGGCTCCTGTGCGGCCTGGCCGGTCACCTGGCGGGGCAGGGCCGGGACGCTCCTAGCCTGGGCCAGGACGGTCTCTTGGCGGACCGGTGAGGCCTCGGGGCGGATGGTGCGGGCGGCGGAGGCGTGGCCCGGGACGGGTTGCGCCCCCGGGCCTTCCCGAGGCGGATCGGCCGAGGCTGGTCCGCCATATCTTAGGGCCGTCTCCGCCCGGATCGTTCGCGCCGCGTCCCCGTTGTCGGCAGGTGCTTCCCCAAGCGTGGCAGACTGCGGCTTGGCAGTGGGTATATGCAAAGTTGTTTCAGTTGTACGGCGCGGTCGGGAGATCTCTTCTGCCAGACGGGAACCAACCGTGGAGGCAATCTCCGCTGCCGGCTCCGGTTCCCCTGCCCGGGCTTCGGGCGGGAGCGGATCGGTCTCGGCTTTGGCCGGGGCGCGCAGCGGCAGATGGAGGACAGTCCCGGTTTCGAGCGGCTCCTGTGACATCCGATCGGGGTGTTGGTGGGGAGTCTGCCCGGGCTGCGGGGTGACTGTCTGCGCGGGAGCAGCCCGGGGCGGCGCCGACAGGTCTGCCGGGGATGCGGCCGGTTCGTCCGCCTGGCCGGCGGGTTCGAACAACGCCGGCAGCCGCGGTTGGAGAATCGACGCCGGCGAGCTAGGCCCGGGCGGCGGTCCGCTGCGTTTAAGTAGGTTGGTCAGGTAATCAGCCATCAGGCACCAATCAATTCGAGATAACGCTGCCTGCGCCAGGTGCTCATCGCCAGGATGTCGGCTTCGCGCCAACTGTAGGCCGAAGCCAAGGCATGGACTTCGTGCATGATCCGCATCGCCCAGAACGTGATCTCGCTCCAGAAATATGTGACGATATCGAAAACGACGCTCCAGGCATGCCCGCAGGCCGGGCAGGTCGCGGCGAGGGTCAGGTTGGCCAGCGGCTCGATCTGGTCCATGCGGGTGACCACCGCTTCTGTTACAGTGACGGGCAGCTTCTCCACCTGGACAGGCTTCCGGCCGCGCCGGGCTGAGAGGAGGCAGGCCTGCAGCAGGTCGCCGCGCGCCGCATCGAGCTCCGTCTGCCGGCTGACGGCCAGTATGTCGGCGCTGGCAGGCAGGCGAAAGGTGACCTCATAGGAATCGATCTGCAAGGACGTCTCCGGGTTAGAATCCGCCTGGTCTCCCGAATCGAACGACGGGAGGTCCCCGGCGGCCAGGTCGGGGAGGGGCAGGTCATTAGCGCTGAAGGCCAGTTCCAGCCGGTCGCCGCAGGCGGGGCAGTCGGCCAGTCCCAGGAATTGCGAGCCGAAGGTTTGGGCACGCAAGTGGAACAGGGCAGCGTCGCGCCGGGCGATGGTCACATGGGCCAGGCGCTCTGGGGACGCCTGCGGAAAGGCAATCCCCAGGATGATGAGCGCCTGTTCGACCGGGAGCCTTCCCGCGCCGCGTTCCCATATCTCGAGCAGATCGGAAGCGGAAAACGGGTGCATCGATCAGGTCAGGCCGGTTCGGTGAAGGACGGCTCGCTTGGCTCGGCGACCTCGTAGTCGCGCTCCCAGCCCTCGTTCTCCAGTTTGATATTCTGGATGGCGACCGCGTTGGCGTTGGCGTCCAGGTCAGGCATGGCCTGATATTCGGACACCCAGCAGCGGAAAACCTTGTAAGAAATCGCCAATTGTCCCGCCTCGTTATAGATCTCGATGATAAGATCCTTGCGGAAATCCTTGAGCGATGCTTCCATGCCCAGGCCGGAGCCGTAGTTCCAGATTTTGTTGGCCCACTGCTCGAATTCCTTATCATGGGTTACACCACGTTCGAGCGTGATGGCCTCGTACTCGCTGCGCCCAGGAGATTTGCGACTAGTGCTGGGGTCGCCGCCATCGCGGTGCTTGACCACCTCAGTGGTGCGCTTGAGGCCGCCAACCTTGCTGACGCCGGCCACGTATTTGCCGTCCCACTTGACGCGGAATTTGAAGTTTTTATAGGGATCAAAGCGGTTTGTATTGACACTGAACTGAGCCATCTCTACCTCTCTTACACCTGGATCTGGCCAGCGATCTGCTGGATATGGATGATGACGAATTCGGCCGGTTTAAGCGGCGCGAACCCGACCAGGATGTTGACCACTCCACGATTGACATCGTCCTGGGTGGTGGTCTCCTTATCACACTTGACAAAGTAGGCGTCGCGCGGGGTGGTACCCTGGAAAGCACCCTGGCGGAACATGCCGTTCAGGAATGCGCCCACGTTCAAGCGGATCTGCGCCCAGAGCGGCTCGTCGTTCGGTTCGAAGACCACCCACTGGGTGCCGCGGTACAAACTCTCTTCAAGGTACAGTGCCAGCCTGCGGACCGGGATGTACTTCCACTCGGAGGCGAGGATGTCCTTGCCATCCAGGGTACGTGATCCCCAAACCACCCGGCCGACGCCGGGGAACAGCTTCAGGCAGTTGACGCCGATCGGATTCAACTCGCCGATCTCGGCATCGGTCAACGGGACAGCCAGGTCGGTCACGCCATTGATGGTGGCATCCATCCCTGCCGGAGCCTTCCAGACACCGCGCTCGGCGTCGGTTCGGGAGAAAATCCCTGCAATAGCACCGCATGGGGCAAACTCTTCGATCTGGTTCTCGCGCAGCGAATTAGCCTTGCGCAGGCGCGGGAAGAAGATGGCCGCGTTTTTGCTGCTGGTCGCCAGCCCGGCGTTGACCGCGGTCTTGACGGCGTTCTTGTCACCCCAGTCGGTTGTCGGCTTGGGGTCAAGGATGAGAAATGCCCGGCGCTTCTCGCAGTATGTAGCCGAATCGGAGATGACCTGGTTATCCACGTTGCCATTGGCTAGATACGGCGGGATGCACAGGATGTTGAACAGGTCGGCTTTTGCCAGGGCGTAGAGGCCGCGCTTGTTGGCTTCCAGGTTGGCGCCGGTGGTGATCTCAGCTGCGGTCAAGGGATTCCCATCCAGGTTAGCGGCCGGTATGGTCGTGTTTACAGCCTGTGGACGCACATTGGGGACCTGGTAAGCCCCACCGCCGTTCTTCTTGACCCGCACCAAGTAGGATGTCTCCAGCACCCGGGCCACGTAGCGCGGATCGGAGTCCAGCCGCGATACGTTGAGATGCTTTTCGACCACTTCAGTGCCCGTGTCGGTTATGGTCAAGTTGAACAGGTTGGTATCCCCCGGAGTCTTGGTGGCAAAATCGACCGTCACGGAAAGCTTGGTCCCCCAGGAGCCGGGGTTGGCAGCCAGCAAGGGCAGCTTGTTGTTCGGCGCAGCAGCGCCCGTTGGCAGGTCGATGGCTGCCGTTGTAGCGCCACGGTGCAGGCGGACGATGATTGCCTGCCCGCCGCCGTTTTGGAAGAAATCACGCACGGCAAAGCTCATGGCGCTCTCTAGCCACTGGCCGCCGAAAGTACGCTCGAAATCGCCATAACTGTTGATCGTGATCGGATCTTCGACCGGCCCGCGCAACGCCCGCCCGACGAAGGCGGTAACGGACGTTGCCACTCCAGTGATCGTGCGTACACCGCTCTTGATCTCCTGGATATAAACGCCCGGGTAAGTGGGTGTGACAGGCATGACAAACCTCCTTCTTGAACCTTGTTTTTATTAGAATTGAGATGGGCTCATCCCTGATCTTTCAGGTGAGCCAAGAGTAAGCCTGGGATTTCGGAAACCTTTGAAAAGTAGTAGCGCTGCTCGCCAGGGAGTGGCGTGATATGTCCACGCCAGACAATCTGACCCTTATCGAAACCGGTTTCTTCCCGCCATACACGCACAATGAATGAGTGAATATTCCCTGGATCCTCCTCATAGCAATTACGGTCTTCCTTCAGGTTTTGGGCCAACTAATCTCATCCAAATACACTCATGATTATCACATTATGCCACCCCGGATAACCTCAGGCGTCTATTCCCCGTCTCCTCCGCGTCTCCTTGACCGAATCGGGGTATCCTGGGGGTCCAACGGAGAGGAATCAACACCGGGAGTTGTCTTGTTGACAACTCCCGGTGTTAATCTGGGGAGCCTTGAATTCAATATTGCCGGGTAGGCATTTTGTACGCCTGGGTCAGGCGTCACGCATAATGATCTATCGCCTCAACAACGTACTGGTAAGCGCCTGGATCTCCTGCTGGACCTGGTACTCGATCTTGTTCAATATCTCGGAGACCTGTTCAAGCTGGTTCAATACATTGGTGATCTCCACCGCGGTTTCGGGTCGGAGATCGACTTTGCCGAGTGCAAAAACCGGCGGCGTAAAATTATCTGCCCGGATCTGCTCATGGAGCTGCCTGGTCCGATCAGACGGGCCTATATCCAGGTCTTTACGAAGGGCTTGCTGGCAACGCTGGTATTGGTGGAGCGCCTGGGTCCTGGCCCCAGACATGTAGTAGAGGCGCATCATCTGGCGATGGGTGCGTTCATAGGCCTGGTCACATCGCAGAATATCTGCCGCGTAAACCAGTCCGGCATCGTAATGGTGATGGACTTCACAGTACTGGACAAGTTTATCCAGGCACATCAGATACATGGCCTGGAACCGTTCACGCTCGATGAGGCACCAATCCTGATACCAACCTTCAAGCAGATCGCCTTGGTAAAGTTTCACCACCTCTTGCAGGCGATGGAAATCAGCTTCGCTCAGCTCCCGGACACGCCTGGCGTTGATCTCAGCAAAAGTGGATTCGAAATCGGCAGTATCCAGCCACCAATTATTGGACGGGATGAACTGGATCCAATCCATTTCAGCCACTAACTCCGTGGCCCCCTGTTCCCCTGTGTTCTCGAGAAAACCCTTGAGCCTCCAAAGGGCCTGGCGCAGGCCTTTCCGGGATTTGGTCGGGGATTGGCCCTGCCACAACAACTCAGCCAGGCTTTCTCGTGGATGGGACCGATGCCGGTAAAGCAGGAGATAAACAAGCAGTTCCCTGACTTTGTGGGGGATGCGATCATCTACTCGTTCACTTTCCCGCTCTACTCGGAATCGTCCAAAGAGGGACACCCTGAAGGTAGTCATATGCTCTCCTCCTATGGCACGACACCATTCCAGATAACAGATGCAAGAAGCTAAAACAGGACTAATTTTATCGTATTGCCTGGAAATTGTCCACTCTCAGCATCCTGTCACCGTGAGTCGGGATGAGGGACTCAATTGAATCCTGTTGGATTTTAGCAAAACAAGCAATCCAAAGCGCCCCTCAGATGTCAGCTATCGTCTCATTGTTCATCGCGATGCAACTTGCACTGTTATTAAACCCAACTGCAACCAGCACTGGTACAACTCGTAATTTATGAAACACCGACATATCCAACCCGTTACTTTTCACCCGGGTTCGAGATACGTTTTAATGAATATGCGCAGCCTGCCTGAGACGCTACCACACTAAGTGACGGCGTGGATGGCCAATTCTGGTTCCTTTTCCTGATT
This sequence comes from Chloroflexota bacterium, assembly GCA_043826785.1. Lineage (GTDB taxonomy): Bacteria > Chloroflexota > Anaerolineae > Anaerolineales > Villigracilaceae > JBDRPT01. The sequence continues at coordinate 15,533 of JBDRPT010000027.1, read as the reverse complement.
AGGAGTTCATCCTGGCCAAGAAACTGCACCATCGTTCTTCCCCTATTTTATCACCCAAGCTCCGCCTCGAAAGATAACTTGGCGTGCTCAATCGATTTTTTTAATAACAAATAGATAACTCATCGAGCGATGGCTATGGATTATCAATACTCAAGATCTGTGAACCCTAGGGCTCAAGGGGTGACCAGGATGTAAGTGCCCGGCTGATTTGGTTCCGCGCTCGGACCGTCTGCCACAATGACCCAGCCACCGGCACCGTAGTAAAGGCCGGCGTCATAGCGCAGGATGGCTGCAGTATGGGTGCTGTCAGGAAGATCGAAATCCAACTGGAAGGATGTACCGGAGGGCAAGTCGACCGTCACGCCGGCCAGGAAATGGTTGCCTTCGTACAACGGCCCCGGCAGCGTCTCGGCCAATTCGGGCTTGAGCATCAGGCTGCCCGCCGCGCTGCAGGGTGCGGTAACCCGGGCCGGGCCGGCATTGGCCACAAGCGTTCCCGCTTCGCAGGCTGAAGCGACGGGGGCCATCCGAATCGCCAGAATGTACAGGCCGGTCAACTCTCCGTGGGCTCCGGCGTGGCCAGCCGCAATCGTCGTCGGCAGTTCCGTCCAGGCACCCGCCTGCCAATGCAGGATGACCAACTCATCGGCAAGATACAAGTCCGGGACCGGGAACGATACATCCAGGCTGGCTTCCGACAACTCGGCCCCACCCAACAGGGCCCAGACCTGCACGGCCGAGATGAAGTCCAACCCGTCCGGCAGGCTGCCAGGAAGTTGCCAGGCGGCCTGCGGGGTGAGGATGGCCAGGTCGGCCAGGCCGCATGGCAGGCTGAGACTGACCCCGTTCGGCAGGACCAGCTCAGCTTGGCCGGAGCAAACCAGCGACTGCTCGACACCGCGCATGATCAGCAGGTAGACACCGGTCCGGTAGGAGGCGGTCCTCGCCCAGCGACCGTCGGGAGTGATAAAGGTATCCAACTCGATCCAGCCGCCGGAGATCGGGTCCCAACGCACGATGGCCAGGTTCAGGCCGCGCATCCAGTCTGGGAGGCGGAATGTAATCAGCATCGCCCTGCTGGTCCAATCCAGGGCATGCCCCAATAGCCAGGCGTTGACCCGCATGCCGAAGACGGGGGCGCGACCAGGCCTTAATACCCCGGGCAGGAACGTTTGGCCGGTGAGGGCATCCAGGCTGGCCTGGTCACAACACAGGATATTGAAAAGGACACTGCTCCCCTCGGGCAGGCGTAAGAGGATGTAGTCGCTGATGTAATTCTTGAAATTGACCCGCTGCCCACTGAGAACGTTGAGGATCATCATCATTGGTGGTGGCGCGGGGGGAGCCGCGGGGCGTTCGAGGAAGATCAGGTTCTCCACATCGTTCAGCGGGATATGGAAGGTGGCGTCGTAGTGGATGATGCCGGTATCGTAGCCGTCGCCGCCGTAGAGGGTGTTATCGCCGGTTCCGGTGATAAGGGTGTCATCGCCGCCCAGGCCGGAGAGGATGTCGTCGCCCGGACCGCCGTCCAGGATATTATCGATGTCATTCCCAACCAGCGTGTCGTCTCCCGAGCCGCCGGTGGCGTTCTCGAAGTTCAAGGCCAGGCCGGTCAGGCCGGTGACGATGCCCGTCCCCAGGTCGACTTCCACGGGAGTGGTGTACATCCAGTAATTGAGCGTGTCGATGCCGTTCCCGCCATCCAGCGAGCCATCAAAGAGCACGCCATCGGCGAAGTAGAACGTGTCCGCCGCGCTTCCGCCCTGCAGGTTGTTAAAGTTGATGAAGTATAGGATCTGCCCAGCGGAAGCGTAGGAGTTGTCGCCCACGGTGTTGAGAGTCCAGATAGCATCCGCGTCCAGGCCGGTCAGGCTGTTGACCAGGGAGGTGCCGCCGACCAGCCGGTCCAGGCTGGCGAACCCGCCCGAGAGGCCGTCCACGTTGCCATCGAAACCGCTGCTGAGGTCGGGGGCGGTCAACAGGGCGGTCAGGTCGGATGTCCAGGCGCCCAGGTCGAGCGTGTCCAGGCCGAGGCCGCCTTCCACGGAGCCGGTCAGGGTCACACCGTTGGCCAGGATGAAACTATCGTTCCCGCCGCCGCCGTGCAGTTCGTAAGTCGAATCCACCTGGATCTGGAAGCCGTCCGCGGCGCTCCCGCCGATCAGCACCTCGAAATCGCTCAAGTCAAGCGTGATGGCGGCATTGATGTAGCGGTCGCTGCCGTCCAACTCGAAGGTGGCGGGCAGGTCCTGGCCGATGAAGGTGTCCACCTGCGGACTACCGGTCAGGGCCTCGATCCCGGCGAAGGTCCCGCTCAGGCCGGTGGCATGGGCGGTCTGCAGGTTGACATCGACCGCGGCCAGGTAATGGCTGTAATCCATCCGGTCTGCGCCCGACCCGCCGTTAAGGCTGCCATCGAAGAGGACCGTGTTCCAGAACTCGAAGATATCATGGCCGCCCCCACCGTTCAACTGGGCGAATCCGGAGAAGTCCAGTGAGACTCCCCCCACCTGGTAGCTGGTGGCTGCGTCCAGGGTCCAGAGGGCATCCAGGGCAGCGCCGGTCAGGGTGTCGGCACCGGTGCCCAGGAGGATGTTGATGTTTGTGAACGCACCGCTGGAGGCTTCACTACCGGCGAAACCATCCAGAGGGCCGGGCGAATCCAGCGTGACATTGCGGGGGGTGCTGTAGGCGCTCCAGTCGATCGTGTCCGCGCCGGTGCGACCATCCAGCCCGCCGGCCAAGGCTGCGCCATCCGCAAAGATGAAATTATCAGGGGCGGAGCCGCCGATCAGAGTCTCGATGGCGGTGCCAAGGTTTGTGACCTGATCCAGATTGACAGTCTCTAAAACTGTCAGGGATGGTCCGGTTCCGATGTTGAAAGTTAGTCCAAGTGTCAGCGCGGAAAAGTCGAAGGTGTCGTTCGCGCCGCCCGTATCCGTGACCGTATCGATCCCGAATCCGTCATAGAAGCAGTAGGTGTCGTTCCCGGACCCACCTTGAAGGTGGTTGTCCTGCGCATCTCCACACAACCGGTCATCACCGGAGCCGGTGATCAGGTTTTCGACGCCGGTGATCGTATCGGAGCCGATGCCGGTGACTTGGGCCAGGGTCTGGCTCAGGTCGATGGCGAGGTTTAGTCCGGTCCAGCTTTCATCGAGCGTATCGATCCCGCCGGCGCCCGTGATGATGTCATCGCCAAACCGGCCGCGCAGGATATTATCCTGCCCGTCACCGGTCAAAACATCATCCGCCGCGCCGCCGAAGACGTCGCGGATGGCGCTGATTCCGGCTGTGCCGGTGGCAGTCCCGTTAGGCAGGTCGACCACGGCCGGCGTCGCGGTGTAGCCCTGGTAGTCGAGGCGGTTGACGCCCGAACCGGCGTCGAACATGCCCGCGCCGCCCGAGACTTGCGCACCATCTTCCATAAAGATGAAATGATCATTCCCGGAGCCGGTGCGAACCTGTTCGAGGTCGTTGAGCGTGACGTCCAGGGAGTTGGACCCGTCGGTCAGGATCAGACTGGCAGTGTAGATGCGGAGCACCAGGTCTGCGATCAGGGCTGAGAAGTCGAGCGTGTCGGCTGTGCCGCCAATGTCGGTGATCGTGTCGCTGCCCCAGCCGTCGCCAAATACGTAGGTGTCGTCACCCAGGCCGCTCTCGAAGGTATTGTCGTGCTCATCCCCGATGAAGGTGTCGTCCAGCGACCTCCAAATCGATGGCAGATCAATCTGTCTGGCCAAAATATCCGAAATTCTGACAAAAGATATCCCTCCCTTTCGAAATTTGACCGACTGTTGCATTACCTGCAACACGCCTGCCGTACTGTGGAAGTAATCCACATTACGGAGGTGTATCATGGCTCGTCAGCAAAAGCATGTAAAGCTGGAGGGAATCTGTCGTACAATTAAACAGCGGCCGGGTAGCCGGCCGGGGTTGATCGCCCGTTTGCTCGGCCTGAACCGGTCCGAGGTCACGCGGGCTCTGCCGGCCCTCGAACGGAAGGGGTTCTTGGTCAGTGAAGATGACAGGGGAGGATTGTGGCCATTTCATACACAGGACTGAAAAATGTTGCAGAATCCGGCATCGGGTTGTGCTATTCTATATTTGATGTAATCTTGTTGCGGAGGTCGCCATGGCGCGTGCTGAGAACAAAGCAAACCGCCTGCTGCAAATCGAAGCCCTGCTGCTTGCCCACCCCGAGGGACTGACCCAGGCCGAGATCGCCCGCCGCCTGGACGTGAACCGTTCGACGGTCAACCGCTATTTCCGGGACATGCCGAATCAGTTCCCATATTACGAGAGCGACGACGGCCGGCTGTTCATTGACCGGCAGTCCTATCTCGTTAATGTCCGGCTCGGCTTGCACGAGGCGATGGCGGTGCACCTGGCGGCGCGGCTGCTGGCCACGCGCATGGACCGCCAGAATCCACACGCCGCCTCAGCTCTGCGTAAGCTCGGCCTGGCGTTGGAACGGCTGGCGCCGCGCATCTCCCGGCACGTGCAGCAATCCGCGGATGTGATGGACGAGGCCGCCCAGCGCCAGGACCCGGTCTACCTGCAATCCCTGGAGCGGCTGACCCTGGCCTGGGCAGAACAGAAGAAGGTGCAGGTGTGGCACCGAAAAGAACATGCTGATGCATTACAGGTTCATGTTTTCTTACCTTACTTTATTGAACCCTATGCGGTAGGACAGACGACGCATGTTATCGGCCTTAGTGATACTCGCGGCGCAATCAGGACTTTCAAGGTGGAGAGAATTGAGCGGGTTGAAATGCTTCGGGAACCGTATGACATTCCCGAAGACTTTGACCCTCGTGAATTGTTGGCCGATGCCTGGGGTATCTGGTACACGGATAATGAGCCAGTCGAGGTAGTGCTCAAGTTCCACCCGCGTATTGCACAACGTGTGAAAGAGACGCGCTGGCATCGTTCGCAAAGGCTGAAAGAGCAAGAGGACGGTTCCATTCTCTGGAGCGCCAGAGTTGCGGAACCCAAAGAAATGCTAAACTGGATACGGGGTTGGGGAGCTGATGTAGAAGTAATCGAGCCCGGGCTTTTACGAGAGATGATGAGTGACGAGATAAGCAAGATGGCAGTAATCTATAGGATGGGGTGAACATGGATATCCCAAAGCATTTTTTATTATGGGCAAAAACCGACCAGATAGGTGGCGAGAATATCCATCCCCTAATCTATCATCTGATAGATGTTGGGGAATGCACATTAGCACTTTGGAATTTAGCACTCAGTGAGCAGACTCGACAGACCTTTGCAAGCTATTTGGATCTGGATGTCGAAGCTACGGGTCGCCTCCTCACTTTTTGGGCGAGTCTGCATGACTTGGGCAAAGCCTCGCCGGGATTTCAACGAAAATATTCACAATGGATCCCTTTGCTGGAGCGGGAGGGTTTTGTTTTTCCGAAGGATGTATCGCCTAACCCTGCTCCGCACGCGATCCTAACGACTTGGGCACTGAAAGAAAACTTTTTTGTGCAGGAAACCGGACTGACATTGCGCGACGCAAAACTGATCGCCTTTGCGCTGGGCGGGCATCATGGCGCTTGGCCGACTACAGATCGCATTCAATCACCCTCGCTGCAAAAATCAGACAAGGGCGACGGGTTGTGGGATACCGTGCGCAAAGACCTTTTGCTGGTTTTGAAGGAAGTCTACCAGCCCGTGGCAACTGTTAACTTGCCCAAAGATCAGGACGAACTGAATGCCTTCCTGACCCTATTCTCCGGCCTGGTCAGCGTCGCGGACTGGATTGGTTCGATGGTGGAAAACTTCCCGTTCATGGAAGATTATTTGCCCGCTGGGAAATATGTCAGCGACTATGCTCGCAAACAGGCCAACGATGCGCTGGAGCGACTCGGCTGGCTGGGCTGGCAGGCGGACGGCAATCTGCTGACCTTCGCCGCCATGTTCCCGGATATTCAGATCAATGCTATTCAGCAGAAGGCCATCGAGAGCGCCGCCGGGCGCGAGTTACCGGCGCTGGTCATTCTCGAAGCGCCGACCGGCATTGGCAAAACCGAAGCGGCGCTCTTTCTGGCAGATGCCTGGCTGCAAACTCAAAAAGGCAAGGGCATTTATATTGCCATGCCCACCCAGGCCACCAGCAACCAGATGTTTGAGCGTACAACGAATTTTCTGGTAAATCGCTATCCAGCGCAATCGATCAATACCCATCTGGTGCATGGCGCGGCCCTGCTAAAAGATGATGAGAAACCCCCGCAGCCGCAAGGCATCGCGGAAGATGATAAAGCCGCCGAAGGCAATGTGAAAGCCGAGACTTGGTTCCTGCCGCGCAAACGCACCCTGCTGGCTCCGTTTGGCGTGGGCACGGTGGATCAGGCCCTGATGAGCGTCTTGCAGACCAATCATTTCTTTGTGCGCATGTTTGGGCTGGGGCAAAAGGTGGTCATTTTTGATGAAGTCCACGCCTACGATACCTACATGTCCACCCTGTTTCAGCGGCTTTTGCGCTGGCTGCGTTCCATTGGCACATCCGTTATTTTGCTCTCGGCCACCTTGCCCGAAAAAACACGGCAGGAATTGGTCGGAGCCTGGCTGGGGGATGAAGACATTACCCTGCCCCCGGCAGCCTACCCGCGCCTGACGGTGGTTGGCAGCAGCAAGCCTGAAATCATTGAACTCCCATCCCCTGAATCGCGCACACTGCAATTAGCCTGGGTAGACCCCGCCTCGGAGCAGGTAGCCGATCATTTGGCTAAAAAGCTCAAGGATGGCGGCTGCGCGGCGGTGATCTGTAACCGCGTGAAGCGGGCGCAGGAAGTCTACGAGACGCTTAAGTCCAAAGGGATCGTCGATGAGAAAAACCTGATCCTGTTCCATGCCCGTTTCCCATTTTCATGGCGCAAAAACATTGAAGACCGGGTTCTGGAGATTTTCGGGAAAGACAAAAATCATCCTGACCAGCCAAACCCCAACCGTCCGCAGAAAGCCATCGTGGTGGCGACACAGGTCATCGAGCAAAGCCTGGATTTAGATTTCGACTACATGCTGACCGACCTTGCCCCCATCGATTTATTGCTCCAGCGCGCCGGGCGGCTGCACCGCCACAAACAAAATAATCAGAACCGCCCGCAGGCTGTCAAAAGCACCTGCCTTGCAATCACGCGCTCACCCGAAAAAGACAACCTACCTGATTTTGGCCTGGACGCCCGGATTTACGACAAAGCCACCCTGCTGCGCACCTGGCAAATCCTGCGCGGACGGGAAGGATTGTCTTTGCCGGAAGAGACTTCTAGGTTGATCGAAACAGTCTATGGCGAGACGCTGAACGAAGGCGAACTTGATCCTGTTTTCCAGCAGGCGCTGCGGGATGCTGACGAAAAAGGCCGCTTGGCGAGAGACAAAGAAACCGCCCAGGCGAAACAGCGCATGGTAGCCCTGCCGAGTTATGAAGATTTACTCACCGACCGCAACGAAGGGCTGGAAGAAGACGACCCCAAAGTGAACGAAGCCTTCCGCGCTCTCACCCGCCTGGCCGAACCGAGCGTTGCGCTGATTTGCCTGCACGATACCGTGCAAGGATTCGCTTTCGATGCAGATGGCACAGGCGCGCCGGTGGAGATCAAGAAACGCCCCAATCTACAACTGGCGAAGAAATTGCTGAGGCGCGCCGTCAACGTACAGCGCAGGGATGTGGTCGAGTATTTTGTCAAGAATGTTAAAACGTCCGCCGCATGGCGCGAATCGGCGGCAGTGCGTTATCATTACCCGGTGGTGTTCGACCAAAACGACGAATGTCAACCGGAAGGCGCGGGTTTTACGCTAAAACTGACCCGCGAACTTGGTCTGGAAGTTTTCAAGAAGGAGGATCAATGACCTATTCATTCAACCTTGTTGACCGCAAATGGATCCCCTGCGTCCATTTCGATGGGCGCGTGGAGGAATTCAGCTTGCGCGAGGCGCTGACCCAGGCCCACACCTTGCGCGGCATTCAGGGCGATTCGCCGCTCGAAACGGCGGCGCTCTATCGCCTGCTGTTGGCCGTCCTACACAGTGCCCTGCGCGGGCCGTGTACAAAATCTGAATGGGCGGAACTCTGGGAAGGTGGCAATGGAAGTTGGGATAAACCCTGGCTTCTTAGCTATCTCGATACGTGGAAGTCGCGTTTTGACCTGTTTGACCCAGAAAAGCCATTCTACCAAGTTAGGGATAGCCGGGTAAAACCCAAAACCGCACTACAACTTTTACATGGTATGGGTACAGCCAACGAGTTGTTTGAGCATATCAGTGTGACAGAGGATGTCAGGTTTAGTCCTGCCCAAGCGGCTCGTATGCTCATTGCCGGGCAGGTATTTGGCATCGGGGGCGGTTGTGATCCATCGCAAAATCTATATCTGTCATCTGGCTCATGGCGAACAGGGGTTGTTTTTTTGATTGAAGGTGAAAATGTTTTTCAAAGCCTCGCGCTGAATTTACTTCGATACGCTGATGACCGACCAATACCAAAGTTGGGAAAAGATTTGCCTGCATGGGAAATGGATGACCCATTCAGTCCCAATCGAGAACAGCCAATTGGTTATCTGGATTATTTAACCTGGCAAAATCGGCGGCTTTTCTTATTCCCAGAAGAAGATGATGCGGGCAGGGTAATTATTTGGCAAATGACCATCGCGCCCGGTTTGGCAATGGCTGGCGACCTACTTCATCCTATGAAGCAGTTTTCGGCTGGAAAAAAAGGATGGAATCCGCTGGAGTTTAGAGAGGGAAAAAGTTTGTGGAGGAATAGCCACACATTGCTTGCGCTTAAGAAACCGGATAAGAGTCGCCCTCCTCAGAGCTTTGAATGGCTTTCAACACTAATGACAGACGGCCATATCGAACTACAGAGAGTATTTCGGTGCATGACATTAGGCATGGCCTGCGACCGCGCAAAGGCAAAAATTTATTTCTATTCCCAGGAACATTTTCCCTTGCCTTTGGCTTATTTGGAAGAAGAAAAGAACGAATTGCTTGTTGAAGAATTAGCCAATGCACTTGCTTTGAATGATTTGGTCTTGAGAAAACTTCGTGGAGCAATTTTCAACTTGGCAAAGTTTATACTTTCTCCAAACGCTGACCAATCAAATGGCAGGCAGCCTGATACCGAAGACATCAACAATCTGATGGATTATTTGGGCTTTGAGCGCAACTATTGGGGCGCACTTGAAATTCCGTTTTGGCATTTGCTTGAAGGCTTGCCCATAAATCCAGAAACTGTTATGTCCACATGGAAGGATATTCTAAAAGAAACCGCTTGGAATACACTTGAAAAAGCAGCAGATTTGGCAGGAGATAATGTCCATGCCTTAAAGGCTGCTGTACGTGCCCGTGGAACTTTGGGCTATTCACTCAAAGAACTTTTCCCTGAAACTGAAAAGGAGGCAACTGCATGACCGAACAAACCATTCACCACTTTGTTGACCATCTTTACTCTTTGGCAAAAAGCGAGAACCGCGGTGCATTGGCCGCTTTGCGACGCGGACTCGGCCAGCCGCCCGGAAGCGTGGCAGAGATGTATCGCTATATAGTTCCTCACCTGCCAACCGCTCGAAATCAGGAAATAGCGTGCTACCTGATTGCCCCATTGTTTGCCCTGCATCCCAAACCCGGCGGCGTGGGCAATTTCGGCGCGCACATGCGCAAATGTGACCCGGATGGCAAGAGTAGCGATGCCCTGGAACGACGCTTCACGGCTCTTCTATCAGCCCATCCCGATGACCTACCCGGCTACCTGCGGCAGTCGGTCACTTTTCTCAAGTCCAAGGAAATCCCCGTCAATTGGAATCAGTTATTCTGGGATTTGCAAAACTGGGATGACGAAGACCGCCGTGTACAGAAAAAATGGGCTAGCGCCTTCTGGAGACGCTCTCAGCCTGTTGAAGAACTAGCCAAATAATTATTTTACCCTCACCCCTACCCTCTCCCTGATGGAGAGGGAGAAACACGAAAGGATACTCACCATGTTTATCGAAATTCACATGCTCCAGAACTTCGCCCCGTCCAACCTGAACCGCGACGATACCGGCAACCCAAAGGATACCGAGTTCGGCGGTGTGCGCCGGGCGCGCATCTCCTCGCAGTGTATCAAACGCGCCATCCGCAATGAACCGGTTTTTGGCGAGAAGACGAAGGTTGAAACGGGCGTCCGTACGCGCTGGTTGGCCCGCGATCTTGCCGAAAAACTGGAAAAGGCCGGAAAGCCGAAAGAAGAAGCCGACAATTTGGCCGTCGCCTTTGCCAAAGAACTGCTCGGCGATATGGACAAAAAAGAGCCTCAGCGTTCAAGTGTATTGGCTTACCTGGATGAAGATGAAATCCAGACCGCTGTTGATGGCATTGTCAAAGGCGGAGAAAGCGTTATCCCAGAGTTGGTGAAAAAGCTGGTCAAGACGATGGGAGAATTCACAAGCGCACCGGATGTGGCATTATTTGGGCGCATGTTGGCCCGCAAACCAAATACCCTCAAGCTGGATGCTGCCTGCCAGGTAGCGCACGCCATCTCCACCCATCGTGTGAGCATGGATATGGACTTCTTTACCGCAGTAGACGATTTGCAGAAAGATGATGAAACCGGCGCGGGCATGATGGGTGTGACCGGCTTCAACAGCGCCTGCTTTTATCGCTATGCCCGCATTGACTGGGATCAATTGATCGATAATCTTAATGGCGACAAGGTCCTGGCAAAGAAGACCGTGGAAGGTTTCCTGCTCGCCACCTTGCGGGCTGTGCCCACCGGCAAACAGAATTCTTTTGCCGCCCAGAACCCGCCCGATTTCGTGCTGGGCGTGGTGCGCAAAGACGGCGAATCCTGGTCGCTGGCCAACGCTTTCGAGAAGCCGGTAAAGGCCGGGCGGGATGGCGGTTATCTTAATAGCTCTATCGAATCTCTGGATAAGTATTGGGGGCGGCTGGTTAAGGTCTACGGCGACGGCAACTTCAACCCGGCGGCGCTGGTTTTGGATGAAGACGCCCCGCTTAACAACCTGAAAGATGCCGCCAAACCGAGCCGCGAAAAGTGGATCGAGAGCCTGCTGGCCGGATTGGAGTAACCATGAATACTCTCTTGCTTCGCCTCAGCGGGGCAATGCAGTCGTGGGGCGTGCAGAGCCGTTTTGGTATGCGCGATACCGGCTTGGAACCCTCCAAAAGCGGCGCGTTGGGGCTGGTGTGTGCGGCACTGGGCATTGACCGCGCTGACGATGAATCGCTCGCTCCACTGGCTGCGCTCAAAATGGGCGTGCGTGTGGACCGGGAAGGCGTGCTCAAAGTGGATTATCACACTGCTGGCGAAAGTGGTTACTTGCGAGCAGGCAATGATGTTGAACGCAAAAATGTGATCCTATCCAACCGCTACTACCTGGCCGATGCGCTCTTCCTGGTTGGGTTGGCGGGCAATGACCTGGTGCTGCTCGAACGCATCCACACCGCGCTGCGCAACCCGGTCTGGCCGCTGTTTCTGGGGCGCAAAGCCTTTGTGCCAGGCGAACTGCTCTGGTTGGAGGATGGGCTTAAGCCGGGGAAAACATTGGTAGATGCGCTCAAAGAGTTTCACTCCCTGAGCGCCCGCCCCGCGCCTGAACGGCTGCGCCTGGTATTGGAAGATCAACAAGACGGTTCAGTCGTTCGTTCCGACCAGCCTCTTTCGTTTGCCCAGGGCAACCGACGTTTTGCCCCGCGCCGCCTGACGGTGGTATTCATGCCTGCCCCTGTACCCCTGTCTTTGACGGAGGTAGCATAATGTACCTCTCCCGACTCATCCTCAACCCGCGTTCGCGGCAGGTGCAACGCGAACTGGCGGATCCCTACGAAATGCACCGCACCATCTGTCGCGCCTTCATGGCTTCCAATTTCAAGAAAAATGAACGGTCAGGCATCCTCTTCCGTGTGGACCTGCATCCCAAAACGCACGCCCCAACGTTGCTGGTCCAGTCGCTTCAATCGCCTGATTGGTCCTTCATGCTTGCAGACCGAAAGGATTACCTGCTCGGCGAAGCCTCCCTGCCACTGGGCGTGGAAAACCCCGCCTGGAAAGAAATGACCCTGCAACTGCGCGCGGGCCAGGCATTGGCTTTTCGTCTGCGCGCCAACCCCACGGTCAAGAAAGATCGGGAAGGGGAAAAGCAGGGACGGCGCGTGGGTCTCGTCCGCGAGGAAGATCAGCGTAAATGGCTTGAACGCAAAATTAAATCCGCTGGCGCGGCGCTGGTCTCCGTCAACATCGCCAACGATCAACTCGTGCGCGGCAAATTGTTCGTCGAAAAAGAAGATGAGAAGCGCATGCGTTTTCTCTCTGTCCAGTTCGACGGCGTATTGCAGGTGAAAGACCCAAAGCAACTTGTAGAAACGATTTACACAGGCATTGGCAGCGGAAAGGGGCTGGGCTTCGGCCTCTTATCGCTCGCCCCGGCGCGCGGGTAGCACAATCTGCTGAGAGACTGCCGAAAGGCGTGTCCCGCCGGAGACGCGGGAGCCGCCCGGAGGTCGCCTCTGTCTCCATCCGCACCTTAACAACCGAATAGTTTTGGGAAAGGAAGTGAGACATGCAAGATTTGCACGAATTGCCTAAACTTCGTGACAGCCTGAGTTATCTCTACGTCGAACACGCCGTGATCAACCAGAAGGATCATGCCATCGAATACATCCGCCAGGACGAGGGCCGGGTAATGATCCCGGTGGCAGCGCTGGGTGTGTTACTGCTCGGTCCCGGAACCCGCATTTCCCATGCTGCCATCCGCACCCTGGCCGACAATGGCTGTGCAGCCGTCTGGGTGGGGGAGGATGGGACGAAATTCTACGCTCAAGGGACCGGCGAGACGCGCCGCGCGTTCCATCTGCTGCGACAAGCCGAGATGTCCTGTGACCCGCAGAAGCGCCTGGGCGTGATCCGGCGCATGTACCGGTACCGGTTCCCCGAACCGCTGGCGGCAGACCTGACCCTGGAACAGATCCGTGGCATGGAGGGGGCGCGTGTGCGCAAAGCCTATTATCAGGCAAGTAAAACCTATAGCGTCCCCTGGTACGGCCGCAGCTACGACCGTACCAGTTGGGGCAAGAGCGACCCCATTAACCGCGCCCTCTCCGCTGCCCACGCCCTGCTCAACGGTCTGTGCCACACGGCCATTGTCTCGGGCGGCTACTCGCCCGCGCTGGGTTTCATCCACACGGGGAAACAACTCTCCTTCGTATACGATATTGCCGACCTGTACAAGGCCGAGAATACCATCCCGTTGGCGTTCCAGACGGTGGCAGAATCAAACGATCAGGTCGAGGCACGTGTGCGTGCTGCCTGCCGGGAGAAATTCCGCGAAACCAAACTGCTGCAACACATCCTGGCGGACATTGATAGGCTGTTGGAGATTGACTCTCTGTCTGATGTCGAAGGTGACGATTATGATGGCGATCCAGCGCTCCCCGGACCCTTGTGGGACGCGCCACAAGAGAGCGAGGAGGAGCCTGTATGATCGTCATGATCTTGGAGAAAGTCCCCAAAAGGCTCCGCGGTGAACTGACGCGCTGGCTGATTGAGCCGCGTGCAGGGGTATTCGTCGGGCATGTCAACGCGATGGTACGTGAGCGCCTGTGGGAGAAGTGCTGCAAAGCACGCGGCGCGGGTGGTGTCGTCCAGATTTGGTCCACCAATAACGAACAGCATTTCAAAATGCAGATGGCCGGTGACACTACTCGCCAGGTGGTTGAAATGGAAGGTTTACAGTTGATTCGGGTGCCATTGGGACCTGACGAAGATGTGGAAGAGGACGGAATTGCACCCCCAGATATGGATAAAAGGTTGTAAATTGCCGAGTGAACCCCAGATATAGTGATTTCCCCACACGCGTGGGGGTGAACCGATTGCTACCTGGGCGGCGACTTCTCGACCACCAGATTTCCCCACACGCGTGGGGGTGAACCGGCTTCGGCGCAGGTGCGTCTTGCCTCCCATGCGATTTCCCCACACGCGTGGGGGTGAACCGTGTTTGCACCAGCCGCTGCGGTTACTGTTGGCGATTTCCCCACACGCGTGGGGGTGAACCGGGTTGGAGTTTTCTTGTCTCTCCCGCGCTAAGCGATTTCCCCACACGCGTGGGGGTGAACCGTCTAACGCGTGGCCGAAAATCGAGAAGAGCAAGATTTCCCCACACGCGTGGGGGTGAACCGGTCGAGACGGAAGCGCAGGGCGAAGCGGCGCACGATTTCCCCACACGCGTGGGGGTGAACCGATACTCCGAAAGAACTAGCAATCTTCCTCCTCCGATTTCCCCACACGCGTGGGGGTGAACCGTTGTTGAAGCGGGTCGTTACCGAGTCAATGTCGATTTCCCCACACGCGTGGGGGTGAACCGATATACATCGATCTGGCGAATTCGGTCAACTGGATTTCCCCACACGCGTGGGGGTGAACCGGTCGGAGAGTGAGAACCGGGGCGATCCCGGCGATTTCCCCACACGCGTGGGGGTGAACCGATGCGCCAAAATATCCTGAACTCAATCGACAGGATTTCCCCACACGCGTGGGGGTGAACCGATCGGAGATTGGGCCGAGTATGACTCGTATAAGATTTCCCCACACGCGTGGGGGTGAACCGATACCGGATGGGATGGAGTTGACGAGGCAGGTGATTTCCCCACACGCGTGGGGGTGAACCGCGACCTATGGCGAGCAGTGCATACACTGTAGGAGATTTCCCCACACGCGTGGGGGTGAACCGATTGCCGAACAGTTCATGGACAACACTCTCCGAGATTTCCCCACACGCGTGGGGGTGAACCGTACTTGCCCGGATCGCCCCGGTTCTCACTAGCGATTTCCCCACACGCGTGGGGGTGAACCGTCAGAAACTACAGCAACTTGTCAGATGCAACGGATTTCCCCACACGCGTGGGGGTGAACCGATAGTCAGCATCAGCGCCGTCACCAGGTAAAAAGATTTCCCCACACGCGTGGGGGTGAACCGACGTTGCGCTGATGACCATCATCTACGAGACCGATTTCCCCACACGCGTGGGGGTGAACCGGTACGCCGCCGCGCTCAATGAGGGGGCGGTAGCGATTTCCCCACACGCGTGGGGGTGAACCGGAGCACCTATCATGAATATTCGAGAACTAATGGGATTTCCCCACACGCGTGGGGGTGAACCGTGGAGCGCCAGCGTAGCCCAATGAGCACCGTCGATTTCCCCACACGCGTGGGGGTGAACCTCGTCCACCATCAAATTTAGGGCGCCGGTAGAAGATTTCCCCACACGCGTGGGGGTGAACCTATTTCGTCGGGCGCCTGAAGCACGACTTCGACACTGTCCCCACACGCGTGGGGGTGAACCTGGGCAACCCCCCGCCGCGCTATTTGTTCTATGACTGTCCCCACACGCGTGGGGGTGAACCGCCGACGGTGATCACCTGCACACCTGCCTTTTCCGATTTCCCCACACGCGTGGGGGTGAACCGGATATACGACCGTGACACCCACATCCAAACCCCGATTTCCCCACACGCGTGGGGGTGAACCGGTGTCCCC
>JBDRPT010000026.1:0-2245 GCA_043826785.1 Chloroflexota bacterium | reverse complement strand
CCGGATGGGGAACATTTGCTTGTCACGATGCGGCCGGACCCTGCGGTTCCCTGGGCAGAGGAGTTCTACCTGATCGACAGGGACGGGGGAGAAACCCAGTTGACCGATTTGGGAGCTCATTACGATTCGTTTTTTATAGGTTGCTATAGTTGGTCGCCTGATGGCAGGTATATAGCATCCTGGGGGCTAGGCAGTAATCTGGCAGTTCTGGATCTTGAAGAAAATCGAGTAGTCGATTATTGCATTGGTCCATTAGGGTGGACGCCTGTCTGGTCTCCCGATAGCACCCAAATTGCAGGAATTGTTGAAGTGAGTTTTGATCCATATATTCTCCAAGCGGTTGTCATCGATATTGAGAATAATACTGCCTTTAGTATTTCAGAAGACCGTATGCCAATAGGCTGGCTGCAATCTATTCCGTAGGGAGACTTCCTAGGTCAACGGTCGCAATGTTAGGTGTTTCTATCTCTCTGGTCCGATAGCTCTCATCCTCCTATGACCGCCTGCTGACCAGCTGCGCTCTTTGCCGCAATCGCCGCCCGCTCGGCCTACCGTCACCTGGCCCGCAAACCGCTCTCCTGGAAGGGCAGGCGGCTGTAGGGGGGCGGCTGCGGGGTTCTCGAAGCCCTTATCTGGGGAAACTGTAAGTTGCATTTGGCTGAAAAAACCATATAATTATGTCTATACAGAGCATCCCGATCGAGGAGGGACACAGGATGGTCACCGGTTGCGTGACCATGATGAAACCCGGCAAACACCACTTGAAGGTCATACTCAGCGCAGCCAGCCTGGCCCTGGCGCTGCTCTTGGCGTTCCCGGCCCTGGCCGATTACCCTTCGTCTCCGCTCAGGGATTACCTCGGCCCGATCCGTGATGTAACGATATGGAACTGGGAGCGACGGGTCTGCCACTACCTGGCGGTCTACGACCCGCCCGATCCCGGATACTATTCCTGCACACTGGAGCTGTGCTACACCCCGACGAGCTCCTGCCCGGCGACGGGCAGTGTGGCCGGGTACTTCAACCCGGGGTCCTGTGGCGCCAGTTGGCCGGGGACTTGTGGGTCCCTGCCGTATCCATGTGCGATCAGCCTGAACAGCTCGATTGAAGGCTGCAGCTCCGGGCAGACGGGCTGCACCAGCACGCCCGCGACGATCACCCACCCACCGGCGACGGTCTCGGGGTCGGTGGGTTGCGCCCAGCCGGGGAGCGGAGGCTGGTGCGCCGGCGGGGCCGCCCTCGGCTTGAGCGGGAGCGACACTTCGACAAGCTCAGTGCGATGACCGCTGACCGGCTACAGCATCACCCAGCTGGAGGGCAGCCGCAATGGCGTAGACTTCGCCTGTACGGGCTCGTCTTGCTCGCTGCCCTTGCTGGAGGGGTTGAACGACTTCAATTTCTGGGCGCACTCGACCTGGGGGGATACATCCTTGATGGGAGCGGCCTCCGGGCGGCTGGACAGCCTCCCGCCGCTGGTGGGGGGGAATGTGACCGGGGTCCCCGGCGACAATGGCTGGTTCGTCTCGGCTGTGACCGTTACGGCTGCGGCCAGCGACGCTACTTCGGGGGTGGTCTCGCTGCAATATGCCCTGAACGGCGGTGCCTGGACGGGCTACACTGGCCCGCTGACCCTGGGCAACGGGGTCCACAGCCTGCAACTGCGGGCGATGGACGCCGCCGGGCACATCGCCAGCGCCGGGGAGACGGCCAGGGTGGACACGCTCTCACCTGCGCTGGTGCTGACCGGTGGCGGAAGCTTCTGTCCGGGCTGCGGGGGCAGCTTGACGGTGAATTATTCTGTCTCGGATGGGGGCAGCGGGGTGGCCTGGTGGCAGTTGACATTTGGCGGGTTGACCCTGGCGAGCGGCAGCGGGCCGGTCTCGGCGGGCCTGGGATGGGACGGGGGCCCTTCGACAGGCTCAGGGGCCGGGAGCGGCAGCCTGAGCCTGGAGGGGCGTGACCTGGCCGGGAACACGGCACAGGAGACGCTTGGATTCACCATTATCGTCCCGACGCCGATACCGCCAACAGCGGTGGTCGCCCCGCCTGTGGGGGGCCAAAGTGGCCAGGCGCCGGTAGTGGTGGCGGTGCTGCCTTCGGGGGGCCAATCCCCGGCGGCGACGGCCCCGCCGCTCGTTCAGCAGGCGACCGGGGCTGCGCTTGCACCCGGGCCGACCCAACCTGAGCCTGTGCGTCCGGCGGTGACGGTGCAGTTCGGGGACAGGCTGCCGCTGGAAACGTTCAT
>JBDRPT010000025.1:0-58915 GCA_043826785.1 Chloroflexota bacterium | reverse complement strand
ATGCCAGATTCCCAGATCCCACCCTGGCTGATGCGATCCTGGATCGAACCATCCACAATGCTTATCGCCTTTCCTTGCTGGGTGATTCCCAAAGAAAACTACGAGGATTCCGCACCATGTCGCACACCTGATGTACAATATATTCAACCAGCGTTTCCCCTCTCCTGACTGTGCGGATAACTCCGGAATCAGTGTGCGATTTCACCGGAATCCGCATCCTGCCAGAATTGATAGTCCCGGTCGGTGCGATGAGGCAGCTTGTTCAATGCAAGCTGTTTGAGAATGAATTGGTTATCTATTCCTAGGTAGAAGTCAATGCTTTGCCGCGCAGTATAGGACTTGAAATTCGCCAGCTCCTTGGATAGATGATCCGAGGTCACTACCATGTGCAGGTGGTTTTCCATCAGTACATAAGCAACTATGATGATGCGTTTTTCCCTTTGCAGGAAGGCGAGCGAATCAAAAACGATTTTGGCGACGTCAGGATTGCTAAAAAGAGGTAACCAGTTTACCGTTGTTGCAGTAATGAAATAAGGTAGGGTATCGTCGGGAAAGAATTTATAGCGAGATCGGGCCAATCTTTGCTCCTGTGTATACCTGGCCTTCGTTATTTCTGGTGATGATGCTCCGCGTAGTCACCGGTTTTGGGCTGCTCCTGCGTATTGTTCGGGAAGGAGTGTTCCGACGCGGAGCATCGGAACGAGAAGGTAATGGCAGTATGGGCCGCTCCTGCGTTCTGAGTCTTGCAGAGTGGCATCCCGATGTGGAGAATCGGAACGAGGCAGGGAATATCAGCCCACGATGATCTCATCCAGCGAGCGCTTGGGGACATGGTGGATCCCCGCATCATCACGCCAGTACTTGATGTTGCCGTCCTGTCCGAGCGGGTCAAGCACCACGGTCTCTTTCGGCTTGCCCAGCGCCAAAACCAGCAGGATCTCAAAGTGGTCTGCGATCTCCAGCGCCGCAACCAGCGCATCTTTCTTGATCGAGGCGATCATGCAGCCCCCCAATCCTTTCTCGGTCGCGCCGAGCAGGATGCTCTGGGCGGCGATGCCAGGGTCGATGCCAAAGGAGTTCTTGATGCGCGTGTCGCCCAGGATGACGATATAGGCCGACGGGCGTTCGCCCTGGACGGGACCGGGCCAGTCCTTTAAATACCCTGCCCAGCCCAGGGTCGGGAAGATGGCGGCGTTCTGTTCGGGTTCACAGGCGAGCAGGTACTTCAACGGCTGGATGTTCGCGCCTGAGGCCGACAACCGGGCCAGGTCGACGAGTTCACGCAGGGTCTCCAAGCTGATGCGCTCGTCTTGGTGGAAGCGCCGGTAGCTGCGGTTTCTAGCAACGAGGTCTCTAAAAGACATGTCCATCAGATCACCTGGTTTTTCCTTTCAGGTCGGTCATTTCTTGGGGGTCGGCAAGGTATTCTTCGATGTAGCCGCAATCCGTGCAGGCATACTTGACCACCAGGGAATATTCCGGGCGGGATGAGGCCGTGGGATATACCTTGGTCATAAAGTCCCCTCCTGAGAGCAGGACGACCTGCCTGGATGAACACTTCGGACACTGCTGGCTGGTTTTCATCGTTTACCTCCGCTGAAAATTAATAAGCTGACATTCTGTCATAGATGCTTATTTTGATATCTCTGACTCAACACCCATCGCTGTAGATCATCGATATTTTTAAATATCTCAATCTTATGAAATAGAGCCCAACCAATTCTTCTCACAAGGGAAGCAAAATCGATAAATTCGGCTTCTCTAATTTGCTTTGTGCTACCATGGACAATGCTTGAGCGAAACTTATAGTACTTATGAATCGCGGCATGAACATCTATTCGCTCTTTTTCATCCTTACCTACTAAAAAGGCACCGCGTTCCGATAAAGTAGCAGTTAGTCCTCGTGTTGTGAGTATGTCTTGATTTGATTCTCCGCCAATGAAGGCTTCTAATGCAAAAGCTAGTTTAGTAAAGCGCATTTCTATAATGTCAGGTTTAGTGGCTTCTCCAAGCCAGCGAAGACCCAACAAAAATTTTCGGATTATTTCAGTGCCGGGGTTATGGTAATTATTTGCAATAAGCTTATCAAACTGACGATAAGTTTGATCATCTATCGCACTTAGCAGATCAGTGCGAATGTTGTATGCTCGAAGCGGTGGTCCAACTTTCCAGGATGTTTTTATTGCCGCCTCTAGTTTAATTTTCTCTTTTGGGGGTTTCGAACGGTAGGGAGATATTTGTGAATACGCGTATTCATCAAGCATACCGAACTGAACCTGTGGCTGAATGCTAATTGGAAACCCAATCGCGCGTAAAAAAATCAAAGTTTCGCTTACTATCCTCCGGGCTTCTTCTTTTGCTACAGTAAGATCTCCTCGTCCGACAACACGTGCATAGGATAATACGCTATGTGCAAGAAATGTGTCATCAGCAACATGAAGGGTTGTCAGCCAACTATCTTCTCTGTCGCTTTGAGTCATTGGATAGAAGGTTACACATCCAAATATAAATGGTTCACTGCCCACATCAATATGTACTAACGGCACATCAATTTCTCTCTCAGGAGAGTAATGTAACAGTTGAAGAACCTCGTTCTCTGCTACAGACTGAAAGTCAGGATAGTCGCGGGGAAACCAAATAGCTTTACCGATTAGTTCGTATACCAACCTATTAATAATAAATTCTCGCGAGATGTTCTCGTTTCCACGATGTATTTTGTCAACAATGTCATCCATTAAGTGTCGCGCTCGTGTCTGGTCAGCGTCCATTAACTTGTTGAAGTGAAAGAAACACAAGTATTCTCCACTTGGGTCTCGATCATCTCTGCTTCTTATGATGTCATGTATTTGGATGAGAGACGATACTATTTCTGTTAATAATTGAGCATTTTTATCCTTCATAGTTACGCCAACAGCCCATCTGCAAACTGCAGGAAAGCTTGGATATCCTCGAAATTGCTCACCAATCCGACGGAAATCCGCACTGCGCCGGAGGCCTTGTCGTCGATGCACATGCGGAAATCATCGTAGGTCAGGCGCTGCTCGCTCTGCGGCTTGGCGAAGCAGGCGGCCAGTTCCAGCTTGGAAATCTCCAGGGCGATCTCACCCGCCCCCGGGTTGCAGAAGCAACCCGTGCGCAGGGAGATGTTGGCCTTACTGGCCTCCTGCTCGATGATGCGAATGTCGATCGGCTTTTCGTGTTGATCAAAGAAGTTGACCGTTACCGCGCCGCCGCGCATCCTGGTGACGAGCGGCCCGTAGACGCGCACCAACGGCTTGCCGTTGCTGTGCTTCATTCCTGAGATGCTATCCAGCAGCCAGCCGGTGAGACAGGAAACGCGCTCGTGGATCAGGTCGATCCCGACCGACTCGAGGTGCTTCAGGCCAATCTCAATCGCCGGGATGTCCAGGTAATCCACCGTGCCATCCTCGAAGGCGGCCGGGGCGTCGGCCAGGTAGTATTTGTCACCCTGGACCGAGGCAACCGTGATCGTCCCGCCGGCGAACCAGGGCCGGTGCAGTTTGGGGAGGATTTGTTTGCGGGCGATCAACGCTCCCAGGCCGGTCGGGTAACCGAACATTTTATAGAACGAGAGCGGGACGAAATCGGGCTTGACCACGCCCAGGTCGAGACGGTTGGTGGGCGTGAATGCGGCCGCGTCCAGGACCACGTCCCAGCCCTTGGCGTGGGCCTTCTCGATCCAACCCAGCGGATGCTGGACGGAGGAGAAATTGGACTGGGCCGGGTAGGCGAACAGGTTGTTGCAGCCGGCCGTACCCTGGTCCAGGTAGGAAGCGAGCATTGCCTCGTCCACGCGCATGTCGGGGAGCGAGACCGGGACGTAGGTCACGTCGGCGCCCTTGGTATGGGCGTATTCGCGGATGCCATTGACCGAGTTGTGGTTGTCGAAGGTGAGCAGGTAGTGACAGCCCTTGCCGAAGGGATAGGATTCCCCGACCAGTTTGAGCGCCCCGCTGGCATTGGGTGTGAAGATGACCACGTACTCGTCCGGCGAGGCGTTGAAGTAATGCAGGACGTATTCGCGGGCCGATTCGACCAGTTGAGTGGCAGCCAGCGACGTGGGGTTGAGCGAGTGCGGGTTGCCGAAGACACCGCCGGTCAGCAAATCGCTGTGGGTGCGGACCTGGGAGTCGGCATACAGGCCCCCGCCGGTGTAATCCAGATAGATGTGGCCGAGGCGGTCGAGACGGCCGTACTCGCGCTGGCGTAACTCGTCGATGTCGTGGGTCTTATCATAGACGGGATATTCTGTGACGAAATCTTGATAGGAAAGTTGAGGTGTCATGGATTAATTTAACCACAGATAAGGGCAGATGGATACTGTATTGACAAAAATCACCCCTTCAGTCAAGAGGGGGCTGAGGGGGATTTTTGCGGGTCCATTTGTGGATGGTTCAAATGGTCATCAAAGTGATCGCGACAAGCGCCACCAGGATGCCGAGCAGTTGTCTTGGCGCGATGCGCTCGCGCAACAAGAGCCAGGCCAGGATCACGGTCAGGGCGGGGTAGAGAGAGCCAAGCACGGCTGCCACATCCAGGCGGCCGGCCTGACCGGCGAGGATAAAAAACGCGTTCCCGCCGACATCCAGACAGGCGTTCAAGAGAAATAACGGCCAGAGGCTCGGTTGGGGCAACCAGCGTTCCCGCTTGAAGGACAGGATAAGAGCGATCGTTATTGTCCCGGCAGCGCGCGATGCGATCATCGGCCAGAGGAGAGCCTCTTGGCTGCCCTGGTTCATGAAGATGAAATAGAGCCCGAATCCCAGACCGGAAAGCAGAGGCAGTCCCAGGCTGGCCAGGCGCAGAGGCTGGGAGCTAGATCCGCTTTGTGATTGAGAAATCAGCCAGATCGCGGGCAGCGCGAGCAGGAAACCGAGCAATGTGGCAGGTTGTGGCAGCCCAGCCAGGAACGACCCGGCGAGGATTGGCAGCGCCGCCGCCGTAACCGCAGAAACCGGCGCGGCCAGGCTCATCTGTCCTGTAGCCAGGGCATGGTACAGGAATAACAACCCCAGCGACCCAACGGTGCCGGCCAACGCACTCCAGAGAAAATCTTTCAAGTGGATTAGCGGTTCCCCGAATATGGCAACAATGCCCAGGAGCACTGCCAACCCGAAAGCCTCGGCGAACAGCACCGCCCGGAGCGCGCCGGTACGGCGGCTGACCATCCCGCCGGTGAAATCGCTCGCGCCCCAGGCAAGCGCAGAGAGCAGACCGAAAAAGATTGCGTGCAAGGATCCTTTAGATTTTCCCCGCCACCCGTGCCCGTTCGAGCACATTCTGGGCAACTTTGACCAGCGGCATGTCGATCATCTTGCCATCCAGCGCAAACGCGCCAGCGCCCAGCTTCTGGTGCTCTTCGAAAGCCCCGACCAACCGTTTGGCCTGGGCGATGGTTTTTTCATCCGGCGTGAACGCTTCTTGAACCGGTGCGACCTGGTTGGGATGGATGACCTGTTTGCCGCTGAACCCGAGTTGCGCGCCGGTGCGTGCCTCGCGGCGGACCTCGTCCAGGTCCTGAAAGCCGATGGTGACGATATCAATCGCCTGGATCCCGTTCGCTGCCGCGGCGGTCACCACGGAAAGGCGGGCGAATAACAGTTCAGTTGCCTCCGCGGTACGGGTCGCGCCGACGCTGGCGGCAAAGTCCTCGCCGCCAAAGATCACCCCATCCAGCCGCGGGTGTGAGGCGATCTCTTTCAGGTTGAGGATCGCTTTCGCCGTCTCCACACCTACCAGGATGCGGATCGAGTTCACCGGCCAGCCGGACTGCAGTTCGGCAGCTTCGATAAGGTCAGCGGCCCAGTTTATTTGGTCTACTGACTCAACCTTGGGGATCACGATCCCATCTGGATGGAATGGGAGTACTGCGCTGATATCCTTTTCCTCCAGGCCAGAGCCGACCGGGTTGATTCGGGTCAGGCGCTCGGAGCGGCCAAAGCCCAGTTCTCCCAGCGCAGCCGCAATGGACAGGCGGGCTGCCTCCTTGCGGTTGGTGGCCACACCGTCTTCCATGTCCATGCAGATGCAGTCCACGTCCAGCGTGGTTGCCTTTTCGATTTTATGCCGGTCATCACCGGGCATGTAAAGCAGGGCTCTTCGGGGTCGCATAGGTCTCCGGGCCATATTATCGCATATTTGCAGCAAACAGCAGTAGAATTAACCCATGTCCCGTTATATCGCCCTCGTACTTTTGCTGCTGGTGCTCATCCTGGCCGCTTGCGGTCTGCAGGGTTCCCCGGTGGCAATCACGCCGGTCAGTGTTGACCCGTTCCAGCCGACAGCCACAGCACCAATAGAAAGCGCTTTGGGGACGCTGCCATCCAGCCAGGCAACTCCGGCGGATGCCGTAGATCCATCGACTTCGCCAGTTCCACCGCCTCCGCTTGCCCCCGAGGATTGGAAATCGTGGCCGATCATCCCCAGTATTTCCGCAGGATTGCGTCTGGTTTACCTGCGTGGGCAATCGTTGGGCAACGATCCGCAGGCCTTCTCGATTTTCGGGGATTGCCAGAGTGAGCCTGAGTCTTTTTTGGGCATCTATGAGTTGGACTCGAACGAGGTGGCCGCGCTTCCCCTGGAACTGCAGGAGACAGTTGACTATTTCACCGGTTCGTTCAACCGCCTGAGTCCCACCGTCCGCAGCGGGACGACGGCCGGTGCTCTATTGTGGTCTGCCTGGCATCAGAATGAATTTGGGTGCCAGGCCAATGAGACGCCCATGGACTGTGAGCTGCGCCTGCACCGCCCTTCTTATGTCATTATCCACGTGGGCACACATTGGGAGAGCCGAAATATTACCTATTTGAGGCGAATCATCGCGGGGCTGTTAGAAAATGGAATGATCCCAATCCTGGCAACCAAGGCGGACAATCGCGAGTTGGATGAGCGCATCAACCTGGACATGGCTAGCCTGGCGGTGGAGTACGCGATCCCATTATGGAATTTCTGGGCCGCCATGCAGGGCCTTCCGGATCAGGGTCTCACTATCCGCGCAGACCAGCAAAACATGGGCAAAGTTTATCTTACGGAAGAAGCGCTCATCCTTCACCGGCTGACGGCATTGCAGGTGCTCGACGCCGTCTGGAGGGCGGTTGGCGCAGATTGACAATTTTGTTGATTTCGGCCCAGGGGCAATTTTCGGAAAAGACAAAGTAGAATTAATGCCATGATGCCGCGTCGTTATCTAGGTCTTCTATTTCAGATCTTCCTGCTGACCGCCTGCAGCAGTCAGTTCTTGGCTGCCGCAGCGCCATTCGCAAGCGCAACTCCGCGCCTTCCGGAAGCTACCCACACCGTGGTGCCGACAGAGGTACCCACGCACACGCTGATGCCCACCTTTGCCCCTTCCGCGACCCTGGCGGTTGTCCACACACCGACAGTGACTCCCGCGCCGCTAGACCCTGAGGAATGGAATACCTGGCCGATCATCCCGCTTGTGCCTGAAAGCATCCGTCTGATCTACCGATATGGACAGAGCCTGGGGAATAACCCCAACGCCTTCTCCATCTTTGGCGATTGCCAGAGTGAGCCAGAGGCATTTTTGGGCGCCTACGAGACCGAACCGGAGGTCGTAGCGGCGCTGCCCCCTGAATTACAGGAGACGGTTGCCTTTTTCACCGGGTCGTTCACCCGCGATGGGCCGACCATCCGCGGCGGCACAACTGCCGGGGCGTTGTTGTGGCCCGCCTGGCATCAGAACCGCTACGGATGCCAGGTAAGGGAGACGCCGGTCGATTGTGAACTGCGCGTCCACCGGCCTTCCTACGTGATCATCCATGTGGGCACACATTTTGAAGACCGTAATACGGACTACCTGCTCCGAATCCTCGACCGGCTATTGGAGCTTGGCGTGATCCCCATCCTGGTGACCAAGGCAGACAACCGCGAGCAGGATGAGCGCGTGAATTACAGCTATGCCCTCCTGGCTGTGGAGTACGACCTGCCAATCGTCAATTTCTGGGCGGCAACCCAGAGCTTGCCAAACCAGGGCCTGTACACCCGCTCCGACCGACCCGCTCAGGGAGATATTTATCTGACCGAAGAAGCCATTGAAGTCCACCGTTACACCGTCTTGCAGGCGCTCGATAGCATTCGCAGGACAGTGACGGGGGAATGAGTTGAACCCGTCTGAAACAAAGGGCTCCTGGTGAGGGAGCCCTTTGTTTTTATCCGCTAATTAACTTTGCCACTGTCACCCCCTCGCCGCCTTCTTTCGCTCCTCCCTCCTCAAATGAATGGATCTGCGGATGCTGCTTCAGGGCGGCGCGCACTTCCTGGCGGAGCTTGCCGGTGCCCTTGCCGTGGATGATGCGCACATAAGGCAGGCCGGCCAGATACGCCTGGTCAATGTAGCGGTCTAGCACCTCAAGCGCATCGTCCGAGGCCTGCCCGCGCAGATCGAGCTCGAGGCCGGGGGAGGCCGGGATGTAGGTCGTGGATGGTCTGGCCCCGGCCGGTTGGCGTGGTAAGGAGGGCTTTGCCTGGTTTGCAGTTGCCGGCTCTTGCTCATTCCTCTTCCTGAGCAGGTCGCCCAGCTTGACCCGTAACCGCAGCTGGCCAGCCTGGACCTCCGCTTCATCATCTTCAATTGCAGAGATCACGCCCGGGGTGCCAAGTGTCCGCAGAGTGACATTCTCCCCGACCATCAACGGGCCCTGTGGCTGCCGGAATGGAGCCTGCTTTCGGATGACGGCCTTCGGGACCTGCTCTTCAAGAGTCTTGGCCTGCTCGATGATAGCTTCAACCGCTTCGAGTGGCTGGCCCTTCTTTTGCATCTGGCGCTTCAATTCTTGGACCTCGGCCTGGAGCGCGTCCACCTGCGCCTCTGCCTCCAGGCGTGCTTTTTCGAGGATTGCCAGCCGTTCCTCTTCAATATTTTCAAACCGTTCGGTCAGTTCGCGCCGCAGGCGGTGCACTTCCGCCCGGGCTTTTTCCGCCTTCTGGCGTTCCTTGTGGGCGCTATTGCGTTGACGGTGGATGTCACCGATCAGTCTGTCTGCGCGCAGGTTATCGGGATTGATCTCGTTGCGCGCCGCGGCAATGATCTCCTCGGGCAGCCCCAGCCGCTGGGCGATAGCCAGGGCGTTGGACCGGCCCGGTAGACCTAGGGTCAATTTATAAGTCGGGCGCAGAGTACGGATGTCAAATTCCAGCGAGGCGTTGACTACACCCGGGGTGCTATGGGCAAAGGTCTTGAGTTCAGGGTAGTGTGTGGCAACAAATGTGCTGATGCCCCTTTCCAGCAGGAAGGTGAGGATGGCGCGTGCCAGCGCCGCGCCTTCCTGAGGGTCGGTGCCTGCTCCAAGTTCGTCCAGGATGACCAGGGTCTGGTGGTCAGCCCTCTTGATGATCTGGATGATGTTGGTGATATGCCCGGAAAAGGTCGAAAGCGATTGTTCGATGGACTGTTCGTCACCGATATCGGCGTAGACATTCCGGAAGCAGGCCAGTTCGGACCCTGATTGTGCTGGGATATGCAACCCGGACTGGGCCATCAACGCCAGCAGGCCGACCGTCTTGAGGGTGACGGTTTTTCCGCCTGTGTTTGGACCTGTGATGATGACGGCGTAGATACCAGGAGCCGCGTCCATATCGATCGGGACGACTCCCTGCGGATCCAGGAGCGGGTGTCGCGCCTGCAAAAGCCGACAGACGATGGCTGGTGAGCGTTCATTTGCATCTGGACTTGGTTTCCGCGGGAAGGGGTGGAGGATCGGCGCGGTGGCCTGGATCGCGTCGGCATACTTGGCTTTTGCAAACGCCAAATCAAGCTGGGCCAGGGCGTTCACGCCGGGGATGATCTCGGCGGCCAGGTCTCCGACCTGCGCTGAAAGCTCGGCCAGGATGCGGCGGACCTCATCCCGCTCGGCGAGTTGCGATTCGCGATAGGCATTGTTCAACTCTACCACAGCCAAGGGCTCGACAAACAACGTCGCCCCGGTGGAAGACTGGTCATGAATGACCGATTTGATCTGCCCCTTGAACTCTGCCCGCAGGGGGATGACATACCGCCCGTCGCGTTGGGTGATGACGGTATCCTGCAATTTGGGAGCTGTCTTGGGATCTGTCAGGTACTTCTGCAGGCGCGCGGTCAGGCGGTCGTGGGCAATGCGTACTTCCCGCCGCAATGCGGCCAGTTTTTGCGAGGCCGAGTCGAGCACCTCACCATTGTCGGCTATCGTCCGCGAGATGGCTTCCACCAGGCCGGAGGGGGCTGGCAGGCGCAGGGCGATCTCAACCAGGTGGGGATATTCGTCACCCAGGCGCTCGAAACTGCGGCGCAGGTCACGGCAGGAAACCAGGGTGGACTGGACATCCAGCAAGCTTTGCGGGTCGAGGACGCCGCCGCGGGCTGCCAGGTCGACCTGCTCGCGGACGTCGTGTGCGCCACCGATGGTCATATCCCGGGTCGAGAGCAGCCTGCTTGCCTCACTGGTCTCAGCCAGGCAAGCTACCGCCTGGTCGTAGTCGTTTACCGGGCGCAAGGAGCGGGCAAGTTCCGCGGAGGCCGAAAAATCACAATGGGCAGCCAGGTGCTCAAGAATCTTGTGGTATTCGAGGACAGAAAGGGTCTTGGGGTCCATGTGGGGTTACTGGGGTGAAGGGTAGGTCGAAGTATATCAGGAAATGTCCGCGGTTTTCCGCGCCGGCCTTACCCCCGGGTTAAAAACGTGCTCCCTGACCGGCTTTCGAGAAGCGAATGGTCAGGGAGGTCAGGTTGCGCTGTGACCAGACCGGCGCAGACGATTGGGTTACTAGTGCCCGGATACTGTGATTCTGATTGGTGGTATTACGCCACATTTGCCGGTCAATTCCATGACTGCACCCATCACGTTCACCGTGTCCGGGTACTAGATCAATTGCCGGATGTGCTCGGTGTGGTCACGCTCGTGCCAGACGATCCGGCGCAGGATCTTGCGCGGGCTCCACAACTCGCCATCCACGCCGACCACCCGCTTGACTCCTACCAATTTGGGAAGCACAGCATTCACAAGCCAGCGGGTCTTCTTGAGACGCTCGATGGGTTCTTCCGGCAACTTGTCGCGCGGGAAGGCCAGTTCTAAGCGGTCCAGGTACCACCATTCTGCCCCGCCGACGTGGCCGAGGATTTCTTTGATGGTCCAGCGTTCGGTCGGAAACTTGGTGTCCAATTTCTCTTCGCTCACCCCGTGGACTTCTTTGAGCAGGTCGGTTCGGGTCCAGTCGAGCAGTTTAAGGGCGCGGTCGACATCTTTGGCAGTGAGTGGCTTCCAATCGTAAGGGAAGAAAGCGTTCACGCTGTAGCCATCGGCCTCGCTGACCTTATCCATATCATCGTTGATGAAATAGGAGTCCCATCTCCCATTGATTTCGACCTCGATATCGTCCTCGGCGAAGCTCAACCAGGTTTTTGTTTCGCGGCGGAGGATCCAGGCAGAATAGGTGTTCAGGACGGATTCCAAGTTCAAGGCAGCCGCGTTCCCACCCATGCCATACGCATAACAGCCTGGATGCTCCAATGCCCAGGCGATCGAGCGGCCCTCGAGATTGTTCTCAATTCCGACTTGGAATTTCATGCGTACCTCCTCGCGCCCCAATTTTACACCAATGCTGGGGAACTGACATGCCTTCAAAGCGATCTGTTTTATGCCACCATCAACTTGCGGATGTGGGTGGTATGGTCGCGTTCGTGCCACAGGGCACGGCGCAAGACCTTGCGCGGCGACCAGAACTCCCCGTCCACGCCGGTGACCTGCTGCACCTTTTCGAGTCCAGGCAAGACATCATTTAATAGCTCACGGACGCGTTTCAATTGCTCGAGCGGTTCTGCGGGCACCTCTTCCCTTGGGAAAGCGAGGCCAAGCCGGTCGAGATACCACCACTCCGCCCCGCCGATGTGTTTGACGATCCCGGCGATATCCCAGCGGTCGCCTTCTTTTTGGTAACTCCACTGTTGCGGAGTTAACCTTGCGAGCATGGTCGCCAGCTCCTCCCGGCTCCAGGCGAGCAGTTTCATCGCCCGGTCAATCTCCGCTCCGGTCAGCGGTTTCCATTCATACTGGAAGAACGGTTCCACGACATAGCCCCCTTCTTCCAGCAGTTCAAAATCATCGTTGATGCTGTAATCGGTCCAGGAGTCTTCCACGATGAACTCGCCGTCGTGCGGGTCAACCCATGCCGGTTCGTGAACGCTGATCCAGTCTGCATATGCAACCACGGCGGCAGCCAGGTTTTGAAGGGCTTCGTCTTCATCTGCTCCGTAAGCGAAACAGCCTGGATGCTCCAACGCCCAAGCGATTGTGCGGATTCCGTCATTGTTAATTTCGATGCCTATCCGGAAGATCATCTTCCTACCCTCCTGGTCGGATGCGAACGGTATGTTCGCGGCGCTCCAACCCGTGGTGGTAAATCAACATCCTTTGTTCGCTGTGCAGTTCGAACGTGCCGTCGCTGACCTGGACATGGCAGCCTTGCGGGTATTGGATATCCGGCAGATAGATCTCTGTCGGTCCGGTGACATCCGGGTCGTGGCGAAAGGTGAATTCGAACCTGCGCCGGCGGAGGTCGAATTTCAAACGGAGCGGCTCCCCGGCTGTGGCGACCGGGTATGGACGGACCGCAGCTCGCAGAGCGCGCCCGCCTGAATGGATGTCGGCCGGATTGTCCTGCTGGTCGCGACTGAAGAGCGACAGGTCCTCGTCGTTCCACAGATCGCCGCGCGCATTGGTATTATCCGCAGTGTAGTTCCACAGGGTGCAGTCAAGCAGGTTGGCCTCAATCGCCTGGAAGGTGCGGTCCAATGCCTTGGTCTGGAGGCCGAAATCGCCATTGCGGAAGGCTTTCTTGGCTCGCATATCAAAGGGGATGCCGAACTCTCCCAGGAGGGTCGGGGCGCCACCCAGGTAATCAGAAGCATGCTGCTTGAATCGGGCGAGTTGGTCGGCAAAGGACTTGCGGATCGCCCTCGCGCCAAACACGGGGTTGTAATTATGGAAATCGATTGCGATGAAGGGATGATAATTTTTCTTGACCAATACCAGCCCATCATACCAGTGCGGCGCATAGACGACCCGGCCCGCATCGCCGCCGTCCCATCGGGGCGGCGGTTTGGCGGTCTGTATCTCGACAAAGATCATCGCATGCGGGTCAACGGAGCGGATGGCTGCGGCGAACCGTTTCGCAAATGGGAGATAGTAGTCCTGGGCAAAATCCACGCGGCGGCCCCTCACCCGGGAGAAGTGGTCCGGGCGCAGGAGTTGCGCCGCGCCTGCCGGACCAGAATCCCAAACACCGTGCTGGCGCCAGACGCAGCCATGCCCATCCAGCCAGGCATACTGGCCGGTCGGGTTGAGACGCTGGTGGTGCGTCTTCTTGACCGAGGCTGTCCTGAGCGCCCAGAAAGGCACCTCCTGGGGAATCCCCGCTCCGAGTAACATGCCCTGGAACGGACTCGGGCTGAGGCCCATGCTTGTCTTGGCAGTGTTCAGGTCTGCGTGGCCGATATACCCGGACAACGGCTCGTTCATGGTGTCGTAGCCAACGACGTTATCCAACCCTTGCAGTCGCAGGGCGACCTGCCGGATGGCATTGATGTAGTGTCGTTGCAGGAAGTCCTGCGCCGGCTCTCCGTTGATTTTTGTCTCGGGAGCGAAGTCGTTGCCACCGAAGAACAGGGTGAACATCGTCGCGGCGGCCAGCTTACTGGCGTTGGTCGGCCAGATCATCATCGGGAAGGGATCCCCGTGCGTGGCATGGACGATGGCCGCGCCGGTCTCAGCAAACCGGGTGATGTCAAAGCCGACCGCTTCCAGGGTCCAGCCGGGGGCGCCATCCCCGCCTGAGAAGCGGCTCCAGACATCCTGGTGGGGGTCGATGAACAGCCGGATGCCGTGTTCTCTAGCCCGGATCACGATATCGCGGACATAATCGAGGTAGGCTTCGTCATAGATTCCTGGGCCGCTGTGCTCGATGGCCTCCCAGGTGACCAGGAAGCGCAGGAAGGTGAACCCCCAGGCACGCAAGCGAGTAAAGTGTTCATCCGCATCTTCCAGCGGGAAGGGGCGTCCGACAAACGACACCTGGCGATGGTCGAAGAAGCCGTCACGGCGATAGGTTGCCCCGTCTGGCCGGGAGGGCACCTTGCTGCTGCCACCCAGGTTGACCCCGCGTAACATCAGTGTGCGGCCATCCTCGTCCTTGAAATGAGAGTCCTCTATCCTTAGCATCCGGTAGTTCCCTTCTTCCTGCCCATTTGCGTTTGCACTTCTGCAGCCCTGTTTGAATATCCCCCGCCTGGAAACCAGCGGGGGAAACGAACATGGGCTGAAGGGGGACTCAGTATACCGCCATTCCGCTATCCATGGCGGGACATGAACTTCTCCATCCGGCGCAGGGCTTCTTCGATCTGCTCATAGGCGGTGGCGTAGCAACAACGGACAAAGCCCTCCCCCCCGGGGCCGAAGGCATTCCCGGGAACCACGGCCACCTGTTCTTCGCGCAGGAGTTTTTCGGCAAAAGCTTCGTCATCCATGCCCGAGGCAGCGATCCTCGGGAAGGCGTAGAAGGCGCCGCGCGGCTCAAAGCAGGTCAGGCCGAGGTTGTTCAGGCCGTTGACGATCAGCTTCCGGCGGCGGTCGTATTCCGCCAGCATCTCCAGCACATACGGTTCGCCGTTATGCAAAGCCTCCAGAGCGGCATCCTGGGCGGTAGTGGGTGCGGACATGATCGTGTATTGGTGGATGCGCACCAGGCCCTGGATGATCTCTGCCGGGCCGGCCGCATAACCGATGCGCCAGCCAGTCATGGCATAGTCCTTGGAGAATCCGCCCAGGAGCACGGTCCGGCGCATGATGCTCGCGTCCAGTGAGGGGATGCAGACATGGTCAACACCGTAGACCAGGCGGTCATAGATTTCATCCGAGACCAGGATCAGGTCATGTGCCTCGGCGAGCTTGGCCACTTCGAGCAGGACCTGGCGCGAGGCTACCGCACCGGACGGGTTGCTCGGGTAACCGACGAAGATGATCTTCGTGCGTGGTGTGATCGCCGCCCGGACGCGCTCGGGGTCTAGCTGGAAATTATCCTCAAAGCGGCTGGGGATCTCCACCGGCACGCCGCCTGCCAGGAGCACCTCTGCCTGGTAGGAGA
This sequence comes from Chloroflexota bacterium, assembly GCA_043826785.1. GTDB lineage: Bacteria > Chloroflexota > Anaerolineae > Anaerolineales > Villigracilaceae > JBDRPT01. Next base: position 43,765 of record JBDRPT010000025.1, on the reverse strand, counting down.
CGAAACATGGCGTTGGGATGATGACCTCGTCGCCCGGGTCGAGCAGGGCGGTCATGGTCAGGTAAAGCGCTTCCGAGACGCCGACCGTGGCGATGATCTCGCTTACCGGATCATATTTCACCCCGTAGAGATTAGACAGGTGGTCAGAGAGTGCCTGGCGGAGTTCCAACTTGCCAGCATTGGACGTGTAATGCGTCTCCCCTGCCTGGAGAGAGCGGATACCCGCATCCAGGATCGGCCTGGGTGTGGTGAAGTCGGGCTCGCCAATGCCCAGCGAGATGACATCCTTCATCGTCGCGGTAATGTCGAAGAACTTGCGGATGCCCGAAGGCTTCAACCCGGCAACGCGCTGTGAGAGATAGCGTACACTTGTAATTTCCTGCATCCAGCCTCCTCAAAGAGTTAGGTCTCTTGGATATGCCAGCGGTCATCTTGCTCGCTGTAGGAAAGGATGAACTCCCGGTCATCCTCGGTTCCCACCCGGAAAGACGATCCGTCCGGTGTGCGCCAGCGCTCCAGGATCGCAGTGATTGCCAGACGTTGTCCCTGCCAGGTCAAGGCGACCGGCCTGTCAGCATAACTGTACCCGGAGTGGCACTCGACGTTCGCACTCATCTATTGTAGAGATTATTGAGTAAAAAGAGTAGGACAAGATGTCATCTTGTCCTACGAATAAATGACACTACTATCGTCGCCGAGATTCAGTGTCACCGGACGGTTGCCGGCCCCCTGTCCTCGCACCGTTGCCCGCCTGCCGATGATCGAGCCTTTCAATGCTGCGGCCTCCACGGTCACTCCCGGTTCCAGGATGCTGTCCTCGATCTGGCTGGCGCTGATCTTGCAGCCGGCGCCGATGGAGACGTGCGGGCCGATGGTCGCGGCGGTGATCTCGGCTGTGGGATCGATGAAGACGGGCGGCACCACAGTCACATCCGGGCCAAGGGAAGGCGGAGTGGATGCAGCGCCGTGTTCGAGCAGGTAGCGGTTGGTCTCCAGCGTCGCTGCGATCGTCCCGGTGTCCAGCCAGACGTCCACATGCCGGGTGCGCACCTTCGCCCCGCCCTCGAGCAGGATATTGATCGCATCGGTCAGGAAATACTCGCCTTTCAGCGACGTGCCGCGGCGCATCTGTTCCTCGATTGCAGCCAGCAGGTCGCCCGCCTCGCGGAAGTAGTAGCAGCCGACCAAAACCAGGTTGTTCTCCAGCGAGGACGGTTTCTCGACCAGCCGCGTGACCCAGCCCTCTTTGTTCACTTCGGCGACGCCAAAACGGCGCGGGTCGGGCACCGGCTTCACCCAGGCCACCGCCTCGGCTTCTTCGCCGGCCAGGAAGGAGAAATCGGTCTGCATCAGAGTATCAGCGAAACACATGAGCATCGGCCCGGAGAGGTGCTGGCGGGCCAGGTAGAGGGCGTCGGATTGGCCGCGCATCTCGGTTTGGAGCACATAGTTGACCTTGAAGCCGGGGTAATGCTCTTCCATATATGGAGGAATCTGACCTTCGCCGAGGTATGGGCCGAGGATGATGACGTACTCGACGGTCCCCGGGTCGGGCACGGTCTTGAACATATCCAGCAGGTGGTCGAGGGATGTCTTCCCCGCCACGCTGACGAGCGGCTTGGGTTTGCTCCAGGTGTGAGGGCGCATGCGCGTCCCCCAGCCGGCAGCGGGGATGACTATTTTCATTTTCTTGGTCATGGGCTAATTTTACATCCTCTTGGCGAAAGTATCGTTAGGTTTTTTTTCTCAAGTTCGGGCGTGTTCAAGGGAGGATCGATAGTTTGGCCAGCGAGGCAGCCAGGCGCTTGATCCCGACCGATTCGAAGACCACGTCCACAGTCTCATCGCCGTCTTGGAGGCGGCTGTTCAGGACGATGCCTTCGCCCCAGGCGGAGTGGTTGACCCGCATCCCGGCGCGGTACTGGGACTGGGTTGGGCCTGCGACCGCGGGCGTGGAGAGCGTCCGCCAGGTCGGGGCGGCGGCCGCAGGTCCGGCACGCCGCGGGGCGCGGGTCTTGCCGCTCAGAAGCTCAGCCGGCAGGTCATCCAGGTAGCGCGATGAGATGGTCTCCTCGGCGTAACCGCGCCCGCCGCGCCGCAGGGCGCGCAGCAGGTAGAGCCGGTCCTTGGCGCGGGTCAGACCGACATAGAAGAGACGGCGCTCCTCGTCCATTTGCTCAGGGTCGTCGAAGGAACGGCTGTGGGGGATGAGCCCGTCATCCAGACCGACGATGAAGACAACCCCGAACTCGAGGCCCTTGGCGGCATGCAGGGTAAGCAGGGTGGGCGCATCCTTGCCCTCCACGAGGGTGTCCTGGTCGGAGATGAGGGCGACATCCTGCAGGAATTCCTCCAGCGTGCGGGTGGAATATTCACCGGTCAGGCGGCGCAATTCTTGGATGTTCTCCCATCGTTCGGCGCCTTCCTCGCTGCCGTCATCCAGGTATTCCCGGTACTTGATATCGGCAAGGATGCGCTCGAACAGCTCGGATACCGTCAGCCGGGATGCCGCGGCGCGCCAGTTGGCCAGCAGGGCACCGAAGTCTGCCAGCAGGATCGCGGCCCGGCCGCTGAACTGTCCCCAGTACGGCGAGGCGTCGGCGCGGGCCAGGTCGATCAAGACTGCGCCAGGGCTGGCACCCACCCCGTGGGCGGTAGTGTGCAGGGCCAGGATGGTCTTATCCCCGATGCCGCGCGGTGGCACCCCGAGGACCCGGTCGAGGGAGATTTCGTCCGCCGGGTTGTGGACCAGGCGCAGGTAGGCGATGATGTCCTTGACCTCGCGGCGACCGTAGAAGCGCTGCGCCCCCACCAGGCGGTAGGGCAGGCGCGCCTGGAGGAAGGCCTCTTCGAGCAGGCGCGACTGGGCATTGGTGCGGTACATTACTGCGCATTGACCCGCCTCGTAAGACCGGCTGGCGACCAAGCTGGCGAGGGTATCGACAACAAAGGCGGCTTCACCGTAATCGTCGAGGGCTTCATAGTAAAGCAACTTCTCCCCCTGGCCGCGCTCGCTGAACAGGTGTTTGCGCCGGCGGTGTGGGGCGCGATCGATGACGGACATTGCCGCGTCGAGGATGTTTTGCTTCGAGCGGTAGTTCTGTTCGAGCAGGATCACCTGTGCATCGGGGAAATCCTGTTCGAAGCGCTGGACGTTGCGATAGTCCGCCCCACGCCAGCGGTAAATAGAATTGTGGACAACAACCCCGCCTGCGATATAGTTATGCAGATTGTCCACTTCCAGGTCGAACACTTCCCCGGTGTAAGGTTCATGGGAAACAGCGGCAATCACATCTTCGATGATTTCCCCGTCTTTTTCGATGGCAACGATCATGGAAGGATGAAGGAGGCTGACGGGCATTAAGCCAAAACGGGGTGCAAGAGGAGCGCGGCCTTTGTCAACAAGGAATGCACCAACGACGATTTCTGCTCCGCCAACATCGTGGCTGAGTTTTTTCGCAGTTTCTTGAACGTCATCGTAATTCAGACGGTTCAAACCAACCCGCCAGTTATTCCTGCTGCGGATGCGCGGGTTGTAGCCAAGTGCTTTTAGTTTCTCGGCCAATCCTGGTTCACTGCTCCATAAATCCACGCGGTGGGCATGCCAGGGCGATTCTTCGGTTTTGCGTCCATCTCCAAAATAGCGCAGGTTGACCACGTTTCGATAGGTTCCCTGCGGAGTGTAATGCGAGTATTGCCAGTCCATCTCCAAATCATTTAGCAGACGCCGGGCATTGGCGTTTGTATCGATTGCAGAGAATAATTTATCAATGTGCTCCTGGGTCATGCGCATTCGCCGCCCGCGCACGTGGAAGACAGTGGTAGGGATGCCATACTGGATGGAATAGAACGATTCCCAGTAATGGGCGTCGTCGCGGTTTTCGCAAACTTTCAATACCCAAACGCGATCGGCATTTTCTTGATTACTTCTTACCCGCAAGCCAATCTGAAGTTCCGGGCTGACCCCATTGCTGCGGGCGTGCGATGCGATCCCGATGCGGTAACCTTTATCTTTTCGGAACATCAGGTAAACGTAATGGAGACCGGGATTGAGACCAAGCCGGGCAAAAACCACATGATTGGGCGTTGCCCTGAATGAATGACCGCCGGCGGTTACTATTTTTACCAAATTGCCTGCAAACATACTTTTCCCAACATGCTTGACCTGACAGGGGAGCGTGGAGCCGCGCCCACTCGCGGCGACAACCTGGTCGCCTACTTGAATGGTTTCGATGGTTTTTTGTCCATCTGGTGTTAAAACCATACTGCCCGTTGGAAAGCATTGGTCAGGGTCGCCGACCACGAAGATATTCCCGTGCGCCGAGGCCAGGTGCTTCAACAAAGTGTATTGCGCGAAGTTGGTGTCCTGGAACTCATCGACCAGCACGTGGAAGAAACGGTGGGCATATTTTTCGCGCACCAATGGGAATTCGGTGAGCAGGTGTGCGGCCCAGAGCAGCAGGTCGTCGAAGTCCACCCCGTTCGACTGCTTGAGCAGTTCCTGGTAGCGGGTGTAGATCCGCTTGACCACCTCGTCGCGGTATGTTTGAATGGGGTAGTCTTGGGGGAAGATCAGCTCGTTCTTGGCCCGCGAGATCGCCGCATGGACGGACGATGGGCGATAGGTCTTATCGTCCAGGTTCAGGTCGCGGATGGCGGCCTTGATCACCCGCTGCTGGTCATCAGCATCAAAGATGACATAATTGGATTCGATCGGCAGATGTTCGGCCTCCCGGCGCAGGAGTTTGGCGCAGGTGGCATGGAAGGTGCCCAGCCATAACCCGTCGGTGGCCAGCTCGCCCAGCAGGTCGCGGACGCGGTTCTCCATCTCGCGGGCGGCTTTATTGGTAAACGTAACCGCCAGGATCTGGTAGGGACGCACGCCCTCATTGGCGATCAGATGTGCGATCCTCTGGGTCAGCACGCGCGTCTTGCCGGACCCAGGTCCGGCGAGCACCAGGACGGGTCCGGTGCCGGACGTCACGGCTTGGCGTTGCTGGGGGTTGAGTTTGTCAAGGATATCCACAGCACCTCATGAGTTTCCGGCGGGGTCTGGGACCCCGCCGGTTCGATGGCGGTAATTTCAGTTGATTGTACCGGCTGGGCAGGGGGCTGTCAACGCAGGGCCGCGGTGTTGTATAATCTTGGCACACCTCATGTATACAGGGAGAATAAGTATGTTGCTTCGCCGTTTATTGATGATCCTCGGCCTGCTTGTCGGGATCGGATTGCTGGCAGCCTGTGGGCGGGACCGGGACCCATCGCCCACCGAGCCGGCATCCACGCCTGTGGGTGAACTGGCAACCCCGACGGTGACCCAGGCCCCGCCGCGGACATTGACCATCTGTCTTGGGCAGGAACCACCCAGCCTCTACCCGGTCGGGAATGTCTCATCCGCAGCGCGCAGTGTTCTGGCCGCTGTCTATGACGGGCCGATCGATTCCCTCGGGTATGAACACCAGCCGGTCATCTTGCAGCGGCTGCCATCGCTGGAGAACGGCGACGCAGCCATCGAGGTGGTCTCGGTGTATGTCGGCGATGAAGTCGTGGATGCGGACGGTCTGCCGGTCACGCTGGCACCCGGCGTGCGGGTCCGCCCGGCCGGCTGCCGCAGCGACGCCTGTGCCATCACCTTCGACGGCACGGCTGAGGTTCAGATGGACCAGATGGTGGTCAACTTCATGTTGCTCCCGGACCTGCAGTGGTCGGATGGTGTGCCGCTGACGGCGGAAGATTCTGCCTACTCGTTCAGCCTGTCTGCCAACCCGCAGACGCGGGTCTCGAAATACCTCGTCGACCGCACCCAGTCCTATGAGGCGGTGGATAACCTCACGGCGCAATGGTGGGGCAAGCCGGGCTATATCGACCCGACCTATTTCCTGAACTTCTGGACGCCGTATCCTCGTCACCTGTGGGCGTCTTTCAGCCCCGAGGAGCTGGCGGATACCGACGTCGCCTCGCTCACCCCAACCGGCTGGGGACCCTATATCATCCAGGAATGGGTCGACGGAGAGCACATTGCCCTGAGCAGGAATCCGCTCTATTTCCGCGCCGGTGAGGGCTTGCCCAAATTCGAGTTCCTGACCTTCCGGTTTACACCGGACCCGGAGGCGGCCATCAGCGCCCTGCTGGCCGGGCAATGTGACCTGCTTGACCCAAGCGTCCACCTGGAGGGGCAGGTGGCATTGCTGCGGTCGATGGCCGAGCAGGAACAACTCCAGGCATTGTTCACGACTACCGCGGTGATGGAACAGCTTGCCTTTGGAATCCGCTCGGCCTCCTATGATTACGGCTACACGGCCGGGATCGACCGTCCGGACTTCTTCTCTGATCGGCGCGTCCGCCAGGCAGTTGCGCAGTGCATCGACCGCCAGGCGATTGTCGCCAATGTGCTCTACGGGCTTTCGTCCGTGCCGGATTCGTTCCTGCCCGCCGATCACCCGCTCTTCAATCCCCAGGTAACCCACTATGGATACGATCTCGCTGCGGCAAGCCAGTTGTTGGAACAGGCCGGCTGGCGGGATGTGGACAACGACCCTGCCACACCGCGCCAGGCCTGGGGGGTGCAGAATATCCTCGCCGGGACAGCATTTACAGTGAACTACTACACGACCGGAGCAGCCCAGCGCATCCAGGTGGCGACGCTGATCGCCGAATCGCTGACCGCGTGCGGGATCCAGGTAAATGTCCAATATCTCGAAGCGACCACGCTGTATGCCTCCGGGCCGGAGGGCTTTCTCTTCGGACGCAACTTCGACTTGGCCGAATTCGCCATGGGTTCCACGGCGACGGAGATGCCCTGCACCTGGCTGACCAGCGCCGAGGTCCCGGCAGTTGTCAACAACTGGGTCGGGACGAACCTCTCCGCTTATATCAACCCGGCCTACGATGAGGCCTGCCGCCTGGCAGAGCAATCCCTGCCCGGAGAGAGCGCCCAGATGACGGGGTTTCAGGACACTCAGGCGATCTTTGCGCAGGAAGTGCCCATCCTCCCGTTGTATTGGCGCTTGAAGGTGGCCGCGGCCCGCCCGGACCTCTGCCACTACGATCTGGACCCGAGCACGGTGAGTGAATTGTGGAGCCTGGAGATGGTTGACTATGGCCTTGCCTGTGGTGATTAGCTGGAACATTGTGGTTGGGCGATTTTCGCGATAAAATGGGACTGTAAAAGGGCTTATTTCTCAGCAGAAAAACCTGAAAGAAGGTGCACTTGACTTTTTTTTGGTCTTATGCTACGCTCTAGTTCAGCCTCCCTGGCGAGTGTTCGCGTCCAGGGTAATGTGGCAATTCTCAACAAGGAGGTGATGCGCCCAATAGACACATGCATGTATGTTTCCCAACACCTTAACCAATATTTTCAAACTATTCTTGGAGGAGAAAGATAATGTTGCGCAACCGTTTGATGTTGGTCATCGGTTTGATCATCATAGCAAGCATGGTTCTGGCAGCCTGCCAGCCTGCAACCGAGACCCCGCCCGCGACCACCGAAGCTACTGAAGCTCCGGCCACCGAAGTTGTACCTACCGAGGCACCACGCACGACCCGGTATGGTCCTTGGGTGGATCAGGTCGTATTCATTGGCATTGACCAGGCCGAAGCCGCAGTTACCCAACTGCAGGCTGGCGAGATCGACGTATACGCCTACTCGGTCAATGACCCCAACCTGTTCGAGACCGTCAAGGCTGACCCCAACCTGGACTACACCGTTGCCTTCGGCTCGTACAATGAAATGACCTTCAACCCGTATGGCCCGACATTCATAGATGGCCGCCTGAACCCGTTCTCGGTGGCCAAGATCCGCGAGGCCATGAACTGGCTGATCAACCGCGATTACGTCGCCCAGGAAATCTTTGGTGGCCTGGCAACAGTGAAGTTCACCAGCCTCAACAGTTCCTTCGTCGATTACGCTCGCTACGTTGATACCTGCCGCAGCCTGGAAGCCTACTACGCCTACAATGTGGAGAAGGCCCAGCAGATTGTCGCCCCCGAGATGGAAGCCCTTGGCGCCACCCTGGTGGATGGCAAATGGAACTTCAACGGCGCGCCGGTCGTGCTCATCGCCATCATCCGCACCGAAGATGAGCGCCTTGAGGTCGGTGACTACGTCTCTGCACAACTCGAGACCATCGGCTTCACCGTTGACCGCCAGTACAAGACCCGCTCCGAAGCCTCCCCCATCTGGGTTCGCTCCGATCCTGCGGAAGGCCAGTGGCACTGGTACACCGGCGGCTGGATCACCACCTCCATCAGCCGCGACGACGCGACCAACTTTGGTTACTTCTACACCTCGCTTGGCAGCACCGGTCCGTTGTGGCAGGCTTATGTCGCCACGGAAGAATTCTTCGCCCTGTCTGAGCGCCTGTGGAACAATGACTTCCAGAGCATGGACGAACGTGGCGAGATGTTCGCCCGCGTATTGACCCTGGCCAATGAAAACTCCAACCGTGTTTGGATCATCGATCAGGTCTCCTTCTCGCCCCAGGTTGCCAATTTGACCGTGGCCTATGACCTGGCCGGCGGCGTGGCGGGCTCGCAGTTGTGGCCCTACACCATCCGCTTCGAGGGCGAGGAAGGCGGCGTTGTCCGCTGGGCGCAGCCCGGTGTCTTGGTAGAGCCCTGGAACCCGATTGCCGGCTCCAACTGGGTGTACGACCAGACCCCGATCCGCGCGACCCAAGACTGGGCCGTCCTGGCTGACCCCTATACCGGCCTTGCCTGGCCGCAGCGCATCGAAAGCGCTGCAGTCGTTGCCCAGACCGGCCTGCCGATCGCCAAGACCCTCGACTGGATCTCGCTGGAATTCACCGACACCATCGCTGTCCCGGCGGATGCCTGGGCTGACTGGGATGCCGCCAATCAGGTCTTCATCACCGTTGGTGAGAAGTATCCGGAAGGCGCCACCGCTCTGCTGAAGAGCACGGTTACCTACCCGGCCGACATGTTCGAGACTGTCAAGTGGCACGATGGCAGCAACCTTTCCATCGGCGACTTCATCATGGGCATGATCCTGACCTTCGATACCGCCAAGCCCGAGAGCGCCATCTTCGACGAGGCATCTGTTTCGACCCTGGATGCCTTCCTGGCCCAGTTCAAGGGCGTCAAGATCGTTTCCACTGACCCACTGGTCATCGAGACCTACCGCGACCTGTACGCGCTCGACGCTGAGTTGAACGTGGTCGGCTGGTGGCCGAACTATGGCTTTGGCACAGGCGCCTGGCACAACCTGGCGGTTGCTTACCGCGCCGAGGCTGGCAGCCTGCTGGCCTTCTCGGCCGACAAGGCAGATGCCCTGACGGTTGAGTGGATGTCCTTCATCGGCGGCCCGAGCCTGGAAATCCTGGCTGCCGAACTGGCTGGCGCAGCTGCCGAAACATTCGTCCCCTATGCCCCGACTCTGGGCATGTACGTCAACGCTGACGAAGCCGCAGCCCGCTATGCCAACCTGCAGGCCTGGTACGCAGCCCGCGGGCACTTCTGGATCGGGACCGGCCCCTTCTACCTGGAAGCTGTCTATCCGGTTGAGGGCACCCTGACCCTGGCCCGCAACGCCGAATACCTCGACCTGGCAGATGAGTGGGATCGCTTCGGCGCCCCGAAGATCTCCGTGGTTGAAATTGATGGCCCCGGCCAGGTTACCATTGGCTCCGAAGTTGCCTTCGATGTCTTTGTATCCTATGAGGGCGAAGCCTATCCTGGTGCCGAGATCGCCGGCGTCAAGTTCCTGCTCTACAATGCTAGCGGCGCACTTGTGATTGTTGGTGAGGCTGTCTATGTTGCTGATGGCCAGTACCTAATCACTCTCCCGGCCAGCATTACGAATCAACTGGTGGCCGGTTCATCCAAGCTGGAAGTGGCGGTCACCTCGGCTGTGGTGAGCATTCCATCCTTCGCAGCCTTCGAGTTCGTGACGGTCGCTCCGTAAAGCGCACTGCACGAGATTGGTCTGATAGGGGCAGAAATGCCCCTATCAGACCCAATTTTTTATGGAGAGAGTGAACGCATGAGTGAAGAATCTCAGACCTCATTGATCGAACCCCAGATGGCAACCGGAAAAAAGAAGAAGGCTACTTCCACCCTGGGCAGGGTGGCCCGTTACACCGCGGTCCGCCTGGTGACCCTCTTTTTCACTGTTGTTGTCGGTATTTTCCTCACCATCATGATCGCCAATATGGGTGGCTATGTCGATGAGATCCGTCGTGGAGAGATCCGCGAGGGGGTCAGCATGGAAGCCAACACCAACCCGGCACTCCGCGGTCTTACTCCGGAGGAACGGGCGTCATGGATGAATGAGCAAATCCGCACCCGGGAGAAGCGACTGGGGCTGGATCAACCGTTCATCGTGCGGACGGCCAACTACCTTGTCAATGCATTGACCCTCAACCTGGGCCGGGCCCAGCTCATGTCTAGCGACAGCGGCTCGCGCACGGTGCGCCTGATCATCCTGGAGCGCCTGCCCTCGACGCTGGTCCTGTTTGGGTCAGTCAACATCATTCTTTTCTTCCTGGAATTGTATGCCGCGCTCTACCTTTCCAGGCGTTACGGCAGTTTCCTCGACAAACTGATCATTGCACTGGCCCCGCTGAACTCTGCGCCGGGCTGGTTTTATGGTATCTTCCTTATCTTGATTTTTGCAGCGGTGTTCAAGGTGCTGCCATTCGGGGGCATGGTGGCCGCGCCGCCGCCACCGACCACTCTGGGCTATGCGCTCAGCCTGCTAAGGCACATGGTGCTCCCATTCCTCGCATTGACAATAAGCAGTGCCTTCCTCGCCATCTATAACCAGCGCACGTTCTTCCTGATCTATTCCAGCGAGGACTATGTGGAAATGGCCAAAGCCAAGGGCTTGAGTTCGCGGGATATCGAGCGCCGCTATATCCTGCGTCCCACCCTGCCGACGATCATCACCGGATTTGCCTTGCTGCTCATCGGCGTCTGGACGGGGGCGCCGATCTTCGAAACGATCTTCAACTGGCCCGGCCTGGGGCGGACATTGTTCCAGGCGATCGGCTTGTTCGACACAGCGGTCATTGTCGGCTCAACGGTGATCTTTGCTTATTTACTGGCGATCACCGTCTTTCTACTTGACTTTGTTTATGCCCTGGTGGATCCCAGAGTAAAAATCGGCTCGGAGGGTAGAAAAGCATGAAAGGGTTACAGAAATCATTCCGCGAACTGCTTAAATATCCATCCGCTATTGGTGGCCTGGTCATCATCCTGATCCTGCTTGGCATTTCGGTCTACGCGGTCGTCACGATCCCGTATCAGGAAGCGGTGCGTCTGTGGCGCGGCGGGGAGGATGTCTGGTACCAGAACCCCCGGACAGTACCTCCCGCGTGGATCAACCTCTTCCGGGCGGTGGATTTGCCCGCTTCGTTCGCGTTGAGCACCCAAAACGGTACCGCGGAAAAAACAAGCGAAGAGGGGACGCAGGGGATGAACCAAATCGTCATCACGTACACCTTTGAGTATCCGTATGATGAATTCCCGCAGGAAATGGCCCTGTATTTTAAGAGCACGTTTGTTGAAAAACAACCTTATGTATCCGTCCGCTGGTACACTCCGGATGGCAGGGAGATCCGCGTCGGTGACTTCTCGGTCATCCGGTCACAAACATACCGGTTCTCGCAAGATACCCGCCTGCAACGGCGGGTGGGCGGGCTGTCGCCCCAGGTTGGGATCTTTGCCGACCCAAATATCCCGGATACGCCTACCCCTCTGCAGGGCACGTATCAGGTAGTGGTTACAGTGTTCACCTTTGAAGAGAACTCGGACCTGGACGCAGAACTGGTCATGTATGGAAAGACCCATGGTCTGGCGGGTACGGACCACCGCCGCCGCGATCTGATCGTTCCCATCCTGTGGGGGACACCGATCGCCCTGGCCTTCGGTCTCCTGGCTGCGGTGGGCACCACCCTGACCACGATGATCATCGCCGCATTCGGCGTCTGGTATGCCGGCTGGGTCGATGAGATCATCCAGCGCATCACCGAGGTGAACCTGGTCCTGCCATTCTTGCCTATCCTGATCATGATCGGGACGTTCTACTCGCGCTCCATCTGGCTGATGCTTGGCGCGACCATCCTGCTGAGCATCTTCGGCGGGGCGATTAAAAACTACCGGGCGATCTTCCTTCAAGTCAAGGAATCCCCGTATATCGAGGCGGCTCAGGCGTATGGGGCCAGCAATGGGCGGATCATCTTCCGATATTTGACACCCCGCTTGATCCCGCTGCTCATCCCGCAACTGGTCGTTTTGGTTCCAGGGTTTGTCTTCCTCGAAGCATCACTGGCGGTGCTCGGGCTGGGCGATCCGGTGCTGCCGACCTGGGGCAAGGTCATCAACGATGCCCAGGCGAACGGCGCGCTCTACCAGGGCTTGTACTACTGGGTCCTGGAACCGGCTATCCTGCTGATGATCACCGGCCTGGCTTTTGCCTTGCTCGGCTATGCCCTGGACCGGGTTTTCAATCCACGTCTGAGAGGAATGTAATCCAATGGCAAACGAGAAACTCTTACGCATTGAGAATCTGGTCTTGCATTTCAAGACGGGGGTGGGGAGCGTACAGGCGGTGGACGGGATCGATTTTGAACTGGACTATAACCGCGCGGTGGTGATATTGGGGGAGAGCGGTTGTGGAAAGACATCGTTGGCCAAGGCGATGTTGCGCTTATTGCCGCGCAACATCGCGGCATACACGGGGAAGGTGTACATCGAGGGGACGGATGTGATGGAGTTGGGGGATGAAGAGTTCCGCCAGAACGTGCGCTGGGTGTCGATGAGTCTGGTCCCGCAGGCTGCGATGAATGCATTGAATCCGGTCATCCGGGTTGGAGATCAGGTGGCGGAACCGGCAATGATCCACCTGGGGGTGAAGAAGGAGGAGGCGATTGGTCTGGTCAAGCAAATGTTCCAGCATGTCGGTGTGCCGGAAGATTTTATCTCCCGCTACCCGTTCGAGTTGAGCGGAGGAATGCGCCAGCGTGTTGCCATAGCGATGGCTTTGGTGACATCGCCAAGCCTGATCGTACTGGACGAGCCGACATCGGCGCTGGACCTGTTGACGCAGGCGAACATCTTCAATGTGTTGAAGCGGATCAAGAAGGAACTCGGGACGAGCTTCATCCTGATCACACATGACATTGCGACATCGAGCGAACTGGCAGACGAGGTGGCGATGATGTATGCCGGGCAGATCGTGGAAGTAGGGGATGCGAAGCGGTTTTTCCCTGCGCCGCTGCATCCTTATGCGCAGATGTTGATGGCAAGCGTGCCGCGCTTGCGGGTGGACCAGGATCCGCAGTTTATCATCGGGCAGCCGCCGTCGTTGATCAACCTGCCGGTGAATTGCCGGTTTGCGCCGCGCTGTCCGCAACGGCACGAGCGTTGTGAGCAAGATCCGCCGGTAGTGGAGAAGGACGGGCGGAAAGTGAAATGCTGGTTATATGCCTAGGAAGAAGGAGACAGGGATGAGCGCGAAGGAAATGGTCAAAGAGAAGCTGGAAAGCGCGAGCAAGAACGGGATCTTACTGGCGATTACAGGTTTACGGGTATGGTTTGAATTGCGCCGCTGGGGGTTCGGGTCGGCTGGGCATGTGCGCGCGGTGGATGGAGTGGACTTTGACCTGCACGAGGGGGAGGCGGTGGCGGTTGTAGGGGAGAGCGGGTGCGGGAAGACAAGCCTGATGCGGACGATATTGGGGTTGAACGTGCCGACGGAAGGTAAGGTGGTATTTGACGGGCAGCGGGTCAGTGAGATGGGCCGTAAGGGATTGCATTGGTACCGCTCGCAGGTGGGCTATGTGCAGCAGGACCCCTATGGGGCGTTGCCGCCGTTCATGAGTGTACAGCGCATCCTGGAAGAGCCGTTGATCATCGGTGGGGTGCGGAGCAAGGAGGAGCGGTTGCAGCGGATCCACAAGGTGATGGCGGAAGTAAAAATGCATCCGGTGGAGGATTTTCTGGCGAAGTTCCCGCACATGTTGTCCGGTGGACAGCAGCAGCGGGTGGTGATTGCGCGGGCGATGATCCTGGAGCCAAAGCTGATCGTGGCAGACGAGCCGGTGTCGATGCTGGATGCGTCGGTGCGTGTGGAGATCCTGCGCTTGTTGCGCGGGTTGCAGGAGAGCCATCATTTATCGTTTATCTATATCACCCACGATCTATCGACGGTGAAGTATTTTTCCGAGCGGATCTTTGTGATGTATGCCGGGAAGTTAGTGGAGAAAGGGCCGATCGCGAAAATCTTGAAGAACCCGTTGCATCCATACACCGTGGCGCTGATGGCGGCGACATCGGATCCGGATGCACGCAATGCGGATAGTTACAAGGATGTGCCACCTGGAGAGCCGCCGAGTCTGGTGAGGCCACCGAGTGGCTGCCGGTTCCATCCGCGTTGTCCGCAGATGATCGCTGGGCTGTGCGAGGTGACTGAACCGCCGGAGTATGAGGTCGAGGGGAAACATCAAGTATCGTGCTGGTTGTATAAGTGATGAACAGACGTCCGTTCCGGATCATCCTGCTTGGTTTTGTGCTTGTGGTGCTTGGGGCGGTGTTACCGTTCCTGATGGTGCTGCAGGTGCTGGAGTCGACGTTCTTGCTGAACTTTTTGTCATTTGGGATGTCAGTGGCAGGTTTGTTCCTGGGGATTATTGGGGGCTCACTCTATGTTCGTGGGCATAAAGAGATGTGAGCAGCACCAGCAAGGGACCTGGGGAAAAGAAAAAAACCGAATGTTGAGACAGGATTTTGTTTCGAGGCGAGGAGACATCCTGGAGATAACAATCTCCCCCAGGGTGCAGTCATTGTGACCGGGAGAACCGAAAAAATCGCCCCGATTCTCTATTCCAAGGCAGGCAGGGGTTATCTGAATCTGTGATAGAATTTTGCCAATATGCCCTCATACCGCATTATGATCGTCGAGGATCAGCGCGAAGTCAGCCGGTTGCTGCGCTCGGCGCTCGAAACCCTGGAACATAACCTTCAAGTTGTAGAGATTTTCTCCGGCGAGGAAGCCATCCTGGATAGCTCGCGTAATACGGTGGATCTGCTCATCACCGATTACCGCCTCCCGGGTATCTCGGGAATTGCCTTGATGCAGAAGGTGCGCAGTTTCCACCCGACGGTCAAGGTCATCCTGATCACCGGTTTGACTGACCCCAAAGTCCGCCGGGAAGTAGCAGAGGCAGGCGCAGACGCCTTCTTCATCAAGCCGGTACCCATCGCCGACTTCCTGGATGCAGTCGAACGTCACCTGGGCCTGGTGGAAGCAGCCCTGCCGGCGGAACCGATCATGAATGAGGATGACACTGTTGTCCGCATTGGTCTGCCGGACCTGTTGGCCGGTTTACGCCAGGAATTGGCGGCGACAACCTTGATCCTGTTCAATGAGAACGGGCGCATCCTGGCCAGAGCTGGCGACCTGCCTGATAGCGGCCTGGAAATCCCGTTGATGAGCTCCCTGATGGCGCTCTTCAGTGCCGGTCAGAAGCTCTCCAACCTGATCGGGCAGGAGGTCGCCTCCAGTTGGCATGTCTTTGATGGCGGTGACCTTGACCTGATCTTTGCTCCAGTGACGACCGGGCATGCCATGTTTGTCCTCGGTAAGGACCTGGCCAATGAGGACGTAGTGCTCAGTAGCGTGGCGAAATTCGCCTCCGCCCGCGACCCGATTGAAGAAGCATTGCGGATGATGACGCTCTCTGCCAGCGTCCAGACAAGCTCCAGGCCAGAACCTGCCCCGGCTGGGAAAGAGACACACGAGGAAATGGACCCGGACCTTGAACCGTTGTTTAAAGATGCCAAAAAGAAATTGAAGCCGGACGAGGTTGAGGCATTTTGGAGCGAGGTGGCGGATAACCGCCAGAGGATGCCGACGAAGCCGGATATGCTCTCGTACGACCAGGCCCGTCAACTGGGACTGGCCCCGGCTGAGGATACCTAGCCTGCCGCTTGCTGCTGGCTACCCAGCAGCAGGGTTGTCCCGTGATATGGCCTGTGATACAATTCGCCCGCTCTGGGGCGTTGTGTAATGGCAGCACGACAGACTTTGAATCTGTTTGTCTTGGTTCGAATCCAGGCGCCCCAGCCTTATTTCTCTCTTGACGCAAAGAGTTGCCATCCCGTTGAGCCTTGTGTCGCCCCGCTGGCCGCAGGGCTTTTTTAACCGGAGGTGCCGATGAAAGTGACCCCCATTCTGCTCGCTGCCGGGCAGGGAACTCGGATGAAATCCCGTCTCCCGAAGGTGCTTCACCCTGTCTGCGGACAACCGCTGCTCTCCCTGGCGTTGCAAGCCGCCCGGAGCATCAGCACGGAGCAACCCGTGGTGGTCATCGGGCATGCTGCCGGGGAGGTCCAGGCCTATCTGGGGGATTCAGCCCGGTCTGTCGTCCAGGATCCCCAGTTGGGCACGGGACATGCCGTGATGCAAGCTGCAAGCGTGCTGCGCGGCCAGACGGACCTGGTGCTGGTCACCTATGCTGATATGCCCCTGCTGCGCTCCGAGACCCTCTCCCGCCTGATCGAGACCCAGAAGACCAATTCCGGCCCGATGACCATCCTGACCGTGGTCGCCGCCGCCCCGCGCGGTTTCGGGCGTGTGCTGCGGGGCGTGGATGGAGCGGTCCGGGCGATCATCGAAGAGAATGTCGCCACTGCGGAGCAGTTGGCCATCAACGAGTTGAATGTCGGCGCGTACTGTTTCGAAGCGGATTGGTTGTGGGCTGCCCTGGAACGCATCCCGGTTTCGGCGAAAGGCGAATACTACCTGACAGATACCGTCTCCCTGGCTGTCGCGGAGGCGCGACCCGTCCAGGCCGTGACCACGCAGGAATTGGACGAGACGATCGGGGTCAACACCCGTGTCCATCTGGCGGAGGCCGAGGCGGTGCTGCGTGGCAGGATCAACCGCGGGCACATGTTAGCAGGTGTCACCCTGATCGATCCGGCGGCGACGTATATCGAGCCGGGAGTGACGATCGGCCGCGATACTATCATCTGGCCGCATACCTATTTGAAAGGTAATACGATCATCGGCGAGGACTGCCGGATCGGCCCCGAGACCCTGATCGAGGCGACCCGCGTCGGCGACCGCTGCCGGATCTTGAAATCCGTTCTTGAGCAGGCCGTCATCGAAGATGGCGTCGACATAGGCCCGTATGCCCATCTGCGCAAAGGGGCGCACCTCTGCGAGGGCGTCCATATCGGCAATTTCGGCGAGGTCAAAGACTCGACCCTTGGCCCGGGCACGAAGATGGGCCATTTCTCGTACATCGGCAATGCCGAGATCGGCTCGAACGTCAACATCGGCGCGGGGACAATCACCTGCAACTATGACGGCGAAAAGAAACACTCGACGAAAATCGAAGCGGATGTGTTCATCGGATCGGATACCATGTTGGTAGCTCCGTTGAAGATCGGCAAACGCTCGCGAACCGGCGCGGGGGCGGTGGTCACCAAGGATGTCCCGGATGATACCCTGGCAGTGGGGATGCCAGCCCGGGCGATCCGTAAATTAAACCAGGAAACCAAAAATGGCAAATCTACGTGATGAAGACAGGCGTATGCTGATCGAACTGGCAGGCGAAGCCCGTCGCAAGGCATATGCGCCGTATTCAAAGTACCCGGTCGGGTCAGCCGTGCTGACAAAATCCGGAAAATTCTACACCGGGTGCAATATCGAGAACGCCGCTCATCCCACCGGGATGTGTGCTGAAAGGGTGGCGATTTTCAAGGCGGTTTCGGATGGCGAGCGTGAGTTTGAAGCCGCGATCGTCCTGACTTCGAACGGCGGATCGCCGTGTGGCGGCTGTCGCCAGGTGATGGCGGAGTTTGGATTGGATACGATCGTATTGATCGCCAACGAGGCCGGCGTCCTGTTGAGCGAGAGCAGCGTGGCTGAGCTGTTGCCTGGGGCCTTTACACCCCAGAAACTGGAACGCTAACGCCGACACCTGTTCACCCGGGGCCCTTGAATATGAGTGAACGTTCCTTTCGTATCGAGGCGGTCGTCCTCCGTTACGTCGATTGGGGGGAAGCGGACCGCCTGTTGACCCTCTACAGCCGCGAGCGAGGGAAACTGCGCGCAGTCGCCAAGGGAGTGCGCCGGATCAGGTCACGCAAGGCGGGCCATCTCGAACCCTTCACCCGCGTCCTGCTGCAACTGGCCAAGGGGCGGGACCTGCCCATCGTCACCCAGGCGGAGACCGTGAATGCCCACATCCCCCTGCGGGAGGATCTGATCAAGATGGCCACCGCCTTCTATGTGGTCGAATTGCTCGACCGCTTCACCTATGAGGAGAACCACGAAAACATCAACGTATTCCGCTTGCTGACCGAGACCATCGAGCGGATCAGCAGTCTGGCGGACTCCTGGCTGGCGGTCCGCTACTTTGAGATGCGCATCCTGGATTACCTGGGTTTCCGTCCGCAACTGGCAGCGTGTGCAAACTGCAGCCGGGAGATCCAGGCACAGGACCAGTTCTTCTCGGTCGCCCAGGGGGGAGTCATCTGTCCCCGCTGCGGTACCGGCCTGCCGGGCCTGCGGGAGATCTCCGTCGAGGCGCTCAAATACCTGCGCCATTTCCAGCGCAGCGTGTACTCCGATGCCAGGCGGGCGCGGCCGAATCCAGAGGTGCGCAAGGAGATCGAGGCCTTGATGCAAATGAATATCACCTACCTGTTGGAACGCGAATTGAACTCCCCAGGGTTCATTAAGCAGATCAAGCAAGGGTGACGAATGGTCGCCCTTTTATTATCCCCTGGCCCAGCCGATGAAGAATGTACGCACGAGCCATCTGATGAACCAGCCCATCCGCCGCCACAGGAACGCCTGAAGAGTGGCCCAGCGTAAACTGAAATAGAAGAACCTGGCAAAAGCCGCGCGCCTGCACAGGGCCGCCCCCATCGGCGAGCGCAGGATCTGCCGGCGATAATCCCGGAATGAGAAATCCCCGTGTTTAAAAGCGGCCGCGATTGCCTCGGCGGCCAACGCTCCGTACCCGAGCGCAAAACTGATCCCCTCGCCATAGAGGACATCCGCTCCCGCCGCGTCGCCTGCCAGGAGGACTCCTGGCATGGCGAAGGTGCTTTTTGGGTCGAACCAGCGCAGGGGTTGGGACTCCAGGCGATATTCCTCCAGGATGTAACCGTGGCGGCGGAACTCGTCGGCCAGGGCTTCCGGGAGGCTGATCGCAGCGGATAAATGGTAAATGTTGGCGTTGTAGATGCCGCGGACCCGCACCGCTTGACCCTGGCGGGTGGCCGGGAAATCCCAGACATAACCCTGGACCCCCTCCGGGAGGTAACGGTAGTCGAAGTAGGAATCCGACTGGATGTGGAAAGACGTCTCCGGCCGGGGCGGAGTGACCACTTCCAGCAGGCGGGCGAGGCGCGGCTTGCTGTGCGGGTTGACCGCTCGCCGGACGATGCTGCTGGCGCCATCCGCAGCGACCACGACCCGGGTGCGGTACACGCCCCGGCTGGTCTTGACCAGGACGAAACCTTCGCCGGGGATGACCTGTTCGACGGTCGTGTTTTCGAGGAAACGAAAACCGAGCTGGCGGGCTTTATTCGCCAGCCAGGCGTCGAACGCATCGCGCTGGATCGTGCGGAATGCATAGGCTCTCTTTTTGTCAGGCCGAAAGCGCATGCCCCTGCCGGCGAAATCGAACCGGGCCCAATCCACGTCGCAGTGGGGGACCTCTCCCAGGTCCAGCCCGAGTCTCTCCAAAATGGCCTCTCCGTCTGGCAAGATGCCTCCGGCGCACAGTTTGGGGCGCGGATGGCGGCTCTTCTCGATGATCAAGGTTTCTTTCACCAGGCCCGGGGCGGTCTGCGCCAGATGGAGGGCGGTGGAGATGCCGGCCGGACCTGCGCCCACAATGATGATGGCATAGCGGCAGGTAATGGACATGCCGCCATTGTACGGGAGGATTCCTCCCGGGGCAAGGAGGCGCTTTTTTCCTGGCTGGCGGGTTAGATGTTATCCAGGAAGTCTTCCAGATTGGCGAAGGTAATGTCCAGGGCTTCGCAATGGCTCCCGCGTGTACCTTCACCCCATGTGCAGGTGGGCCAGGATTGGGTACTGGAAATCCGCAAGGCCATGCGCGACGGGGTATAATTTGAAATATGAACCTATCAGTCACACATGACCGCCAAGAAGAGACAATTGAAGCCAAAGCGCTTTGGTTTCAATCATTGACGCTTTCTGAACGAATGGACATGCTGTGCGCGTTCACAGAATTATTGCTACTCACAAACCCGAAGATCATGGAGCAAAGAGATGCTGAACCTGTTGAAGGACGTGTTCTCGTCCTTACAGCGACATGAAGTCCGTTATGTAGTGATTGGGGGAATTGCTGCGGTGCTTCATGGTGTGCCGCGGGCGACTTTTGACCTGGATCTTCTCATTGATGCCAACCCTGATAACGCAAAAAAATTACTCGCCGCGCTATTAGAAGCAAAACTTGGCACAGCGGCTCTGATAACCGCGGAAGAATTACTTTCTCAGGAAATTACCATCTTCAAAGACCGTGTTCGTATTGACGTGCAAACATCCACGCCTGGCCTAAAGTTTGAAGAAGCATGGAAACGACGCGAGACGATGGAATATCAAAAGCAAAAATTCTATGTGGCCTCGCACGACGATCTGATTGCTTCCAAGCGCGCGTCTGGTCGACCCGTCGACCTGGAAGACGTGCGTTTGCTCGAACTCAAAGAGTAAACTATTGTGACCTTTGTGTCTAAACTCTGATGCCCTCCTCCAACCGCCCTCTCAAAGTCTTCCCTTCGACAAGCTCCCCCGACCAGATTGGGAATTGGAAATCCGCAAGGCTGTGCGCGAGAGCCGTAGGTGAAAAGCCTGCGGCTTTGATTTTTATGCTTTGGCTGTAAAATAGGGACAAGCGTTTGTTATGGAGAATGGGATTATGTCAACAGATCTTCTGCCTGCATTGAAAAAGTTCACATCTGAAATCTCAAAAGCCTTCAAGTTGAGAATTGACTTCAACGCGGAAGATCAGTTGAAGCCCGCCGTGTCTCAACTGATCAAGGCGGCGGGGGATATTCTCCAACTGGACGTTGCCACGGCAACTGAAGTGCAAGCCGAAAATATCGGTCGTCCTGACATTGGAATTGCAATCAGAAATTTGCTTACAGGTCACATTGAATTGAAAGCCCCAGGAAAAGGCGCAAATCCCGAAAGGTTAAAGGGCAGAGACAAAGAGCAGTGGGAACACTTCAAAGACCTGCCTAATTTGATTTACACCGACGGAAATGAATGGGCATTATTCCGAAGTGGAGTACGCGTAGGGAAGGCAGTTAGGTTTTCTGGCGATATCACAACAGATGGCGTCAATGCAGTTGAGCAATCAAATGCAGACGCTTTATTTGTCTTGATAGAAGATTTCCTGCGTTGGCAACCTATTGTTCCAACTTCGCCGCGCTCGCTGGCAAAAATGCTTGCGCCCATTTGCCGTTTGTTACGCACAGATGTACTCAGCGCTCTGAAAGACCCCAACTCAAACTTGAGCAGTTTGGTAATAGACTGGCGTGCATATTTATTTCCCGAGTCAGACGACCCGACTTTTGCTGACGCTTATGCACAGACCATCACATACACTTTGCTTTTAGCGCGTTTGACGGGTGAAGTCCCCTACGGGGATGGTAACGCAATCACCGTTCCTGGCGCGGTACAACAAATTCGTGCTCACCATGCTTTTCTTTCCGATATTCTCAAAGTGCTTGGCGATGAACACGCGCAACAAGGCATCGAGATGCCAATCCAACTTTTAGAGCGTTTGATCGCTGCCGTTGACCCTGTCGCGCTTCGCAAAAAGAGCGAAGGCGACCCATGGTTGTATTTCTATGAAGATTTTCTGGCTGAGTACGACCCCAAATTACGCAGTGACCGAGGAGTTTATTACACGCCCGTTGAAGTGGTGCAAACGCAGGTGCGCCTGGTGGCGGAATTGCTCGAAACAAAGTTCAACGCGCAGTTTTCGTTTGCAAATGAAAAGGTGATCACGCTCGACCCCGCCACAGGCACAGGCACGTACCTTTTGGCCGCGCTGGAACACGCGCTTGGGGAAGTGGAGCAATCGCGCGGCGCGGGCATGCGCCAGAACGCCGCGGCGCAGGCCGCAAAAAACATGCACGGTTTTGAGATCATGGTCGGGCCTTATACAGTGGCTCATTTGCGATTGGCGCAGGCTTTTGTTTCCGAAGGCGCGGCGCTGCCCGATGATGGCGTTCAAATCTATCTCACAGATACGCTCGAATCGCCCAACGCCCCGCCGCTCGAACCGCCCTTCATGTATAAAGGCTGGGAGCGCGAACACAACCGCGCCCGCAGGGTCAAGAAGGAAACGCCCGTTTTGGTCTGCATTGGCAACCCGCCGTATGACCGCCAGCAGATTGATTCGGAGAGCGGCGAGACCATCAAACGCAAAGGCGGATGGGTGCGATTCGGCGAAGGCGATGGACACAAGACTCTCCTGGATGACTTCCTCACGCCTCTGACCGCCCTCGGGCTGGGCGTACACGCCAAGAATCTCTACAACGATTACGTTTATTTCTGGCGTTGGGCGTTATGGAAGGTGGTCGAGACCAACAAGCAGGGCATTGTCAGTTTTATTACGGCTTCTTCCTATCTGCGCGGACCTGGCTTCGCCGCCATGCGCGAGTATATGCGGAAGGCTTTCGATGAAATCTGGATCATTGATCTCGAGGGCGACAACCTCGGCGCGCGCAAGACTGAAAACGTATTCCAGATCCAATCGCCTGTAGCGATTGCAATTGGCGTGCGTTACGCCGCAAGCAAAAAGAACGAACTGGCAAAAGTACGCTACACGCGCAGGGAAGGCACACGAGAGGAGAAACTGGCAGGACTCAAAACAATTGAGAAGTTTTCTAATTTGGATTGGCGCGAATGTTTGCCGCGCAGTACCGACCCCTTCCTACCAATCAGCCAAACCGACTTTTGGAAATTTCCCCTGCTCACAGATTTGTTCCCCTGGCAGGAGAACGGCGTTCAATTCAAACGCTCGTGGCCAATTGGCGAAAGCGAAGATTTGCTTCGTAAACGTTGGCAGGCATTCCTCGATACGCCCGCTACTCAACGCGGAAAATTATTGCGAGAGACCGAAGCGCGCAAAGCCAGCAAAAGTGTGACCAACTTTGATAACACTGTTTTGCCTTCGCTTTCCAGTTTGAACGCGGATACGAAACCGCTCAACGTAACCCGTTATGCTTATCGCAGTTTTGACCGCCAATGGACATTGCTCGATGCGCGCCTTGCTGACCGCCCGCGCCCCGATTTACTGCGCGCCCACAGCGATCATCAGTTATATTTGACCAGTTTCTTAACCAATGTTCTTGGCGAAGGCCCAGCAACGATTGCAACTGCTTTGATTCCAGACTTGGATCATTTTCGTGGTTCATTTGGCGCAAAGCATGTTATTCCTATGTGGCAAAACGCCAATGCTGATCTGCCAAACCTCACACAAGGTATTCTTGAAAAACTGCAAAGCGAATATGGCAAGCCCATTTCACCCGAAGAATTCTTTGCCTACACTTACGCCGTATTGTTCACGCCGCGTTACGTCCAGCGATTTTGGGATGAGTTGTCCATGCCTGGCGTGCGTCTGCCCATTACCAAAGACGCCGCGCTGTTTGCCAAAACCGTTGAATTAGGCAAGCGGCTGATCTGGCTTCATACTTACGGTGAACGTTTTATACCCGAAGGCGAGAAAAAAAGCCGCGTGCCGCAGGGCCAGGCGCGCTGCATAAAAGCCACGCCCCAGGCAAGAGAAAAATATCCCGAAACCTATCGTTATGCTGAAACCGAGGGCGTTTTATACATCGGCGAAGGCGTGTTCAACAACGTCCGCCCCGGAGTGTGGAATTTCAGCGTTTCAGGTTTGCAGGTTGTCAAATCTTGGCTGGCTTACCGCATGAAGGAACGCTCGGGCAAAAAGTCCTCGCTGCTGGATGAAATCCGCCCCGAAACCTGGACATTCGATAATGAATTCCTTGATTTGCTTTGGGTACTAGATAATACAATTGATTTGCTGCCAGAAGTCAATAAGAACTTTGAACGGGTGTTGAAAGGTTCATTATTTGTTGCAGATGATTTCCCGAAACCATCGCGGGATGAGCAACATTCCAAAGGTGGATTGTCTCTGTTTGATTATGCAGGGATTGAACTAGGACAAACAGATCTAGCCGATGAAGAATAATCTTTCGGGAAGGTAAAGCCTCTTGAAACGGAACCAACACCCACCATCGCGTGAGTCGTTTGATGTTATCTGAAGCGGGGAATTAGAAATGGGTAAGGTATAATCCTCTCGCTATCATCAAAAATCCCGATACCTGAGTAACCAATTCCCATGACGCCAAAAGCCACCTTCCAATCCATCATCCTCAAACTCGAACAATTCTGGGCCGAGCGCGGCTGCCTGATCTGGCAGCCTTACTACACCCAGGTCGGCGCCGGGACGATGAACCCGGCCACCTTCCTGCGTTCGCTGGGCCCTGAGCCGTGGAACGTCGCCTACGTCGAGCCGTCCGTGCGGCCCGATGACGGGCGCTACGGCGAAAACCCCAACCGCTTCCACCTGTTCTACCAGTACCAGGTCATCCTCAAGCCCGACCCGGGCAACCCGCAGGAGCTCTACCTCGACTCGCTCAAGGCGGTCGGCATCGACCCGCGCCAGCACGACATCCGCTTCGTGGAAGACAACTGGGAGCAGCCGGTCATCTCGGCCTGGGGGTTGGGCTGGGAGGTCTGGATGGACGGGCAGGAGATCACCCAGTTCACTTACTTCCAGCAGGTTGGCGGGTTGCCACTCGACCCGGTGGCCGTTGAGCTGACCTACGGCCTGGAACGCATCCTGATCGCCCTCAATAACGCCCCCGCCATCTGGGACGAGACCTGGGCTCCGGGCGTGACTTACGGGGAGGTGCGCCGCCACGACGAATACGAGCACTCGAAGTATTATTTCGAGGTCGCCGACGTGGCCCGCGTCCGCCAGATGTATGAGCTATCCCTGGCCGAGGCCGAGGCCTGTCTGGCGCATGGGCTGGTCGTCCCGGCGCATGATTACGTGCTCAAGTCATCGCATGCCTTCAACGTCCTCGACACGCGCGGCGCCATCGGTGTGACCGAGCGGCAGGCTTGCTTCCGCCAGATGCGCGGCCTGGCCCGGCGGGTGGCCGAGGCTTACCTCGAGCAGCGCAAGGCGTTGGAGTACCCGCTGCTGAAGGAGCGCCCGAAGGCCAGCAGCCAGCCGTCAGGCGGGGTGAAACTGCCGGTCGTCAAGGCTGCTTCCGACTTCTTACTCGAGATCGGCGTGGAGGAAATGCCCGCCGCGGACGTGGATACTGCCAGCGCACAACTGCGAGCGAGTGTCCCGGCCTTGCTGGACGAGCTGCGTCTTAGCCACGGATCCGTGACCGTCTCCGCGACCCCGCGCCGGCTGGCTGTACTGGTAGCCGATCTGGCCCCGAACCAGCCCGACCGCGAGGAACTCGTCAAGGGTCCGCCGGCCGAACGCGCCTTCGCTGCGGACGGCAAGCCGACCAAGGCGGCCGAGGGGTTCGCCCGCGGTAAAGGCCTGGCCGTCGAAGACCTCGAGGTCCGCGAACTGGATGGAGGCAAGTACGCCGTCGCCCTGGTGAAAGAGAAAGGCCGCCCGACGCCCGAGGTCCTGGCCGGGGCTTTGCCCGGCCTGGTGGCGGGGATCAAGTTCGACAAGTCCATGCGCTGGCGGGCAGACGACCCGGTGACCTTCTCGCGCCCGATCCGCTGGCTGGTGGCCCTGCTCGGAGAGCATGTTATCCCATTCGAATATGCCGGTTTGCGCGCAGGGAACAGCTCGCGCGGCTTGCGGCCATACGATTCACCCGAGATTCCCATCCCATCGGCAGGGGAGTACCTTGATACTCTCAGCGCTGCCGGGATCGTCCTCGCTGTCGAGGAGCGCAGAGCCCTGATCGAAAAACAGGTCCGCGCAGCGGCCGGAGCGGTCCGGGGCGAAGCGTTGATCACCGCTGAGTTGCTGGCCGAAGTGGCCAACCTGGTGGAAAAGCCGACTGCCGTGCTGGGGGATTTCGATCCGGAATTCCTATCCCTGCCGGGCGATGTGCTCATCTCGGTGATGAAGAAGCACCAGCGCTATTTCCCCGTCCAGGGGGCAGCCAAGCGAGATGACAACCCGCCCCTGTTGCCGCACTTCATTGCCATCCGCAACGGCGACTCGGAGCATATCGATACCGTCCGCCAGGGCAACGAGCATGTCTTGAACGCCCGCTTTGCCGACGCCAACTTCTTCGTGCGCGCGGATCTCAAGCTGACGTTGGAAGACTATCGCGCCAGGCTCGCCACGTTGATCTTCCAGACCAGCCTCGGCTCGATGCTCGACAAAGCCGAGCGGATCGAAAAGCTGGCTGAAGCGCTCATTCCCATGCTTGGCCTGGACAAAGCCGAAGCGCTCTCTGCCCGCCGCGCCGCCCGTCTGTGCAAGGCCGACCTGACCACCCAGATGGTCACCGAGATGACCTCGCTGCAGGGTGTCATCGGCCGCGAGTATGCCCTGCGGAGCGGAGAGGACCCGGGGGCTGCCGCCGCCATCGGGGAACAGTACCAGCCTGTGCCGACGACCAAGGCGGGACTGGTGGTGGCTCTCGCCGACCGGATCGACTCGCTGGTTGGCCTGTTTGCTGCCGGACTGGCCCCGACCGGCGCCAAGGACCCCTTTGCCCTGCGCCGCGCCGCCATCGGCGTCGTCCAGCCGCTGATGGAACATCAACTCGACTTTGACCTGCGTGCCGCGCTGGCCCAGGCCGCAGCGTACCAGCCGATCGAAGCCAGCGCCGAGATCCAGGGCCAGGTGCTCGACTTCATCAGCGGGCGCTTGAGCGTCATGCTGAAAGAGGCCCATGCCTACGATGCCGTCGAGGCGGTCCTGGCCCAGCAGGCGGACAATCCCGCCGGAGCGGCGCGGGCCGTCAGTCAGTTGCAGGCCTGGGTCGCCCGCCCCGACTGGAACACGATCCTGCCCGGGTATGCCCGCTGCGTACGCATCACCCGCGACCAGGCGGAGACCTTCCCGGTCAGTTCGCAGGGATTGGTGGAGCCGGCCGAGAAGGCGCTCCACGCCGCGCTGCTGGAGGCCGAGTCCAGGAAGCGCCTGCCCGGGTCGGTGGATGACCTGCTGGAAGCTTTCCTGCCGATGCTGGCGGAGGTCAACATGTTCTTCGACGAGGTGCTCGTCATGGCTGAAGACCGCTCCCTGCGCGAGAACCGGCTCGGCCTGCTGCAGCGGATCGCCGCCCTGGCGGATGGCGTGGCAGATTTCTCCCGTCTTGAGGGTTTCTAATCCCAGGTTTTGCTATATACTATGGGTAGGCAATGAACGAAGAGCTACCAACCCAGCTTCAGAATATCGTCATGCTCCTCGATGAGGGTATGAACCAGGAAGCGCGCGCCCTGCTTTCCAAGTACCTAGAGCAGAACCCGAGCTCGGACCAGGCCTGGTTCCTGATGAGCTATGCGCTGGTGGACCGGGATCAGGTGATGAAATGCTTGCTGCAAGCCCTGCACCTGAACCCCGACCATCCCCTGGCACAGGAACGAATCGAGGAACTTACCGGGCTGGCCAGCGTGCCCAAGACCATCCCGAGCGCCCGGCCGGAGGAACGTTTTGCCGAGTTGACCCGCGCCGCGCTGGAGGAGACCCCACCCGCCCGGGTGGATGATGACCTCGCTGAGCTCTTCGGGGCGGCAGGCAGCGCTCCGGTCGAGCCGCAGGCTGCGCAGGAAGTGCCCCCGGAAGACATGTCTGCTTCTGCGGGCGAGCCGGCTCTGGAGTCGCAGGATGCGCTGGCGGAATTCTTCGGCGCTTCGAGCGGGACAGCCCCTGAAGCGCAATCCGCGCCGGAAGATGCGCTGGCCGAGTTCTTTGGGCTTTCCGACGCGACAGCCCCCGCACCCCACCCACAGCCTGAAGAAAGCCCGGCCGAGCCTGCCGGGACTGCTCCCGACCCATCCGTCCAGCCCTTCTTCTTCTCGGTGGGAGACGAAATCCCCTCCGCGGAGGAAATCGCTGCCGTCCGGCCTGCTGAGCCGGGATCCCCTTCGATTGAATCCGTCTTGTTCCCCGTATCGACGTCGGCTTCCCAGGAGGCGGACGCTCCCGGGGACACCCGGGCAGAACCGGCTTCAAGCATTGATGCCTCGGCTGAGGAAACCTCCGCGCCGCCAGCGGAAGACGAGGTCGGGCAGGCGCCGACCGGTTCCCCGCCCGCCAAGAAGCGGCGCGGCAAATGGTGGATCATCGATGTCCTGCTGGTATTCTTCATTTTGTGCTCGACCCTGGCGATCGCAGGCTATTTCACCCTGGAGGACCTGGCGGACGTGGTGATCGATGACCTCCAGCAGACCCAGCAGGTGGCCCAGACCCTGACCGCCTTGCCGGTCAACACCCTGCCGGCCACCTGGACTCCGACGATCACGCTCACCTCCACCCCTACCAACACGCCCACCCCGCCCCTGACCGCCACGGCCACCCTGGAGCATACCCTCACCCGTACGCCGCCGCCGCCCAGCGCTATCGGGTTGACTGCGGGGATGTACCCGCCGGATTTCCGCCTGACCGACCTGGGGACGGGCGAACAGGTGACCCTGCGCCAGTTCATAGACAGCCCCGTCGTGATCTTCTTCTGGGCCACCTGGTGTCCGAACTGCCGCGCCGAAATCCCTGACCTGGAGGCCATCTACCAGGCCTACAAGGATGCCGGCCTGGTGATCCTGGCGGTCAGTTCCGGGGAAGAAGACCGCACCGTGCGCACCTTCCGCGACCAGAACGGACTGGATTTCTCGATCCTGCTCGATCCGGGCAGTTTGGTTCTGGAACAATTTGAAGTAGATGCCATCCCCCGGCATTTCTTCATCCGGTCGAACGGGCGGATCGCCTCCGTGATCCGCGGCCGGATGACCTATAACGAACTGGATCTCCAGGTGAGGACGATCATGATCCGCATCCCGACTCCCACGCCGTAGGGATGCATACCGCGAAACGCAAAACCCGCCGGATGTCTCTCCCGGCGGGTGTGTTTTTTTAAGGCCGGTTGGGCCCTGATGGAGTCAGGCTTTCGCCTGGAAGTCGTCGATGTAGACCTTGATCGCCGGCAGGGCGGTGAGCTTGTCGAAGAAGAAGTTGTTGACGATGTTGATCACCTCTGCCCGGGCAGCCTCGGCGTCAGCGGTCAGAGACTGTCCGCTGTCAGCGTTATCCAGGCTGCGGCGCAGGCGCATCAGGTGGCGGACGACGGCTGTCTCCTCGTCGCCTTCCAACGCCTCGATGACCGAGAGGATCAGCTGGTCGGCCTGGAGGCGCACCTGGGCGATGGGAATGCTCGAACCGGGCTGGCAGCACTCGTCCATCGTGCGGATCAGCGACCAGACCTGGTAGAGCAGCGAGGCCGGCTCGTCGAACAACTCCCGGATGAAGGCGGCCTCGCCGTAGCGGCCGGTCAGGCGGAAGATGTTGTACATCCGTTTGGCAGCCTTGCCGTAGTTGATATCGCGGGTCAGGTACTTGTTGACTTCTTTTTCCAACTGGCTGACGTATTCATCCATCGCGTCCGCCGAGACGTGCTGGGCGAGCTTGGAGAAGATCGGCACCGATTCGACCTCCAGGTAGACCTCCTGGAAGTAGGGATCGAGGTAGCCGTCCAGCGGGGTGATGCTCCCGTCCGGCGCCTCCCAGGTGACGTCGAGCATGTTGCTGGCGTTGGCCACCTGGCCGCGCTGCGGGTCGGCCACCACCCAGTCCAGCTTGCACCAGCCGGGGTCAGCGGCGAACTGCTCCCAGGCCAGGCTGACGGCCTGTCCGTCCGGGGTGAACGCTTCGATCCGCCCGGCCTCGATCTCATCCGGGGTCCAGCCGATCGGCGCGCCCTTGGAAACCAGGCTGCCTCTCTTGACTACTTCCTGCGGATAGGAGCCGAACTTGACCTCGATCAGCTGGTAGTTCGGGCCTTTGAGCGTCTCGAGCGCCTTCTGGCGGATGAGCTTGGTCAGGATCTCCCCGGCCTGCTCGCGGCTCGCAGCGAGGATGTTGACCCGCTCGAAATAGTCCGCGTCTCCCGGGTAGGTCTGGATCTTGGATTGGGCCGAGGAGCCGGAGAGCGCCAGGGCGGTCTCCACCTGGCCGGGGACGTCCTTGAACTCGACCAGCCGGCCGATGCGGCGGAAGTGCTCCAGGTCTGCAGGGCTGAAATCGAGCATGGTCACGCGGTGGCCGAAGACTCCGGCCCGGTCGTCCATCACGATCTGCTCACCATCGGTGGCGGCCAGGGCGGTCAGCCATTGCAGGGCTTCGGCCTCGTCCATCTCCACGCCCAGGCGGCGGGCGGACTCGATGATCCGTTGCAGGTCTTTGGAAGGGGGGATCTTGGGCATGTCTGTCTCCTTTGCGATTACGATCTGCGCCGTCTCAATCCTCTGTGGTCGCCGAGGGCGCGACCATGTTGGTCGCCGAGGGCGCGACCATGTTGGTCGCCGAGGGCGCGACGTCTGTGCCAGCGCGTTCTTTGGCCTCGGCCAGCATCAGGCGGAAGATCTCGGCCTGGTCGAGGGCGTCCTGCAGGGCATGGTGGCTGAGCGTGCGCCCGCCCAGGTAGCGCTGCGCGACGGCGTGCATGCTGGTTGCCTGCCAGCAGGAGCCGGTCAGGCCCATGTAGAAGGCCTTGACGTCCAGGGCTTTGTGGCCGAACGGGTTGCGGCCCAGGTGGTTGTGGAAGTAGTCGTTGACGAACATCCAATCGAAGGGCGCGTTGAAGGCGACGAAGACCGGCTCGTGCCCCGGCGGGGTGACTTCGGCCACCCAGTCGGCGAAGCGGGCCATCGCCTCGGCCGGGGGCAGGCCGGCCTGCCCGAGGGCGGCCATGCTCAGGCCGCTGACTTGCAGCGCCTCGGGCAGGTAGTCCGCATTGACCGGGCGCAGCTCGAGGTAGAGCGTGGCAACCGGCGCGGCGACCGTGCAGGCGCCGATCGAGAGCAGCGAGTACTGGCGCGGCAGCGGCCCGGCGGTCTCCACGTCCACGGAGATGTAGGTTTCCTGGCAGGGGGTGTTGTTTTCGGTCATAGGGCGGCATCCTCAAAGAGATAGCTCAATTTTACCTGTATAATCGAGGCCAGACGGAAGGTTCTTGCGACCAGCCCTGACAACCATGACCTGCGCACGCAGCGGGTGCTTATTTTGCGGGAGGAAACCATGCGCCGATTGGCTCTCATTGCACTAGCCCTGTTCCTGCTCCTGGCCGTGACCCCGGCCTACGCCCAGACGCCCACGCCGCCGCCCGATTTGTTTGAAACCTGTTTGGATGAAGGGATTGGCAAATGCATCCTGCAGGCCATTGACCAGGGCGGGTGGTGGCTCTTGCTTTGTGTTCTACCATTTTTGGCTGGATATGCAATTGTGCGTGCGTATGGCAAAGGCAGATTGAAGAGCATCGAAAAGCGGGGCGAAAAAGATGGTGATGATGCTCTTCAAATAATGGAGATATCTGACCTGACGATTCAATATCTCGAAAAAGCCAGCGTCACATATTCCCGTTTCAAGTTTCGCGGATTGCCGCGCCATGTTGCTAAAAATGCTGCTAATCGCTTGAGCCTTGACCAGGTTTATATATCTATCCAGGTGTCGTCCAAGAGCGAACGGGCGCAGGATGAGAACGCAGTTAAGCATACCGTGCGTGAACCAGGTGAGATGACAGGAATGATGGAAAAGGCCGAACCTGTGCAATTGGCTGAGATCCTCAAGAATCCCAATAATCGCAGGCTTGCCATTATCGGTATTGCCGGTTCAGGTAAGAGCACCTTGTTGCAATGGGCAGGATTGGCTTGCGCTCGCGCCAGGCTGGGCCAAGAACTCACCAAGGAGCAGGAGGAATTTATCCGGGCTTTGGGGAGTGAAGTCCCTGTGCCAATTTTCATTCCACTGCGGGCCTATAACGAGTATTGCAAGCAAAAAGAGCTGAACCGTTCGGTGAAATCCCTGCTGGATTTCATGGCTTACCATTTCAGCGAGAACCAATCTGATTGTGAGTTCAAGGTCGATTTCTTTACGAAACATTTAAGCAAGCCCTGCTTTTTGATGTTCGATGGGATGGATGAAGTGGAAAAAGATGATCGGGTTCACGTTCGCGCTGCTATCGAGCAAATGCTGGATGACAGTGAGCAAAACCATTTGTTTTGTCTCATCGCCTCGCGCCCTACGGCTTCCTACATTCCTGAGCAGATGGCGAGTTTCCTGCGCTGCGATGTTCAGCGGTTATCACCTGAACAGCGCGATGATCTAATTGACTTCTGGCATCAGGCTGTGTATCAGGATGAAACCGCGGAGGGCGCGCGCAGAGCAGCTGACCTTATTATGCGCATTGATGGCGCCTCTAAGCAAGTGCGTGATCTGGCAACCACGCCGCTGATGGTCACGATTTTTTGCATGGTCAGCTACAGCCACGAACTGCCCCGCCTCCGGGCGCAACTGTACGAAGATGCCGTTGAAGTTCTGCTCACCGAAACAATCCATCATGAAGGTGAATTTTACAAAGGGTTGGAGGAACTGGGGGGAATGGATTGGTCCTCCCGCTGCCTTCTCCTCTCATATATTGCTTTCAAGTTGCAGGAAAAATCCGTCAGTTCTTTACCTGAGGAAGATCTGGTGGAATTAGTCTGGAGGAAATTTGGAGCAGAGCAGGTTGTTGCGAAAAGGGACGCCCGGTTCTTTCTACGTTTGATCGCCGAACGCGGCGGCTTGCTTGAATCCGAAGATGAAGAGTATGGTTTTTACACCCACGCCACGTTTCAAGAATTCCTGTCCGGGCGCTACCTGGCGCAGGAAATGGATCCACAAGAGCAAAGGTTGTTCCTGGACAATCATTTCGAGGATGACCAATGGCAGGAAACCATTCGCCTGTCGGCAGGTTACCTTTCTATCCGAAGCCAGGGCCCTGCTGACCGCTTTGTCAGCTTGTTGGCCGGGCTTGGAAAGACAGCCGAAGCACGCTCAAAAGCCCTGGCACTGGCAGGCGAGGCGTTAGCTGATATGCTCGAAAACCGCCGAGTGCCTGAGACGATTAAGCAGCTTTCTCGCGATATGCTGACAACGCTAAGCGCGAATCCACCTGCGGCTCCCGCCCGCCTGCGTTCCCGCCTCGGCCTGGCCCTGGGCGAGATCGGCGATCCGCGTTTTCTGCCTGTCCCGGCGAAGAAAGACCCTGCACGCAAGCTCATCCTGCCGGAATTGGTAACAATACCTGGCGGGTCCTTCCAGATGGGCACAAGCCAGGATGAGGAGCAACTCCTCGAGCAGCAAAAAGTAAATGTCTACGATGACGAAAAACCTACCCATCCTGTGCTGGTTTCCGGGTTTTCGATTGCCAGGTTCCCGGTCACCAACGCCGAATTCGAGCTTTTTGTCGAGCAGGGCGGCTACGACCCGCAGGCCGCCTGGTGGAGCGCAGATGGCCGCCTCTGGCGCACGGGTGCGTGGGATTCGGATCTGTCGTGGCTATCCACGGATGAACTTCGAAAAAAGTGGAAAGATTGGCTGGCTCGAAGACCGGTTGGTAAACGGGGCAAACCGTTCTTCTGGGGAGACCCACGCTGGAGAGCGCCCAACCTGCCGGTGGTGGGAGTAAGCTGGTTCGAGGCCGAAGCCTATGCCAACTGGCTGAAAGCCATGACCGGCGATCCATACCGCCTGCCAGCCGAGGCCGAATGGGAGAAGGCGGCCCGCGGTCCGCAAAACGCTCTCTGGCCGTGGGGCAATACCTGGGATGCCGGCAGATGCAACAACTCCGAACCGGAGGATAAGATCGGAGGCACCAGTCCGGTGGGCATGTATCCGCATGGGACCTGGCCGGATGGCCCGCAGGAGATGGTCGGCAATGTCTGGGAGTGGTGCCAGGACTGGTGGCTGGAAGATCTGTATCAAAAGCGCCTCGGTCAGGAGAGCAAAGACCCGCAAGGCCTGGAGAGCGGCTCGGCCCGCGTTGTCCGCGGCGGTTCGTGGTCCAGCGATCGAAGCTACGCCCGCTGCGCGTTCCGCCGCTGGGACGGACCCGGTTACTTCAACGACACTGTCGGTTTTCGGTTGGTTCTCTCCCCATCTTTCACATCTGATCTCTGAAACTCTGTCCTCTGAATCTCTGAATCGTTTTTAAAAAAGCTTTCCATAATAAATAGTCGCCGATGGCGCGACCATTGTGGTCGCCGGGGGCGCGACCATCAGTTCGTTCCGCAGGTTTGGGCAACGCGGCCCATTTACTGATGCTTGAAAAATAAAAGGCCGTTTCGCGTGTCATTCCCCTTCGGGGACGATGTGCGAGGAGCGTTCTCCAGCGACGACATCGTACCCGAAGGGTAAGCAATCTCCCGCTGGGATTTAGCCGAGAAATTGCACAAAAACAGGGGATTGCTTCGGGCTTGCGCCCTCGCAATGACAGGGATGTTTGGGACATTTGTTATTCAACAGACATTATCGGTGATAACATATAAGCACCGTCCCGAAGGATTATTTCGAGTAATTTAAGCGCCCGACTGCAACCTTCGGGACGTTTTTTCTAATTGCCAATAAAGTCTAATAGTCAGTAGCAAAGTAATCTGCGGGACGGGCAATTCATGATCCAGAAAGGAGGCATAAAGCATGGAATTGCATGAACAAATGATCGCCTGGGAGAACCTGCGCCTGGCCTATGCCCGCGCCTCGCGGCGCAAGCGCGGCCGGCAGGCGACGGCAGAATTCGAAGCCCTGCTGGCAGACAACTTGCTCGAATTGCAGGCCGAACTGGCGGCGCGAAGCTACCAGCCGGGGCGCTACCACAGTTTCCACATCCACGAACCCAAAAGGCGGCTGATCTCGGCCGCCCCGTTCCGTGACCGGGTGGTGCACCATGCCCTCTGCCAGGTGAGCGTGCCGTATTTCGAGCAACTGTTCATCGCCAACAGTTTTGCCAACCGCATGGGCAAGGGCACGCACAGGGCGTTGGACGCCTGCCAGCAGTTCGCCCGCCGGTACAAGTATGCCCTGCAATGCGATCTGAAGCAGTTCTTTCCGAGTATCGACCACGTCATCCTGGGCAAAACATTGAAAGCCATGCTCCCGGATGACAGCCTGGCCTGGCTGGTCGAGCGGATATTGGAAAGCGGGCGGGGGGTGCTTGCGGATGAGTATGAGATGGCCTATTTTCCCGGGGATACCCTGTTCGCCGCACAGCGGCGGCGCGGCCTGCCGATCGGCAATCTCACCTCGCAATGGTGGGCCAACTGCTATCTGAACCCGTTCGACCATTTCGTGCGCCGCGAGCTCTCCTGCCCGGCCTACCTGCGCTATGTGGATGATTTCATCCTGTTCAGCGACAGCAGGCAGCAGCTGATGGCCTGGCGGGCGGGCATCATCGAGCGTTTAGCGCATTACCGCCTGACGCTCCACGCATCTAGCGCTTATCCAAGGAGGGTCAGCGAAGGCCTGCCGTTCCTGGGCTTTGTGGTCTTCCCGGGCCACCGCCGCCTGAAAGCGCGCAAGGGTTATCACTTCCGCAGGCGGCTGCGGCGCCGGATCGCTTATGGGACGCAGCGGGAGGTCAAGGATTCTCTCCAGGGCTGGCTCAATCACGTCCGCTATGGGGATACCCACGGCCTGAGCTGCGCCGTGCTGTCCGAATTCGGCCTGCTCGCGGAAGGAGACGGGCATGCCTGAGGAAATGGTCATCTTCACGCGCACCTACGACCTGCTCACCTGGCTCCTGCCGCTGGCCGAAAAATTCCCCCGCAGCCAGCGGTTTGTTGTCACCCGGCGCTTGCAGGATGCCGTGCTGAACTTCCAGGAACTGATCATCGAAGCCAATAACCTGCGCGGTGCATCCCGCGCCGATAAACTGCGCACAGCCGATGCTGAACTGCGCAAGGCGCGCCTGTACCTGCGCTTGTGCGAGCGCTGGGGCTGGATGAATTCAGGCCAATACCGGCATGTCTCTGCGCTGGTGGCCGAGGTCGGCCGGCTGCTGGGCGGCTGGCTGAAGACCGTCACTACCGGGCCGTAAGACCCGCAGTGAGGGGCGCATCCAAAACGTACGCGTTGTCCGCGGCGGTTCGTGGAACAACAATCGAAACAACGCCCGCTGCGCGTACCGCAACAGGAACGAACCCGATAACTTCAACAACAATATCGGTTTTCGGTTGGTTCTCTCCACGCCTTTGCAGCATGCCGG
Organism: Chloroflexota bacterium; assembly: GCA_043826785.1. Taxonomy (GTDB): domain Bacteria; phylum Chloroflexota; class Anaerolineae; order Anaerolineales; family Villigracilaceae; genus JBDRPT01. The sequence continues at coordinate 7,492 of JBDRPT010000025.1, read as the reverse complement.
AAATGCGGTCAGACCCGCGGGTCTTACCGCCGAGGCTACCAAAGATGGCAGGGTGCGTCCTGGCTGACCTTGATTCTACTCTTCCGATAGGTGAAGGGCTGGGGTGAGGTCGGGCGAATAGTCAAAAAGCCCGCGCCCTGGGCCTCTTGCTGAACAGTCCCGGCGCGGGCGCATTTATCCAGCTTGCACCGGCGCCTCCCCCCCGGCTTACTTGGGCTATAATACATCCTGAAATGTCCTCCGTAGATGAAGTCAAATCCCGGATCGATATCGTCGACCTGGTCGGCGAGTCGGTCAAGCTGCGCCGGGCCGGCAAGAACTATTCCGGCCTGTGCCCGTTCCACAGCGAGAAGACGCCCTCCTTCATCGTCTCGCCCGACCGCCAGACCTGGCGCTGTTTCGGCCAGTGCAACGAGGGCGGCGACGTCTTCTCCTTCGTCATGAAGAAGGAAGGCTGGGACTTCGGCGAGGCCCTGCGCCGCCTGGCCGAGCGGGCGGGGGTCGAGCTGCAGGCCTACTCGCCGGTCCAGCAGGAGCAGAAGGAGGAGCACGAACGCCTGCGCCGCCTGCTCGAGGACGCGGTCACCTACTACCGCCACCAATTGGTCAACACCCCGGCGGGCCGCCCGGCTTTCGATTACCTGCTCGAGAAGCGCCAGCTGAGCGAAGAGACCATCGAGACCTTCGGCCTGGGCTACGCTCCGGATGGCTGGGATGCCCTGATCAAACACTTCAGCGCCGCGAGCCACCCCGGCGAACCCGGCCGGGGCTACAGCGAGCAGGACCTGCTGGACACCGGCCTGGTCAGCCAGCGCGAAAGCGGGGGGCTGATCGACCGCTTCCGCAACCGGGTCATGATCCCGATCCGGGATGAGCGCGGCCGGATGGCCGGCTTCGGGGCGCGCATCCTCAAGCCGGATGATTTCCCCAAGTTCCTCAACTCGCCCGAGACGGTGCTCTTCAGCAAGAGTCACCTGCTCTACGGGCTGGACAGGGCGCGCAAGCCCATCCGCACGGCCGACCAGGCGGTGATCGTCGAAGGCTACCTGGACGTGATCGCCCTGCACCAGGCCGGGTTCGCCAACGCTGTCTCGCCGATGGGCACCGCCCTGACCGAGGACCAGCTGCGGCTGCTCAAACGCTTCACCCGGAAGATCGTCCTGGCCCTCGACCCGGATGCCGCCGGCCAGAAGGCCGTCCTGCGCGGCCTGGAAGCCGCCCGCCAGTCGTTTGACCGCGCCGAGGAACTGCGCTTCGACCCGCGCGGCCTGCTCCGTCACGAGGCCCGCCTGCAGGCCGACCTGCGCGTCGCATCCATGCCCGATGACCTCGACCCGGATGAGATCGTCCTGCGCGACCGCGACGAGTGGCCGCGGCTGATCGAGGCTGCCAAGCCGGTGGTCATCCACGTCATGGAGGCGCTCTCGGCCGGCCGCGACCTGGACGACGCCAAGGTCAAGGCCGATATTGCCGCCCAGGTGCTGCCGCTGATCGAAGACCTGCCCAACCCGGTCGAGCGGGATGCCTACCGCCAGCGGCTGGCCCGATTCCTGCGCGTGGATGAGCGTGCCCTGCTGGCTTCCCGGGCCAGCGGCCGGCGTGAGCGCCGTCCTGCGGGACGCAGCCCGGGGGTCCAGGTCACGGCTGAGGCGCCATCGGTCGCTCCGCCGACCAACATGGTCGCGCAACCGGCGACCAACAAAAAAGTGGAAGCCCACATCCTCAGCGTCCTGCTGCGCCGCCCCGACCTGCTCAACCGCCTGGACCGCGGCCTGCAGGAGGCCTGCTTAAACCGGCTTGCGGGCGAAGATTTCGGGTATACTGACCATCAAATGTTGTTCGCCCAGGTCTGCCGCTCGCTCGAGCAGGACGTGGAAGATCCCGACCGCTACCTGCGCGCCAACCTGCCCGCAGAACTGGCCCAGACCGCCGAAGGCCTGCTGGAGAAAACCAGCAGGCTCGACCCGGCGGACGACCGCCTGCTGGAGCACCTGTTCCGCGCTGTGGTCAAGATCCGCCGCCAGACCTTGAGCGAGAGCATCAACCAGTTGCGTTTCCTGCAGGAGGATGCCCAGCAGAACGGTGACCTGCGCTCCGGGCCGTACATCGAGACGGCCAAGCAGTTGCGCCAGTCGCTGATGGCCCTCGATAAAGCCAGGTTGAAGATCCGATCCCAGCGTTGATGGTCACGCAATCGGTGACCATGGTGGTCACGCAATCGGTGACTATGAAAAGGGAGCGATGCCGCCTAAAGCCAAGCCCAAACCCCGCTTTCCCCGCCGCCCGGGTGGTCCTCCCACCCTGGACTCGGATGGCGCGCCTGTCGGGCCGGTGGCCGGGCTGCCCGAAGCCGAAGAATTGGAGGTCGAAGAGCCCGAAGAGGAACTCGACCTCCTGGCCGACGAGCCCGAGGACGCCGCCATAGCTGCTGCGGGCGAGGATCTGAACGGCTTGGTCAATGAGGATATCTTCACCGTCCGCAGCCCGGAGATGGCGGCCGAGTTCTCGGAGGACCCGGTCCGCTTGTACCTGCGCGAGATCGGGCAGGTCAAACTGCTCGATTCGGACAGCGAGTTCCGCCTGGCGACGATGATCGAGTCCCGCCGCATGGTCCTGACCCTCGGCCGCCGCCGGACAGGAAAGCGGACCGCCGATTCGACCGAGGTGGTGGCCTACAAGGCGGTCCTCGGCGAGTTGATCACCTCCTGGAAACGGATGAAGGAGGATGCCAAACGGCTGGGGGTCAGTCTGCCGGACGGTGCCCTGATGCTGGCCGAAGCCCAGTCCCTGCACCGTACCTGGGAGTTCGCCTCGCCCTCCTACCTGCGTGCTTATCTCGACCATGAGTTGTGGGGCAAGGACCCGCTCTGGGAGATCATGGTCGGGCACATCTACAACCTCTTCCTGATGTTCTATATCCTGCCGAAGACCTTCGGCGATTGGCTGCTCAACCACCTCAAGACACATGGCGACCTGCCGGTGCCGCGCACCTTCACCCGCAACCTGCCGGAGGACGCCGTGCTCAAGCAGGAGATCGCCGGGATCCGCGCCCGCGCCGACGAGGCCAGCGTGGCGATCATCCGCGCCAACCTGCGCCTGGTGGTCAGTGTGGCCAAGCGCTACCTTGGCCGGGGTATCTCGTTCCTCGACCTGATCCAGGAGGGCAACCTGGGCCTGCTGCGGGCGGTCAACAAGTTCGATCCGCGCCGGGGCTACAAGTTCAGCACCTACGCCACCTGGTGGATCCGCCAGTCGATCAACCGGTCGATTGCTGAACAGGCCCGCACCATCCGCATCCCGGTGCACCTGTTCGAGTCGATCACCCGCATCCTGCGCATCCAGCGCACCCTGACCCAACAGTTGGGCCGCGAACCGACCAACGAGGAAATGGCCCTGGATTCCGGCTTCCTCTCCCCGGCGGATGTGCAGCTCATTTTGCGCGCCCTGGCCGAGGAGACCGAGCTCGACCCGGTCATCCAACGCCGCTGGGAGCAGGCCACCGCCAAGGTGGACCGCGTCCTGCGCTCGGCCGAGGAACCGGTCTCGCTCGAGGGCCCGGTGGGTGACGAGGACTCGAGCCAGCTGGGCGATTTTATCGAGGACGCCGACGCTCTCGAGCCGATGGACGCCGCGGCGCGCGAGATGCTGCGCGAGCAGGTCCAGAACGCCCTGGCGGCGCTCTCCGAGCGCGAGCGCCAGGTGCTCGAACTGCGCTTCGGCCTGATCGACGGCAAAGACCACACCCTCGAGGAGGTCAGCCGCTACTTCAACGTGACCCGCGAGCGCATCCGCCAGATCGAGGCCAAGGCGCTGCGGAAACTGAGGCATCCGACACGAAGCAGGCATTTACGGGATTATTTGGGGTAATGATCCAAATAGGAGGGGAGATGAGGAAAATCGCCGAGTGCTTATGGAATATTAAACCTCATACGTTGGCGAAGCATGAGATTTTAAAACGCTACCTCGAAGCATGGTTCCCTATTTTAGCGACGTATAATCAACGAATAGTTTATTTTGATGGTTTTTGTGGTCCTGGACGATATGAGGGTGGCGAAGATGGTTCTCCAATAATTGCTATAAAACAAGCACTAAATCATATAGGAAGGTTGCAGGCTCGCGAAGTAATATTCATCTTTGTTGATGAGCAAGAGGATCGGATCGAGCATCTCAAAAAAGAGATTGCTCTGATGACGCTCCCATCAAATTTCACGGTTTACATACAAGTAGCTCAATTTGAAGAGACAATACGCGAGATATTAGATAATTTGGAAGCCAAGAATTTAAATTTGGCACCGACATTTGCATTCATTGATCCTTTTGGATTCAAAGGAATTCCTTACTCTCTCGTACAACGACTGTTGGCTAATCGTAAAACTGAAGTTTTCATAAATATCATGGCAGAATTCATTAATCGTTTTGTTGAACATCCCGACGCGGCAACCCGACAGCATATTGCTGATTTATTTGGGAGTGATGAGGCGCTTGAAATCATAGCAAAAAGCGGGAACCGTTTAGAGGTTCTCAATCAACTGTATCAAACTCAGCTACAGGCATGTGCAAAGTATGTGCGTTACTTCGAAATGAGAGATAGTAGAAACCAGTTAATATACTGTTTATTTTTCGCTACCAATCACCCTTTGGGGTATGTAAAGATGAAAGAGGCTTTTTGGAGAGTTGATCCAGAAAGTGGTTTCCATTTTTCCGATGCCACCAATCCTGCACAAATGGTCTTATTTTCGCTTGATCCATCCCAGACCTTGGCTGAAATGATTCGGGCTCGCTTCTCTGGAAAACGTGTTTTCGTTAGCGTTGTTCGTGAATTCGTTGAAGAAGAGACCATCTACATTGCAAAACATATGCGCAGCTCTCTTATGTCTATGGAATGTGCAGACAAAATCAAGGTTGAAGAGTTTACAGCCGGTGGGAAAAAACGTCGCAGAGGGACTTTTAGCGATGAAGTGATTGTTAATATTTCCTAAGTTCTTCTTAATATACAACCAGAACGCTTGTGCTAGAATGATATGGGGGGATTAAAGATTTAGTAATGATTAAGGAGAAGAATGGCTGTCAAATCAGCAATCGAGTGGACCGAATCTACCTGGAACCCGCTCACCGGCTGCACCAAGGTCAGCCCGGGCTGCAAGCATTGCTACGCCGAGCGGATGGCGAAGCGCCTGCAGGCCATGGGCCAGCCCAATTACGCTAATGGGTTCAAACTGGCGATGCACGCGCACGCCCTCGAAAAACCGCTGGCATGGAAGACCCCGCAGGTGGTCTTCGTCAACTCGATGAGCGACCTGTTCCACAAGGATGTGCCGGTGGATTTCGTTTTGAAAGTCTTCGCGGTCATGCGCCGGGCGCACTGGCACCAGTTCCAGGTGCTGACCAAGCGCTCGGAGCGGCTGGCCGAGTTGAGTCCGCGTATCGAGTGGCCCGAGAACGTCTGGATGGGGGTCAGCGTCGAAATTGAGGATTACACTTTCCGCATCGAGCACCTGCAGAAGACCGCCGCGCGGGTGAAATTTCTTTCGTTGGAGCCGATGCTGGGTCCGTTGCCGTCCTTGAACCTGGACGGGATCAACTGGGTCATCGTCGGCGGCGAGTCGGGGCCGGGGGCGCGGCCGATCCAAAAAGAGTGGGTCACCGAGATCCGCGATCAGAGCCTCGCCGCGCACGTGCCATTCTTCTTCAAACAATGGGGCGGAGTCCATAAGAAGAAAGCCGGCCGCGAGTTGGAAGGCCGTACTTGGGAGGAGATGCCGACCCGGCTTGCGCTGCTCAAGGCGTGAAAGCCTGCACGGGGGAAATCAGTCTTTCGCGATCTATAATAGAACATGACATTCGGAACCTGAAACTGCTGGGGGCCTGTCTATACTGATGGCAATTCTGAGATTCTTTGTCGCCAAAGACGCGACCATTGTGGTCACCGATACCCAGACCGGGGGAAACTGTAAGTTGCATTTGGCTGAAAAAGCAATATAATTATGTCTATACAGATCATCCCGATCGAGGAGGGACACAGGATGAACCCCCGCAACCCCCACTTGAAGGTCATAATCAGCGCAGCCAGCCTGGCCCTGGCGCTGCTCTTGGCGTTCCCGGTGCTGGCCGATTACCCTTCGTCTCCGCTCAGGGATTACCTCGGTCCGAACCGCACGGTGACGATCTGGAACTGGGAGCGGCTGGTCTGCCACTACCTGGCGGTCTACGACCCGCCCGGGCCCGGATACTTCGCCTGCTCGCTGGAGCTGTACTACCCTCCCTCGAGCTCCTGCCCTGCGACGGGCAGCGTGGCCGGGTTCTTCAACCCGGTGTCCTGCGTTGGCTGGGCTGAGAACTACTGTGTCACCCAGGGCTGTGCGATCAGCCTGAACTCCTCGATTGAAGGCTGCAGCTCCGGGCAGACCGGCTGCACCAGCGTGTCAGCGACGATCACCCATCCGCCGGCAACGGTCTCCGGGTCGGTGGGATGTGCCCAGCCGGGGGTTGGGGGCTGGTGCGCCGGCGGGGCTGCCCTCGGCCTGAGCGGTTCCGAGCCGCTGACCGGCTACAGCATCCTCGGGATCGAGGGCACCCGCAATGGCGTAGACTTCGCCTGTACGGGGGCATCCTGCTCGGTGTCACTCGTCGAGGGGCTGAACGACTTCAATTTCTGGGCGCACTCGACCTGGGGGGATACATCCCTGATGGGAGCGGCCTCCGGGCGGCTGGACAGCGTCCCGCCGCTGGTGGGCGGGAATGTGACCGGGGTTCCCGGCGACAATGGCTGGTTCGTCTCGGCAGTGACCGTCACGGCTGCGGCCAGCGATGCCACTTCGGGGGTGGTCTCGCTGCAATACGCCCTCAACGGCGGCGTCTGGACGGGCTACACTGGCGCGCTGACCCTGGGCAACGGGGTCCACAGCCTGCAACTGCGGGCGGTGGACGCCGCCGGGCACATCGCCACGGCCTCCGAGACGGCCAGGGTGGACACGCTCTCACCTGGGCTGGTGCTGATCGGTGGTGGCAGCTTCTGTCCCGGCTGCGGGGACAGCCTGGCGCTGAACTACTCGGTTTCGGATGACGGCAGCGGAGTGGCCGGGTGGCAGTTGACATCTGGCAGCCTGACCCTGGCGAGCGGCAGCGGACCGGCCACGGCGGGCCTGGGCTGGGATGGGGGCGGTCTTCCAGCTGGAAGCGGCAGCCTGAGGTTGGAGGCCCGAGATCTGGCCGGGAACACCTCCCAGGAGACGCTTGGTTTCACGATCATCGTCCCGACGCCGGTACCGCCGACGGCAGTCCCGCCTGCGGGCCAGACGGGCGGGCAGGAGCCGGTGGGCGTCGTCCCGGCGCCGGTGCTGCCATCGGGGGCCCAATCCCCGGCGGCGACGGCCCCGCCGCTCGTTCAGCAGGCGACCGGGGCTGCGCTTGCACCCGGGCCGACCCAACCTGAGCCTGTGCGTCCGGCGGTGACGGTGCAGTTCGGGGACAGGCTGCCGCTGGAAACGTTCAT
>JBDRPT010000024.1:0-2372 GCA_043826785.1 Chloroflexota bacterium | reverse complement strand
ATCCGTTCGTAGTCTTCCACCTTTTTCATCTCCTTGCCTCCGCTCTTATTGTGCCGGAGTTCTTATGATTTAGGTGGGCTCACTTTCAATGTTAAATCCTCCCCCAGGTGGGCTCGTTTTCAATGTTAAAACACAGGTGGTCCTATACGACCATTATATTGTTGCACAAAATGACGCCAATCACGCCGGTCAGGCGGTGCGATCCAGGAATTGCTCCATGGTTCGGTTGAAAGCCTGCGGGTTATCCATGTTCGATCCATGAAACGCTCGCGGAACGACCCTGGCCTCGGCGTGCGGGACCCGGCGCAGGATCTCTTCCGTGTGGCGCAGCGTCCCTTTTGGCTCGTGTTCCCCATTGAGGACCAGCGTGGGGCAGGTGATCCTCTCCAGCGGCAGCAGGTGGAATCCATAGATCGCTTCCCAGATCTTGAGATATTCGCCCTGTTCCATGCGGAGCATGCATTGCTCAAGGTAGTCCATGGCTGTCTCGTCCTGCCCCAGCCAGCGCCTGCCACGGGTGAGGCGCGCCAGCCAGAGCGAGAAGCGGGTGAACCGCTCCACGCTCATCAGCCTGATCGTCTCCAGCATGGCCCACCTGGGGAATAACAGCCGGCAAAGGAGCTTGTCGACCAGGGTCAGGTCGATCGCGACCGAAGTCCCGGCCAGGACCAACCTCCTCAGGCTTTCCGGATAGCGCACGGCATACGCCTGGGCAATGCTCCCGCCCCAAGACAGGCCGCAGACGGCCGGGCGGTCTATCTCCAGCGCGGCCAGCAGGGCGGCCAGGTCGTCGGCGAAGGTACCCATGGAGTAACTGGCGAGGCTGGAAACCCCCGTGCGCCCGTGGCCGCGCAGGTCATAACGCAGGAGCCGGTAGCGCGCGGCGAAATGTGTCCACTGGGGCTCCCAGATGCGGGCATCGGCAAAGGCCCCGTGCACAAACACCAGCGCCGGTCCATCGCCGGTCTGCTCGTAGTAGTGTTCCATTCCATTGACGTGGAGCATTGACATGGGGGTTTTCCTGCGATTCACTTTTTCGAAAAGAGGAAGCGTGCAACCCTGCGCTGGTATGTCATAGGCCGAGCCGTATCGTTCGGCGAGCCATGGCTCCTCTGCCAGGCATCATCCCTCCCGGATAGCGATAACCTTGCGGGTCAACACCACCCCTGCGATTACCAGGAGGGGGTAGATCAAGATGAATGTCGCCAGGAACACGCCAGCGAAGGTCAGCCCCAACACAGACAGTATCGCCTCGAGCAAGACATCCTGCTCGGTTCCATCCTGCCCCACGCACTCGACGTGTGGTTCGCTCTCGCCGGGGTCATGGTAGCTGCGCTCGACCTCGTAGTAGTTCAGGCTGGCATCCTGCGGGCAGATGACCCCTGCGACCAGGCCGAAGGTGGGACCGGGCGCAACCCCCATGGCGACCCCTCCGATCGCCCCGGCCAGGAGCACAGCGGATGATCCCGCCGTTGTGCCCGCCAGGATGACGACAACCAGTTGGACAAGCAGATGGATCGAGCGTCGTTTGATCATAATACCCATGATAGCATGATCGTTTGTACTGGAGCCGGGGTTCTCACTTGAAGCGGGAGTCCGATTTCTGCGTGCGCACGTTTCCCTTCGCCTGATCCAGCCATCCGATCCGAAACTCCTGCAGACCTTCGAACTCGGGGACATAGGGCTTGATATCCAAAAGCGGGGTGCCATCAAGCACATCCAGGCGCTCGACGTAGAGCAGGTTGTTTTCCACGCACACAAGCTCTACCAGGGAGAGGCCGATCGGATTGGGGCGGCTGGGGGCGCGGGTGGCAAAGATGCCGCGCGGCTCTTTATCCAGGAAAGGAGTGACAACCAGGTTTGCCTGGCGCACCTTATGGAAGTGATAAAGGAGGTAAATATGGGAGAAGCCGCCCAGATCTTTCAGACCGTCGACGAATTCGGGAAAAATCTCCACCGTGCCTGCTGCGCTGAGGTCGCTCGTCGGCTGGATGGGCATATCTTCCAGGCGGTCGAAGGGGCTGTGGATGATGCCGATGGGTCGGAAAATCACTTCCATCTGGTCAAATCTCCTTGCTCGAGGAATGCGAACGTTCGTGATGTTGCTCTGAGGGAATCGGTTGCCTATGCAAATCGCGGCGCGTATCGCGGTGTGAAGTTAGGTCGGCTCGACTCAGTGGTTGGACCGCTTCTCTTTATATGTAGAACGAACAAAAATAGTTGTTAATTGTTAACTTGAGTTTAGAGTTCGCTGGACCTTAACAAGAAGTGGAACTTGCTGATAAAGTTCTTGTGTGCTCAAAAACAATCTCAGCGAGTTCCGAAATGCAGTATACCAAAAAGTGCGCTATCGCCCGGATGCGTTTCTGGAT
>JBDRPT010000023.1:0-51985 GCA_043826785.1 Chloroflexota bacterium | reverse complement strand
GGGAGAAACAGAAGCCCAAACAAACAGAGGGGGTTGCCAAGGTGATAAAAACCGAAGAGTCCAGAGAGCCCAGCAAGCCGGGCGGAATGGCGTCAGTACGCCCTGAGCCGAACCAGGACGAAGATCAGCCATGGTGGGATCATTTTGTTGATGGGTGGAACCATTTCTGGGGCGGTGTTGGAGATTGGTTTTCCGGAACCTGGGACAGGGTTACCGGTCGGGTAAATGGCGGGCGTACAGGCGAAAGCCAATCACCAACCCCTACCGCAACCGCGTCTCCGACAGAAACGCCGCGTCTAACCATGACCCCTACGTTGACGCCCAGCCCATCGCCAACGGCTACCGCGACCCCTCGGTTTGGGATATGTGAAACCGGGCTGGATCCCAGAAGAAATTTCTACGAACGATTATATGGTTTTGACGATCGTTATCAGGCTGGATATAGTTTCTATCAAAGGTTGGACACTGCTCTGGATGGTTGGTGGCATAATTATCAAGGGGATCTGTTTGGGTGGAGGACCTATGTGGCAATCATATTCAACTACGAAGTGAATACCTTGATGACCCCGAGGTATGAGTATCAAGTAGAACCATATCGAGAAGCAGTTGAATACTTGACCGAAGCCTTTGCCCGCCGCTTTTGGCAGGCGATGATCGAGTACGGTCCAGATGGCGGTTTTTGGTATGCAGGCAGCCGGCAGGTTGTTACCGGCCGTGCCTACAACGAAATTCTCGATGTCAACGAGGGAGATCATGATATGGCTCAAGCCTATGAACGGGCGGGGATGATCTTGAATCCAACAGATGCGGATTGGTGTAATGGAGCCAGGTGGGATCGCCCTCAGGACTGGGGCAACCCGACAGCCGAGACTTTACGGCTATTGCCGTTATTCAGAACTGCTTTGGAGAATGGAGACATCGGGCCGCGTGATAATCAAATCCTTTTTATTAGCGAGGATAACCAACTCTTTATCGTCACACAAGGACAGGCCTATACCTTATGCGGCAATCAAAGTTGTGTAAGGCCTGGAAATCATTTTCCATCCCAGTCTCAGACACCCTAAATATCGGAGAGTCATGATGTTCAAATTGAGGCTATCTCATTTCCAATTACTCTTAGTTCTCTCGTTCCTTTTCTTAGTGGGTTGTCGGAGAAGCCCTGCCATGATCTCCACCGTTGTTCAGAACTGTCTGACAGTTCAAAATGAGATATCTCCCCCAGCGGAAATTGACGGTGCGCTGGTAATCGACAACACCTTTGATGCTTATCTCCTGGATATTGACACACATAGCGTGCAGCCTTTCCAGATTGATGAAACCTATGACCAAAACACATTTTCCCATTATAGTAGGATCGATGTCTCACCAGATGGACAGAAATTGGTCTATACTGCGGTTTATATTGCTCAAGATGGGCAAGTTAATGAGCGTATGATGCTCATGACAGCAAATGGTCAATATTATGATTTAATGTTCTGGTCGATAGAACAGGGCTATTTTTTGGGATGGTTCGATAATGACCGGATACTACTCTCGTGGAATGACCGACCCTACGGAACCATTACCCTGTTGAATGTCAATACTGGGCAAAGCGAGGAAATTAGCCCAACTTTCGCCGACCTGTATCCTGAGCCAGTTTATGATCCTGTTTACGATCGGACGATATATCTGATAAATCCAGTTACATGGTTCCCGGTTCTATATGACCGGACGTTGTCGCGGGCTTTTTTATACTTGAGCGATTCGAACGGAATGCGCTATGTGTTATGGAATACCGAGACGCGCGAAATCCTGTGGGAGCGGCGCGTGTACAGCCCGAGAGTTGAACCACAATGGTCACCTGATGGAGAGCAACTGATTGTCACCATGCGACCCGACCCATTGAATTCAATTCAGGAGGAGTTCTATACCATTAGCAGGGATGGCGAGGAAATCCAATTGACCGATTTGTTGGCGATTTATTCATCCTTTTTCATTGGTACGTATAGTTGGTCGCCCGATGGCGAGTTTCTCGCTTTCTGGTTGGGGAGTGGGCTAATCCAACCTCAACCACGCCTAGCAGTGCTGAATATGAGGAGGGGGATGATCACAGACTATTGTCTTGGTCCAGGTGGTATAAAACCCATCTGGTCGCCGGATGGAAAACAAGTCGTTATATCCATTCGGGGTAATAGAGAACCAGGCGTCCAGTCTTCTGTTGTAATTGTCGATATTGAACAGAATACGGCATATAAAGTAACTGATATCCTGTCTATTGCAGGTTGGATGTCTACAAATGACGGGGCTGATAATCCGTGAGGACTATAACCAAATAGGATTGAGTATGCTCAAGCCCATCGAATATTCCTGGCCTATCATCTTGATCCTTTACATATTCGCTATTTTGTTTACTGGTTTTTCTGGCAGCTTCCGCTAGTAGATGATGTTGGAGGCCTGTTTCCGGGTTTGATCAGTGCTCCTTTGCGATATTTGTGATGTGATGATACACATGAACCTGTGAGATGAATCTAAGAAAACGAAGCGTCTTGAGATCAGCCGTTGCATCCATCTGCATATGCCTCCTGATCGGGTCATGTGTCACCACCTCGCAGACCCCGACAGCGACCAAACCACCTGCTGCTGTTTTTGTTTTACAGCCGTTCGCAAATGCTGGCAGTCAAGGGCGGCACCGCCCTGCGAGTGGTATATCACCGCAACCGCTATTCCGAAGATTTGGATTTCAACGGGCCGGCAGATGTCGAAGCATTGAACAGATTGTGGCAGGCTGTCCTTGACGGCCTGGGTGATTTTGGAATTGCTGCTGAGTTGCGCGCTGCCTGGCAGTCTGAGGCAGGTTACAGTTTCAACGTGAGTTATCGGGGGCCGCTCTTCGACGGGCGTGACCGCACCAAAGGCAAAGTGCGGGTGGATATCAATTTGCGCCAGGAAAGGGTTGAAACGCGGCGCGAGCTGGTATCGTCCGAGTACGACGACATCCGCCTGTTTGTGGTCAGCGTATTGAGCCCTGAACACCTTCTGGCGGAAAAGTTGTATGAGATCGAATCCACGCGGAGCGCTCTGGAGGCGGCGTATCCCAAGCGCAGGCTGATTGGGAACGCGATTTGCGTCCGCTTCTCCCTCAATATCTTCGATGGGAAGAGGTGGCGGAAAAACTGCAGGGCTCTTGGGTGAGCCTGAAGGAAAGCAGACTCTCTTGCGAGGGTGTGTCGAGACCGGTGAGCGGCTCGTCCATCAACATCAATTCGGCTTCCTGCGCGAGGGTGCGGGCTATGAACATCCACTGCTGCTGACCTCCAGAGAGTTGGCCGATTTGCCGTTTCTTCAAGTTCGCAATACCCACCGTCTCCAACGCGGCATAGACGAAATCCCAGTCTTGTTTCTTTGGCCAGCCGAAAAGGCCGAGTTTGGCGATCCGCCCCATCTCACAGCGGCAAGTCGCTTCGAATTACTCTTCACATGTTTCGGGCCCACGTGGGGATGACGAATAGGTGCTCATGCGCCGGCCAAACCGGGAGCCCGGCAGACGATCATCAAGCGTGCCAGTCTTTAAGCTGATCGCGCAGGCTGGTAATCCGTTCCCGCAGGAGCAGGGCGGCGATTCCCAGCAGGATCAACCCGATCCCGGTGCAGCCGATCAGGATAACCGTCGAGATGCCGCGCAAGGCGCCAAAGATCACCGTCACCACGCCGAGGATGACCAGGACGATTGGTGTGATGACCAGACTGCGTGAGCGCACCACGATCCCGTAGACGAGCACGGCCAGCGACTGGAGGAACATGACGACGAAGTAGGAGATATCCTCGGTGCTGACGAATTGGATGTAGCTCGTCCCGATCAGGATCAGTTGAGAGAGCATCCCGGTCAGGAAGGCACCCGTCTTGCTGCCTGCCCGGACAAGGAGATAGTGCATCGCCATGCCGAGGGAGGCCGCGCCCACCGAGTAGAACTGCGGCTGGTCCACCTGCACTGTGGCCAGGATCATGAAGTACGCCATCAGGTAAAAGCCGTTGGCCGGGAAGCCAAGCCAGATGTTACGCCGGCGGAAGGCCTCGACCGCCCACAGGCTGGCGGTAATTGCCACGGGCAGGCTGGCTATCAACCCCGAGCGTTCGAATGGCGCGCTGAACCCGGTCAGCGAGGCCAGGATCAGGCCACTGTTACGCAAGACCGAGTCCCAGCCGGGTTGTTTCAGACGGCCGGTCAGGAAGCTCAGCCCGAAGAAGGCCATGGCGGTGACGATCATGGCCCACAACCAGCGGCCCTCGACGAACCTCAGGTTGGTGTACAGAACGGCCAGGGTGAAGAAGGCTGTCGCGGCATATCCCAGGTGAGCCCGGCGGTAGACCCGCGTCTGGAGCACGAAGAAGGCTGCCAGGCCGGCGCAGACAAACAATCCGACAGTAGCCTCGAATTCCGGGATGGAGACGAAGATGGGGGTGGCGAGCGCAGAGAAACCGCCGAGGCCGCGGGTTACCATCTTTGCGTCCGTGCGTCTCATCAGGCGGGTGTAGGACAGATCCAAGCCAAGGAAAATGAATGCGATCCCGGCGGAGTAATAAGCATAGGGCTCGACCTGGGCATCGGACAAGGCCATCATGAGGGCCAGCGAGTAGACCAGCGGCGGAGCCACCTCCAGCCAGGGTGACCGGAAGGTCTCGGCCAGGAAGAGGCAGGCCAGGATGAAGACGTAGATGGACCGGTCGTTCCCATCGTAGCCGAATGCTGCCAGCGAGATGATCGCCGCCAGCGCCAGCCCGCTCCAGCGTAGGACGTTCGACCAGGCCGGCAGGTTTTTGCGCTGCAACAGGATGCCACTGCCATAGAAAAGACCGGCCAGCAAGCCCAGGACGGGAAGCCAGGCACGGACCTCATAGGCGGCCAACCCGAAGACCAGGGCAAGTGTCGTGTGCAGGGTGAAGAGGATGCCGATCACGGGGCGGCGCATCCGGATGGCATAGGCCAGATAGAGCACACCCAGCCCCCCCAGCGTGAACAGGGCAATCCTGGCTTCGGTAGCAGTCCCAAAGAAATAAAACAGGATTCCGGATATCAAAGCGGCCAGCCCGGTCAGCATGGCCCACCCGCGTAACGGCCAGCGCCATGCGGGCAACGGCTTCCCGGCGGGGAGCAGCATGTCGGGGAGCAGCAACAACAGGGTCGCGACGGCCATCTGGGAGCAGAGCTGCTCCGAGACTGGTCCCGTGAATGGCAATTGGAAGAATGTGAAATACGCCACCAGGCTGGAGCCGAGGGCAACGACCCATACCCAGGCCCGCTTGCGCAACGCATGCGAGATAGACAACAAGGTTGCGGTTCCCAGGAACAGGCCGAAACCCAGCCAGCGGTCGTGGGTGAGTCCGATGGACGCGCCCAGCAGCAGCAGGGGAACTGCTGTTAGACTTAATGGCAGAACGTAGCTGTGCAGGCGTTCCCGGGAACGCTGGATGAATTCCCCACCGACTGTATAGAGCAGGCCCCAGAAGCTGAGCGTGAGCGCCGAGATGTCCAACCCTGAATCGGACCGGACAACCGCCAGCCAGGCGACCGGGGTCAGTGCCAGGGCCGCAATCCAGGGGTAGAGGCCAAACGGGAAGAGGAGGTTGCTGGTTGCGGCAAAAACCGCGCTGAATAGCCAGGTCGATGCAGAGAGGAGGCCCCAATCATGGGCGGCGGTGACGGCGTCGATCATGACCAGGAAGAAGGCAACGGACACTATCAAGGCTTGCTGGATCTGAGCCAGGATGAAGATGGGTGTAGCCAGCCGTGGTCCCTGCCAGCGTTTGAGCAGGAACGCGCCTGCCAACCCGGCCAGGCTGGAGATGGTCAGCAGCAACAGGAAGAGTTCTAGGGGCTGCTGGTCCAACAGATAACCGGCTGTGACCAGGGCGGCGTCCAGGGCGAGCAGGGCGGCCAGGCTGAAGAGCCGTGAAGCGTACAGCCGGGTGCTGAAGGCCCAGAGCAATGCCATGCCGGCCAGGACGGCGAACCAGTAGCCGGTCGTCGCTTTGCCGGTCAGGTTCAGCAAATCTGCCAGGACCCCGGCAGTGATGAGCAGCAGGGTCGAAAAGACAAGATATAAGATGAAACTGGGTTGCGGCAAGCGGCGTTTCAATGCCAGCGCCCCGCCGGCGAATAGGACCGTCACGGTCAGCAGGATGGGCAGGCGTAGGACCGCCACCAGGGCGGCCAGGATCAGAGCGGCGGCGATGACGAAGAACGCTCCCAGGTAGAGGGCGATCTTGATACTAGTTTCGCTCAGCAGCGTCTGGGCCAATGTCAGCCGCGGTTTGGGGACTGGGGGCGGGTAGGATTGAACAGGAGTTGGAACGGGCGGCGCTACGGCCGGGGGCTGGAAGTCGAAATCATAGCTTTTGCGCAGCAGCACAGCGAGGGCGGAGGTTATCTTTTCCTCTTTCTGCCAACGTTCGATTTCCTTGACGATGATCCGGCGGATGTCCTGTGGTAGTTGGTTCGGTTCCATGCTCGCCTCCTCTGGCATACATACAGCCCCTGAAAGGGAAAATAATAGACATTATCGGTGATAACATATAAGCACCGTCCCGAAGGATTATTTCGAGTAATTTAAGCGCCCGACTGCAACCTTCGGGACGTTTTTTCTAATTGCCAATAAAGTCTAATATATTCCCATTATCGCACTATTTCTGAAGAAATTCGCATTGAGAATCGCAGATAAAGTCCCTGAAGTGGACAGTACCCGCGCTAGTCCACCCTGAAGGCTCGCAACCTGGATGCAGGATGGTGCAAGGCAAGGTTCATACAAAATGATGGGTAGCGCCAGTATTTACGAAGCCCACTGCCAAACTTTGCGAGATCCGGCACCCATGACTTGTAACAAACTCTCCCAGCGCCTCGATGAGGCCGGGAGAGTTTTATCCCCAAGTTTGGAGTGATCGCCGCTAGCTGCGGGCCGGAGGGTTAACGGTGAGAAGGCACATTGGGATCTTTGCAGGTGCTGCGCGCCCGGTCAAAGCACGAAGCCCGAGAGCGGTTTGCCCTCAGCGGTCGTTCCTGGGCGGGCCGGCCCGTCTGGCCGGATCAACGCCGGGAGGACTTTCCCGGCGGGGGGCTGCGGTGGATGCGGGTTTTCTGGCGATTGCGGTGCGCCTTTGTGCAGGAGGCGCTGGAAGGATGCGATTAGGAGATTGGCGATCATGGTGGTTCTCCGGGTGTGGTCTTGCGGTTTCATCTATGAAAATGATATGGAAAAATTGTTTTCGGGATTTGAATGTAGTGTAAAATGATTGTAAATCTTTCCTCAGGCCGCCTTCGGCTGCGGCACCCGCCCAGCCGATGAAATTTCAGCAGGATGCTGGTCGGTTATCTATGTCCCGGTCACAACGCCTTAATAGAATCACGAATTGGATACTCCAGGTGCTCGTCCTGGCCTACCAGGGTCTGAACTTGGTCGTTTTTTTGGTCGTCTCCTTCCTGGCCTCGGAGTGGATGCGCCAGCCCTTCCCCGGCGCATTCATCGAACAGACCATGATCGTCAATATCGTCACCCCGCGCGAGCCGGAAGCCTGGGGCTTGCTCAGGCAGGTACCGGCATTCGGGTACCAACTCCGCGAGATCAATGCGACCCCGGTGACGTCCGCAGATGAGATCGCCGCAGTGCTTGCGGATTTTTCCCCCGGCGAGACCATCCCCTTTACACTGCACTCCCCTGAAGGCATCCTGGAGACCCACGCGATCACCCTGCAGATATTCCCCCAGGGGGACCGGGTAGCCTTTCTCTACATCCCGCTCTTCATCGGTTTTATCTTCCTGGTCATGGGCCTGTGGATCTTCGGCCTGCGCCGTTCGGAATCCGCCGGGCGAGCGTTTGCCCTGTTCGCTTCTTCGGTTTCGATCGGCAGCGGGACGCTGTTTGACCTGTTCACCACCCACACCTTCCCTTATCTGTGGACCTTAACCCTGAGTCTGGCCGGCGGGGCGCTGATCGAACTGGCGATGATCTACCCCCAGGAATCACGCCTGGCCAGACGCTGGCCCTGGCTGCGCTTGATCCCCTACGCGACTGCGCTGGGGCTGGGTGCTTATGCCATTCCGCGCGTATTTGATTTTTCCAATCCCTTGGCTTATTCTAGCGCCTGGGGCTACATTTACATTTTCGCTGGATTGGCAGTGGTCTTTTTCGTCGGGCGCTCGGTCTACCTGAGCTTCTTCTCGCGCTCGCCGATCGTTCGCAGCCAGGCATGGGCGATCTTGCTTGGTGTGCTGATCTCGTTCGGCCCGCTGGCCAGTTGGTTCTTGGCGCGGGTGCCGCTGGACATCGAATACAGTCCCTTTCTGGTGTTGCCGCTGGTCGTCTTTCCGGTGATCATCGGTTACACCATCCTGCGCTTCCGCCTGGTGCGCACTGATTTCATGCTCAGCCAGGGCCTGCTCTATGCCCTACTGGCCATCCTGGCCGTGGTGGGCTACGCCTTGCTGGTCAGTGGATTGAGCCTGATCTTCCGGCAGGCCGTAGGGATCAGCAAT
Source organism: Chloroflexota bacterium (assembly GCA_043826785.1). Lineage (GTDB taxonomy): Bacteria > Chloroflexota > Anaerolineae > Anaerolineales > Villigracilaceae > JBDRPT01. The sequence continues at coordinate 43,482 of JBDRPT010000023.1, read as the reverse complement.
CCGCTGCTTGTCGGGGTGGTGGTCTTCCTCATAGCCCTGGCGCTGATGCCCCTGCGCAGCCGCCTGCAACGGCTGATCGATACCACTTTCTTCCGGGGTGAAAAGGCATTCCAGCAGCGGGTCGAGGAGTACACCCGCGAGTTGACCGGTACGGTTGACCTGAACTCCGTCTTGCGTACCACCCGCGATCACATCAACACCAGCCTGCTCCCCATCCGCCTGCATATCTACCTGTACGATCCGTTGAGCGACCAGTACATCGCCAGCCCCGGGGAGGACGGACGCCCGACCAGCGACCTGCGCTTTGCCTCCACCAGTCTGCTCGTACAGACCCTGAACCGCGACCGCTTGCCGTTGTTCATTGACCTGGAGACCCTGCCGTCAGCGCTCCAGCCCGAGAAGACCCGCCTGGCCCTGCTGGACGTAAGCCTGTATGTGCCCCTGCCCGGCGGCGAGCGGCTGACCGGCTGGCTGGCCCTCGGTTCGCGCCGCTCGGGGGAAATGTTTAGCAGCCAAGACCTGCATTTCATCGAATTGATCAGTTCGCAAGCCTCGGTGGCGATCGAGCGCGCCCAGGTCATCCACAACATGGAACGGCGCGTGCGGGAGATGAATATCCTGGCGCGTGTGGCCCAGGGTGTCAACGTGACCGTCGCCTTCGACGACATCCTCGAACTCATCTATGCCCAGACCGATCAGATCATGCCGGTGGACGACTACCACATCACTCTCTACAACCGGGTCAACGACTACTATTTCTATGCCTTCTGCATCGAACAGGACGACCGCTTATTGCAGCGTGAGAATATCCCCCTCCCGGTTGAAGATGGCCTCAGCCCGGAGGTGATCCGCACCCGCCGCCCGATCATCACTGACGACTATGCCCGCGAGTGCCAATCCTCCGGGAGGACACCATCGGCACAGGGCGTCTATGCCTGGGCGGGGGTGCCGCTCAACGCGGGAGCCGAGACGATCGGCGCATTGAGCGTCAGCAGCCGGGATGCCAACATCGTCTATACCCGGGGACAAGTGGAATTGCTCCAGTCGATCGCCGACCAGACAGCCGGTGCGATCGTCAAGGCCCGCCTGCTGCAGGAATCCGAGCGCCGCGCCCGGCAGTTGACCAGCCTGAACGAGATCACCCGCCAGTTGACCGGCACTCTCGAGACTGAGCCGCTGCTCCAGAAGATCCTAGACAGCGCCGTGGCAATCCTGAACTGTGAAGCAGGCTCCCTATTCCTGGTCGATGAGCAGACCGATGAGTTGGTCTTTCGCGTGACGGTCGGACCGCCGGCATCTGCCAGCCTGGTGGGACAGCGCCTGCCGCCCGGGACCGGCATCGTCGGCGAGGCCGTCCACACCCGCCGCGGAGTCATTTCCAACAATGTTAAGGAGACAGCCACCTGGTCCGCTTCCACCGACAAGAAGACCGGCTTTGTGACCCGGACCCTGCTGGCCGTGCCGATGCAGGTCAAGGAACGGGTCATCGGCGTCCTGGAGGTCATCAACCGCAGGGACGGCCAGCCGTTCGTGGACGATGACCAGAACCTGCTCTCCGCATTTTCCGGACAGGCGGCAGTCGCCTTCGAGAACGCCCGTTTGTACACCCTGACCGACCAGGAGTTGAGCACCCGCGTCGAGGAACTCTCGGTCATGCAGCGCATTGACCGAGAGCTGAACGCCAGCCTGGATGTGACCCGGGCGATGCGCATCACCCTGGACTGGGCCATGCGCCAGTCCGAAGCCGATGCAGGGTTGATCGGCATCCTCGAGAGGGAGGGCCTGGTGCTCACCGCCCAGCAGGGTTACGATGAGCTTCAAGAGAAATACAAGGACATGCCACTGCCGATCGAGCAGCAGGCGCTGCAGGCCGCGGTCGAATCTGGACAGCCCCAGCGGACGGTCTTCGATGACGGGCGGAGCGGGCTGCTGCTCGATGCCCGGAGCCAGACCGCCGTCCCGATTCGCCGGGAGGCCAATGTCATTGGCCTGATCGTGATGGAGAGCCGTACCCAGACCCAGCAGCCCGCCGGGGCACTGGATTTCCTCTCCCGCCTATGCGACCATGCCTCCATCGCCATCTCGAATGCCCAGCTGTATGCCGAAGTCCAGCAGGCCAACATTGCTAAGAGTGAGTTCGTCTCCTTTGTGGCTCACGAGTTGAAGAACCCGATGACCTCGATCAAAGGCTATACCGAACTCCTCGCAGCCGGATCGGTTGGGCAGGTCAGCGATATGCAGGCCAACTTCCTCACCACGATCCGCTCCAATGTGGAACGCATGTCCACCCTGGTATCCGACCTGAACGATAACTCGAAGATCGAGGCTGGCCGGTTGCGCCTGGAATATAAGGCCACCGAAGTCGCCGAGGTTGTTGATGATGTCTCGCGTTCGACCACCCGCCAGATCGAGAACAAGAAACAGACAATCGCGATCGAACTACCCAAGAACCTGCCCAAAGTCTGGGCCGATCCCACCCGGCTGGGGCAGATCATCACCAACCTGGTCAGCAATGCCTACAAATACACGCCGGAAGACGGCAAGATCGTGATCGGCGCGGAAAAAGCCAACAACCAGTGGGACCCGGCGGGTGCGGCCAAGGTGGTCCGCATCTGGGTCCGGGATACCGGCATCGGCATCAGCCTGGACGACCAGAAGATGATTTTCGAGAAATTCTTCCGCTCGGACGACCAGAAAGCCCGCGAAGTGCCCGGTACGGGCCTGGGGCTCAATATCACCAAGAGCCTGGTCGAGATGATGGGCGGCCGTATCTGGTTCGATAGCGAGTTCCGCCAGGGGACGACTTTCCACTTCACCGTCCCGATTGCGGAAGATTAACCCATGCATAGAAGAGAGATTCAAGAATGAGCCTCCTCGCAGCAGTTGGACAGGCACGCGCCCTGGATGGACGTGAGACCGGGCTGCAGGCCGCCCACCAGGCCTTGAACCAGTTGGGATCGGTTCCCCCTTTTCTGGGATTCGTGATCGCTTCACACCAGTATGAGGCTCAACAAGTGGTCAACGGCGTGGCCAGTCTGACCGGTAATCTGCCGTTGTTCGGCTTCAGCACGCCTGCCAGCCTGACCGGGGAAGGCATCCACCCGCACTCGGTCGTAGTCGCTCTGCTTGGTGCCACTGAAGCGCGCGCCGAAGTCCAGTGGCTCTCGGGGTACACCCAGGGCAGCCGCGACGTTACCCAGCAGTTTGCCAGCCTTTTTTCAATGAACCGTAAGCAACCCGGTCTGGTCTTCGCCGACGGATTCAACGCCGATGCTGAGCAGCTCTGTGCCAGCGTCCAGCCTGGCACCAACCTGGTCGGCGCTCTCTCCAGCGGTGACCTCTATTCGGGCTTTGCCTACCAGATCGGGGGGGCGCAGTTCGGCTCCGGTGGGTTGGCAATCGCCCGGCTGGAAGGACAGGTCCAGGTCGGAGTGGGATACGGGCACGGCTGGCAGCCGGTTGGGACGCGTTTCCGGGTGACGCGCTCGCGAGGCTTTTGGGTGCGCACTCTGGATGGGCGTCCGGCATCTGAATCCTACGCCAACCTGTTCGGTTACCCTGTCCGCGAATGGGCCTTCCCGCCGCTTAACCAGTTGATCCGCATGTACCCGATCGGCATTCAGCGGCCTGATGCGGACCTGCTGGTACGCTCGCCTTTGCGGGTCGAGGCAGATGGATCCCTGCGCATGAACGCAATCATCCCCGATGGCAGCGACGGGTACCTGCTCGTTGGCAGCCTGACCTCTTGCCGCCAGGCGGCCCAGAAGGCGGTCCAGGATGCCCTGGCAGGATTGAAGGGGGCCCGGCCCGTCTTCGCCCTCGTCCTGGTGGACATCGCCTGGCAGATGCTTTTCGAGGCCCAGCCCGGGGCGGATGTGGTTGCCGTCCGCGAAGCGCTTGGCGGGGAGGTGCCTATCGCCGGTGGGTATACCCTTGGGCAAATCGTCCCGGACGGCAACGGGTTGCCGCAATTCCTAAACCAGCACATGGTGGTGGTGGTCTTCGGCGCACCGGCAGAAAAGGCATAGGCTCCGGGCGGGAGACTCTGCCCCAAGTCAGGCGGGGGGAACCGCGGTACAATTTGGGGGAGATCAGCCATGACAACGAGGTTTCAATCTTAATGCATATCTTGGTCACCAATGACGATGGCGTCCTGGCTCCGGGCTTGCTGGCCCTGGCGCAGGCGATGCGCGACCTGGGTCGGGTGACCATCTTTGCCCCGGACCGCAACTGGTCAGCCTCCGGGCATGTCAAGACAATGGACCGGCCGCTGCGGGTGCGCCCGGTATCCCTGGCAGACGGTACGCTGGCGTTCTGCTCGGACGGTGCCCCCTCGGACTGTGTGGCCCTGGCCCTGCTGGGGGTGGTGGAAGAGAAGATCGACCTGGTGGTCTCAGGGATCAACCCGCGCGAGAACATCGGCCACGACGTAACCTACTCCGGCACTGTCACGGCGGCGATGGAGGCGGTCATCTCCGGGGTTTCGGGGTTGGCGTTCTCGTTACACGCGCCGGAGAACCACCATGACGGACTGGATTACACTGCTGCGGCCGGGGTGGCCCGGCGCGTGACCCGCAAGGTCATTGCCAAGGGCCTCCCACCGGGCGTGCTTTTGAATGTCAACATCCCTTACTTGGAGGAGGCGGAGATCAAGGGGTACCTGGTCACCCGTCAGGGGCTGCGCGTCTACCGCGACGCCCTCGACCGGCGCTCCGACCCGCGCGGCAAGCCCTACTTCTGGATCGGCGGCGACGCCCCGACCGGCGTGCCCGAGCAGGGTACCGATTACGGCGCTATCGCCGCGGGGTATGTCTCGATCACCCCGTTGCAGTTGGACCTGACCGCTTTTAAGGTTATGGAATCGATCCGGCACTGGAAGTGGCTCGAATGAGTGGGTTGCGGTCTTGGCGAACTGCAGCCTTGGTTGTGCTCTGTATTCTTCTGCTGGGGGGAGTGGTCCTTATTCTCAATTTACCATGGAGCCCGGCCTTCGAGGGATTAGGGCCTGATAGTGGCGTTTATGCTTACATTGGGAGTGCCATTGTCGACGGCCAGGTCCCCTATCGCGATGTGTGGGAGCATAAGCCTCCGATAGGCTTCTACCTGGACGCTCTTGCAGTCCTATTGCTGGGCCAGAACCCGTGGGCGATCTGGTGGTTAAATCTGACCTGGATCGCGCTCTCCGCGACAGCATTTCTTCTCATTATCCGTAAAATGATGGGGTTGCTTACCGGGTTTATTGCCAGCCTGGTGTTCGTCCTTGGGGTCATGTTCCCGGAGATTTTCCAGGGGGGCAATCTGTTGGAGATCTATGCTCTCCTGCCCCAGGTCCTGACCATTGGCGTTGCATACACTTTCTTTTCGACCCGTCAGGATCGTTGGATTTTGTTGTTCGGCCTGCTCACGGGGATCGGATTCATGACAAAACAGACAACGATTGCCCTGGGCGGCTCGGCGTTGCTGACTGTAATCCTGGTGGCAGCCTTCCAGCGAGAATTTAAAAGCCTTTGGCGCAGGGTGTTTTATTTTGGGGCCGGCTTTCTGATCCCGCTTGGGATTGCTATCCTCTACTGGACAAGCGTAGGTGGATTGGATGAATTCCTGGCGGGTGTATTTCTCTATAACTTTGCTTATGTTGGGGTCGGTGCCCCCTTCCTGTGGTCCATCAAGAACACCTTCCTGAACGTGTTCCCTAAAATGTTCATCAGCAAACTTTATTACATTGCTTCCCTCTCATTTATTGTTTTCCTGGCGGACAATTTCTATCGGTTTCAAAACCATTATTTACCGCGTCGCGAATCAAATTCTTCGCCCGCTTCTGCGAACCCTCCTGCGGTTGAATTGACCATCCTGACAGCTTATCTTGCGCTACCGATCGAGTTGGTCTTCACCTCCTTGGGTGGCAGAAACTTTGGGCACTATTTTCTTACAATCCTTCCCGCCGTTACAACTGTAACCGCCTATGTCATATGGAAAAATCTGGTTCCTCATCGAGATCTAGCACCTGGCACAAGAGGACGAAAACCTCTTAGGCTGGGGTGGCTTTTCCTGGGAGTGGGTGTCTTGGTCTGGAGTCTGGGTGCATTGCAAACCGTACTGCCAACCGGTGAACATTTGGCGAGTCTCCCGAATATCACCAGTCAAGACTATGAGTTGTCAGATATAGAGAAATATATTCTCTCCCGAACGGAGCCGGATGACCGGGTCTTGGTATGGCATGTCCACCTAAGTATGAATTTCAATACCGACAGACGTCCTCCTCAACGAATCCTATTCCCGGCGGAACTTTTCATTCCCGTGGGACGAGCGAAAAACAATCTCGATGACTTTCTAGAAGAGCTGGAGGCAAATCCCGCCGCGCTGATCATCGTGCAGGAAAATTCTTCCCTGGGCCTTCCTTTTGTGGATGTCCCTGTTGAAGAGATGTGCCCCAACGATGCCTGCATGCCGGAACTAGCCGCAGGGTTGCACCGATCCGGGGTTTTGGAGGCCTTGGAAAGATTCCGGCAGTATTTTTTGGATAACTACACCTTCGACGCCCAAATCCATGATTGGATCGTTTATCGCCTCGTCCATTAGACTCCGCCAAGAAGAGTAAAGGTGCACATTGGATCTGTACAACCTGAAAGAATCGTGCTGAAAGGATCTTCACCTTGCGACAAATCCTTGTTTCGTTGAAATCACTATTCTACAAACTTGCATGCCTTGGGGAGAATCCGATCCTGGCGGGACTGCTCGGGCTTTTGGTTTACTCGGCCTATGCAATCCACGTTAACCCAGACCTGGAAGCCAGTAATGTCAATTTCTATAGCTACCTGGCAGACGCATTTCTGCATGGGCAATTGTCACTCAACACCATTCCTCCTGGGACACACGACCTGGTATATTTTAATAACCAATATTTCCTTTACTGGCCGCCAATGCCGGCCCTTATGTTCGTCCCTTTTGTAGCCCTATTTGGGATTGGTTTCAACGACATCATTTTTACATTGCCCTTCGCCGCTTTGAACATCACACTGGTTGCTCTCATCCTGCGGAAAGTAAACAAAGATGGAATTGTGACTGTGACACCCTTCCAGCGGAGTATCCTGGTAGTCTTTTTTGCTTTTGGGACGGTACATTTCACGGTTGCTCCATACGGTCGAGTCTGGTTTACCGGTCAAGTCATCGGTTTTTTCTTCATGGCCCTGGCATATCTCACCGCCATATCTTTGAGCGGTAGAGCAGCTTTTTTCTTGACTGGTTTGGCGGTAGCGTGTGCATTCATGTCACGGAACACCATCCTGTTTGCCGCTCTATGGCCCGCCATTTTCTTGATCTCCAGGAACTGGCATCTTGGTTGGAGACCTCTGCTAAGGCGGGTCTTGTTGGGCATGATACCGGTATTGCTATTGGGCATAGTCTATCTGGCATATAATTGGCTGCGCTTTGGGGCTCCTCTGGAAACAGGTATTCAATATCAGCTTATGGCACCAGAGTTGCTAGAACATTATGAACAATACGGGATGTTCAATAGCCATTATCTGAAAACGAATTTCTATTACCATTATATCTATTACCCATTTCCCGAAACTGGAGAAACACTAATGGGCGGCAGCCTCTTCCTGCTGAGCCCTGTATTCTTGCTGGCCTTTCTCTCGATTGCAAAAGGGAAACCACGCTTCCTGGTGTCTTCTCTGCTAATAACGATTCTGGCGGTCGATATACCTATTCTGCTCTTTAATGGGACCGGATGGTTTCAATTTGGGCCTCGCTACACTTTAGATTTCACTCTGCCTCTGCTTCTTTTGACTGCCATCGGACTTCGCTGGGTCCCCGATTGGCTCTTATTTGTTTTGAGTTCGATTTCCATTGCTCATTTTTACAAAGGGATGAGCATATTAAATATGCTCTGGCGGTCCTAAGATTATCTACCGCTTCCTGTGAATCCGAAAGGTGAAATCTCCAATGCAAAACTTGCAGCTTCCGTGTGAGTTATCGATCCTGATGCCCTGCCTCAATGAAGCAGAGACTTTGGGCACATGTATCGAAAAGGCGCAGACATTTCTGGCTCACAATCAGGTCCCCGGTGAGATCATCGTCGCCGATAACGGCAGCACAGACTCATCGGTCCGGATAGCAGAGAACGCAGGAGCAAGGCTGGTCAACGTCTCGGAGAAAGGGTATGGCGCGGCGTTGATGGGAGGCATCGCTGCTGCGCAAGGAAAATACATCATCATGGGTGATGCCGACGACAGCTACGATTTTTCGAACCTGCAGCCTTTCCTGGATCGATTGCGTGCAGGAGATCAACTTGTCATGGGAAACCGATTCAAGGGCGGGATCAAACCCGGGGCGATGCCATTTCTCCATCGCTACCTTGGGAATCCGGTACTGAGCGGGATCGGGCGTCTCTTTTTCAAGAGCAAGATTGGAGACTTCCACTGCGGGCTGCGCGGGTTCGAGCGCGAGGCGATCCTTGGGCTGGAGTTGCGAACCACAGGCATGGAGTTCGCCAGCGAGATGATCGTCAAAGCGACTTTGAACAACCTGAGGATCAGCGAGGTGCCAACTATTCTATACCCGGATGGCAGGAGCCGCCGGCCTCATCTTCGGACCTGGCATGACGGGTGGCGCCACCTAAGATTCCTGTTCCTTTACAGCCCACGCTGGCTCTTTTTATTTCCTGGTATCGTCATCACCATGTTTGGCATGCTGTTCTTTATCTGGCTCCTTCCCGGCCCGAGGACCATCGGGGCGGTTACGCTTGACATTGCATCGCTGATGTACGCCGCCATGCTGATCCTGATCGGTATACAAGCTGTGACCTTTGCTGTTTTCACGAAGGTATTTGGCATCCGGGAGGGTCTGCTTCCCAGGGATTCCCAACTGGAGTTCATCATGCGAAAAATCAACCTGGAAAATGGGATTGTGTTTGCTCTGCTCTGCATTGGCGGAGGTCTGGTCACTTCGATCCTGGCCTTGCTCTACTGGAACAGCCGATCTTTTGGAGCCCTGGACCCCTCCGTCTCGATGCGGCTTGTCATCCCTGGCGCAGTCTTGAGTGCCTTGGGATTCCAGCTTTTATTTTCAAGCTTTTTCTTGAGTATCCTTGAACTGAAGAGAAAATAATCAATCAGGAACGATCTGAAAATGAATGAACTGATCATAAAAGCACATTCCCACTATTACTCAAGCAGACGGGTAAAGGTCTTGGCCCGGCATATAGGATCCTTGCTGCCTGATCATGCCGGTGTGCTTGATATCGGCTGTGGAGATGGCCTGATCGATAAACTGATCATGGAGCAAAAACCGGGAGTGAACATCACAGGGTGTGATGTCGTCCCCCGAACATCGAATTTTATTGATGTCATTCAATACAACGGAACCACCCTGCCGTTCGCGAACAAGGAATTCGACTATTCCCTTCTGATCGATGTCGTCCACCACGCAGAGGACCCTCCTGCGCTGCTCAAAGAGGCAGCTAGAGTAGCGAGGTCCGGCATCATCATCAAGGACCATCTGGCCGATCGATTCCTGGCGATCCCTATCCTTAGGTTCATGGATTGGATTGGCAACGAACGCTTTAAAGTCGCATTACCGTACACGTATTGGAAACGAAGACAATGGCAGGAACAATTCAGAGAGCTTGGCCTGAAGCTGGAGAATATTGATGAGCGAATTCCTCTGTATCCCCCCTGGGCATATTGGCTCTTCGGGTATCGGCTTCACTTCATTGCCCTGCTGCTTCAGAACTGGTAGAGAGTCATCAACTGACCGCGTGCCCATCCAGCCCTCTGGATTGGGCCCGCCTACTAGAGGAGCGAATGCAGTTGCAGAGAAAGTGAGAAGATCATGACCAGGCTCCCTGTCCTTCGCCGCATCCTGAAGCGCTTCCATCCCGAGGGCATCCCTTGGCCCGGCACCGCCGTATATAACGCCGTCAGCGCGACGGGCATCTTCCAGCGCAACTATGAGCTGGTCGCCAGGGATATCGCCGCGGTTTGCCCGGAAGGCCGCCTGCTCGACATCGGCACCGGGCCTGGCTGGCTGTTGCTGAAAATCCACCAGACAGCGCCCCGGCTGGCGATCACCGGGGTGGATATCTCGCCAGCGATGGTCGCCAAGGCCCGGGAGAACATGTCCGCTGCCGGGCTGGGACCCGTCATCCAGGTGCAGGATGGCAGCGCCGACCGCCTGCCTTTCGCTGACGCCGCTTTTGACATTGTCGTCAGCACCGGCTCGATCCATCATTGGAAGGATCCCGTGACGGGTATAAACGAGATTCATCGGGTGCTCGTCCCGGGTGGCAGGGCGCTGTTGTACGATATCGTCAGCGATACTCCCGCGGAAGTGATGCGTGCTGGAAGACGTCATTTCGGCCGCTTCCAGATGCTCATGCTCTGGCTGCACGCGTTTTCTGAACCCTTCTACAGTCAGGAAAATTTTGCCTCCCTCGGTGCAGACAGTCTGTTCGGGAAGGCCCAAACCCGCTATGTGGGCGTCTTGTGTTGCCTGGTGCTGAAGAAAGATGGATAAACAGTCTCTGACAGCCATCCTGCAGGAACAGCTCACCCGCTACCCAAAAATAGAGGTCGGCGACCTGTATAAGCTGCTCCACCAGGCGGCCCTGGGGAGTGAGCATGCTGTCCGGGATGAGCAGGCCGCCCGTTCCTGGCTGGAGGGTGAACTGCGTGAGATGGCCCCCGGGCCAGACGACCCCCTGCTCGACCCGATCTCGCCTGATGAGCGCATCCTGCGGGTCCATCTGCGGCCGTACCTGCGGACGGGCAGGGACCCTGAGACACTGCTGCTGGCTTTCGTCCGCACGGCAAACGAGTGGCCGGGATCAACCGAAACGCTGCGGGACCTCGGGGCGGCTGCGGCGGAGTGGTTGGGCGCAAGCTCCGTACCTCTGATGGGTGAGGCTTGGTGGGCATTCTTCGCTGGCATGGAGGCGCAGGGTTTTCCAGCTACCCAACATTCCGAGACATACCGTTCCCTGTACCGCCCGGCATACCGGGTTGTTGCGTCCATCTTCCTCGAAGGAGTCTGAGCCCGTGGCGCGCTTTTCATCCCCTCCTGATGTTTTCCTCTTCCAGAACCTGGTCTGGGACCTGGTACGCCAGATCCCGCCGGGTCGGGTCGCCACCTATGGCCAGATCGCCCGCCTGCTGCCCCCGCCGGATGGTGTGGACCCCAAAACATATCTTGCCTTCGGCCCGCGCTGGGTGGGCGGGGCAATGGCCGCCTGCCCCGGCGACGTGCCCTGGCAGCGGGTGATCAATTCCAAGGGCGAGATCAGCCTGCGCACTGGCGCGCAGGAGCAGCGCTGCCTGCTCGAGCAGGAGGGCGTGGCCTTCGACGAACGCGGCCGGGTGGACCTGAAGGTGTATTCCTGGAATGGCCCGGGGCGGGGAGACGATTAACGTGGCGATTGCCTGCGTGCTGCGCCAGCCGGCGGTCACTTCGGCACTCATCGGCGTCGGCAGTGTGAAGCAACTGGAGGCCAACCTGGCCTCATTGGCGAAGACAGATTTTTCCGTCCATGAACTACAACAAAACGATAAAATCTTGCAAGAATAAACACAACCTTCCTTCGGAGAAAAAAACAATAATAAAATCATCCTGTCCTGTGGTTCTATATCCTGGCCTTCCTGATCAGTTGGTTTGGCTGGGTCCCGCAGATGCTCGCTGCCCGCGGCCTGCTCTCCCTGGATGGTCTGGGCAGCGGCATCCTGCTGCCCTTGCTGGGAGGAGGCGGGCCAACCCTGGCAGCGACCCTGCTGGATCGGGGCGTTTTTGAGTCGTCCTACCTGACAGTGGTCGGAGTGACGACCCTCGCCGCGCTGGTCATCATCCTGGCCTACGGACCACGGCGCTTTGCACGTCCACAACCGTTGCAAAATAAGTGCGCTATGTTGCGCAACGAAACCGGGTGACCGGAGTATATATATCAAACACACCAACAACTGAGGAGGAAATATGGACACCACCTTGAGACCGCTGGCTGCTCCGGTCCAGCCCGGGGAGCGCATCCAGACAATCGACATCCTGCGCGGCTTCGCCCTGCTGGGCATCCTGCTGGTCAATATGGAATTTTTCAACCATTCCTTCTTCAATAAAATGATGACTGGCATCGAGCCGCCCACCATGCTCGACCAGATCGCCCGCTGGTCGATCGCTTTCTTCGCCGAAGGCAAGTTCTACTCGATGTTCTCGATCCTTTTTGGCCTTGGCATGGCGCTCATCTACGGGCGGGTCGAGGCCCGCGGGCTCAAATTCGGACCGATCTACGCCCGCCGCATGCTCGTCCTGCTCGGCATCGGGATCATCCATGCCTACCTTTTCTGGATCGGGGATATCCTGATCCTGTACTCGCTGCTCGGCTTTGTTTTGTTGCTCTTCTTCCGCAAAGCCAAGCCAAAGACATTATTGGTCTGGACGGTCATCTTCCTGCTGGTCCCGATCCTGATCAACGCCGGGGCATGGGGACTGATCGAGTTGGGCAAACTGACTCCGGATGGTAGCGCAATGGTCGAACAGATCCTTGCCGAGCAGCAGCAGACCTATTTGGCCGCCGGCGCCCAGGCGGACCTGGTCTATGCCAGCGGTACGTTTGCCGAGATTACCCGTCAACGGGTTAAGGACATGGATTTCATGTTCGGGGTGATGCCATTCATGGGGTTCAACGTCCTGGCGGCGATGTTGCTCGGCTTGTATATCGGTAAGCGCGGTATCTTTGCCGATATTCCCGGCCACATGACAATCATCCGAAAATGGCTGGTCTGGGGGCTTGTCCTGGGCGTAGCAGGCAACCTGGCTTATGTAGTTGCCGGGGAATTCTCCAGCCGCTTGCTCCCTTCGTTGCTGAACACCATCTCGACCATCGGGCAGACCATTGGCGCACCCGCCCTGGCGTTCTTCTACATCGCGGTTATCACCCTCCTGGCCGAGCGTCCTGTCTGGAAGCAGCGTCTGGTGCCGCTGGCCGCATCCGGTCGCATGGCGATCACCAACTACCTGATGCAGACGGTCATCTGCACGACCCTGTTCTACGGCTACGGTTTCGGGTTGTACGGAATCGGGATCGCCCTCGGTGTTTTGGTGACGATCATGATCTATGCCTTCCAACTGGTCTGGAGTCCCTGGTGGCTGAAACGCTTCCGTTTCGGACCGGTGGAATGGTTCTGGCGGGTTCTGACCTACTTGAAACCCCAGCCGATCCGCTGAACCAGCGAGGCGGATGAAATCTCATCCGCCTCTTTTCATACCTGTCTTGGTAAAAGCCGGGGGATCTATTTGCGGCTCAACTCCACCACAAGCAAGTCCAAGGCCAGCTCAATGGTCAATTGGCCGGTCTTGACTCCCTCGTCGATATCCAGGAGCTGGTGGTAAATCGCCTCCAGGGTGGGTAAAGTGAAGTTCTGAGCCTGGCCGGACACTTTTTTGGCAACGAAATCGTGCAGCCCCAGGGCTTTCTGGATATCTGCCACCCGGCCGCGCCGGTCGATGATCTCGCGGGCCAGGAGCAGCAACCGGAACTGGCGGATGACCATGAACCAGAGATCGAACGGGTCGCCTTCTTCAAGCAGGTGGTGCAGCACCTGCTGGGCGGCTTTCCCGTTCTTGTTCCCCAGGGCATCCACCAGGGCGAAGATGTTCCCTCCCGCGCTGGCTGCGCTCACCTGCCCGACATCCTCGAGAGTGACCGCCCGGGCGTAATTGACGTAGGTCAGGAGCTTGGTGATCTCCTGGGCGGCGAGGCGTGTGTCTTCACCGACCATCTCCGCCAGGCGGGCGGCGGCAGCCTGTTCGATCTGCCCGCCCTGTTTTTTTGCGTCCTTGACGATCCAGGCGGGCAATTCCCACAGGCGGGGCATGGCATAGAGGCGCACCTCTGCCCGGGGTCCGGCCCGCGCGGTCCACTTGACCAGCCAATGCTCGGCCTTGAGAGCCTCGTCAGCTACCATGGCCAGCAGGGTTGTCTCCGGGGCCTTGTCCAGCAGGTCGGTCAGCTTCTCTCGGGGCACCGCGCCGGGGTTGGTCAGGATGACCAGCCGTAACGGTGAAAGGAATGGCATGGCATTGACGGCTGTGTTCAGGTCATCCAGGCTCAAGCCGCGGCCGTCCAAGCGAGACAGGTTCATGTCCGCAGACGACGGGTCAAGCCTGGCTTGCAGGGCCTGGAGATGTTCACGGATGGCAACATCGTCGTTGCCGTGGAGGAGGAGGATGGAGGCGGTATCAGGCATGTTCGGATACTAGTTATCGATCCTGGGTGATCACCCGATGGATCTTCAGCGGGCCGAAGGAGAAGGGACGGATTTCCACGACAGCAAGGCTGCCAGGGTCTGCGCAGGTGGTAATGCGGGACTGGACCAGAGGTCCTACGGGCTGGCTGATGATACATCCCAGGGCTGCCAGGGTGATTGCCAGGGGCAGGCGGCGGACCCGCTCACGCCGCGTGTCTGCGCCTGCCAGTCCCAACCAGGCCAGCAGTCCGGCGATGAAACCGGAGACGGCGAAGTTCGTCCCGCAATTGACATGGATGGCCAGGTGGGTCTCCCCCCTGCACAGCCGGGTATGGGCTTGCTGGACCGCCTCATGCAGGTCCACCGTGGGGACATCTCCAAAGATGAAGTAACCCGCCGGTGTGGAGTACCCCGCCAGGGACCGGTACGGGAAGCGCCCGGCGAGGATGGTCAGGGTGGCGTGTTCCAGCCCGTGGTTGCGGCGGGTGCGGGAGAAGATCGGGATGTCAAGGATGGTCATGGTGATCTCCAATCAGCTTTATTATAAACGACAACAAAAAGCCCCTCTCCGGATGGGAAAGGGGTAGCATGGTTCGGATGGGGTTAATCTGCAGCGCTCGGTAGGGTTGCAGGCGCTTCGTTCTTCATTGGTGTGGTCGCCCGCAGGAAGCCAGCGAAGAGCAACAGGATGCCGAAGAACTCGCCCAGGTAAAGCGCAGCCGGGATGCCGATCCGGCTGAAATAGCCACCGAAAGCAGGCAGGGTTGCGCCGACGGCGATCAGAATGTTGCCAAGCGTGCGGTGTAATAGGATCCGCTTGCGCCAGAAGATGAAGGCTGAATATGCCGCTCCTCCGACGAGTGTTACTGTTCCGTACATGTTAAAGAAGGGGGTCAGGACGCGGACGCCGGAACTGGTGATGGCGTGGCCGCTCAGTTCGCTGCCGGTATGGACGCTGCTGATCATCAACGCCGGGTCCAGTCCGGCAGTGAAGACCTTGAAGAGGGCATAGACCGAGCCGACGGCCAGGATGCCCATCAGGACATGGGCGGCTCGGGGTTTGGCCAGCAGGTAGACAGTTCCCTGCCCGAGCCAGGCGGCCACCAGGATGGCTCCAAACAGGTACCATAGCCGGAAGATGAGCGCATTCCATCCGAAGGCGCCATAGTAGAACTCGCAGAATCCGCCAATCCCATAGAATATCGTCCCGATACCCCACAGCAGCAGGTGGACCCCTTTGCGTCCAGCATAGCGCCTCAAAACATAATAGGCAAAGATGAAACTGATGATGCTCGATAGTAGTGGAAGAAGGGTCAAGATCATTGGGATACCTTTTATTTATTTGAGTTTATCCGGCCAGCCAGCCCAGGATTACGCCGACCGTGATGACTAGTAATAATACGACAACCCCGGCAATCACTCCCAGGCTGGCCGGGATGACTTTTTCATACAATGCCGGGTATTTTCGTTGGGGGGGAAGTTTCAACAGATGCTCCTTGCTGTTGCGTTCCAGGCTACGCTGGTCGCTTAGTGGTTTGACTTCTCGAAGGCCTTATAGGTCTCCAACAGAGACAACATGATCTTATCGGTGAACGTATGCACCCGCCGGAGCATGGCTTGCCATGCTACCCCGGAGGAGATGTTCGCTTCCTGGTAAGCGGAGACAATCGCTTCGAGCATCAGGTTGCGGAAGAAGAGAAAGGCGCGGACGGCATCGGCGATGTCGAGCTGGCAACTGCGCCCCCGAGAGGCATATTCATAGCCGATGGCGCGGGCTTCGGCGATGGCGTCGTCCCCTTCGGCGGCCAGGTAGGCTGCCAACCCCTGCACCAGGCTGCGTCCACTTTTACGGTATTGGCTGCGGGCTTCCTCATCCAGCTTTTGATACCAGGGCTCGGCCTCGATGTGACCTTCCTTCATTTGGATGCGCATCCGCCCTATGGTGTGTTGGACGACATTCTCGACCTCCAGTGGATGTTTCTGCCGGGTGGCCTCGGCCCAGAGTTCGACTTCAGACCGCCGGTAACGTCGGTGGCGCCCGTGCGTGCGGTGGACCGGCAAAAGGCCTTTATCAGACCATAGGCGCACCGTGCTGGGGTGGACCCCAAGCAGTTCTGCTGCCTGGCTCAGGTTCAGCCATAGATCGTTTTCCATAAGACTCCTGGTCATGTTCCCTAATCAGCGGCCATGGCAGCCCGTTCGATGGGAGATCTCTCTTCAGCCTGGCGCTGGAAGGCGGACACGTCGATGCGGGTGAACAGCAGGATTGCGATTGCCAACATCAAGGTCTCGATGCTGAAGACAAGCGTATACCCTAGGACGGCGTCGCCCAGCAACCGGGTGGCAAGATCGCGCACCGCACCCCCAAGCAGGGATCCGGTCAGCCGCGAGAAGGCGTTGGCCATGCCCCAGGCGCCGATGTAGAGCCCAACGCTCTGGGCAGTGGTCATGTCCAGCATCAGCGAGAGGTTGGCAACGGTTGACAACCCGGTCCCAACCCCGAGCAGGACTACACCGGTATAGAAGACTGCCGGGTTGGCCAAGAAACCGCTCAGGGTGATCAGAGCAAAGGCAGCCAGCGCGACGATGTTTCCTGTCTGGGCAACGATTCGTTTGCTCAGCCGTCCTTCCATGACCCCGGCTGTCACCATGGCGAGCAGGGTCGCTCCACCCCAGATGGATGTAATCCGGGTGGTCTCCGCGACCGTCAGCCCAAACGCCTCGGCTGCGAACGGTTCGAGCAGGACATCCTGGCCGAGCAGGGCGGCTAGCAAGAGGAGCAAGTAGATAAAAAAAAGCCTAGCTTGGGGGTTGTTCAGGAGTACATGCGCCATCTGCTTCCAGCTGACCCGCTCCGCCTCGGGTTCCTGGGGCCGCGGGCGGCGCGGTTCCAGCTTGACCAGACCGATCAGACCCAGGACCAACGCGGCCAGGCCAACGGCCCAGAAAGCCCGTTGCAGGGCGGCAGGTGTATACGGATCGACCATCCGGCTGATGAGGATGGCGGTGGCGATGATGCTGATGATCATCATCACCCACATCACCGCTACCGTGCGGCCGCGGTCTTTCTCGCCGGAGAGTTCGGAAGCCAGGGCAAGGTAGGAGACACTGGCGAAATTGTAGCCCATGCCCCAGGCGCCGAAGGCCACCAGGGCGGCCAGGATGCCCAGCACGCGGTTCTCAGCAATCAAAAAGGCCACCTGTGGCGAAATGACCACCCCGGCAACGCAAAGCAACAGCCCAAGGGCGATGTACGCCGTCCGCCGCCAACCGAAGATGGGGTGACGGTCGGAATAGCCGCCGATCCAGACCTGGAGCGGGGAGAAGAAATAAGGCAGCGAAGCCAGCGCAGCCACCAGGGTGGCGGAGAGGGCCAGTTCCTTGATCATCACCCGGTTAAGGGTACTGTTGATCGGAACCAGCGTCATCGCGACAGCAAGGTGGACGAGCCCGAGTTGGATGCGTATCCGCAGCAGAGACTTCATATAGGACCTAACTGTATCAAAAAGCACAAGGCCGGTCAATGTAGATTTACATAGAATTTTACTAGAATTGGATAAGAAAACCCCCATAAAAAAGCCACAGAGCACAACCGGTCTCTGTGGCAGACGGATCAGGCCACTTTCCTCCCCTTGGGAGGCTGTCGCTCGACGGCCCAGGCCGCCTCCAGCGCCTGGGAAACCGAGCGCGCTTCGACGATCTGGATATCGGTGGGCCAGAGCTCGCCCTTGCGCAACCGCTTCGGGACGATGGCTGTCTTGAAGCCCAGTTTGGCCGCCTCACGCAAGCGGACGGGCATCTGCCCGGGCAGGCGCAGTTCCCCGGCCAGGCCGATCTCGCCGATCAGCACCGTGTCGGCCTTGACTGACACGTCGCGCATCGAGGAGGCGACCGCCGCGGCAATGGCCAGGTCGGCGGCGGGCTCGTCCACTTTCAAGCCACCGACTACGTTGACGAACACGTCCTGCTCTCCAAGGCGCAGGTTCAGGCGACGGGTCAGCACGGCGGTGATCATCAACAAACGGTTGGTATCCACCCCGTTGGGGGTCCGCCGGGCATTGCCGAATTGGGCCGGGCTGGTCAGGCCCTGCACCTCCACCAGCAGCGGGCGGGTGCCTTCCATTGTCACCGCGATCGCCGACCCGGGGGCGTTGACCATCCGCTCGGCCAGGAAAGCCTCCGATGGATTGGTCACCTCGACCAGGCCGCGCTCGACCATCTCGAAGACGCCCACCTCGGCCGTCGCGCCAAAGCGGTTCTTGACCGAGCGCAGCAATCGGTAGGCCTGGAAGCGATCGCCTTCCAGGTAGAGCACGGTATCGACGATATGCTCGAGAACGCGCGGGCCGGCGATCGTCCCCTCCTTGGTGACATGGCCGATGATGAATACTGCCGGCCCGGATGACTTGGCCAGTTCACGCAGCCGGTTGGCGGACTCGCGCACCTGCGAGACCGACCCGGCGGCCGACTCGAGACCCGGCAGGTAGACTGTCTGGATCGAATCGACCACCAGCACATCCGGCCTGAACTTGGCGACATGCTCAAATAGGACATCCAGATTGGTCTCGGTGACCAGGTACAGGTTCTCAGGCAGGGGGGAATCCTTCTCAGCGATGCGGACGGCGCGCATCTTGATCTGGCGCTCGGATTCCTCCCCCGAGATGTACAGGACTCGCAGCCTGGCTCCCATGACCATGGCCAACTGCAACATCAGGGTGGATTTGCCGATGCCCGGATCACCACCGACCAGGACGATCGAGCCAGGGACAATCCCGCCGCCCAGGACGCGGGCGAACTCGCCGATCGGGACCGGGATGCGCTCTTCAGCATCGCCGCTGACCTGGCCTATTTTCTGGGGGCTGGAACGGCTGCCAAGGCCACGCCCACTGCTCTTGCCAGACGGGGCTTCGCTGACGATCTCTTCGACCATGGTATTGAACTCGCCACATTGCGGGCAGCGCCCCATGAATCCGGCCGAGACGCGCCCGCATTGCTGGCAGACAAAACGGGTGTGGGTTTTAGGCATGGCTGTATTATACCGTTGGCTGGCGCAGTCTTACCTATGTTACACTTGAAATAACGCAAATCATGGAGGTGTATTATGCAACTACAAACCGGGCAACTGGCCCCTGATTTTCACCTGAAGAGCCACACCGGGGAGATGGTCAGACTGAGCGATTTCCGCGGCAAGAACGTCGTGCTGGTCTTCTTCCCGCTGGCCTGGACGCCGGTCTGAACTTCCCAGATCCCTTCTTACCAGGCCCAACTGGACCGGTTCGAAGGGATGCAGACCCAGGTTCTGGGTCTGAGCGTGGACAGCGTACCCTGCCTGAAGGCCTGGGCCGAGAGCCTGGGTGGAATCAGTTACCCGCTGGTGAGCGATTTCTACCCGCATGGCGCCGTGGCGCAGCAATACGGCCTCCTGCGCTCCGAGGGGTACACTGAGCGGGCCATCGTCGTCATCGACAAGGCAGGCATCCTCCGCAACGTGAATGTGCATGATATCGGCAAACAACCCGATAACGATGAACTATTCCGTATCCTGGCGGAAGTGGATCCGCAGGCTGCGTCTGCCTACGCCGCCAGTCAGCCCGAAGCATTCCCGGACCCCGAGCCGGATTCCGATGTGGTCATGTACTGCACCTCCTGGTGCCCGGATTGCCCGCGGGCGCGCGCCTACCTGAAAAAGCATAACATCACCTATGTGGAAGTGGATATCGGCCGGGACCGGGCCGCGGCGGCACGTGTCCGCGCCTGGGCGGACGGCAACGAGACCACACCGACCTTCAAGGTCCGCGGCCAGGTCATCGTCGATTTCGACCGCCGGAAACTGGATGATGCATTGGGGCTCAAGAGTTAGGAGCCGTAGGGTAGGAATCTGATCCAGTATCAGCAGGCAAGCCCTTGAAGCTACCTTCAAGGGCTTGCATTCTTGTCCGCAAATAGGGATAATAACTCCATACCCTGTTTCGCCTTGATTGCATGGAGGCCAGATGCCCGATAATTCCCTCAAGACATTGAATTGCCCGGCCTGCGGCGCGCCACTGGACTTTGACGAGAGTAGCTCGATCGTCCGCTGCAAGTTCTGCCATAATGCCACCCTGCTTGACTCGGCCCAGAAGAGCAGACGGGACGAATCGCCCGAGGAGTTCATTTTATTGGAGCCCGATGACGAATCACCCCAGGAGCTGATTTTTGAAGAGGATTCCAGCGTCATCGACGAAATCCAGGAGATGCTCCGCGCCGGTAACAAGATTGATGCCATTCACCGCTACCGTGAGGTCTATGATGTCAGCCTGGCGAAAGCCAAGAGCGCGGTTGAAGAATTTGAATCGGGCCTGCCTGTCCAGCCACCGGTCTTCATTGCTGCCCAAACCCCGGCAGCGAAGCCTGTTGCGGCACTGGCCGGTTTGTGGGTTGGAGGCCTTGTAATCCTGGTGACCTTTCTGGTTGTCGGCGGACTCCTGATCTTTGCCCTCTCCCAGCCCGGCAGCCCATTCGTCCCCCGCATGGGTGCGATCAGCCCGGCCCTTCTGCTGCCCTCCGGGCAGGGTTCCCTGCCGGATGTGGCTGCGGTCTTCTACAACGGAAACACCGAGGCGCGGGTGATCGGCCTGCTCGACAGTGCGAGCAGCGAGTTGACCTGGCAGACCGAGGCGCTGCCCGGGGATGGCCTCGTGGATGCCATGGCCGTGGGCGGCGACCTGATCTATGTTGTCACACGAGCGAACTTGATGGCGTTCCATCGCGGGGATGGCAGCCTTGCCTGGCAGGTTACGCTCCCAGACCGGCTGCTGTATGGCCAGAAAAGCCTGGCAGTCACGCCGGATCAGGTCCTTGTGCTGACCCTTGACCGGTCGCTGCAGGCCTATGATTCTGTTACGGGGCAGATCCTCTGGAGCCGGGTGATGGCAGGTTACGACCGCCAGATCCGGGTGATGGCAGGTCAACTGGTGGTCATCGAATACACCGGTGATGAATCCACCTACAGCCTGCTTTTCCTTGACCCTGCCGATGGTAGTCAGCAGCGGGTCATCACACCGCTTTGCGGACAGGGGTACTCGGCGGACACGGTCATGACCGATTCTGGGCTTGTCTATGACGAGAGTGCACATGCCCTGTACCTGATCTTCGGGAGGTATAACGGTTGCGTCCAGCGCTACGACCTACGCAGCGGGGAAATGCTTTGGGAAGCCTTCAACGAGGCTGGTTTCAATTCGCTGGGTGACATCGGCAGCGTCCAGACAGTTGAGAGACTCTACTTCAGTGACGAGAACCGGATTTATTCCATCGACAAAGGTGCCGGGATCGTCCAGTTGCTGCTGGAGGAGCAGGATTACGAGTTCCACCCGCTGTCAGTTTCCGCGGACGTACTCGTTATCCGCGCCCGGCGGACGCGTGGCTCGGAACGTTTCGAACTCTGGGGCCTGGACGCCGTTACCGGAGGGCGGCTCTGGCAGCATGACCTCGGCAGCTCCCTGCCGCTGGACCCGCCAGATGAGATCGTCGGTTTGATCGACGAGGATGATTCCGGCTGGACCTGGCGGCAGACCCCGCAAGGTCTCCTGCTGTTGGACTTCCGCGCCGAACCCAACCGCCTTGTGCTGACGACGCTCGACCCTGCGGACGGCTCCAACCTGGGTGAGATGACCGTCCCCTTCGAGACCATCAGCATGGATTTCTTTTCGGCTCCCGATATCATCGGTTGGTCGGGCCAGGTGGTGTATCTCATCCTGAATACGCACGTCTATGTGCTTGACATCACCAGCGGGGAATTGCTCTTGCGTTACCAGTGAGATTGGCGTCATTTCAATGTCGCTTGGAAACAGGAAACGCCAGGCAATACTGTATAGCGCTGGCGTTTCTCCTGACCGGCACCTGTAGCAGGATAACAGCCATTGAGATGCTGGAGTCATTGCCCTTTGAAGAGTTGCGTTCGGAAATTCAGGATGAATGTCTCTTGGCAGGTTTGACCCGTTTCCCTACAATATACTACTGCTTCTTGCATAAATATGTGAACTGTGAACAAACAAAACGCCCGTAATTACAGTAATCTTGGTTCACATCTTTATGCAGCACACAGTAAGAAACCTGTCCCGGAGATATGAATGGATCCTGACCGCTCACAGTTCAGCCGCGGCTATGTGATTGCCCTGACCAGCGCGGCTGTACTCTCAACCACAGCTATCTTCATCCGTTACCTGACCCAGACTTACCAGATCCCCTCACTGGTGCTGGCGTTCTGGCGGGACCTGTTTGTCCCCCTTTGCCTGCTGCCGTTGTTCGGCTTGCTGCGGCCGGCCCTGTTGCGGTTCAGCCGGGGTCATTTGGGCTACTTGCTGGCCTACGGGCTCGTGTTGGCAGGGTTTAACGCCTCATGGACCCTGTCTGTCGCCTTGAACGGGGCGGCGATCGCCACCGTGTTGGCCTACAGTTCGGCTGCGTTCACCGCTTTACTGGGACGCTTGTTGCTCAAGGAACATCTCGGCTGGGGAAAAATACTGGTGGTTGCTCTCAGCCTGGGGGGCTGTGTTCTTGTCTCGAACGCACTGGACCTGGAAGCCTGGAGCGCAAATGTGGTCGGCATCCTGTCAGGACTGCTTTCGGGTCTTCTCTACGCCATGTACAGCCTGATGGGCCGTTCCGCCGCCCAGCGTGGGCTGAATCCATGGACGACGCTGACCTACACCTTCGCATTTGCGGCTGGATTCCTGCTGATCTTCAATCTCCTTCCGGGGGGGGGGTTGCCCGGTGCGGCGGCGCGCCCGGCAGAGTTGTTCTGGCTGGGAACCGACCTGACCGGTTGGGGCATCCTGGTCTTATTGTCCATCGGGCCGACCGTGCTCGGTTTTGGGTTGTACAACGTCAGCTTGAGTCTCCTGCCTTCGATTGTGGTCAACCTGATCGCCACCACAGAACCGGTCTTTACGAGCGTGATCGCCTATTTCCTGCTCGGAGAGCGCCTGACCCTTGTCCAGATCCTCGGCGGCCTGATGATTCTGGGCGGAGTAGTCTTCCTGCGCATCTATGAAACTGGTCTGGCCGGGAGGGCGCAGCGCCACGTGAAGAGAAATATAGGGAAGTCAATAGATTGATAAGGATTCCCCCGTGCAATGATTCTCATTTTCCTGACAACTGATGATAGTGGGTCGGTGAATTCCTGAAATGGGCAGGCAGGAAAACCATTGCCCATCTAATCGACTGGGCTACCTGTCTTGTTGGGCAGCGGCGTGCATCCACCCTGCTACCTCTTCCTTCGATGGAAACCGTCCACTGCAGACGACTTTCTCGTTGATCACCAGGCTGGGCAGTACGAGGACGAAGGCATATTTCCCGATCTGGCCCGGGTCGCTGAGCTCGCTGATCTCCACCTCCAGGCCCGGGACCTTGCTGCGCAGGTCGTGTTCGGCGGCCTGAACCATGCGCCGGACGACATAGCGCTCAGGGTATTGGATGCTCAGGATTTTAACGCTGATCACGATAATTTCCCTTTTTATCCATTTTCAGGATTGTAACTGCTATCCGTGCGACGATTGACCTGTTGCTGCGATTGCGCATTATTTCACTTATATTCTAACCGAAAAAACTCCTGCCGGGTGAAAGGCAGGAGTTAATCGATTGGGATAATAAACCATCCTAAGCAGGTAGCGCGGCCAGGTGTAATTTCCTGACCCGGAGCTCGGTCTCTTCAGCCAGCCTGCGGATGGTGACCATCAACTGGTCGGAGAGCCGCTGGATAAGCTGGCGGTCATTCTCGTCCCCCTCCAGGTACAGCGGTGAACCGGCGGTCACCCCATAGGGGCCGCGGAAATACCACTCACCCTCGGTCTCTTTCCCAGAGATCCCCGAGACGATCCGCAGCCGGCGTTCCCGAGGCAGGTAGATGCCCACAGGCACGAGCGGCGCACCGGTGCTCAAGGCGAGGCGGACGGCGCCCGTACGCGGCCGATGGAAACCTCCTTCGCGCGGGCTGATCAACCCTTCCGGGAAGATCGCCACCGATCCACCGTTCTCCAAGACCCTGCGACTCATGGCAATAGTCTGCTCACTCTGACCGGGGTTGACGGGGATCTGATCACTGGCGCGCAGGAAGCGTCCGAATACCGGGATAGTGAAAGCGCTGCCGGAGATCAGCACGCTTATCGCTTGTCTCGAGATCAGGTGGATCAGGAAAGGGTCGGTTGCGCTGGGGTGGTTGGGGACGAATATTTTCGGCCCCGGGGGGAGAGGCTCGTGTCGCTGAATGTCCATCCGGAACATCAAACGGGCGTAGGCAAGGACGATCATTCTCCCGAAGGTGTACATGGGCGGTTTTATCAAAGCGAGGACCTCGGCGGTGGTTTAGGAGTTGTCCTATTAAACCCTATGATGGACTGGGAGTTATCCTATCAGCCCAAGATGAGTATTTGATTAAAACCATGGCCCATCGAGAGCATATAGGAAGAAAGCGGGGTATCCTTTTAATTAATTTTAGCGTATGATAGAAAATGAAAAGGAGGAGCTATGACTCGTAAACTGATTTACCTGGTATCGGGGGTGTTGATCCTATCAACAATTCTATCAGCATGCAATCTACCCAGTTTCACGGTATCCGTGTCCGAGCCGACTGACCAGCAGACAGGAGTGGATCAGACAGCGGTGGCTCAGACGGTGGCAGCAGCGCAGATGACCAGTGTGCCTCCGCTGACCGAGGTGCCAACAATTCCTCCGGGGCAGGAACCGCCCCCCGGACCGGGGCCGACATCTCCACCGCTACCACCTACCTCTGTCCCTTCGGTGCCTTCGCCGACACCCTTCTGTGACCGGGCCCAGTTCGTCAGTGAGACTGTCCCGGATGGCAGCGATTATCTCCCCGGCGCCGCGTTCACCAAGACCTGGCGGTTGCGCAATTTCGGCACATGCACGTGGACGACAGGCTATGCAGTTGTCTTTGACCACGGCGATGCCATGGGTGCGCCCGCAACTGTCAATCTGACCGGCAATGTCGCCCCCGGGCAGGAGGTGGATATTTCTATCAACATGCAAGCCCCTGCCACCCCGGGAACTTATACCGGTTACTGGAAACTGCGCACGGCCTCCAGTGTCCTTTTTGGCCTCGGGGAAAGTGCCAACCAGGCCTTCTGGGTGCAGATCGATGTTGTCCCGCCGACTCCCACAGCGACAAACATTATCATTGGACCGATCTTCCCACTGCCTGTTTTCCCCTTGTTCCCGGCGGATACCGAGCAAATATTGGATCAGGTTACCATCAATGCGGGGGCCGTGGGGTCATCGACTGCCACTTGTCCCAGCGGCTCGGTCGTGGTCAGCGGTGGCTACGCAGTAAGTGCAAACATGCTCGTCTATACCCAGTCCATGAATGGCAATGGCTGGCGGGTGTATGCAAAGAATAACGCCGGATCGAGCCAACTGCTGAATGTATATGCCATCTGCCTGCGCAATACTCCAGGTACGGTTAGCCAGGTGCATACGCAGGTGAGCGTGCCGGTGGGGGATTATGGAAACCCGGTTGTCTCCTGCCCGGCGGGGAGTGTGGTCACAGGTGGTGGCTACGCATCGCAGTCCGATGGCAGTCTATGGGTGTATAACAGCACCCGGAGCGGCAATGGCTGGCAGGTATATGCCCGCAACACATCCGGTGCAGCCAAACTGGTCAACGTCTATGCGATCTGCCTCTCCGGTACGACCGGAACAACAGCCCAAGTCTTACAGAATGTTAGCATCTCCGCAAGCAGTACCGGAACGACACAGGCGGCCTGCCCAGCGGGTGGCCTGGTCACCGGTGGTGGGTTCGCCTTGCAGAACGACTTGATTGTCTACAATAGTTCGATGGTGTCTGGAGATGGAAACAGTTGGCAGGCGTTCGCCCGCAATACCGGCGGCAGTTCGCGCACAATGAATGTCTATGCTATCTGCTTATCGTTTCCATAAGTGGTAGGTTCCTTGGTAGTGCGTGATATCGATGAACACAATCCAGGCCGGCAACATATTGCCGGCCTGGATTGTTGAGGCTAAGGCATGAATTTTCGGGGCCTGTTGTGAAGAGAATGACTCATTCTCAGGTATCCCGTCCCGGTGTCTCTGTAAGTCTGTTGAAATCGAGACATGCGCTCGCTAGTGTGTGGGCTTCAAAGACATCTTTTCCATTTCAGAATGATCTCTTTGAAACACGCCAAATTTCGAATGCCCTTTCCTGTTAGAACTTCTGCGCTTTGGACTAAAACAAGTTATCAAGTTGTTAAGATATAATGCTCATTGGTAGTTGTGTATGAAAGCACCATCAGGCCATTACCGGTTTATCGTCTTCAAAGGGATATCAGTACTATCAACAAGAGATGCAACTTTCAATAATCTATTTGGGTGAATTTTTATTAGTGTAAACTATTTTTTCTAAACACAATGCACAGAGCGATACAAGTGTGCGTTAGATGCAACCTTACTTTCTCTATCCTCTATTCCAGCAAACCTCTATTAGTCATTGAGGACAAGTGTGTACGTCTATGCTCGGAGTCTTCTCAAAGTCCGACCAAAAGCCCAGTCAAACCGTTGAGATTGCTAAGAATACCGAGCAATCCCTTATAATTTCCGCGATCCCTGCCTTCTCAGCAGCAAGATAGATATGTGCATGGACTTTAAGCTGGCCCTGGCTCTATTCTAGACCGATTTTTTATCTACATCGAGTTTTTCAGTGCAAATAATCGTTGTTGGAGTCCCGATTGTTTATGAAAAATAATTTGAGTGTTATAGACTTCGGGAAATACATCATTTTTGTTGTTATTCCTGCTTTTAAAGTCGAACGTGAAATTGGAGAAGTTCTCACAACACTGCCGGGTTTTGTGTCGCGAATAATCGTTGTAAACGATGCATCCCCCGATCGAACTGCAGAGATAGTAGCTCAGCATGCAAGACGAGATGAACGCATTATTCTAATCAATCACGAGCGCAATCAGGGCGTAGGTGGTGCCATGATAACTGGCTTCCAGCGCGCAATTGAGCTTAACGCACAGATTGTAATCAAGATAGATGGTGATGGCCAGATGTCGCCGGAAGATATTTCCGAAATTATTACACCTCTTATCCAGGGAAAAGCTGATTACACAAAAGGCAATCGATTCAGTGATTTCCAGGCCCTAAGCCAAATGCCACTTATCAGGCGAATTGGTAACCTCGCTTTAAGCTTTATGACTAAGGCCGCGACTGGGTATTGGAACTGCTTTGATCCCGCAAATGGGTTCCTGGCAATCCGGCGGGAAATATTACTACTATTGAACCTCAATAAAATACATAAGGCGTTCTTCTTTGAGACTTCGATGCTTAGTCAATTATACTTACTAGGTGCCTACGTACAAGATGTTCCAATTCCTGCTAGATATCGCAACGAAAAGTCGAACCTTTCTATCGTCAAGGTGTTGGCCGAATTTCCAATTATGCTCTCAGTTGTCTTCATTCGCCGTTTGTTATTCAAATATTATTTATATGATTTCTCGATTGCGTCAGTTTATCTATTGGCCGGGCTCCCGCTCCTGCTATTTGGAATATTCTTCGGGGGATACAACTGGGCTTACTATGCAAAACTTGGAATAGGGGCGCCAACGGGTACGATAATCATTTCTATGTTATCTTTAATGTTAGGATTTCAAATCCTGCTTGCTGCTATTGCAATTGATCTCAACTCTGTTCCCCGAGAACCAATCAGCAGCGAGGCTCCGATACCCCATCTGTAATTATCTCTGACGTGGCTGAAACCCAATGATTACCGTCTTTCTTCTTGGACTCCTCTCCCTCATCCAAATTACCTTTTTGCCTGGCTTTTTGTTGCTGAGATGGTTAAATATTCCCAAAACCAGCCTCATTCAAAGAGTTATCCTTATTTTTGGTTTGAGTTTTCTCGCGAATTATTGTGGAATATTCATGCTGACTGCTCTTAATATATATAAGCCATTAACGATGTATTTAGTTTTCATCACCGAAGTAATCATCTTTATCTATATTGAACGAAAAAACTTGAACAACTCCGTCGAGTTTACTTTGGATGCTGTCATTGACTCATTGTCTTCGTTCTTTTTGGGATTTGCAGCAAGAGTTCGAAACTTAAAAATCTACGATCATGCCTTTGGGCTTGGCTACCTGTTACTATTAGTGCTCGCGATTATTTATTCTATTGACAGCATTGTTTGGCTTTCCAAAGTGTTCAGATACAATATTGGAGACATCTTTCAATTAGGGGATGCTGTTCAGAATTGGAATCCTTGGGCTATTCTTTGGTACAGGAATATCATTCCCACTTCATACCATTATCCCCAGCTTATCCCGACCAGCTTTTCGTTAACTTATACTTTTATGAACAACTCGCAGATACAGTTCTTTGCAACTGCGTATATGCCGTTGTTTGCATTATTCACTCTCCTTATATTCCTAGACTTAGGGTTGGAATACAAACAGGCAAGCTTTTTTATAGCCCTTGTGTTTACCCGGTATATGATGAAGAAATTTGCAGGATATCTGATCGATGATGGCTATGTTGATATTGCGATTATGTTTTTCTTTTTTTTACCGATTTATTCTTTGCTGAAAGCAAATCTCTCGTCAGATACAAATATTAAATTGCGATACTTGCTACTGGGAAGCATCTTGTCAGCTGCAGCTGCTGTCACAAAACAATCCGGAGTGTTTATTCTAATTCTTTATCCATTACTTTCTTACTGGCTCGTTCTTAAAGGTATTCCAACTCTTCACGAACGAGACAGGATTAAAATATTGATTAAACACCTGATAATTGCTGGAGCCATTGCCGCACCCTGGTATGTCTACAGTGAAATTCTGATCTGGCAAGGGAAAAACGCAGTTGAACTTTTTGGTAGTCAACTCCCTATCTATGAAAAAACGATCCTCAGAAGGATCTTGGACGCTTTCACAATTATTGAAAAGTATAATCTCCTGATCATGATTTCAGTGATCAGCATTCCATTGTTGAGCAAGTTCTATAGGTGGTTGGTTCTGGCAATCGTGCTTCCTTACCTGCTTCTTTGGAGTATATTCCTCAGTTACGACGCGAGAAATCTCACGCCTGTTATACCCATCCTTTCCCTTTGCGCAGGCGTTGGCTTTGAACAGATTCTTTTCAAACTGGAAAAATCCATACGTGTCATAAGATTATCCAGAATGAAGCTGTATGGTTTCCTTGTTATAGTTGCAATTGGCTTGTTATCCTTAGGACAATTATATACTGATGATGAACTCAACAACCGACAGATCGAACTCCAGAAAAACCTGTGGTACCCTCAACTAAACCAAGTAATCTACTCGCAGTTCGACAAGTTAGGTCCTGAGGCCTTGATTCTCACGAATTATCGGGTCGACTTTTTACCTGAAATCAACAATCGGGCGGTTCTTGATGAGTTGGATGATTTCGATGAATTCAATGCTTTTCTGGCTGACTATCCTGATATCAGGATAATCTTACTTTCTCAAGATGTGAACGCAGATATTGTGAATTTTGTCATTCAGAGCATAGAAAATGGAGATTACACATTAGCCGCTGATTTTGGTTGGTGGCTGCTGGTTGAAATCAATCACTAGAATAATTCCGCTAGAAATAATCCGTAACCTGGCCATATGCGTACCACATTTCAAAAATTTATCGATTTCACTACCTTCCCACTAAGAGCAATAACTCTTTTTGACCGAGATAAATGGGGGTTATCTTCTCTTCGAACAGAACGGTTCGATTATTGTGCTAGTGAAGTGATTGGTTATTGTCTTGATGTTGGATGCGGTCGCTATAATTCATTCATCGCCGAAACACTCGGCGGGAATGGGATTGGAATTGATATTTATCCCTACGAAGGACTTTCTTCTGAAAACCTTGTTGATGATATTACACAATTTCCCTTTGATGACGAGACATTTTCTTCTGTGACCTTTATAGCTAATCTGAATCATGTCCCGAGATCATTACGTGATATAGAACTTGCAGAAGCCTATCGTTGTTTAAAACAGGGAGGAAATATAATTGTTACCATGGGGAATCCATTCGCAGAAATACTTGTTCACAAAGTTGTGGCATTTTACGACAGTGTTTTTGGAACCGCATTTGACGTGGACAGCGAGAGAAGTATGCATGCGGAAGAAGAATACTATTTGCCAGAGTCAGAAATTTTTTTCCGCCTCAATAAGGCGGGTTTCAAAGAGCTCAAGAAGAAAATATTTTGGACACAGTGGGGATTGAATGGAATGTTTATTGGGTGGAAATAACTTTCGAGGCTTTCATCGTTAGCTCGTCTCCTAGACCATACCAAAACCACCGCATAGAGGCTATGCGGTGGTTTTTCATACTGGAAGTTAAAATCCAAGGAACATAGTTACCTGACAAGCTTACGCAGGACGGTGTGAAGAATACCACCATTGTGGTAGTAATTCAACTCCACGAGTGTGTTCAACAAGACACGGGCCTGGAATTGGATCACCTTGCCGTTCTCTTTTTCTGCCCGGACGGTCAACAGTTGTCGCGGCGCAAGATCCTTGCCAAGCCCTAAGAGATCATACTTCTCGGTGCCATCCAGGCCGAGGGAATCGGCGTTCTGCCCACCTTCAAAAGCCAGGGGGAGGATGCCCATACCGACCAGGTTGGAACGATGAATGCGTTCAAAGGATTCAGCGATGACTGCCCGGACGCCTTGCAGCAACGGACCCTTGGCCGCCCAGTCACGACTGGAACCGGTGCCATATTCCTTGCCAGCGATCACAATGACAGGGACATTTTCGGCCTGGTATCTCATGGCAGCCGCGTAGATTGGCAACTCCTCCCCGGATGGGAAGTGCCTGGTCAGGTACCCCTCCTTGGGAGTGACAAGGCGGTTCTTCAAGCGGATGTTGGCAAAGGTGCCCCGCGCCATGACCAGGTCGTTGCCGCGCCTTGATCCATAGGAGTTGAAATCGCGCGGTTGGATGCCGCGCCCCTGCAAGTACTTGCCTGCCGGGCTGTCGCTGGCGATGTTACCAGCCGGCGATATGTGGTCCGTGGTGATCGAATCACCAAACAGACCGAGCAGGCGCGCTCCCCGGATGTCACCCACCGGTGGAATATCCCTCGAGAGACCCTGGAAGTAGGGCGGGTGATGGATGTAGGACGAATCTTCGTCCCAGGCATATAGGTCACCCCCAGAGACGGTAATTTCCTTCCACATCTCGGAACCTTCAAATACGCTGGCATACCGCTTCGTGAACATGCCGGTTTCCAATCCGGCCGCGACCAGGGCGCTGATTTCCCGGGCGGTCGGCCAGATATCCTTAAGGTATACCGGCTGGCCGTTGCTGCCCGTCCCGATGGGGTCGGCAGCAAGGTCGATGTCCACTGTGCCGGCAAGCGCATAGGCCACCACCAGCGGGGGTGAGGCCAGGTAATTGGCCTTGACCAACGGATGGACGCGCCCTTCAAAATTGCGGTTGCCTGAAATGACCGCCGCGGTGACCAGGTCGCCGGTGCTGATGGCTTTCGCCACTTCCCCAGGGAGCGGTCCGCTGTTGCCGATGCAGGTCGTACAGCCGTATCCAACCACGTTGAAGCCCAGCTTGGCCAGGGGCTCGATCAACCCGGCAGCCATGAGATAATCGGTCACGACACGGGACCCCGGGGCCAGGCTGGTCTTGACATAAGGCCTGACGCTCAGACCGAGTTCAACGGCCTTCCTGGCGACCAGCCCGGCGGCTACCATCACCGATGGGTTGCTGGTGTTGGTGCATGATGTGATCGCCGCAATGACCACTGCTCCGTGGCTGATCTCATAGGACTCTCCGTTGGTGCCCACCTTGCCTGTGTGCCCCAGCGCTTCGGGGGTAAGGTCATAACCACGCTCCATGATTGGGGCGACCAGGGCCTTCTGGAAGGCGGATTTCATCTCGGTCAGGGGGACGCGGTCCTGCGGGCGCTTCGGTCCGGCCAGGGATGGCAGGACCGATCCGAGGTCAAGCTCGAGCGTATCGCTAAAATCGGGGTCGGGAGAGGCTGCGTCACGGAACAACCCTTGGAGGCGCATGTAGCTCTCGACCAGTTCGATCTGCTCCTCGCTGCGGCCCGTCAGGCGCAGGTAGCGCAGCGTCTCAGCGTCCACCGGGAAGAAGCCCATCGTCGCGCCGTACTCAGGAGCCATGTTTGCGATGGTAGCCCGGTCGGGTAACGACATGGAGTCGAGACCGGGACCGAAGAACTCGACGAACTTCGCCACCACTCCCTTCGCGCGCAGCATTTGCGTGACAGTCAACACCAGGTCGGTGGCGGTCACACCTTCGCTCAGTTTGCCATCTAGCTTGAAGCCAATGACATCAGGGAGGAGCATATCCATCGGCTGGCCGAGCACGACGGCTTCGGCCTCGATGCCGCCCACACCCCACCCGACTACGCCCAGGCCGTTGACCATGGTGGTGTGCGAATCGGTGCCAACAAGCGTATCCGGGTAAGCATATTCCTCGCCAGCGATGGTCTTGGTAAACACAACGCTGGCCAGGTATTCCAGGTTGACCTGGTGGACGATCCCGGTCATCGGCGGAACGACCCGGAAGTTGGAGAATGCTTTTTGCCCCCACTTCAGGAACTCGTAACGCTCACGGTTGCGTTGGAACTCGACCTCGGTGTTGCGGGTCAGGGCGTCTGCGCTGGCGAAGAAATCCACCTGCACCGAGTGGTCCACAACCAGATCAACCGGGACGAGCGGATTGATCTTCTTCGGGTCGCCACCCAGCCGGGCAACCGCTGTTCGCATCGCAGCCAGGTCGACGATTGCCGGTACACCGGTAAAATCCTGCATGACCACCCGGGCGGGGAGAAAGGGGATGCCCAGACGGGCGCCGGTCGGCGTCCAGCTGGCGATGTTTTTAACATCATCCGGGGAGATCTCATTGCCGTTGCACTGGCGCAGCGCAGCCTCCAGCAGGATACGGATCGAAAATGGGAGCTGGTGAAGGGTTGTCAGCCCGGCTTGCTCCAGCGCAGCAAGGCGATGGATGCGATAGGTCCTTTTGCCGACCTTGAGCGTGTCTCGTGATTGGAAGAAATCTTGCATACTTACCTCTTGCTCGTACGGATTCTTATCTTACAGCCCTTTTGGGCATGGGTGAGGCCCCACCACAGAGACACAAAAGACACAAAGAAGGCTTTGTGGCCCTTTGTGTCTGCGTAGTGGCAAGCTAGCTTAACTCGGTCTCGAGCTGGTGGACTAGTTGAGAGCACTCTGTATCCGGGAGGAATGCGGCCTGCGCGGCAGCCAGGATGCGTTCCTTGAGCACCGGGCGGGTCATGCCAAGTTGTTCGCAGGCCAGGCGGTACTCATCGGACAGTGTGATCTGGGAGATGCTGGGGTCGTCGGTGGCCAGGGTCACATTCAGGCCGTGTTCCAGCATCGCCATCAGGGGATGATCTTCCAGTGTGGGGGATACGCCGGTCTGGTGGTTGCTCGTCACGCAGACTTCGAAGGCTGTGCCTCGCTCACGGGCGATTGCCACGACCGTATCATCTTCCAAAATGCGGACTCCGTGGCCAATACGTTCCGCTTGCAGGTCTTCCAGAGCCTCGCGGACGCTGCCGGCCCCGGCCCACTCCCCACCATGGACGGTCAGCCGCAGGCCGGACTGATGCGCCTCGCGGAAGATGCCCACGAACGGTTGGGCGCTGAACTCAGCCTCGTTCCCGGCCAGGTCCAGCCCGACGATCAACCCGTCGCTGCGGTTGGCCGCCAGCCAGGCGACCTGCTCGGCCAGCGCCGGGTCTTCGTGACGGTTGACGCTGGCGATCAGGCGGACCATGAGCCCAAATTCCTCGCCGGCCTGCTGTGAACTGGTGCAGACCCAGTCGATCACGTCGGACATGGGGAACCGTTCCGCTCGGCTCAACGCCACGGGGGTGAAGCGCAGTTCCAGATAACGGATATTGTCCTGGGCTGCATCCTCCACGGCTTCGCGGGTGATCCGGTGGATGACCTCTGGTGAGCGGTAGAACAGGCGCAAGGTGGCGAACTTGGCCAGGAAGTTCTGGTAAGTGAATGGTTCGTCGTTCTGCACCTGGACGAGTTGGCTGAGATGGGTGATGTTCGCCGGGATGGTGATCTGGTGGGCGCGGGAGATGTCCAGCATCGTCTCGAGGCGGAGCGAGCCTTCGAGGTGCCGGTGGAGTTCCACTTTGGGGATGGACTGGTAGTCCTGGAGTGACATATTCACGGAAAGTTCGCTAGCGGCGGTGTCGTTTACGCTTCTTCTGTGGCTTCTCAGCCTGAGTGGGTTTCGCAACGGCAGCCGGACCTGGTGCCTGCTCTGGCTGGGCCGCTGCTGCAGTCCGTGGCTGGTAGAGGAAAATGCGGCTGATAACGGCTGCCCGGATCTCTGCCATCAGGCCTTGGAACATTTCCGAAGCCCGACCCTTGTATTGTACCAGTGGATCGCGTTGGGCGTAGGCCTCTAACCCGATCGAAACGCGCAGTGCCTCCACCCGGGTCAGGTAATCGACCCATAGTTCGGTGATACTGTTGAGCAAGACCTGGCGGTAGATCTGGGCCTGGACACGCTTGCCGAGTTCATCCACCCGTTCGTTCCGGTCGGTATCGCTCGCCGGGGTTTCGCCGAGGCGGGTCAATTCGCTGACACCCCAAGAACGGCGCTGGGCGGCTTGCCCGTTCTTCAGGTGGGCGAGGATCTCTCCTTCAAGAGTTTCGGTCTCACCCCTGCTGAGGATATCCCCGGCCAGGTAGACATAGTGCAGGCGGGTGAAGACCTGGCGTACCTGGCGATGGGTCTTGGAATCGAAACTGGTGCGCGAACCCTGGGCCATCGTCCCGATCAGGCGCAGTTTTGACTGGTCGTCAAGCGGGGGGGAAAGTCGCTCCAAAGCGGAATCCAGGTCGCGCACGACCTGCCCATCCGGATCGAACAAACGCTTCTGGCGGAGTGTCAGCGCTTGATGCAACCGGTCTTCCACGCTTGCAGCGATCGAATTCCAATCGAGTTCCTGAAGTTCAGCGGGGTTCAACCCGAGCGATTCCCCAATTCTGAATTCGATGGGCGCAAGCAGACGGCTGACCGCCAGGTTGGTCAGGGCAGTCTCGACCTGTTCCTCCAGGTGGTCTTCCAATTCGTCTGGATCCTCGACGAGTGTGCGCAACTGGTCGTTGCTCAGGCGCAGCGGAGCGCGGACAAGATTGTTCAACTCCTCGAGCAGTTCCTGCGGACGGCGGGGCTCCCCGTCTTCGTTGGATTCCAGTGCGTCGAGGAAGTTTCCCAGGGCTTCGCTGCGTTCCTCGATCTGCGTTTTCAGGCTCTCCCCGGCGCGGTCGATCTGTTCCTGGACGGCTTGCAGCAAGCGCTCATGTTCGCCTTGCAGAGACCGCGTACCCAGATCGAGCAATGCAGGCCGGAGGTCCGTTTTTGCCTCATTCAAGGCATGCAATAAGATGGAATAAGTGAACGAGGGGAAGATTTCCTCCGGGGCGAGGAAGGATGGCTGGACCTGGTCGAGCCAGGCCAGCAGGCGCCAGTACTCCCCACTCTGCAGGGCTTCCTGCACTCTCCGCTTCACCTCGGCGCGCAGCAGGTCGTTGACGTCGTCGCCCAGGTCATCCTTTTCGAAGACCCGGTTGCGCTGGGCATAGATGCGCATACGCTGGGAGTTGAGCACATCGTCGTATTCGAGCAGGTGTTTGCGGACGTCGAAATTGGCGCCCTCCACTCTGTGCTGGGATTGTTCGATGACATTACTGACCATGCGCGCCTGGAGCGGGAAGTCATCGTCGATCCGGAATCGCTCCATGACATTCTTGACCTGCTCGCCTCCGAACAGGCGCATGAGGTCGTCCTCGAGGGAGAGGAAGAAGCGCGAGGACCCCGGGTCGCCCTGGCGGGCGGCGCGACCGCGCAACTGGTTGTCGATCCGGCGGGCCTCGTGACGTTCCGAGCCGATGACGTGCAAGCCGCCCAATGTGCGGACGCGAGCCATGTCTTCAAAATACTTAAGGAAGAACTGGACCTCGGTTTCATAAATACCGAACGATCCCGGGTCCGTCTCTTGCAAGGCCTGACGGCGCTCCTGGAGGGACATATCATAAGGGTCCGGGGCGCCGGCCTTGCGCAGTACCCTGTTGACGGCGATCAGCACTTCGTCGGCCACTTCACCGCCCAGACGGATATCCACACCGCGCCCGGCCATGTTGGTGGCGATGGTCACCGCGCCGAAAGCGCCCGCGCCGGCGATGATCTGGCTTTCTTCGGTGTGCTTGCGGGCGTTCAACACCTCGTGCGGGACGCCCCCTTGCAGCACCGACTTCAGCCGGTCCTGGTCGGATGCCTCCAGACGCAAGATCGCCACCAGGCGTTCGAGGTTGTCCGGGTCCTCCGGGTTGAGTGAGAGCCCGAGGTCGCGGGCCATCGGGCGCAGGTCTTCGGCGCGCAGTTGGTCAACCGGCTGGTTGAAGGGCTCCAGCTCCGGGATGAGCCGCCCGTCTTCCACCCGCTCGTTCTGCTCCATCCAGGCATGGCGGATGAGCAGGACCTGCATCAGCCGGCGGATGGGTTCCGCCCGCAGCCGGGTCGAGATGCGATCCGAGCTTTCCACCGAAGTGGTGCCAACCAACAGCGGACGGCCGCGCACGTGTTCCTGGACGATCTCTCTGGCGATGGCGCGCAACTTGGCTTCGACGGTGCGGTAGATGACATCGGGGAAGTCTTTCCGCCGCCAGAAGGCGACCTTCTTCTCGGGATCATCCTGCTGGGCGAAGTAGGTGTACTCGAAATCATCCTCGTCCTGGGCCTTGACCTCCTGGAGGACAGCGCCTTCCCCAAAGACCTGGTATTCCAGATTGGTCGGGATGGGCAGGACGGAGAGCTTGTAGATCTTATCGAACTCCTCCGCCTCGGTCAGGGCCGTGCCGGTCATGCCGGCAAGTTTCTCGTACATGCGGAAGTAGTTCTGCAGGGTGATCGTGGCGTAGGTGACGTTCTCGGGCTCGACCTTGACGCTCTCCTTGGCTTCGACCGCCTGGTGGAGACCGTCAGACCAGCGCCGGCCGGGCATCAAACGCCCGGTGAACTCGTCGACGATGACCACCTTGCCGCCCTGGACGAGGTAGTCCTTGTTGCGCCGGAAGAGGTGCTGGGCGCGCAGTGCCTGTTCGAGGTAACCAAGCAGGCGGGCCTGTTCGGGGGTGACGTCTTCGGGGCGGTCGGGGTCGCGCAACGGCTGGCCGAGCAACTGCTCGACATGGGCGCTGCCGATCTCGGTCAGGGATACGTTGCGGTCTTTCTCGTTGACTTCGTAATCCTCCGCTTTCAACTGGCGCACGAGCTGGAACATCTTGCCGTACCATTCAACATCCCCGGCCGCGGGGCCTGAGATGATCAGCGGGGTGCGGGCTTCGTCGATCAGCACGTTATCGACCTCGTCGATGATGGCGTAGTGATGGCCGCGCTGGACGCGGTCCTCCAGGCGCATGGTCATGTTATCGCGCAGGTAGTCGAAGCCGAATTCAGAGTTGGTGCCATAGGTGATGTCGGCCGCGTACGCTTCGTGGCGGTCGGTCATCTGCATCTGGTCCTGGTCTTCGCGGCTGTGGTCGCGTCCTGGGTCGTAGAGGAAGGCTTTCTTGCCATTTTCGGTCGCGGCGGCCATTTGCAGGATGCCGACAGTCAGGCCGAGGGAATGGTAGATCGACCCCATCCAGCGGGCATCGCGGCGGGCCAGGTAGTCATTGACCGTGATCAGGTGGACGCCTCTGCCGGTCAGGGCGTTCAGGTAGATCGGCAGGGTGGCGACGAGGGTCTTGCCCTCGCCGGTGCGCATCTCGGCGATCCTGCCCTGGTGCAGGACGATGCCTCCGATGAGCTGGACATCGTAGGGGCGCAGGCCGATGGTCCGCTTGGAGGCTTCGCGCACGGTGGCGAAGGCTTCTGGCAGGATGTCAGCGAGGCTCTCGCCGCCTGCCAGGCGCTGGCGGAACGCTTCGGTCTTGTGGGCCAACGCCTCGTCGCTGAGGGCCTCGAATTCGGGCTCCAGGGTGTTGATAAACGCGGCAACATCAGCGATCTTTTCGATCTCTTTTTTATTGGGGTCGCCCCCGAAGAACTTGACGAAGGATTGCAGCATGGGAAGTGCCTTTCGGGGGCGATTATAGCATAGCGATGATTGCTGGACTAAGAGAAATGGGCCGATTCTGGTAACGGGATATCAGGAATAAGCCCGGCTCAGCCTGTGCTCAGGCATGGGAATAAAAAACCCCGGCAAATCAGGGCTGCCGGGGACAGCAAGTGCAGAATGTTCTCAGCCCAGCTCGAGCCGGGAGGCATCGGGGTCGTTCGGAAGGTGGCGGACCTTCACCTTGTCCAGCAGAGCGAAGGAGCGGAAGGTGCGGTTGCGCACCTGCTGGTATGCGCTGTAGGTGTTCTTTTCCCCGTAACGGTAACCCAGGTTATGGTACGAGGAGAAGCCGCCGCGGGATTTCCATTTATCGATGATGACCCCATCGGTGAGGATCCCCTCCCGGTCCAGTTTGCGGGCCGCGGGCAGTTTCATCGCCGTGCTCCCCGCCAGGAAAATCAGGATGACCCCGCTGCCGGCCAGGACCAGATAGCCAAAGTTGTATTGCTCCGCCTGGGAGTACCGGTTGATAGCCAGCACCGGCACAGCGACCCCGACTACGATCAAGGCGATGATCTGCCTGACCAGTTCCGCCACGCTCTGGACCGCCTGCTGGCGCGGCCGGGTTGGCTTGCTCTCATTCATAGCGTCCTCCATTTTTCTTCAGTCCAAAGGAGATGCAGTAACGTCCAATGCCAATTATAGCCGCTATCAGGAAATGCGCCACATTCCCGCAAAAAAGCTCCCCGCAGTGGGGAGCTTTTGCAGAAAGAGGAGCCGGTTTTATCACCCGATCAACTTTTCGCCAGCAGACCGTCGAGCACCTTTTTGGACTGCTGGTCGATCTCGGCGTGCAGCGAGCCCCCATGGGCGTCCATGGTCACCACCGCCGGGAAATCCTTCACCTGGATGACCCACAGCGCCTCCGGGACGCCGAAGTCGAGCTTGTAGACCCCGAGCACCTTCTCCACGGACTGGGCGATGAAGGTTGCCGCGCCGCCAATGGCGTGGAAATATACGCCGGGCACCTCCTGGCAGCCCTTGAGGGTTTTTGCGCCCATGCCGCCCTTGCCGATCACGCCCTTGATATTGAAGTGCTTCATCACGTCGGCCTGGTACGGCTCCTCGCGGATCGAGGTGGTCGGGCCGGCGGCCACGAATTTGTATTCCTTCGTCTCCAGGCCGGAGACGACCGGCCCGCAGTGGTAGATGATCCCGCAATCCAGCATCGGCCGGATCGCTTCATAGACCTGCAGATCGTCACCCTGCGGGGGGCGGGTCTTCTTGATGAACGTCTCGACCAGCCATTTGTGGACGGTGTCTCGGCCGGTGACCATCACGCCGGTCAGCCCGACCGGGTCGCCGACCTTCAAGCTGCGGATGGCATCATCGCTTATGGGGATGTTGAGCGCATGCATTCTATCCTCCTACTCGTAGACGGCTTCGCCGCCAGGCTTGACCGTCAGCTTGCGCCGGCGGTAGGCCCAGCACATGTACGAGACGGTGACGAAGTACGAAGCCGGCAGGCGGTGCAGGCCGGTGATCTTGGTGCCCAGCACGGTGGTCTTGCCGCCGAAGCCCATCGGGCCGATGCCGAGCTGGTTGGATTCCTCGGTCAACTGTTCCTCCAGGGCAGACAGGTTCGGGTCCGGGCTGGTCTCGTCCATTTTATTGAACAGGACCTCCTTCGAGGCGATGTACCCGGAGCCGCGGTCGCCGCCGATCGAGACGCCCAGGATGCCCGGCGAGCAGCCCTGGCCCTGGGCTTTCTGGACCGCGTCGAGGACCACCTTGCGCACCCCGGCCAGGTCGCGGCCGGCGCCGAGGCGGTTTTCGGGCAGCGAATACTGCGCACCGACGTTCTCGCAGCCGCCGCCTTTGAGCATCAGTTCGATGGTCAGCTCGTCGCCTTCGACCTCATCGAAGTGGATGTAGGGGAAGTCGTCGCCGCCCAGGTTGTCCCCGCTGTTCTTGTCGGAGATGGCGTCGACGGCGTTCGGGCGCATGTAGGCCCGTTTGGTGGCCTCGGCCAGGGCGGCGCGGATCTGGGCGCGCAGCTTGCGCGTGCTCCAGCCTTCGGGGTGCTTGACGTAGAAGATCGGCGTGCCGGTATCCTGGCAGATCGGCGAGGAGTTCTGCCGCGAGAGGGCGATATTCTTCATGATCGTCTCGAGGGCGCCGCGCGCCGCCGAACCGGGCACTTCCTGCTCGACCGCCTTGCGCAGGCGTTCCTCGACGTCCGCCGGCAGGTCGCTGGACGTGCGCCGGATCAGTTCGATGATCTCATTGGTCAGGTCTTGCATGGAACCTCCATGGGAATCGTGTGATTGATTTTTTTTTATCATACCCCAAAAAGATTAAAATTCGAGTAACGAAGCGCCTCAAAGCGCCTGCGGAAGATCACCTACCCCCGGCCGGCCAGCCGGGCGACATTGCCAGAATCTCTTTTTGCGACTATAATACCCGCCCGACGGGGCGTGGCGCAGTCCGGCTAGCGCGCTTGCATGGGGTGCAAGAGGTCCCGGGTTCAAATCCCGGCGCCCCGACAGGAAGACTCCTCTCCCAAGGAGTCTTTTTCGTCAGAAGACCCGGGTTTCCCCTGCGGGGATTTCGCAGGCTCAACAAATCCCGGCGCCCCGACAGGAAGACTCCTTTCCAAAGGAGTCTTTTTCGTCAGAAGACCCGGGTTTCCCCTGCGGGGATTTCGCAGGCTCAACAAATCCTGGCGCCCCGACAGGAAGACTCCTCTCCCAAGGAGTCTTTTTCGTCAGAAGACCCGGGTTTTCACTGGTGATCCAGGAATATTGCAAACAGATCACACTCCCCGTTTTAACTTGTAATCCTCTTATTAATACAAGATAATTAGATGTCATTGCTTCCTCGGACGAAAGGATATATGTCCACATCTGAAGCGGTTCTTGTCGCAAGTCTTGGTGGTAAAGCTCAATTAATTACCCTAACATTAGATTGCCTGGGGGCTGATGGTGTAATGCCTCGTGAAATCATCGTCATGCATACCTGGGCTGAGCGCCCGGAAACAAAGGACGCACTGAACGCACTTGGCAGGCATCTGCCTGATTGTTTCCCAGATATCACGTTTCGTTTTGTAGAGTTACACGACGACCTTGGACCTCTAAAAGACGTGACTACACCTCATGAGGTCCAAATCGCTTTCCAGACATTATATGCCGAGATACGGGTCATAAAGCTGTCTGAGAGACAGGTCCATTTGCAAATCGCAGGTGGCAGGAAGACATTTGCTGTCTTTGGCATGGCGGTTGCCCAGATGTTATTTGATGATTCTGACAGGTTGTGGCACCTTGCATCCCATCCCGAGCTGGAAGCAACGGGACGCCTGCACGCAGAAGAAGGTGAATGGGTACGCCTTATACCAATACCAGTTATCCCTGTGGGGCTTCTCTCACCGGCATACAGCGTTCTCCGGCAGGTGGAAGATCCATACACAGCGGTAAAACGCTTTCAGAAACTACGTTTACACGAGCAATGGGACATGGCTCGTATCTTTATCCTCTCCAGGCTCACTGGCGCGGAGCGGAATATTGTTCAACTCCTTGTCGGCGAGGGGATAAATCAGGCTAAAATTGCTTCTCGGCTGTCTCTGTCACCGCGGACGGTAGAGCAGCACTTGCGTTCCACCTATCGCAAGGCCGCCGACCATTGGGAGATCGAGGATGTCAACCAGACTCGCCTTGTCCGTTTGCTTGGTTTGTTCTATATGACAAGAACCTGAATATGCGGGGAATCCCGCATGACAGCACATCCAACCGGGAGTACACTATTCTTGACCTGTTTTCACCCATAGCGGGGATACCATGGGGGAGATCGAAGACAGAGTTCTTTATCAATATTCGTGGGAGGTTGCATGAAAAATCAAGTGTATCAAGCTGCACTGGCAGGGTTACTGCACGATGTGGGAAAGATTGAGCAACGCGCCCTGAACGTGGTGCGCAAATCCGCGCCGGGGTTCGAGGGTGAGGGACAGCCTGCCCACGCAACATATTCTGCTTATTTTGTGCAGACGAATGTACCGCAGCCCTATCAGGCCAGTGCCCTTGCCGGGGCGTATCACCACGCGCCGGAAAAATCTCCCGCCGAGAACAAGCATTTGAGTAAGCTTATAGCACTGGCAGATAAATTGAGCGCAGGGGAACGGGCGGATGACTTTACGAAAGCCCAGAATCCACCCCGGCAAATGATATCGATTTTCGAACGAATCTCGCTCAAAGAGCCTCGCATCGATAAAACAGAGAAAGATTGGAACTTTGTCCGCTTGCGGCCGTTGGCGCTGCAAGATAAGACCATCTTCCCTGGCCTAAAACAAGATAAAGATGGTGAAGGCGAAGGGTATCAGAAACTACTGGAAGTATTGACCTCTGCAGCAAAAAAAGATACCGGCGATATACAGTCTTATGTCGAGAATCTTCTGGGTGCCTTGCAAACTGCCGCATGGTGTGTACCATCCGCATATTACTACAATACACCGGATGTTTCACTGTACGATCACAGCCGTATGACCGCTGCCCTGGCAGTCTGCCTCGCCGGGTTGAGCGAAAGGGAAATAGACTCTCTGTCGAGCGCTGTCAGCAATGATTTTCATGGAAAGGCAACAACTGAAAATCAAACACTATTGGCAAAGCCGGTCGTGTTGTTGGTTGGCGGTGACATCTCCGGTATTCAGAAATTCATTTACACCATCTCCAGCAAAAAAGCAGCCCAGACCTTGCGCGGACGCTCATTCTACCTGGAGCTTTTGACTGAGGCGGTACTGCGTTATGTTCTTAATGAATTGGGTTTGCCTTACACCAATGTCATCTATTCAGGGGGTGGGCATTTCTTCCTGCTTGCGCCACTGGATGCCCAGCACAAATTTGCAGATATCCGCCGCCAGGTGACCCAAAAAATCCTCGCACATCATGGTACCAGTCTGTATCTGGCGTTGGGTTGCGCGGAAGTCCCGGCGAGTGGTTTCAAAGCAGGGTAACTATTCAGCCATACCGATGTTCAAATGAAACATTACTGTGAATCAAACAAATGCCTGCGATAATTGAAAACATGCCTCCCATCCAATTTCCTCCCCGCGAAGAAATGCGGGCCTCGTATCGTCAAGGGGAAGAGGCT
>JBDRPT010000022.1:0-8006 GCA_043826785.1 Chloroflexota bacterium | reverse complement strand
GATTCCGATCCTTCCCTAAAAGTGGACGGCATGCATCGGAATCGGTGGACGACATCCTCCGGATTCACTGGTCGACATGCACCGGAATCGGTGGTCGACATCAATCGGAATCACTGGTCGACATGCACCGGAATACGCATCAACCACCAATCTCGTTCTAGCTTCCGATGCCGTTATTGATCTACATCTGCATACCACGTACAGTGATGGCATCTGGACGCCTGAGCAATTACTGGAGTACCTGGTGCGAGAGCAATTTGGTTTGGCGGCCATTACCGATCATGATCGGGCAGATACCGCCGTTGCGCTTCAAAAGCTTGCGCTGGACAAACACCAGCCTGTGCTCGTGGCCGTCGAAATGACCACTCTGTGGCAAGACGAAATGTCGGGCCAAGATGAAATGTCGGGGCTCCCCTGCATGACGGACCTCCTCTGCTTTG
Source organism: Chloroflexota bacterium (assembly GCA_043826785.1). Taxonomy (GTDB): domain Bacteria; phylum Chloroflexota; class Anaerolineae; order Anaerolineales; family Villigracilaceae; genus JBDRPT01. The sequence continues at coordinate 7,566 of JBDRPT010000022.1, read as the reverse complement.
GGTTTGATCCCGGCCCGAATGACTTGAACGATTTAGCCCAGGACCTGTTACGCCGCCAATGTGAGAACACGCGGGAAGTCTATGAGAACCTGCAGCGGAAAGGGTATACATTTTCTCAAGACCCCGCCGAGTTGACGACCCTCTTGGAACAACCCAGCCCTCAGCAACCCCATGCACTGGCCGCCCTCTTGAAAAGACATGGTTATGGCACAGGCCAACCGTCAGCGGGGAGAATCGTGCTGGAGGCGGGCTGTAGGTTTGCGCTGAACGATTTGGCCGCGGTGGTGGAGGCCGCTCACCAGAGTAGTGCGGTGTGCCTCATCGCCCACCCCGGAAGCAAAGATGGGTTTGTGACCTATGATGTTCAAATGTTGGATAAACTCCGCCAGGAAATTCCGATTGACGGTTTGGAAGTCTATCATCCAAAGCATACACCCGCCCAGACCGCGCTGTACCGGGAGTATGCCGAGAAACACAACTTACTGGTTAGTTCAGGTTCCGACTCGCACAGCCCAGATAAGCCCCCCATCAAATACCGGGCTGAATTGAGCCGCGACCTGCTGGAACGGGTCGGTATCCAGATAGAGTAACCGGCCCCTAAGTTGATAGGCCGCCCAACCCCGCGTGAACCATGACCTGCTTCGCAGCGGACTGCTCAAAAGAGTAAATTCTATGCCCGGGGATTTTCTGTATTATGAACATTGTCCACGCCCGCCCACTGGCGTGGGTCCCCTTGTATGATAATAAGAAAGACACAGCAGACCGTCCTCCTCCGGGGGTGTAAGCGGACGCAAGCGGTTTTGCCACTTGCAAATCAGGTGCGTTTCATGTATTCTTGTCTTTGTGCAATCGAGTGCATTCCATCCCTGGTGACTTCCACGAAGAGATCGGAGTGAAAATATGAAAAAGGCAATGCTTCACCCATTCCTGCTCCTGGCTGGTTTGATGCTCGTTGTTGCCCTGGCCTGCAACCTGCCCTTCGCCGCGCCGGAAATACCCAGCCTGCCTTCCGACACGCTGACGCCTGGCGGGACCACCGACGCTCCCACATCGACCGATACCCCGACCCCGCCGCCCGCCGGCACGCCCACCGGCACGCCCGCCAACATGTCCATCCCCCCGACGTTCACATCCACAACGGGTGTCGTCATCATTGTTCCCAACCTCCCGATCATTCCCATCATTCCCCTGGTGCCGTCAGACACGCCCGTCGTCCTGCACCTGAACTACAGCCAGCCGCCCAATTACGGGAACCAGAACCTGAATTCCGGCTTCGTCCCCGATCCATTTCAGATCGGCATGACCAGCGGCGGGAACGTGAATGTGTCCTACCTTGGTGGCGGCTGTTCGGGATTTGCCACCAGCGCCCCCGACCTGCGCCTGAACTACACGGCGGGAGCCTTCAACTTGCTGCGCATCTACTTCATCGGTAGCCAGGATGCCACCCTGATCGTCAACAACCCCGGGGGGAGCTACTCTTGTGTGGGCGATTCCTTCGGCACAATCCACCCGACCATCGACTTCAACAACCCTGTGGGAGGCAGTTACGACATCTGGGTGGGCAGTTACACCGCCGGCACGTACGCTTCGGGCACCCTCTTCATCACCGAGGCCTCCGCCAACCATCCGTGATGCACACCTTCCGCTGGTGCAACACAACAGTGACTGGCATTTGTTTTTGGTCAATCTTCCCGCCCGCCCACAGGCAGGTACTTAAAAGGTGCTTACCTTGCGGGTATGATGTCGCGAACGTTAACCGTTGGGTGGCTTCTCCATGTTTATTGCACGGGGCTATTTACGTCGCTTTTGCGCTCTTAGCGATAATTACTTCTGAATATGTTTTTTCCAACAAGACAATCAGAGGTATTCAATGAATTCCCAACAAGAAATCCGCTCGCTATTGCAATCATTCCAAGACGGATACACCCGTCGCGACGTCTCCAAACTCGATGTTTTCATGGAATTGTTCACGCCTGATGCCGAAGTCATCGGCACGAACGGGGTCAAGCCGGGTGTGGATGAGTGGTATACCAGCCGCGACGCAGCCAGGGAACTGGTTGCAAGCGATTGGGATGCGTGGGGAGATCTGCATCTGGATGTGGATTCCGCATCTATTCAAGTTCACGGCGACGTGGGTTGGATCGCCGCCTCCGCTACCGTCTCACAGATGATCGGAGCTGAAAACTACGCCTCGTTTTTGGAATTAATCAGGGAGTTCATCGACACATCCAAACTGCCCCCTGAGCAAAAACTTCACTTCATTCTGCGCGGCGGGACTAACACCATTTATGAACTCCGCCGTGGGGAAAAATTTGTCTGGGCGCTGCGTCTGACAGCCGTGGTCGTGCGTCATGCTGCTAGTTGGAAGTTTGCCCAGGTCAATTATTCATTTCCCACCATATACTTCCCCGATGTGCGTATTATGGATCAAGCTTAAGAATAATAAACTCAACCGCTCTAATAAAACTCCATCCCAGAATCCACACGAACGGCGCAATTTCGCCCTGCCCCCTACGCTTCGTCCCAGGGATTCTGGGTGAAAAAACCGGCGCGGTTTTCCAAGTTTCGTGCCATAATATCAAAAGGATTTGCTAATCCGCCCCGCCGGCACGCCCATCGGGGGTACCCTTCCCCCTTCCGCACCTGCCCCCTCCGCACCCTCCGGGTGTACTGCGTGAGGGACCTGCGGCGGGTGTACTTCGTGAGGGACCTTCCCCTCCGGGGACGCTTCGCGGTCGGCAGGTATGATATGCTTCGCTGCGCTGCCCGGCAAGAGATGTCATCGCTAGCCGGACAGGAGGAAAATCAATCTTGGTTATAATCATTCCATGAATAGGATCAAGTTGCCTCTCGTCTTGCTCTTCCTCATATGGCTTGGATTCGTGCTGGCTGCGTTTTTCACCGTTCAACACCCGCTGGCTATGCAAATTACATCAGGACTACTAGATGTGATTTTGTCCCTGTTGGCGACAACTACGATGTTGATCAACGCGGCAGCATTGGGAAGCGGGATATTAAGGCGTTGGTTTCCATTTATTAACGGACCAGAGCGCGTTCTGCTGGGTACCGGCCTGGGATTAGGTTTTTTTGGCCTGTCAGGATTTGGTTTGGCCGCATCAGGTGTAAATCACCCTAATGTATATGCAAGCATTCAGATCGTTTTATTCGCCATTGCTGGCTTTGCAGGCTGGCTACGCTTGATCCAGCAGGACTTCCAACTCTTATGGCAGTATCTACGAACTCCCTTGGAACGAAAATTGGCCTGGATTCCCTGGTTGGTGATAATATTCCTGGGGTTGGCGTTCATCCTGGCGTTTGCGCCGCCTGCTGACTCGTTTGATGCGCTTCTCTATCATTTGGCCATCCCTGAAGCCTGGTTAAAAAATGGCGGCCTGACAGCCGCGACGATTATCCCACATTACTGGTACCCAGGCCTCGTGGAGGGTATGTACACCTGGGGGTTGGCATTGGGCAGTGACATGGTAGCGCAATTCTTACACCTGGCATGTAGTGTGCTCACAGTGCTGCTGATTTGGAGGTGGGTTGAGAGGATTTGGGGCAACACGACTGCCTGGCGTGCAGTGGCAGTGATTGTGTCCGTCCCGTCGCTGCCGCTGCTGGCATCCTGGGCATACACCGATATGACGCTGGCGTTTACCTGCGCCACCGCCGTCTACCTGCTCTGGCGTTCGCTAGAGGTGAGAGACCGGCGCATTTTTGCCCTGTGCGGCGTCTATTGTGGCCTTGCAATGGGAGTCAAATATACCAGTTTTATCCTTCCGATAACAATAGTGGGTTGGATCATCTGGAAGCAACGCCGGAACGCCGGCGAGATGCTGCGCAACATCCTTTGGATCGGGATCCCTGCGGCCATTGTGGCTTCGCCCTGGTATGTCCGTAACTGGATCTGGATGGGCAACCCTGTCTACCCTTTCGTCTTTGGAGGTCAAAACTGGGATCCATTCCTCGCTGCGCAGTACTCGGAGGCTGGCTCAGGGATTGGCTGGTCTTTCCTCGAAATTATACTATTGCCAATAAATATCACCCTTGGGCACCGCGACATGAACTTTTTCGATGGCCGCATCGGACCGGTTTGGTTAATCCTGCTCCCAATCGCCCTCTGGACATTGTGGCGGATCCGTCTAGAGGACGAGAATAAACGCCAGGGTATCCTGCTCCCCGCATTATTCGCCCTTGCCAACATCATATTCTGGACGATAGGTGTAATTAGCACAGCCGCCTTGTGGCAATCACGCCTGTTGTTTCCAGGGTTGATGTTGTTGGCGCCATTAATGGGTTTGGCCTGGGAAAAATTGGAGCTCCTTGATCTCCAGAGATTCCGGATCAGCTTTATCCTAAGGACTCTGCTGCTGATCTTCTTGTCGGTCAACTTGCTTGACTTAGGCCTGTTCGTGCTGGTGCGTAATCCGCTGGCCACCGCTCTAGGGATGAACAGTCGCCAGACGTACTATGAGAGATTCCAGCCAAATTATGACGATGCGCTGGCACTGGTGGATCAAACTCCAGAAGACGCGCGCGTTTATTTCGTATTCGAGCCGCGCAGTTACCAGATGACGCGTTCGGTATATGCTGATCCCATCAACCAAAATCTGGCTCACGACTTTTATCTCTACCAGACACCCGAAAAAGTGTTACAGGCCTGGCAGGCAGAGGAATATACCTATGTACTATACCAATTTGCCGGAGACAGCCTGGTTGATAACCCCGAGCAGGTGGCACAGTTGTTTTCCATGTTGGAGATCATCGATCAAACCTCTCGCACTGTTTTATACCGTATCCCTGCCCCCTGAATCTCGGCTGGCAGCCTGACCCGGCCCGACCCGCAGAGTGCCAGGAAGGAAAGAAATGGTATGGGAAGGAGAGGATTGGGTAGACGAAGATGCGACAGCGCACCGCAATCCGGACGAGTAACGGCTATCAGGCGGCATAACAACCCGCTGGAGCGAACGCGGTTACCGCGGGGCAATTCGGGCGTGCCTTGCCAGAGAGCGTTCTGGTATGTCACCACTCTTTGCCAGCCCAGTCGCAGCGCACAGATCGAGGCCGTTAGGTAATTACTATCGATCCACATTGAGCCATTAAATGAAATTAATGCCGAGAATTAGAGCTACAGGTTGGTTAACAGGATTTTTCTGCTTTTTTCTAGCAAGTTGCCTGGTCGTGATTCATGTCCGGTTGTACCACTATGCTTTTGATGATGCATTCATCCATTTCCGAGTAGTGCGTAACCTTTTTGAAACCGGAAATCCATACTACAACACAAATGATATGGTTAAGGTGAGCACATCTTCAGGCTGGATTGTTTTTCTCACAATACCATTTGGTATTGCCAATTTAATTAACATTGAAAACAACTTCCCATTGATTATCAGTATTACAAATGCTCTTATATTATTGTGCGGATTGTATGTTTACACGAGAATTGTGGAAGTCTTGCTAAAAAATCGGCTTTCAATTTCAAAGAAATTGCTTTTCCAAGTATCATTTACAGCCTTGCTTTTACCATCCAGCATCGGGCTAATGGAAACACCATTCGCTTTGCTGATAGCAGGATTAGGTATCTATCTCCTAATACGCTCAAAACCTTCAGGTTTTGCCCTGCTTGGACTTGCCACCTTTTTCCGAGTAGAATTATTTATTCTAATTGGATTAACTATCTTATTTGTTATTGTAAATAAACAATTTCGACTGCGTCAAATAATCGGTTATAGTCTTCTCGGGTTGATCCCTTTTACCATTTACGATCTGTATTTTTATCATACACTTATGCCGCATTCGATCATTGCAAAATCGACAATTTATTCATTAACTACCTTTGATATATTACTCTATATGTTTACCACATTGCCTATCATCCTAAAACGCAATAATCACATTCTCTTTGGCATAATCAGCGTAACCGTTTTAGTCACTGTGATTATGACGAGTTGGGCAGTATTTAGAGAAAAGAAAATCATCAAGGATTTTTGGGCCATGATATTTTGCCTTTTGAGCCTCGGAATTATTGGTATCTACGTATTTGGACCTGCTCTAATATTTGCCTGGTACACTCCACTCTACATGATTCCTATCCTGGTTGCTTGCTTCGTATGCTCGTTCGAAATTGAATTTCCAAGAAACATCACCTTAATAATACCCCTGATCGCATTATTTCTGCTCTCTGCAATTTCTATCATAAGAACCTTTTATGCAAGCGTCTATAACCCCAGTGCTTATTATTTTTTTGAAAGCGGGGCACGGGTTAAAACATATTTAGAGGTGGGAAGTATTCTCAACGATGAGTATCCAAATGCAACATTGCTTACATCTGAGATTGGCGGACTTGGGTACGCCTTCGAAGGTCAAATTCTTGATGCTGTTGGTCTGGCATCACCAGATGCGCTAGCTTTTCACCCAATGGAAGTTCCCGAACTGCGGGAAAGTGGTGTTCTTGGAGCAATTCCGCCAGAATATGTCAGATCGACGATGCCTGATATCATTGTCAGTTACGATCTTTTTGCACATGCATTACTACAAGATGATATTATCAGTCAATACAATGTTATCGTGATTCCTGCTTATCTTCCCGAAGATGAAATATATTCAGAGGACCAGACCATCTGGGGTAGTAAATATTTAATAGTGTTTATTCATCTATCTTTACCAGTATCAGAAAGGATTTATGCTCTGGGGCAATAGTTAATAAGCTCCAATGCAACGCCCAACCCCACCGCCGCTACCCCTACCCTCATTCGCTCCCTGCCCCCTCCGCACCATCTCCCCTCCGGGGACCTGCGGCGGGTGTACTGCGTGAGGGACCTGCAGCGGGTATGATATGCTACGCGATGCGCGACGCGAAAAATACAAACTATGGCTATGTTGAAATAAGCGCGTCTTAAAAGTATCGGCGAACCGGTTAGCTGATTCGTTGAGCTGCCAATTCAACAAAATGATGGTTCTGATAAGAAATACATTGACAAGGGGACTGAAGAAGCGATTGCTTGGGGTCGCCAGAGATATAAAGACAGGACAGCTAAGATTAGCTGTCCTGTCTTTGATAATTACAATTGGGGTTTTTAGAGAGCTACAACGTCTTGAGCTTGGGCCCCTTTTTGGCCTTGCACGACGTCGAATTCTACTCGTTGACCTTCATCAAGGTTTTTAAAGCCTTCGCCAAGGATAGCGTTGAAGTGAACGAAAACGTCTCCACCGGCGTCACGCTCGATAAAGCCATAGCCTTTGGTGCCATTGAACCATTTTACAGTACCTTGTTCTTTTGCCATGATTTGGAACTCCTTTCTTCGATTATTTGCTAGGTTACGCATGAGTTCCAAATCAAAGCTATGCCTTTATTTTAGAACTTTTGTTTAACAAGCGGTATAGTTTAGCACATAATTGAATATTGTGTGTAAACCTTTTATTAGAGGGAGTGGCGAAGATTATGTGTAAAATAGGTGTATGAGATGTCCGAAATGTCACGACACGACCAAGCAATATAAAAATGGCAAAACAGCGGCTGGTAGTCAACGATACCGATGTTATCAATGCCAACACAGTTACACCCCG
>JBDRPT010000021.1:0-10405 GCA_043826785.1 Chloroflexota bacterium | reverse complement strand
GATTCCGATCGATTTCGGCCACCAATTCCGATGTTATCCAAAAAGTGGCCGATTTGCGCCGGAATCACTGGCCGATTTGTTCCAGAATCGGTGGCCGATTTACATCGGATTCACTGGCCGATTTGCACCGGATTTTGCATTTTTGTCAAATCTTGGATTGGGGTTCTATGCTTCGATTATTATTTTATTTCCCTTCCATCTCGCCTGTCTGACTGGCCCCGTTTCTCCCAGCAATACAGGTAGTCCATTGCAAAATACTATCCTGTCCCCACTTGTATAAAAAACAAGGCTGCCTGGACCCCCACTGGCGATCCTTGTTTCATTAGACAAGAGGACTCGTTCGACCTGCCGGGCAACTGCTGGCGCCGAATCAATCACCCTGACTTCTGGTCCCGCGATTTTCTGGATTAATGGAATCACCAAGGGGTAATGTGTGCAGCCGAGTACGATTGTATCTATCCCCTTCTGAAGCATAGGTGTGATTGCGGCTTCCAGGATCTCATGGGTTTTTTTTGTGTCCATCTCGCCCTTTTCAATTTGTGCGACAAGGCCTGGACAGGTACTTTGTAGCAATTGAACATCATTTGCAAAGCGTTCAACTACAGATGCATATAACTGTCCCTGAAATGTAGCCGTTGTAGCGAGAACCCCCACAAACCCCGTACGGGTAATTTCCGCTGCCGGCTTGATTGCGGGTTCCATGCCAACAAAATGGATGTCTTCGAATTTTCTGCGGAGATGATGGAGAGCTGCAGCAGAAGCCGTGTTACATGCCACAACAATGATCTCACATCCAATATTACGAAGGAACCTGGTTATTCCAACAGCGAAATGCCTGACTTGCCCAAGGGGTCGTTGGCCATAGGGGGCGTGCCCTTGATCGGCAAAATAATGGATTGCCAGACTTGGTAAACGTTTGCGTATTTCCCGCAATACTGACAGTCCCCCAACACCGGAGTCAAATACGCCAATTTGACTGTTATCGGCCATTCTATTCTACCCTGGTTGATTTCGCCGCGATGATAAAGGCCTCAAAGAGAGCGCGCGATTCGGGTTTATCAAGCAACCATTCAGGATGCCATTGGACAGCGAGCCCAAAAGGGTGACCCTCAAGCTCAATCGCTTCAACCAGCCCATCGGGAGCTATCGCGCTTGGGATCAATCTCTTTCCAAGGGTCTTTATCCCCTGGTGGTGAAGGCTGTTCACAGCCAACTCCGCGAGAGTCACAATCCTCTTTAGCGTGCTTTCCGCTTTAATTACCACTTCATGAGCGATATTGTTCCGTGGCCAGCCGGGCATGAAGTCATGTTTAATAGCATTCTCGAAATGGTCTTCGATATGAGTATATAACGAGCCCCCCAATCCTACGTTTACGATCTGACAACCCCGGCAGATGCCCAGAAATGGCTTGCGATCATTGATCGCTTCTCGTAACAGAACAAGCTCCAGTTCATCACGCTGTGGGTCCACCAGGGCGACCTTTTCGTGGATCTCGCCGTGAGATCTGCTTATCTCAATATCGCCTCCCCCGGTGAAGAGCACAGCATCAAGGCGATCGTAGACACCCCTCCAATCGATAGCGCAAAGCCCACTGGGCAAAAGCACCGGAGCCCCTCCTGCAATAATTACCGCGTCGACATAGGCTTGCAATAACCAAGCAGATGGATAGCCATCTGCGTTTGGACCTGACATAGTAGTTAATCCGATGATTGGGTTTTTCACAAGGTTCCCGATAATCGAAAAGGGTGCAACCCCTATTGCACCCTACTATTCTAAGCAATAACGCAAATACTTACTCGAACTTCTGCTTGAGTTTCGATTTCTTGCCGGTCAATCCACGCAAGAAATATAATTGGGCTCTGCGAACGTGGGTGTGACGCTCAATCACGACCTTGTCGATCCGAGGGGAGTACAGCAGGAATGTCCGCTCCACACCTATACCATTGCTGGCCGTGCGGCGGACAGTGAAATTTGCATTGTTCCCACCCTTGCGAAGGCGAATGATCGTACCCTTGAATTCTTGAATACGCTCGCGTTCCCCTTCCTTGATACGCACGTGAACACTTACCTGGTCTCCGGGCGACAATTCTGGGATGGCGGGATTCTTTGAAACATTGAAGGTCTTGTTTAGGTCAATCATAGTAATTTCCTATATTTAAATGATTGCCATTTACTGGCACGGGGGCAGATTATATCATGGCGCCAGGAATGAGTAAAGAGCAACTTTTCGATTATAATTCGCTTGCTGCCCCCGTAGCTCAGTTGGATAGAGTAATGGACTTCGAATCCAGTGGTCGCGAGTTCGAGTCTCGCCGGGGGTGCTTCAAACAAGAGCCCTAGTTTGGCTCTTGTTTATTTATTCTCGGAAGAATGATGGTAAACTTGGCCCCCCTACCATTGACATTCCGACCGACCTCGATTCGACCGGAGTGTCGTTCGATGACTTGTTTTACAATCGCGAGTCCAAGACCTGTACCAGGAGCTCCAGAATCGTGACCTGCTTTTCCTCGGAAGAAACGATCAAAAAGATGGGGGAGTTCGTCCTCGCTAATACCGAGGCCGTCATCTAAAATTGTGACCGAAACCCATTCAGAGTCCACCCGGGATGTCCGCACATCGATCTGGCCTCCAGCAGGGGTGTAGTTCATGGCATTCGTAACCAGGTTTGAGACTGCTTGAACAATCATCGGTTCATCAAGCCAGACTGCCGGGAGATCTGGCGATAGCTCGGTTTTGATTCTTAGATTGCGCTCTTCAGCGAGGGACATACGGTCATTAATCAGCGTTTCAACAATGTAGTTTAGATCTTGGGGCATTGGCGTAAACATAACTTGATCAAGATCAAATCTCGATAAATTTAACAAGTCTTCGATTAGTATTCGCAAACGCTGAAGTTCGCGTCCAATGACATCTAACCGGTCGTTTGTTTTCACTGCAGGATTGACTCTCAACATCTGGTGGTATAGGATCAGGTTTGTCAACGGTGTTCTTAGCTCATGATTTACATTTATGATGAACTCAGATTTCAACCTGTCGGCTTCCTGCATTTTTTCTAATGCATCCCTCAGCTCTGCTGTTCGAGCAGCTACGCGGGTTTCTAGTTCCGTGGCATGCTTTTCGGTTTGCTCATAGAGCCGCAAGCGTGTGATCGCATTCCCGGCCATATCCGTTAGGGTCACAAGGAGTCGTGACTGTTGTCCGCTGAATTCTCGCCCTTTACCAGATACGAACAAAACGCCGATGGTCTCATTTTCAGATAAGATTGGTACACACACCGCTCCCCACCCGGCGGGGACAAATGGTCGCAATGCGGGTGATGTTACCGGGTCAAGATGAACATCTCTTGAGAAGAGGATATCGCTGGTAGAAAAAACGGTTCCCGGGATGCCCACCCCTTTTTCCAATTCCACGTGCATTGCCTCGGCACACCAGCCCCTCCCAATAACCTGTTTCAATTTATTCGATTCTGAAGAATACAACCAGATTGACCCTGTATCCGTCTCTAAAGCTCGGAGTGTCTCGTCAATTAACTCGGGTAACATTTCTCCAAGCGTACGGGTGAGCCTAAGCGTTGAAGAGACTCGATTAATTGCCTCTAGCTCCGCTAAGCGTGCTTGAGTCTCTCTGAACAACTTGGCTCGTTCTGCAGCAGCCCCAATCTCACGACCTACATTTTCGACAAATGCAATTTCATCCTTTGGCCAGGTCATCTGATCCTTCGATGCCACGACCAGGCCGCCTACTCGTTTATCCCCCGAGAGGAGAGGCGCTATCATCGTTGCACGAAATCCCAACGATAGAAAAGCATCCGCCAATTGCCCTTTTTCATCTTTCCAGTCATTAACGGGTAATAATGAAAATTGATCGTTCTCGCCTGCCGCTGTCATCACCGCCAATAGCGAGAGAGTAGCCTGAGGAATACCCTTGGTAGCAATCTGATGTAGTATTCGTGGCGACCATGACAACCAGATCGCACCAAACTCTAAATTAAGAGCGTGGAGAGTTTCCTCAAGTGCCATAGCCAAGAGAAATTCTATATCGATCCCGGCGTGCGTTGCCGCTGTAATGATAGTATTCAAGGCTGCCTGTTGGACTGCGATTTGATTCGCATTCTCAAACAGCCGTGCATTTTCTATCGCTATCGCAGCATGGTTGGCGATTGTCGTTAATAACCGCTCATCATGGTCACTGAAAGCATCGGCCCTGGAGCTCTCCACATTGATGCACCCCACAAGTTTCCCGCCAAGCTTCAGAGGAACGCACATCTCAGATTTCGTATCTGCACTTCCTTCGATATAGTGCTCACTAGCATGAACGTCACCAGTCCGTATAATCTCCCCGTGTTTACACACGTATCCTACAATTCCATTTTCATAGGATTGGATTAGGCTGTTGAATTTCTCAGACATCTTCGCCAATCGCCTACCATCTAATCCTCTGGTAAAGTGAGCGATCATCAAAGGTTTTAGTTGGATATTGTCTTTTGTCCATATCGACGCTTCCCAGTCTAGCATCTTCTCTAGAGTATCGATGATCCTTTGAGCGACGGATTTCACACTTTGGATCTGATTCGCTGCTAAACTTGCTTGATAAAGGACATCCAACTCGATCAGCCGTTGACGGGTCTCGCTGAAGAGGCGTGCATTATGGATTGCACTAGCAGCCGACCCAGCAAAGAATGATAATAAGTCGATATCCGCTTGCTGGTATTTTCTCCAGGGGATGGTTTCGCTATCGAAAAACTCATAAGCCGAAAGCACCCCGATCAAACCGCCACTGTAAACAATCGGGACTGCAATAACAGATGTAACTGGCCGAATATCAAATTTGTTGGAACGATGCTTCCAGGTCCGGTAGTCATCGATCACTGAAGCCCGAAGTGTCTTAGCAACCAAACCGGCTTGGCCTTCCCCGACCTTCAAGCGTGCTCCGAGATACCCTTGGTAACCATGCGCCACAACTAGTTCAAGTTCCTGGCGGGTCTGATCGAATAAATATACTGAACCGCCCCTCGCTCCAAGCAAGGAGACGGCCCTGTCCACAAGAGTCTGCAAAAGCTCGGTCGGATCCTGCTGAGTCGTGATATCCCGCGTCGTCTCGTACAGGGCAGACATTTCATCGGCGCGCCGACGGACCCTGGCCTCATTCTCTCGCAGCGCATCCTCGTCACGCTTGCGGTGGATCGCCATCGCCACCTGGGATGATACAAATTCCAAGACACGCTGCTCACGGATTGTATAGGCCGAGGAATTTTCATAATCTTGGACGGTCATTACACCAATGACACTATTATCGATTGTTAAAGGTACGCCCAGCCAGATTTTCGAGGGGGTTCCGATCAAAGAAACCTCGCCCTGCCTTTCCAATTCTTCGTGAACGGATAATGTACAGAGCAAGGATTTTCCTTTCCTTAGAACATAGGCGGTTAGTCCCTTGCTAGGGTTGATCGCCCCCGGGGGAGGGTCATACTGGTCGACATAGTACGGAAAGACAATATGATCTTCTTTGGGATCATACAAGGCAATGAAGAAATTATTCGCAATCATGACCTCGGCGATGATTGCATGTACTGCAAGGAATAGATCTTCTAGGTGTTCAGATCGATCTGCTGCCTGGGCAATTCTGTACACCGCGTCCTGAAGCACGTCGGCGCGCTTACGTTCAGTAATCTCAAATGCAGTTCCTAGACCAGCGGGTGCACCGTTATATTCAATTGGAGCTATGGTAAGGTCGATCCATCGTTCCTCACCGTTCTTAGTATTAATCTTGTATTCATTCCGTTCAAGGCTACCACCTGGGTTTTGCACCCGAAGTCTGATCTTGCGAATTTCATCTTTGGACTCGCCCGAAAACAAGGTCACAAGTTTCATTTTGGTTAATTCTGAACGGTTGTACCCAGTCAATCTTTCCGTTGCAGAATTTACATAGCAAAAATATTCATCCTGGAAAATGAAAATAGATGATGGGGTCGTCTCCGCAAGGACTCGGAAATATTCCTCTCCGCTGATTTCCGGCACGGGAGATGCGTGGATGCCCGAACGTACTACTTTTTTTCTTTCCATGAAACCTCTTCAGCGCTAAGTAGAAGTATAGCATTTTTTTTAATAATGGAGATATTCCATCTAGAAGGAGTTGGTTTTCATTTTTTATGCAAGAATTAGCAAATTGATATTCAGTAAGCAATCTGCTATATCGATTCTCTAAAGGGTTGTATAATAGGTCTTGTTATTACTCAAACTAACAGAAAGATTTTTTCATGCCAGAAGAACAATTAACTACAATTTCTCGTCACAAGATTGCTATTCTCATCGATGGAGATAATGCACAGGCAAGTTTACTCCAGCAAATGCTGGTTGAGGCCGGGAGATACGGTCTGGTTACAGTGAGACGTATTTATGGTGATTGGACAACCCAATCGATGAATTCCTGGAAAGATACCCTGAATTTTCATGCCTTCCAACCGGTCCAACAATTCCGCTACACTATTGGGAAAAATGCAACCGATAGTGCTATGATCATAGATGCAATGGATATCCTCCACTCGAGAGTTGTCGAGGGATTCTGTCTGGTCTCAAGCGATAGTGATTACACCCGATTGGCGACTCGCATTCGTGAATCGGGTGTCTATGTCATGGGGATCGGGGAGAAGAAGACCCCCAAGCCGTTTGTCAACGCATGCGACCTATTCGTATACACCGAAAACCTGGTCACCAAACCAAAGGAATCAAAAAGCCGGAGCACCACTGATAAGCGCAGTAAAAAATCCGAAGCCGAGCCCATCCCGTTACTCCACCAAGCTCTCGAGATCGCCATGCAGGAAGATGGCTGGGCCCGCCTCGATAAAGTGGGAAATGCCCTCTACCAACTTGATCCCGGATTCGACCCCCGCACTTATGGCCATCGACAATTATCCAGGCTGATCGGTGGCTACAAGGATAAATACGAGATGCGGACGCAGGAGATCAACGGGTCAACTTTGTTCTACATTAAGGTGAAAGAATAATACCTGGCGGAACTCTCAAACGATTCCTTTAGCAGAAAAAACCTCATTATATACACCTACGACTTGCTTGGCGATTCGCTCCCAGGCATAGTCGCGCGCGTATTCTGCGCCCCGGTTTCCAAGGCGACTAGATAGCGACACGTCACCCAATAAACTGCTAAGCCTGTCACAGAGAATGTCGTGATCCCCGTCTGGGATAGCGAAACCCGTCACTCCGTCCTGGACCAAAAATGCAAGCCCGCCAACCTGCGAAACAATGACGGGCGTCCCGCATGCCATTGCTTCCAGGGCCACCATCCCAAAGGATTCATAGTGCGATGGCATGACTAGTACTTCAGCAGCGGAATAATAATACGGCAGAGTATCCTGATCTCTTTTTCCTAAGAACACGACCATTTTTCCCATGCATAGATCGTCACAAAGCTTCTGAATGCGGGTCATTTCCGCTGTCAAATCTGGTGGCTCTGCTTCGGGATCTCCTCCGATGATCGCCAAGTGTACTGGTTCCTTCAAATCACGGAGCCGCAGACAAGACACTGCTTTTATCAATACTTCCAGCCCCTTCAATGGCTCTACTCTGCCAACATAGAGAATCATCCGATCTTCTGGGGCGAGTCCGATGAACTGGCGAGCTTCATCCTTCGGTATCGGATAGAAACGGCTGACATCCACTCCCGGAGGTATTATTGTGATCTTAGAAACGTCTGCTTTATACAACCATTCCAGCTGAGCTTTCTCGGCCAGCGTCGCGGCGATGATCCTATCAGCTCGACGCAGTACGTTCCGTTCCCCATCGAGACGGTAATCCCCTTCTCTTTCTTCTTTCCCCCTGGCAACCCGGTTCTTCATTTCACCAAGCGTATGGAACATATGTATAATCGGTACACCACCCCAATTGTCTGATAAAGATCCCGCAGCAGCGCCCGACATCCAATAATGACTATGGATGAGATCATATTTGATCCCCTTTTCGATGCTAAATTTCCTGACCCCCTCTACAAAGTCGGGGATATACCTGACCAATTCCTTTTTTGGAAGAGGCACTTCCGGACCCGCTTTCACATGTACGACCCGGTTACCAAATCCAAGGTCATGTAAGACGTGGGGGACGTGTTCGTCTTGTGATCTTGTAAATACATCGACGTGAATACCTAGTCTTCCCAGATCACGGGTAAGATCACGGACATATACATTCATCCCGCCCGTATCTTTCCCCCCCAGTGTTGCTAACGGACAGGTATGGAAGGAAAGCATCGCAACACGTAACATAGTATTTAGTGAGTATACTTGATGTGATCTTAACTTGCAGGATATTCACCTATCCTGTTATAATCCCCGCCGCTAATGCCTTCGGGAGTACACATCGCCACCGTAGCTCAGTCGGTAGAGCAGACGTTTCGTAAACGCCAGGTCAAGGGTTCAAATCCCTTCGGTGGCTTAGCCTGCTTCCCTGGATTTCCTGATTCTGATTGGAATCCAGGGAAGCATTTTATTTACCAATCGAACATAGAATCGAGATCCTCGTCGGGAACATCAAAAACACAATTGTGGGGTGGCAGTGGTTTTCTCGTCATCCACTCTGGTAGCCGATCGTGTTCTTTGGAAAAGCCTGCCCGGAGGTTGAATTCCCGTTCCAGGGATAACGTTTCTTTTCCCAGCCGCTGTAGAATGTCATTGTCAATATCCCAGCCATAACGAGCATGGAGCAGCTTCTGGATTGTATCTTGAGGAGCCGCGGCAAATCCAAAACCGGAGAAGATGCATGCACCCAGGCTATCATAACCGGCCATAGTGATTTGCTTTGCTCTGGATGCAACCGCCTGGCCTGCAGGGCTGAGATGATCAATGGGATCCCTGATTGTTAATCCTGACGTGTGATCGGCCCCTTGTGGAGATGTAGCATAAGTAACCCCAGTGCCCTTGATGGCCCTGGGATCATATGCCGACATCGCTTGCCCTTTAACTGCAGGCACATTCTCAATAGCAAGAACCTTCCCGGTCAATGTTACGCCATTACCGAGGACGCGCCCCAGTGGTGAACCATCGCGGATTTCAGCTATTAATTCCAGTGCACGAAACCCATCTCCCCAATCCATCAAACCGGCTTCCGCTGCGACTCCAAGGGCTGCTCCAATCTCGATCGAGTCTAGCCCGAGATCGTTTACCTGCCAGTTCATCCTGGCAATGATATCTAGATTGTCGATTCCGAGATTAGAGCCCATCAATCCAATCGTCTCGTATTCCAGAGGAGAGACAACTACCTTCCCGTTTTCATCTCCAAAGACATTGGAACACCGGATTGTGCAACCCGGCATACACGCATGGGTTGGGTCGCTGGCTCTACCACGTGATCCCAGTAGCTCGCGTAAAGCGTCCCCGCCGATCGACTCGACATGTTCAAAAGTTCCCGTGGAAAAATTCCGTGTTGGTAAAGCCCCCAGGCCATCACACATCGCCGCCATAGCAGCAGTTCCATAATCACGATATACATGCGTTTGAGGATGATTGAGAACCGCCTGGTTGTATACCTTTTGGGCAGCCCGATATAATTCAGTATCGTTTATCGGAGGCTTGACTCCATCGCGCCCATCAAAAACGATTGCCTTCAACCCCTTGGAAGCCATCAGAGCCCCCAAGCCACCTCGTGCAGCGATCCGTGAGGGAATATCTTCTTTGTCCAGATTTTGTATCCCGGCAGAGGCGAGCTTCATCTCGCCACCGGGGCCTATTAACGCGATCGCAACTCGCCTGCCATAACGCTCAATCAGACGAGACGCAGATTCGTAAACGCCTAAGCCGGTAAATTCACCACCAGGGTCAAACCGAGCTTCGCTTGCGCTTAGATACAGGATCGATAAGCCTGGATCCGCTGGCCAATCTTCGATAATCAAGGCTTTCATTCCCAACAACGCCATCTGAAATCCAGTCGTGCCACCAGCGTTGGCTTCTTTAACTCCCCCAGTTAACGGACTCTTGCCTCCGATCGAAATCCGGTCACAGGATGACAGCATATGCCCGACCAGTAATCCGGGCGCAAAGATCAATTTGTTTCTCGGTCCAAGTGGTTCGCAAGCAGGAGGTACCTCGTCAACAAGGATGCGAGCAACGAGTCCTCGCCCCCCAAGTCGTTCCCATGATCCGGGGATTGGTTCTCGACTAATCTTCCGGTCGCTTACATTTACTCGCCAAATCAGCATGAAGGATCCTTCCAGGCTTGGTCGGGAATAGGAGTTGTGGATCGGTAGAATAGATGCCTGGGCTTTCTAGTATCTTACTAACCTGAATAGTGAACATCGTTTATACTTGGTGGATGAAAACAAAATACTTTGTTGAACTGTCTGATGAAAAACGCCAAGAACTTGAAGCTCTCATACGAGCAGGAAATGCACCCGCCCGAACCC
>JBDRPT010000020.1:0-5170 GCA_043826785.1 Chloroflexota bacterium | reverse complement strand
CAAACTTGTATGTCCAACTCAATCCGGTTCAACTCCGAACCTCGATCGACGCAAAAGTGGCTAAACTTTGGAATATCTCACGGTAACATTCTTTCTGAGGCAACGTATCCCCATAGTAACATTTTGCTTTGAGGCATCACGCCTGCTCATGCAGGGTTCCCGCGGCAGGTATACAATCCCAGTTCGGTCACCACATAACCAACCGGGATATCGTGGGAGGCATGGGGTAGCCGCTCGACAAAGAGCGCCTGGTAGGACACGCCGGCGCTCTGGCCATCGAACCTGGCCAGGAAGCGGTCGAAGAACCCGCCCCCGTAACCCAGCCGCCAGCCCTCCCGGTCGAAAGCCAGACCGGGGACCAGGGCCAGGTCGACCAGGTCGGCCGATACGGGGAGCGCACCCACCGGCGGCTCGAGCATCCCGTAGGGATGACGGACCAGCTCGCTGGGTCGGTATAGGTGAAAGGCCATTTTGCCCTTCGGGAGAATGCGCGGCAGTGCCCAGCGTTTTTCGGGATGCATCTCCAGCAAGGGGGTCAGGTCGACCTCGGCGCGCATCGGCAGGTAGCTTAGCACCGTTTCTGCACGGGCGAAGGAGGGCCAGGTCGCGATCCGCCGGCAGATCGCAAGGCTGGCGTTTCGCCGCTCCTCCTCGCCGAGGGCGTCGCGTTGGCGCTTGAACTCCGCCCGCAGTTCTACCTTGGTCGGCTCAGGCACGCAGCTGGCTCTCCATCATCACCGGTCACTGTGGAGGGTTGGCCTCCACCCGGACAGGGTTTTCGACCCAGGTCCAGTAGGGGAACTTCCAGAAGGAATCCATGAAAGTGTCGTAGAGATAGACCTCCTCCTGATTCAGGAAGGGGTTGTAAATGCGCACCCAGCCGCTTGCCCCGACGGGCAGGACGTCTAACAGCACCACCCAATGGTCGATGTGTTTCTCGGGGTCCACCGGTCCCCGGCCGCCGATCCTGACGCCGGTGATGGCGACTCTTCCGGCGGCCAGCTCTGCCTGCAGGCGATGGGGCTTCAGGCTCCCCCTGTTAGCGCGGGCATCGAACAGGTTAGAGTTGATCGCAAACAGCCGCAGCAGGCTGATCAGGTTTTGGGCAAAGGTGCCGGTGTTCTGCTTCAGGATGCGCATGGCCGTATCAGAGTTGGATGTCTTCCACTGTTGCAGCAACGGGTAGATGTCCTTCCCGGCGATCACCGCACAGCAGAACTCGCCGCACAGACGATAGTGGATCCTGCCGCCGCCCAGGGCGCTGGATGTTGCCCCGATTACCGGGACGACGTCGATATATTGGGCCGCGCCCCAGTTGGCAGCCAATGCGCTGGCGCGCGCCTGGATGACAGCCTGGTCGGCAGGCAAGCGCAGGATGGGTTGGGACAGGTCGAAGACGTTGGCGGCGTTGGCCGGAACGGCCGGGTCGTTCTGCGGAGTGGGGTAATTGTAGGCGGCCAGGCTGTCTGATAGGATCCAGCCGTCCACATCGCTGTCGAACTTGAAGATCTTGACCTTGTGCCAGAGTTGTTTCTGCAGCAGGGACTGCTCCAGGTGGAGCACGCCGGTCCACAGCAGGATATCCCCGGATTCGACCCGCTCGATCTGCTGATCGTCCCGGGCGGGAAGGAGATAGACCATCGCCGAGTCAGCCGCCAGCATGTCCTGTCCGCCGGCGACGTATACTTCCAGCTCCTCCATCAGCGCCTGCGACCGCCGCCGGTGGCTGTGGACCTCCAGCTGCCAGGCGTCGAACTGGCCGCGGATGCGGGCGATGACGGCGCGGACATCCTGAGCCATGGCCTCCCGCTTCTCGGACGTCAACTGGGACCAGAGGCTCCCCGGGATCCATCCCGGCTGGCCGCCGCTGTTGAGCCAGTTGTTGAAGTCGGTCATGCGGGTCGTCCCCGGCACCCCCGGGACGGCCTCGCCTGATGGCAGGACGATGGACGGGAAGAGCGCCGGGCGCTCCGGCGGCGGCAAGGCGACCGCCGTCCGTGGGACGAACCCGGTCAGCGTCCCCCCGCCGGGCTTCTGGTAGCTGATCTTGAACCAGTTGCCCTGCTCCTCGGTGATCTCCACCGGCCGGTCGGATCGGGGGATCACTTTATCGGTCTTATCCGCCAGCGAGGGTGTCTTGTAGAGCGCAATGGCACAGCGCGTGCGGCCTTTGGTTGTCATCGAATCCTCCTTTCACAAGGGACAGAAGATGCAAAAACACAACTCAACGATCGACCAGGGGCAACGGCAGCCCGGCACCCCTGCGCAAGTGTGTCATCTCCTTTCGACCTGCACCCAGAGTTGGGCGCCGTCGGTGGCGACATCGATCCAGCCATTACGGTCGGTGCGCAACAGGGTGTACCCTTCCGCAGCAGCAAGGGTCTCCTCGCTCGGCAGGCCGAAGGCGTCCCCGGCAGCAACGCTCAAAATGATGACCTGGGGATGCAAACTGTCGATCCACTCCGGGGGGTTGATCGGCGCCAGCCCGGAGCTGGCCAGCAGGAGCAGGTTGACCGGCCCGATGGCCTGCCCGTATTCCAGGACCTCGAGGGTGTTGAAATTTACCCCGATGGGCAGCAGGGCGCGGAACCCTTCCCATTCGACCAGCAGCACCGCGCCGCGCGAGCTGACTGCAAGCACCTCGAGACGAGCTCCCGCGCCGAGGTCCAGGCCGCGCCCGGGCAGCGCGTAGGTCACCGGCAGGCCCTCGGCGGCGATCCAACGGTCGAGCTGGCGGGAGGGGTAGGAGGCCTCGACCCGGCCGGCCCACAGTATTGCCTGGGGCGGGAAGCGCTCCACAGTCCGAGGCAGCGAGGCGACATCCTGCTCCTGGGTGGATGCAAGGACCAGATAGTCCAGGCTGCGGTCGAAAGGCGAGAGCCGCCGCCCGAGTGCATCCGCCAGCCGCGCGGTGCTCGGCCCGCCATTGACCAGTATATTGCGTCCGGTGGGCGTCTGGATGAGGATGGCGTTCCCGGAGCCGACATCCAGGAAGGTCAGGTGCAGGCGGTCGTCGGGGAGCGTGAACACGGCCCGCCAGACCAGGATGACGAGGATGCCAAGCGTGGCAAGGATTGCCGCCGGTGACAGGACGCTGCGCAGGCGTTGCTTCAGGCCCGGGCTGGCGAATGTCACCGTACCCAGCAGGCCATAAAATAGGACCCCGAACCAGGGCGAGAAATCGCCCAGGACGAGCGACCCTTGCGGCAGCCGGGCAAACAGTTCGACCACACGGATAGTATATACCGGAAACGGCAGGGCGAGGTAGGCGGTCAACTGTCCGACGGGGAGTGAGACCAGGCTGAGCAGCAGGGCCAGTCCCCCGAGGACCATGACCGGGGGCTGGGCGGGCAGGATAAAGGGGTTGGCGACCAGCGAGACAAGCGAGATGCGCTTGAAATGGTAGGCGATCACAGGCAGGGTGGTGACCTGGGCGGCGAGGGTGAACAGGATGTACTCCGAGAACAACCGGGCGAGCCGCT
Organism: Chloroflexota bacterium; assembly: GCA_043826785.1. Classification (GTDB taxonomy): domain Bacteria; phylum Chloroflexota; class Anaerolineae; order Anaerolineales; family Villigracilaceae; genus JBDRPT01. The sequence goes on along the minus strand of JBDRPT010000020.1, from coordinate 1,688 downwards.
GGGCGTTGGACTGCGCAGTGAAACGGGCCAGGCGGGCGGTGGCCCAGTCCTGAAAAGGCCCGGCATACAGCACCAGGCCAAGCGTGGCGGCGAAGGAGAGCTGGAAGCCCGCGTCCCAGAGGGTGTGCGGGTTGATCGCTGTCATCACCGCGGCGGTGAAACTGAGTGTGATGAGAGCTGTCTGGCGGCGGCCCACCTGGCGGGCGAACAGGCCCAGCCCGCCCATCAGGGCGGCGCGCAGCACCGACGGATCGGCTCCGACCAGCAGGGTGTAGGCCGCGATCCCAACGACGGCGGCGAGCGCTCCGCGGCGCGGTCCGAGCAGGCGGCTGAAGACGGTGACGAGCAGCCCGGCGATGATGGCGATGTTGAATCCGGAGATAGCGATGATATGGGTGGTGCCGGTGTCCTGGAAGGCCTGCTGCAGGTCGGGCGCCAGGCCCGCATCCATGCCGAGCAGGATCCCGGCCAGGAGCGAAGCCTCCGGGTCGGGGAAGATACGGTAGACGTTCTCGACGGCGCGCTCCTTGACCCAGTAAACCGCCGCCATGACCGGGTTGCCCTGCTGCATCTGGAGTGAGATAGCAGTGACGTCGGTCATGGTGGCATGGATGCCCTGCCGGGCGAGGTAATCGCGGTACGAGAACTCCTCGCTCTCCGCCGGTGTGGTGACGTAGCCGCGCAGGCGGATGACCTCCCCGTAATGGAAATCCCGGCCCGGGTCGACCCGCGCCAGGAGCAGGCCCCCGGCTGGCAGGTCGCCGTCGCCGGTGTCCACCGCAGTGACGTGCAGGCGCAGGTTGGTGTAGGTATCGCGCTGGTCGGGCAGTTCAGCCAGCCAGCCGGTGACGTAGAGCTGGTATTGGCGGTCGGTGTACCAGGCGATGTGGTGGGCGTTTATCTTGGGGATGGCGGCCTGGTAGCGGGCCGCGCCGAGTAGCAGGGAAACGATGGAGAAGGCAACCAGCCCGGTGAGCGCCGGCACCCGGCCGCGGGCCGCCAGGACCTGGAGGATGGCTCCAGCCAGGGCTGCCGCGCCGGCAAGCGTCAGCCAGGCCGGGGTGGAGAACTGCACCCGGCTGGCCAGCAGGACGCCGCAGGCGAAAGCCAGCGAGACCCACAGCAGGGGCAGACGCCCGGCCAGGGCAGCCAGGCGTTCGGATTTACGCACGGGTTGGGACAGTTGCTGCATAGCCTTAAGAAGATTGTACAGGTTTCGGGGAGCCAGGGCAAGGGGGAGCAGAGATCAGGCGCCTCGAAAGCTGCCAAAGCCTCTGAAAACATGACAGTCGGAACTAGAAACTGCGGGGTTTGTCGATACTTATGACAATGCCTGATTTATCCCGAGGGGGATAATGAACCGTGGGCTACGCCGACCCCAGCAAAGCGGTCCGCGTGGCGATGCAGGCCCTGCCCCGGGTGGAAGTCGCCAGCGCTTGAGCAGACCGGCTCTCTGGCATTCCTCCCTAAAAATACGCGGAGGCTTACAAATGGGGTTTGATGGTGGCTAATCTCAAGTGTACATCACTCACTACGGCAACTCCGGGTACTAGTGCTTCACTAACCTGAATATTGTTGTTTTAGGATAGGATAAAGTCGCTTCAGTTTTATACGAGCATCATCTGTCTTGAACTGCCAATCAATTTGCACCTTTACATTATTCCGAGAATTTTCCCAGGCAGACACTT